>DXKH01000137.1 GCA_019415335.1 Citrobacter sp. | reverse complement strand
AAGATAATTGGTGCGAGGGGGGGGACTTGAACCCCCACGTCCGTAAGGACACTAACACCTGAAGCTAGCGCGTCTACCAATTCCGCCACCTTCGCACAGTCATCTTACTTTTTTTGATATCGCCTCGTTTGGTGCGAGGGGGGGGACTTGAACCCCCACGTCCGTAAGAACACTAACACCTGAAGCTAGCGCGTCTACCAATTCCGCCACCTTCGCCCAGTGCGAGCAATATCAACGTGGTTTATGGTGCGAGGGGGGGGACTTGAACCCCCACGTCCGTAAGGACACTAACACCTGAAGCTAGCGCGTCTACCAATTCCGCCACCTTCGCATACCATCGATTCTTAAAAAGAATCGCTACCACGGAGGCGCATTCTAGTGGTTTTCAGCTTTTCGTCAATAGTTAATTACGTGAGATAGCGGTGATTGCTGCAAAAACGGCCATTCGCATGGCCGTTCAGACTGCAGACAAAGAAGGAAAAAACGTGGTTTTCCCTTCTTTGTGGTTATCAGCCGAAAATCAATGAATTGATTTTCCTTTTTTTAATGAGGTGATCTCTGTTTGTCCGGTATCGGAATGAGGTTTGTCATCCCTCTCAACGGCCATTCGCATGGCCGTTATCGTGATATCACGCTTTCTTTGCCTGGCGGGTCATGACCGTGCGATACACTTTGAAGCGACCGGTCTGAGCGATGACCTCGTGGAAGCCAAAGGTCTCATCCAGAACCTGCGGATATGGCAGGAAGGCGTTAGCGACAATGCGCAGTTCACCGCCGCTGTTCAGGTGACGTACGGCACCGCGAATCAGACTTTGTGCAGCATCCAGGCTTGTTTGCATACCGTCATGGAATGGCGGGTTGGAGATAATCATATCAAAACGCCCCGTCACTTCAGAAAAGACGTTGCTGGCAAAAACCTCACCTTCAATGCCGTTCGCCGCCAGGGTGGCGCGACTGGCTTCAACCGCTGGCGCGGCAACGTCGCAGAGCGTTAAACGCACTTTCGGCGAGTGGCGGGCAAGCGCGACAGAAAGTACGCCTGCGCCGCAACCGACGTCCAGCACTTTACCTTTGGTGTGCGGCGTCAGGGTAGAGAGCAGTAACTGGCTGCCAACATCCAGACCATCACGGCTGAAGACACCAGGCAAGGTTTTGATCGTCAGCCCGTCAACGTGGTATTCGCCCCAGTATTTTTCGGCATCAAACGTCGGTTGTGTTTCCAGACGACCGTGATACAGGCCGCAACGACGCGCGCTGTCGATTTTGTTCAGCGGCGCGTATTCCGCCAGCATTTGCTCAGCGCTACGTACGCCACTGCGGTTTTCACCGACCACGAAAATGTCGGTTCCCACGGGAAGCAGTGACAGAATATTCATCAACTGGAACTGGGCTTCCGGCTTGTTTTTCGGCCAGTAGTAGATAAAGGTGTCGCAGTCGGCAACGTCTTCCGCTTGTGCGACAAGGCTGAAGCGTGCGTTGTCGCCCATCTGGCGGCTCAGCACCTGCCAGTGGTGGAATTGTTGTGTATGCACGCGGCGGTCAGCACTTTCAAAGCGCGCGGGCAGGTCATCCTGCAAGTCTCCGGCAAACAGAATACGGCTTTGTTCGAAATCATCACTGTGGCGCAGCAAGACTTCACTTGCCGGGGTAAAAGCAGACATGGAAAACTCCTTAATTCATACAGCGGGCGATTATAGACGTTTGATGGCGTCTATTCGACTAATTTGCTATATTTGCGCCCCTGAATACAGGAGCGATTCGCTATGACAATCCGACGAGACTGGCAGTTACAGCAACTGGGCATTACCCAGTGGTCGCTGCGTCGCCCCGGCGCGTTGCAGGGAGAGATCGCGATTTCCATTCCTGCGCACGTCCGTCTGGTGATGGTGGGTGAAGCTCTGCCGCCGCTGACCGAACCTCTGGTAAACGATATTCTGCGCGCATTAACACTGAGCCCCGATCAGGTTTTGCAGGTGACGCCCGAACGCGTCGCGATGCTGCCACAGGGGAGTCGCTGCAACAGCTGGCGGCTGGGTACAGACGCGCCGTTGTCGCTGGAAGGTGCGCAGGTTGCAACGCCGGCATTTGATGAATTGCGGGCAAACCCAACGGCACGCGCCGCACTATGGCAACAAATCTGCACACATGAACACGATTTCTTCCCTCAATCAGAGTGATTTACCCGCCGCGTTTCAGATTGAAAAGCGCGCCCATGCGTTTCCCTGGAGTGAACACACTTTTGCCAGTAATCATGGGGAGCGTTATCTCAACTATCAATTGACGGTAGAGGGGAGAATGGCGGCGTTTGCCATTACGCAGGTGGTGCTGGATGAAGCTACCCTGTTCAACATTGCCGTTGATCCCGATTTTCAGCGCCGGGGATTAGGGAAAGCGCTGCTGGAACATCTCATTGATGAGTTAGAAAAACGCGGCGTCCTGACGCTGTGGCTAGAGGTTCGCGCTTCCAACGTTGCCGCCATCGCGCTGTACGAAAGCTTAGGCTTTAACGAGGCAACGATTCGCCGCAATTATTATCCGACCGCTGACGGTCGTGAGGACGCCATCATAATGGCACTGCCAATCAGTATGTAAAAGAAGGTGTAATGATGAAGTGGGACTGGATTTTCTTTGATGCCGACGAAACGCTGTTCACGTTTGACTCGTTTACTGGCTTACAGCGGATGTTTCTCGACTACAGCATCACCTTTACCGCTGAAGATTTTCAGGACTACCAGGCCGTGAATAAACCGCTGTGGGTGGATTATCAGAACGGTGCGATCACTTCATTACAACTTCAGCATGCCCGCTTCCAGAGCTGGGCAGAACGGTTAAAGGTTGAGCCGGGCTCGCTTAACGAGGCTTTCATGAATGCGATGGCCGAAATTTGTGCGCCATTGCCGGGGGCGGTTTCACTGCTCAATGCGATTCGCGGCAAAGCCAAAATGGGCATTATTACCAACGGCTTCACCTCGTTACAGCAGATCCGCCTGGAGCGCACGGGACTACGGGACTACTTTGATTTGCTGGTCATTTCCGAAGAAGTGGGTGTGGCGAAGCCGGATCCGAAGATTTTTGATTACGCCCTGGCGCAGGCGGGCAATCCCGATCGCGATCGGGTGCTGATGGTAGGGGATACCGCCGCGTCCGATATTCTCGGCGGCATCAACGCCGGGCTTTCTACCTGCTGGCTTAATGCGCATCATCGCGAGCAGCCGGAAGGCATCGAGCCGACCTGGACCGTATCGTCATTACACGAACTGGAGCAACTCCTGTGTAAACACTGATTGCCTCCCCCCCGCTGATGGGTAAAATAGCCGCAATTTTTCGTATTCAACATGCGCGGTGCGATGCCGCGTTTACTCAAGAAGAATGAACTATGACGTTGTCTCCTTATTTGCAGGAGGTGGCCAAGCGCCGCACTTTTGCCATTATTTCTCACCCGGATGCCGGTAAAACGACCATCACTGAGAAGGTGTTGCTGTTCGGACAGGCGATCCAGACTGCCGGTACGGTAAAAGGCCGTGGTTCCAGCCAGCATGCGAAATCGGACTGGATGGAAATGGAAAAGCAGCGTGGGATCTCCATTACCACCTCTGTCATGCAGTTTCCGTATCACAACTGTCTGGTTAACCTGCTGGACACCCCGGGGCACGAAGACTTCTCCGAAGATACCTATCGTACTCTGACGGCAGTGGACTGCTGTCTGATGGTGATCGACGCCGCGAAAGGCGTCGAGGATCGTACACGTAAGCTGATGGAAGTTACCCGTCTGCGCGATACGCCGATCCTGACCTTTATGAACAAACTCGACCGCGACATCCGTGATCCGATGGAGTTGCTGGACGAAGTCGAGAACGAGCTGAAAATCGGCTGTGCGCCGATCACCTGGCCAATTGGCTGTGGCAAGCTGTTCAAAGGCGTTTATCACCTCTATAAAGATGAAACCTACCTGTATCAGACGGGTAAAGGCCATACCATCCAGGAAGTGCGTATTGTTAAAGGTCTGGATAACCCGGATCTCGACGCGGCCGTTGGCGACGATCTGGCGCAGCAGTTGCGCGACGAGCTGGAACTGGTGAAGGGGGCCTCTAACGAGTTTGATAAAGAGCTGTTCCTGGCGGGCGAAATTACCCCGGTCTTCTTTGGTACTGCGCTGGGTAACTTCGGCGTTGACCATATGCTCGATGGTCTGGTGGAGTGGGCGCCTGCGCCAATGCCGCGCAAGACCGATACGCGCGTGGTGGAAGCAGAAGAAGAGAAATTCACCGGCTTCGTCTTTAAAATTCAGGCCAACATGGATCCGAAACACCGTGACCGCGTGGCATTTATGCGCGTCGTCTCCGGCAAGTACGAAAAAGGCATGAAGATGCGTCAGGTTCGTATCGGCAAAGATGTGGTGATCTCTGACGCGCTGACCTTTATGGCCGGTGACCGTTCGCATGTGGAAGAGGCTTACCCGGGCGATATTCTCGGTCTGCACAACCACGGTACTATCCAGATTGGCGATACCTTCACCCAGGGCGAAATGATGAAGTTCACTGGTATTCCGAACTTCGCACCGGAACTGTTCCGTCGTATTCGCCTGAAAGATCCGCTGAAGCAGAAACAGTTGCTGAAGGGGCTGGTACAGCTTTCCGAAGAAGGTGCGGTACAGGTGTTCCGTCCGATCGCCAATAACGATCTGATTGTGGGCGCGGTCGGTGTGCTGCAGTTTGACGTGGTCGTTGCCCGTCTGAAGAGTGAGTACAACGTTGAGGCCATTTATGAGTCTGTCAACGTGGCGACGGCACGCTGGGTAGAATGCGCTGATGCGAAGAAATTCGAAGAGTTTAAGCGTAAGAACGAAGTTCAGCTGGCGCTGGATGGCGGCGATAACCTGACCTACATCGCCCCGACGATGGTGAACCTGAATCTGACGCAAGAGCGTTATCCTGACGTTCAGTTCCGCAAGACGCGCGAACACTAATCCCCCTACAGGGCGCGGCAGCCGCTGCGCCCTGCGACTTTTCCTGCCTTATTAGCCCCTTGCGGAATGTTCTTAAATCCCTCTGTTTTGCTTATGACTGCCTCTTTTTTGCGCAATCCGCCGCGCTTTTTCAAAATTGTGATCTATATTTAACAAAGTGATGACATAAACATTGGCTTTAAATACCGTTCAACTCGTGAATCTAAGTGCTTAAAGCTAATGTCTGATGTAGTCACGATATTAATAACTGACTCAGAGAGGCATCTGTCAGCGCATCATCATCACCTTTTCCGTTTGTGATTGTGACCGCTGCCATTGACTTCTGAGCTGGGTGAATTTTTCACCACATTCAGCAATGCAACCTTATGTTGCCTGAGCTCAAATTATGAGCAAACCATACAGGAATAAATCGATGACTATGACAAGACTGAAGATTTCTAAAACTCTGCTGGCCGTGATGTTGACCTCCGCTGTGGCAACGGGTTCTGCGTATGCAGAAAACACCACAATGGATAAAGCGCAATCCGGTGTAGAAAGCGCAGGGCAGAAAGTCGATAGCTCTATGAATAAAGTCGGTAATTTCATGGATGACAGCGCCATTACCGCGAAAGTGAAAGCGGCACTGGTGGATCATGAAAGCATTAAGAGCACCGATATTTCCGTCAAAACCGAGCAGAAAGTGGTGACGCTGAGCGGCTTCGTCGAAAGCCAGGCGCAGGCGGAAGCGGCGGTGAACGTGGCGAAAGGCGTTGAAGGCGTGACCTCCGTTAGCGACAAACTCCACGTTCGCGACAGCAAATCAGACTCCGTGAAAGGCTATGCCGGCGATACGGCAACGACCAGCGAGATCAAAGCGAAACTGCTGGCGGATGACATCGTTCCTTCCCGCAAAGTGAAAGTTGAAACCACCGATGGTGTAGTCCAACTTTCCGGCACCGTCGATTCTCAGGCGCAAATCGAGCGCGCTGAGAGCATCGCGAAAGCCGTTGATGGCGTAAAAAGCGTCAAAAACGATCTGAAAGCGCAGTAAGTCTTCGTTTTCTCCTCCGGCCTGGGTCGGAGGACGTCATGAGCACTACACAAACAATAGCGTGAATGAGCGGCCTGAGCGCTCATATCAAGCGGTCGACATTAACTATGGTAAAGGAGAAGCGTATGTTTCGTTGGGGCATTATATTTCTGGTTATCGCGTTAATTGCCGCCGCTCTGGGATTTGGTGGACTGGCCGGTACGGCAGCGGGTGCGGCGAAAATTGTCTTCGTCGTCGGGATTATTCTCTTCCTGGTCAGCCTGTTTACAGGGCGTAAGCGGCCCTAGCGCGTAGAGCGTACAACGATTTTGCTGTCAAGCCAGTCCAGTGGACTGGCTTTTTCGGTTTTAGCCGCCGCCTATTTGCGTTATTTTGGCACATTACGTCATCAGAAACAGGAAGGCAGAGGTGGGGCAGCGTATACCCGTCACGCTTGGCAATATTGCGCCGTTGTCATTAAGAAGGTTTAAACCGGGTCGCCTGGCGTTGGTCTGCGAGGGCGGCGGGCAGCGTGGCATCTTTACCGCAGGTGTGCTGGACGAGTTCATGCGCGCGCAGTTTAATCCGTTCGATCTCTATTACGGCACCTCTGCGGGGGCGCAAAATCTGTCGGCCTATTTGTGCAACCAGCCCGGCTATGGGCGCAAAGTTATCATGCGCTATACCACCAGACGGGAATTCTTTGACCCGGTACGCTTTGTGCGCGGCGGGAATCTGATCGATCTCGACTGGCTGGTGGAGTCCACGGCCAGCCAGATGCCGTTACAGATGGATACCGCCTCGCGCCTGTTAGAAACAGGGAAATCGTTTTACATGTGCGCCTGTCGGGGGGATGACTACACGCCGAACTATTTCTCTCCCAATACGCAAAACTGGCTCGATCTGATCCGGGCGTCCAGCGCGATCCCGGGGTTCTATCGTAGCGGCGTATCGCTGGAGGGGATCAATTATCTCGATGGTGGGATCAGCGATGCGATTCCGGTGCGGGAGGCCGTGAAGCAGGGGGCGAAAACGCTGGTGGTGATTCGGACTGTGCCTTCGCAAATGTATTACACCCCGCAGTGGTTCAAGCGGATGGAGCGCTGGCTGGGCGAAAGCAGCCTGCAACCGCTGGTCAATTTGGTTCAGCACCACGAAGCCAGCTATACGGAAATTCAGCGATTCATTGAAAAACCGCCGGGCAAGCTGAAGATCTTTGAAATCTATCCGCCGAAGCCGCTTAAAAGTATGGCGCTGGGGAGCCGTATTCCGGCGCTGCGGGAAGACTATAAAATTGGGCGACTGTGCGGACGCTACTTCCTGGCGACCGTGGGAAAACTGTTGGCAGCAGAGCCACCGCTATCGCGCCACCTGCCGCAGGTCGTCACGCCGACGTCGGTGGTGGTTCCGCCGGCGCCAGTCGCTAACGATGCCCATGCGGCGGCGGTGAGCAATGCGCCGCAGGCTAACGATACGACATTCAGCAATGAGGATCTGGCGTGAGTTTTCGCTTTATCGATACCCACTGTCACTTTGACTTTCCGCCTTTTACCGGGGATGAAACCCACAGCCTGCAACTCGCGGGGGAGGCAGGCATTGAGAAGATCATCATTCCGGCCACTGCTGCGGAAAACTTTGCCCGTGTGTGGGCGCTGGCGGAACGTTTTTCCCCGCTGTATGCCGCGCTGGGGCTGCATCCCATTGTGATCGAGCAACATACCGATGAGGATCTTGCGCGTCTGCAACAGGTACTGGAGACGCGCCCAACAAAAGTGATCGCCATTGGTGAGGTAGGTCTGGATCGGTATCGCGACGATCCACAGTTCGCGAAGCAGGAGCGGTTTCTGGAAGCACAGTTGCGGTTAGCAAAACGCTATGATTTGCCGGTGATCCTGCATTCCCGGCGCACGCATGACACGCTGGCGATGCATCTTAAACGTCAGAATTTGCCGCGTACCGGTGTGGTGCACGGTTTCTCAGGCAGCCTGCAACAGGCAGAGCGTTTTGTGCGACTGGGCTATAAAATCGGGGTGGGTGGGACGATTACCTATCCGCGCGCCAGTAAAACCCGCGATGTGATGACGCAACTGCCGCTGGAGGCGCTGCTGCTGGAGACCGATGCGCCGGATATGCCGCTGAATGGTTTTCAGGGTCAGCCAAATCGTCCGGAGCAGGCGGCGAGAGTGTTCGACGTGTTATGCGAATTGCGCCCGGAGCCCGCAGAGGCGATCGCTGAGGCGCTGTATCGCAATACGACGACCTTATTTACTCTGAACGACTAGAGATATAACGCAGGGAAGATAAGCTCAGTCACTCCGCGTTCCCGTAATGCCTTCGCCAGCGTCTCCACCTCTTGTGGCGTCGCACTCGGCCAGTTTTTCGCCTCGCCGTACACGCCGTGTGCGTGAAAGGCATTCAGCCGTAGCGGGACATTTCCCAGTTGTCCGATGAACGCGGCGAGTGAATCAATGTGCTGCAAATAATCCACCTGTCCTGGAATGACCAGCAGACGCAGTTCCGCCAGTTTTCCCCGTTGCGCCAGCAGCGTAATGCTACGCTTGATCTGCGCGTTATCCCGACCGGTGAGCGCAATGTGGCGCACGCTATCCCAGGCTTTGAGATCGAGCATCACGCCATCGCAAACTGGCAGTAATTTCTCCCAGCCGGTTTCGCTCAACAATCCATTGCTGTCGACCAGACAGGTCAGCGGCTGGAGCTGCGGATCGGCCTTAATAGCCGTAAACAAATCCACAACGAAAGGCAACTGCGTCGTGGCTTCGCCACCGCTGACCGTGATCCCCTCAACGAACAATGACGCTTTGCGGATCTGGCGCAACACCTCGTCAACGCTCATCGTCTGCGCCATCGGTGTCGCCTGCTGCGGGCACATCTGCAAACAGGTATCACACTGTTCGCAGACCTCGGCATGCCAGACAACATTCCCGTCACTGAAACTCAGCGCCTGATGCGGGCACTGCGGGACGCATTCGCCGCAGTCGTTGCAGCGCCCCATCGTCCACGGGTTGTGGCAATTCTTACAGCGCAGATTGCACCCTTGCAGAAACAGGGCCAGACGACTGCCCGGCCCGTCTACACAGGAGAACGGTATAACCTTACTTACTGAAGCGCATCTGCTGTTCATGACTGACGACACGAGGTTGGCGTTCCAGAATATGCGTATTGCGTGCGGCCTCTTCCCCCAGCCAGGTGGTGTTGGTTCGCGAGCCTTCAGCGCGGTATTTTTCCAGATCCGACAGGCGCACCATGTACCCGGTGACGCGGACCAGATCGTTGCCGCTGACGTTGGCGGTAAACTCGCGCATTCCCGCTTTGAACGCGCCCAGACAGAGTTGCACCAGCGCCTGCGGGTTACGCTTGATGGTCTCATCAAGCGTCAGAATGTCGCTGATACCGGACTGATAATGCGCGTGATGCGGTGCGACGGTTTGCAGGTGGGTGATCGGATCCGGTTCATCGCCATAGGGCAAACGGGCGCCCGGCGTAGTGCCAATATCTGAACTGATCCCCGACTGGGCGTGCAGCATGGCACGCTGCTGCCAGCCGTATTTCACCGGCGTATTTTCGACAAAATCCGCAAGCTGGGCGCTGATGCGATAGCCCAGATCGTTCGCCGTCTCCTCTTTGCCGTAACGCGCATTCATACCCGCTTTTTCGCACAACAGATTGACTGCCTCCGCCAGGCCATACATACCGAACATCGGCACAAAACGTTGTGGATCGATCAGACCTTCCTGCACCAGGAAGCTATTCTCAAAGAAATGTGATTTCTCATAGAGGAACTCACATCGCGCATCGATGATGGCAATTTGCTGCTGACAGTAGTACGGCAGCGTGCGGCTAAAGAAGTCATAGACAGAAGTGCTGCGCTCGGCAATGGCTTTCAGATTGAGACGAACCAGCGTGCTGCCGCCGCCGGCAAGCGGCAGAGAGTTGTAACAGCTGACGATACCATAGCGACCTTTTGTGAAAATTTTATCATTTACCGGTCCGTTGGAAATATGCGGCTTGCTGCATTCACAGATGTTTTTCGCCACGTCCAGCAGCAGATCATCGGGGGTGATTTCCGGGTCATAGATGAATGTTAGATTAGGCGCAACCTGCTTTAACTCTGCGTCGGCGCGTAAAATAGCCCGGGTAATGGGGGTATCGGCCGGGCCAATGTTGGCGTGCATAAAAGCGTCAGGCAGCGTTCTGTCGAGATAACGCCAGAAACGTTTTATTCGAATATCGATCGCTTCTTGTGTTAGAATTTTCACATACGGTTGCAACAGCGTATCCAGTTGCCCCAGGTAAACCGGCATCGATGTGACGGAAGGCACGTGGTGATACAGAATGGTCAGCAGGGACAGTGCATCGTCCAGATCTTTCGCCCCTTCCAGTTCCAGCCAGGCTGAACCGTTGGCCAGAAAACGCGCGTAATCGGGAAGCACATAGCGCGGTTTATACGGCGCGTGACCTTCGAACATATCGCAGATAACCCCGTCGTCCAGCGCCTGGCGCGCCCCGGCGGGCAGTGAAGGGTAAGGCAGGTTGTTCTCTGCTTCCAGCGCAAGAAAATGGCGTTTCTGTTCCGGACTGAGGAGTGAACTGGTGACGATTTGCTGGCAACGTTGTTGCAGCGCGGTTTCATGGGTCGTAGGCATCGTAATTCCTTTCCAGGCCGAAGATCATAACGCCATTGTAGAAAGATGTGCTACCGGCACTTTGATCCTGATGCGGCTGAGTGGAGAAGAAATCGACATAAAAGGGCTATTGTTTGAAGTTGATCTCATTACAGTAATGCAAATTTGTACGTAGTTTTCATTAACTGTGATGTATATCGAAGTGTAATGGCGAGTGGATGTTAGAATACTAACAGACTCGCAAGGTGAGAATTTTATACGGCGACGCCGTTGGAGAATGTTATGAGCGATTTAACTGCAAGCAGCCTGCGCGCACTGAAACTGATGGATCTGACCACCCTGAATGACGACGACACCAATGAAAAAGTGATCGCGCTGTGTCATCAGGCGAAAACCCCGGTCGGCAACACCGCTGCAGTCTGCATCTATCCGCGTTTTATTCCGATTGCACGTAAAACGCTGAAAGAGCAGGGCACCCCGGATATCCGTATTGCAACGGTGACCAACTTCCCGCACGGCAACGACGACATTGAGATCGCGCTGGCGGAAACCCGTGCGGCGATTGCCTACGGGGCGGATGAAGTGGACGTGGTCTTCCCGTACCGCGCGCTGATCGCCGGTAACGAACAGGTCGGCTTCGATCTGGTTAAAGCCTGTAAAGACGCGTGCGCGGCGGCAAACGTGCTGCTGAAAGTGATCATCGAAACCGGTGAGCTGAAAGAAGAGCAGCTTATTCGTAAAGCCTCTGAAATCTCTATCAAAGCAGGTGCGGATTTCATTAAAACCTCTACCGGTAAAGTACCCGTAAACGCCACGCCGGAAAGTGCACGCATCATGATGGAAGTGATCCGCGATATGGGCGTGTCCAAAACAGTAGGTTTCAAACCCGCAGGCGGCGTGCGTAGCGCAGAAGATGCTCAGCAGTTCCTTGCTATCGCTGACGAACTGTTCGGCGCTGACTGGGCGGATTCCCGTCACTACCGCTTTGGGGCATCCAGTCTGCTGGCAAGCCTGCTGAAAGCGCTGGGTCATGGTGACGGCAAGAGCGCAAGCAGCTACTAATTACTCGTCATACTTCAAGCCGCAGGTGCGTTAGCTGCACTCCCTCACCCCAGTCACTTACTGTCGTAAGCTCCTGGGGATGAGCTCCCTTGCCGCCTTCCTGCGACTCGAATTATTTAGAGTAATCAATCATTGCAGTGGGTTTTCCGCTGCATTTAACCTGGCTTATCGGGGGTTACCGTGTTTCTCGCACAAGAAATTATTCGTAAAAAACGTGATGGTCATGCGTTGAGTGATGAAGAAATTCGTTTCTTTATCAACGGTATTCGTGACAACACTGTCTCGGAAGGGCAGATCGCCGCCCTGGCGATGACCATTTTCTTCCACGATATGACGATGCCAGAACGCGTTTCGCTGACGATGGCAATGCGGGATTCAGGAACCGTCCTGGACTGGAAGAGCCTGAATCTGAACGGCCCGATCGTGGATAAACACTCCACCGGCGGCGTGGGAGACGTGACGTCGCTGATGCTTGGCCCAATGGTCGCGGCCTGTGGCGGCTACATTCCGATGATCTCCGGTCGCGGACTGGGTCATACCGGCGGTACGCTCGACAAACTGGAAGCGATCCCGGGATTTGATATCTTCCCGGACGACAACCGTTTCCGCGAAATCATTAAGGACGTGGGTGTGGCGATCATCGGGCAAACCAGCTCGCTCGCACCGGCGGACAAACGTTTTTATGCCACC
Organism: Citrobacter sp.; assembly: GCA_019415335.1. The sequence goes on along the minus strand of DXKH01000137.1, from coordinate 91,315 downwards.
CGCGATATCACCGCGACGGTGGATTCCATTCCGCTTATCACTGGCTCCATTCTGGCGAAAAAACTGGCTGAAGGGCTGGATGCGCTGGTGATGGATGTGAAAGTCGGCAGCGGCGCGTTTATGCCAACCTATGAGCTCTCTGAAGCACTGGCGGAAGCGATCGTTGGTGTGGCAAACGGTGCGGGTGTGCGGACAACCGCGCTGTTGACCGACATGAACCAGGTGCTCGCATCCAGCGCAGGCAACGCGGTGGAAGTGCGCGAAGCGGTACAGTTCCTGACCGGTGAATACCGCAACCCACGCCTGTTCGACGTGACGATGGCGCTGTGTGTTGAAATGCTGATCTCCGGCAACCTGGCGAAAGACGACGCTGAAGCGCGTGCGAAATTGCAGGCGGTGCTGGATAACGGAAAAGCGGCGGACGTCTTTGGGCGTATGGTTGCGGCCCAAAAAGGCCCGACCGACTTCGTGGAGAACTACGCGAAATACCTGCCGACGGCAATGCTCAGCAAAGCGGTTTATGCTGATAGTGAAGGGTTCGTCAGCGCGATGGACACCCGCGCGCTGGGCATGGCGGTGGTGTCGATGGGCGGCGGTCGTCGCCAGGCGTCGGATACCATTGATTACAGCGTCGGCTTTACCGATATGGCCCGTCTGGGTGACAGCGTAGACGACCAACGTCCGCTGGCGGTGATCCACGCGAAAGATGAAGCCAGCTGGCAGGAAGCGGCGAAAGCTGTCAAAGCGGCAATTATCCTTGACGATAAAGCGCCTGAAAGCACACCAACGGTCTATCGTCGCATTACCGAATAGCTATATACTGATCTGATCGCTTTTTTGCAGCGCAGATGAATGGAGAACAAGATGAAACGTGCATTTATTATGGTGCTGGACTCCTTTGGTATTGGTGCAACGGAAGACGCGGATCGCTTTGGCGACGTCGGTTCCGACACCATGGGACACATCGCTGAAGCCTGTGCCAAAGGCGAGGCTGACAAAGGGCGTAAAGGCCCACTAAATCTGCCGAACCTGACTCGCCTGGGTCTGGTGAAAGCGCATGAAGGGTCTACCGGTAAAATCGCAGCCGGTATGGACGCCAACGCGGAAGTGATTGGCGCATACGCCTGGGCGCATGAGCTCTCTTCCGGTAAAGATACGCCGTCTGGTCACTGGGAAATCGCTGGTGTGCCAGTTCTGTTCGACTGGGGCTATTTCAGTGACCACGAAAACAGCTTCCCGCAGGAACTGCTGGATAAGCTGGTCAAACGTGCGAACCTGCCGGGTTATCTCGGTAACTGCCACTCATCCGGTACGGTGATTCTGGATCAGTTGGGCGAAGAGCATATGAAAACTGGCAAACCGATTTTCTATACCTCCGCTGACTCCGTGTTCCAGATTGCCTGCCACGAAGAGACCTTTGGTCTGGATAAACTTTACGAACTGTGCGAGATCGCCCGTGAAGAACTGACCGAAGGCGGTTACAACATCGGTCGCGTCATCGCGCGTCCGTTTATTGGCGACAAAGCGGGTAACTTCCAGCGTACTGGCAACCGTCACGATCTGGCTGTTGAACCGCCAGCACCGACCGTATTGCAGAAACTGGTTGATGAGAAAGACGGCCACGTGGTTTCCGTCGGTAAAATCGCAGACATCTACGCCAACTGCGGCATCACTAAAAAAGTGAAAGCCACGGGCCTGGACGCGCTGTTTGATGCCACCGTCAAAGAGATGAAAGAAGCCGGTGACAAGACGATTGTCTTCACCAACTTCGTGGACTTCGACTCCTCCTGGGGCCACCGTCGCGATATCGCCGGTTATGCCGCCGGTCTGGAGTTGTTCGATCGCCGTCTGCCGGAGCTGATGGAGTTGGTGGGGGAAGATGACATTCTGATCCTGACCGCTGACCATGGCTGCGATCCGAGCTGGACTGGTACGGATCACACCCGTGAACACATTCCGGTGCTGGTGTACGGTCCGAAAGTAAAACCGGGCTCGTTAGGTCACCGTGAAACCTTTGCGGATATCGGTCAGACACTGGCGAGCTACTTTGGTACGTCGCCGATGGACTACGGTAAAAACATGCTGTAATACCCGTTGTCTTTCGCGCTGTAGATGCGTTGACTTCATTCGCTCACCCCGGTCACATAGTTAATCTATGCTCCCGGGGATTCACGAATTCGTCGCCTTCCTACAACGCGAAATCCTTAGGGTATTTGAATACGTTTTGTAGGCCTGATAAGGCATAGCCGCCATCAGGCAATAACAACGAAATAAGGATAAAAGATGGCTACCCCACATATTAATGCAGAAATGGGCGATTTCGCTGATGTTGTTTTGATGCCGGGCGACCCGCTGCGCGCAAAACACATTGCGGAAACTTTCCTTGAAGATGTGCGCGAAGTGAACAATGTTCGCGGCATGTTAGGTTTCACCGGGACTTACAAAGGCCGTAAGATCTCCGTGATGGGTCACGGTATGGGTATCCCGTCCTGCTCCATCTACACCAAAGAGCTGATCACCGATTTCGGCGTGAAGAAAATCATTCGCGTAGGGTCCTGTGGCGCCGTGCGTGCCGATGTGAAACTGCGTGACGTAGTGATTGGTATGGGTGCCTGCACCGACTCCAAAGTGAACCGCATTCGTTTCAAAGACCATGATTTTGCCGCAATTGCTGATTTCGGCATGGTACGTGACGCGGTTGAAGCGGCGAAAGCACTGGGTGTGGACGCGCGCGTCGGTAACCTGTTCTCTGCGGATCTGTTCTACTCTCCGGACGGCGAAATGTTCGACGTGATGGAAAAGTACGGCATCCTGGGTGTGGAAATGGAAGCGGCGGGTATCTACGGCGTGGCGGCAGAATTTGGCGCGAAAGCGCTGACCATCTGCACCGTGTCTGACCATATCCGTACTCACGAGCAGACCACGGCCGCTGAGCGTCAAACCACGTTCAACGACATGATCAAGATCGCGCTGGAATCCGTTCTGCTGGGCGATAAAGCGTAAGACCTGGTGTGCCGGGGGGCGGTTTCGCCTTACCCGGCCTACGGTTTCCCTGGCCCGCTAAGCGTAGCGACAGCGGGCTTTTTATTAGCGCACCGCCTGTGCAATCCACGCCGACAATTCCCGCAGCTCTTTTTCCTGCTCCGGAAAATCCCTTATCAAAGATTCGCACTCCTGCTGAACGACACTGGCACGATAAAGACAGCCCTGAAGACGTGCGGCGAGCGCTTCCAGCGGTGCCGGATTGAGACTGTCGGTAAAGACCTGGGCACGGGTGATATGTCCTTTCTCAACGTCAAAGTGCAGTTCAACGCCTCCCCAGGTAAAACGTTCATCCAGCAGATGTGAGAAGGCTGGTGCCTGACCGAAGTTCCACTCCCAACTGCTCTGACGGGCGAAGGTTTCGGCGAAGTTCGGCAGGTCTGGCGTGTTGTCTGGCGAGATCACCTCCGCTTTAACGCGTTCGCCGTAATGGGTGAAAAAGGCCTCGGTCACCGCTGCACAAACCTGTTCATGCGTGATCCCTGGCAACAGTTCGGTGAGATTCGCCACGCGCGAGCGTACAGAGGTAATTCCTTTGGCTGCCAGTTTCTTTTTATCCGGATTCAGATAATTTGCCAGTCGGCTGAGATCCGCATTCAGTAATAGCGTGCCGTGGTGAAAACCACGATCTTTGGTTTCGCGATAGGCTGAACCCGAAACCTTACGGTCGCCATCCGCCGTTTTCACCACCAGATCGTTACGTCCGGAAGCGTCAGCCATCACGCCCAGCGCGTTAAGCGCATTCAGGACAATTGACGTCGAGATGGTCTTATCGTATTCCGGCTTCCCGGCCATGAAGGTGAAACAGGTATTGCCAAGATCGTGGAATACTGCGCCACCGCCGCTGCTGCGACGCGCCAGGCGCACGTTGTCCTCTTCCATTCGCCGGGTATTACACTCTTTCCACGGGTTTTGCGCGCGTCCAATCACGACCGTATCGGCATTGCGCCACAAAAACAGCACGCGCTGAGTGGCTGGCATCTGACGGAAAATACACTCTTCGACCGCCAGGTTAAACCAGGGGTCATAAGAGTCAGAAATAAGCAGGCGAAGTGTCGGCATGTCAATTTTCCTTTCCTGTAATGGATGACTCTTTTTTCTCGCTCTCTTCCTCTTCCGGCACCGATTTGTTGGCGGTTAGCAGGAAGGGCGATTGCTGCCAGCGGGTACGTTTACCCTGCAGCAGGGTGCGGGTCAGCACCACGCCGATGGCCAGTGAAAGCAGCAGCATCAGGCGTAAAATGTTGGTGGTGTTATCCACCTGTTTTGCTTCGGTGGCTAAGGTATGTGTGTCCAGTGTCAGGCGCAGATAGCCTAACGGACCATTTTTCCCCTGAATGGGTTCGACAATCTGTTGGTTGAAGTAGCCGCCGGCTTTTTTACCGTCCAGCGCCAGGCGGTCACGTACATTAACGCTTTCGCCTGCACGGGCGATCATATCGCCTTGTTCATCATAAACACCGGCATCGAGAATGCGGCTTTCTTTCGTCAATTGCTGCAAAATGGACTTGATACGTTTTTCGTCGGGCGTTTCAGTACGCATCAGCGGCGCGATGTTCAGGGTCACCTGATGTGCCAGCGTACGGGCCAGCTCTTCAAGCTGCGGATTTCGCTGTCGCTGGTGATTTTGACTGAACCAGGACGCGCCCTGCATAAGTGCAACAAGCAGGGCGAGACAGAACAATACAATCACTGCACGATGAAGTCGGAATTTCAGTTTTGCGCGAGCCATATTCCACCTGCTGAAAATTTGAGGCTTAATGTTGCCAGAAGCGATGGTTACAAGGTAGCCTCATGCGTTATTTTCCCCAGGATCCTTTCCGGCCCGAACGATTTTACAGGAGCTTTAATGCCTAACATTACCTGGTGCGATTTGCCTGAAGATGTCTCTTTATGGCCAGGTTTGCCCCTTTCTTTGAGTGGTGACGAGGTGATGCCACTGGATTACCACGCTGGACGTAGCGGCTGGCTGCTGTACGGACGCGGGCTGGATAAACAACGTCTGACCCAGTACCAGAGTAAACTGGGGGCGGCGATGGTGATTGTCGCGGCCTGGTGCGTCGAGGACTATCAGGTCATTCGCCTGGCCGGATCGCTCACGCCTCGCGCCACGAAACTGGCGCATGATGCGCAATTAGACGTCGCGCCGCTGGGGAAAATCCCGCATCTGCGTACTCCAGGCCTGCTGGTGATGGACATGGACTCTACCGCGATTCAGATCGAGTGTATTGATGAGATCGCCAAACTGGCCGGCACCGGTGAAAGGGTAGCGGAAGTGACCGAACGGGCGATGCGCGGTGAACTCGATTTCACCGCCAGCCTGCGCAGTCGTGTGGCGACGCTGAAAGGCGCGGATGCCAATATTTTGCATCAGGTGCGTGAAAGTCTGCCGCTGATGCCAGGCCTGACGCAACTGGTGCTGAAGCTGGAAACGCTGGGCTGGAAGGTGGCGATCGCCTCCGGCGGCTTTACCTTCTTTGCCGAGTATCTGCGTGAGAAACTGCGGCTAACGGCGGCAGTGGCGAACGAACTGGAGATCATGGACGGCAAGTTTACCGGCAACGTGATTGGCGATATCGTCGATGCGCAGTATAAGGCCAAAACGCTGACCCGACTGGCGCAGGAGTATGAAATCCCGATCGCGCAGACCGTGGCGATTGGCGATGGCGCCAACGATCTGCCGATGATCAAAACGGCGGGGCTGGGGATTGCGTACCATGCTAAGCCGAAAGTGAATGAAAAGACGGAAATTACTATCCGTCACGCTGACCTGATGGGCGTGTTCTGCATTCTCTCCGGCAGCATGAACCAGAAATAATGAGGTAAACCGTGGCAAAAGCTCCAAAACGCGCCTTTGTATGTAATGAATGCGGGGCGGATTATCCGCGCTGGCAGGGGCAATGCAGCGCCTGTCATGCCTGGAACACCATCACAGAGGTGCGCCTGGCTGCATCGCCGACGGTGGCGCGTAATGAGCGACTGAGTGGTTATGCCGGGAGCGCGGGCGTTGCAAAAGTCCAGAAGCTTTCCGATATCAGCCTGGAAGAGCTGCCGCGTTTTTCCACCGGTTTTAAAGAGTTTGATCGTGTGCTGGGCGGTGGAGTCGTTCCCGGCAGCGCGATTCTGATTGGCGGTAACCCTGGCGCGGGGAAATCCACGCTGTTGTTGCAGACGCTGTGCAAGCTCGCGGAGCAGATGAAAACCCTGTACGTCACCGGGGAAGAGTCCCTGCAGCAGGTGGCAATGCGCGCGCACCGTCTCGGTTTGCCGACCAACAATCTCAACATGCTTTCGGAAACCAGCATTGAGCAGATCTGCCTGATTGCGGAAGAAGAGCAGCCAAAACTGATGGTGATCGACTCCATTCAGGTGATGCACATGGCGGATATCCAGTCATCGCCCGGTAGCGTGGCGCAGGTGCGTGAGACGGCGGCCTACCTGACACGCTTTGCCAAAACACGTGGTGTGGCGATTGTGATGGTGGGTCACGTGACCAAAGACGGCTCGCTGGCCGGGCCAAAAGTACTTGAGCACTGCATCGACTGCTCGGTATTGCTGGATGGCGATGCCGATTCCCGTTTCCGCACCCTGCGCAGCCACAAAAACCGTTTTGGTGCGGTGAATGAATTAGGCGTTTTCGCGATGACCGAACAGGGACTACGGGAAGTGAGCAACCCTTCGGCGATCTTCCTGAGTCGCGGCGATGAGGTCACTTCCGGCAGTTCGGTGATGGTAGTCTGGGAAGGGACGCGACCGCTGCTGGTGGAGATCCAGGCGTTGGTCGATCGCTCGATGATGGCGAACCCGCGACGGGTTGCGGTGGGTCTGGAGCAGAACCGTCTGGCGATTCTGCTGGCAGTGCTGCACCGTCACGGCGGTCTGCAAATGGCGGATCAGGACGTGTTCGTTAACGTGGTGGGCGGCGTCAAAGTCACAGAAACCAGCGCGGATCTGGCGCTGCTGCTGGCGATGGTCTCCAGTCTGCGCGACAGACCGCTGCCGCAGGATCTGGTGGTGTTTGGCGAAGTGGGGCTGGCAGGAGAGATTCGCCCGGTGCCCAGCGGTCAGGAACGTATTTCAGAAGCTGCAAAACACGGCTTCCGTCGCGCGATAGTACCGGCGGCCAACGTGCCGAAAAAACCGCCAGAAGGGATGCAGGTTTTTGGCGTCAAGAAGCTGGCGGATGCGTTAAACGTATTTGACGACTTATAATGAGTGAAACGGAGGTTACCCATGTCGTCATTTGATTATCTGAAAACCGCAATTAAGCAAAAGGGCTGTACCCTGCAACAAGTGGCGGATGCCAGTGGAATGACCAAGGGCTATCTCAGCCAGCTCCTCAATGCCAAGATTAAAAGCCCCAGCGCACAAAAGCTGGAGGCGTTGCACCGTTTTCTGGGGCTGGAGTTTCCCCGGCAGCGGAAAAATATCGGCGTAGTGTTCGGCAAATTTTATCCGCTGCATACCGGTCATATCTATCTGATTCAGCGCGCCTGTAGCCAGGTGGACGAGTTGCATATCATCATGGGCTATGACAATACGCGCGACCGCGCGCTGTTTGAAGACAGCGCGATGTCGCAACAGCCCACCGTGTCGGATCGCCTGCGCTGGCTGTTACAAACGTTCAAATATCAGAAAAATATCCGCATTCATGCCTTCAACGAAGAGGGGATGGAGCCGTATCCGCACGGCTGGGACGTCTGGAGCAAGGGCATCAACGCGTTTATGGCGGAGAAAGGGATTGCGCCAAACTGGATCTATACCTCAGAAGAAGCCGATGCGCCGCAGTACCTGGAACATCTGGGTATCGAAACGGTGCTCATCGATCCCAAACGCACCTTTATGAGCATCAGCGGTGCGCAAATCCGTGAAAATCCATTCCGCTACTGGGAATATATTCCTACCGAAGTGAAGCCGTTCTTCGTGCGTACCGTGGCGGTGCTGGGCGGAGAGTCGAGCGGAAAGTCAACGTTGGTTAATAAGCTGGCAAATATCTTCAATACCACCAGTGCGTGGGAATATGGCCGCGACTATGTCTTCTCTCACCTCGGGGGGGATGAGATGGCGCTGCAATATTCTGACTACGATAAAATCGCGCTGGGCCACGCGCAGTACATTGATTTTGCAGTGAAGTACGCCAATAAAGTGGCGTTTGTTGATACCGACTTTGTCACGACTCAGGCCTTTTGCAAAAAGTACGAAGGGCGAGAGCATCCGTTTGTGCAGGCGTTGATCGATGAATACCGCTTTGACCTGGTGATCCTGCTGGAAAATAACACGCCGTGGGTGGCGGACGGTCTGCGCAGCCTCGGTAGTTCAGTGGACCGCAAAGAATTTCAGACGCTGCTGGTGGAGATGCTGCGTGAAAACAATATCGACTTCGTGCATGTCGAAGAGGCGGATTACGATGGCCGTTTCCTGCGTTGCGTCGAGCTGGTCAAAGAGATGATGGGTGAGCAGGGGTGATTCAGGCCCCAGGGTGAACGCAATGTTTAAGCACTTGCAGGATATGGCGCTGTTTGCCCTGGTCGCCGAACACGGCAGTTTTACCGTCGCCGCGCAAAAGGCGGGGCTGCCGAAGTCGAGCGTTAGCCAGCGCATCAGCCAGCTTGAACAGCACGTCGGCATTCGTCTCATCAACCGTACCACCCGCAAACTTAACCTGACCTACGCCGGTGAACACTATCTGGTGCACTGTCGTGAAATTCTCGCGGCCAGCGAACGCGCGGAATACGCGGTTCAGCGGTTGCGTGACAACCCCAGTGGACGGTTGCGCATCACGTCGCCGGCAGGTATTGGCGCGACGCTGCTGGCGCGCCTGAACACGCAGTTCCAGCAGCGCTACCCTGATGTTTATCTGGATATCAATATCTCCGACGAGCTGCTGGATTTGGTGGACAGTGGTTTTGACGTCGCGTTGCGCACCGGTAAGCCGCAGGATTCTTCGCTGATCGGACGCATGATTGGCCATTGTCCGCGCTATCTGCTGGCTTCACCCGATTACCTGTCGCGATTTGCGCCGTTAACCCATCCCCGTCAACTGGTCGAGCACCATTGCATTGCGCACAAGGCCTGGTCTGAGTGGTTATTCCATCGGGACGATGAAGATTACCAGCACCTGCCTGACCGGGTTCATCTGACGGATAACCTGGTGTATGCCCGCGAAAGCGCTATCGCAGGCGCCGGGATCACGCTGCTGCCGGCATTCATGCTGGAAGATAAAATCGACAAGGGCGATCTGGTACCGGTGCTGGCGGAATGGAGGGTGGCGGGAAACGATCTTTGGCTGGTTTATCCCAGCCGTAAGCTGAACTCTCCCGCGCTGATGAGCTACATCGAATTCGCCATGCAGTTCGATGAGCTCAGACACTTCTATAGCGTAGAGTAAGCGCGGCTCAGTCCTGACGCAGCACCTTGTGACCGTAGGCCAGCAGCGCGTCGGTGACGTTGCGCATCATGCGGCTTTCTGGCGCAAACCGATGCCAGTAGAGCATCCGGCGCTGGAAAAGGCCCGGCGTGAGATCGATTAGCTCACCGCTTTGCAGCTCTTTTTCAATCTGCAGGTGCGGGATCATACAGCAAGTGGTGCCCTGACGCGCCAGTTGCACAAAGGCTTCCGAAGAGTTGACGATGTGGCACGGAACGCTGCCTGGCGGCAGATCGAAGTTCTGTTGCAGGAAGGCCTGGTGCATGTCGTCCAGATGGTCAAACGCCACCGCAGGCGCTTTCAGGAGCGCGGAACGGGTGACGCCATTCGGGAAGTAGCGTTCGGCAAACGCTTTGGAGCCCACAAACAGATAGTCGAGCGCGCCGAGCTTATCCACCAGACAGCTAGGCAGCGCCTGATGCTGAATACTTACCGCCCCTACCACTTCACCACGACGCAGACGTTCCTGGGTACGGGTTTCATCTTCCACCTGCAGGTTGAGGCGAATAGGGGAGTCGGCCAGTACCGGCGCCAGGGCCGGCAGCAGCCAGGTCGCCAGACTGTCGGCGTTGACCGCCAGCGACAGCAGCAGCGGCGTGGAGCCAGTTTGCTCATCGCCCAGCCACTCATCTTCCAGCAACTCCACCTGGCGAAGCAGTGCCAGCAGCTTTTGACCTTGCTCCGTCGGGCGCGGCGGAACGGTACGGACCAGCAGCGGTTGTCCGAACATATTCTCAAGCTGTTTGATGCGTTGCGAAACGGCAGATTGGGTGATGCACAGCTTTTGCGCCGCGCGCTCAAACCCGCGTTCACGTATAACGGCATCCAGTGCTTGTAGTGTTCTGTAGTCCGGACGTTTCATTGATCTGACACACTCCTGAAATTTTTGCTTGTTCTGCACTATGACATAAATTTGCATTGGGTAAAGACGAAATCCGCAGCCTGGGAGCGGGCCGGGAAGATTTTTCCGCGCAATGGTCTATAATGCGCGTGAATTTTTCTCCACAAAGGCGAGACGATCATGACGCAGGATGAACTGAAAAAAGCAGTAGGATGGGCGGCACTTCAGTATGTACAGCCCGGCACCATTGTAGGGGTAGGTACCGGTTCAACAGCCGCGCACTTTATTGACGCGCTGGGCACCATGAAAGGTCAGATTGAAGGTGCTGTTTCCAGCTCGGATGCCTCAACTGAAAAACTCAAAAGCCTCGGCATCCCTGTGTTTGATCTCAACGAAGTGGACAGCCTTGGCGTCTACGTCGACGGCGCGGACGAAATTAACGGCCACATGCAGATGATTAAAGGCGGCGGCGCGGCGCTGACTCGTGAAAAGATCATTGCCTCCGTGGCGAAGAAATTTATCTGTATTGCCGATGCGTCCAAAGAAGTGGATATCCTGGGTAACTTCCCGCTGCCGGTTGAGGTTATCCCAATGGCACGTAGCGCAGTGGCCCGCCAGTTGGTTAAACTGGGTGGTCGTCCGGAATACCGTCAGGGGGTAGTGACCGACAACGGTAACGTGATCCTCGATGTGCACGGAATGGAGATCCTCGATCCGGTGGCGATGGAAAATGCCATTAACGCCATTCCCGGCGTGGTGACCGTCGGCCTGTTTGCCAACCGTGGCGCGGATGTGGCGTTAATCGGGACCGCTGACGGCGTCAAGACCATCGTGAAATGATCTGACCGGGGGAGTGCTTCCCCGGTTAAAATTTTTTTGCAGGGCAAATTTGGTGACATGTATCACGTTCTGAATCTTGCCCTGCTGATTTCTCCAAAGAAAAACTTATCCCCAGCATTTTCCTCTGCCATTTGCCACTGAATGAACGCTCCTCAACAGGGCGACGCAAACGTTCATATTGCCGCAATAATTATTTTTGATATGTTGAAAGGCGGATGCAAATCCACACACACAACATCAGATTGCATAAAAAGACAGGGTCGGGAAATGGCAAAGGTATCGCTGGAGAAAGACAAGATTAAATTTCTGCTGGTTGAAGGCGTGCATCAAAAGGCGCTGGATAGCCTTCGGGCGGCAGGTTATACCAACATCGAATTTCACAAAGGGGCACTGGATGCTGAACAGCTGAAAGAGTCCATCCGTGATGCCCACTTCATTGGCCTGCGATCCCGTACCCATCTGACAGAAGAGGTGATCAACGCGGCGGAAAAACTGGTCGCTATCGGCTGCTTCTGTATCGGCACCAACCAGGTAGACCTGAAGGCGGCGGCAAAACGCGGTATTCCGGTGTTTAACGCACCGTTCTCTAACACCCGTTCCGTGGCGGAGCTGGTGATTGGCGAATTGTTACTGTTGTTGCGCGGCGTACCGGAAGCAAACGCCAAAGCGCACCGCGGCGTGTGGAATAAACTGGCTGCCGGTTCGTTTGAAGCGCGCGGTAAAAGACTCGGCATTATTGGCTACGGCCACATCGGGACTCAGTTGGGTATTCTGGCGGAATCGCTGGGGATGCACGTTTACTTCTACGATATTGAGAACAAACTGCCGCTGGGTAATGCCACCCAGGTTCAGCATCTTTCCGAACTGCTCAACATGAGCGACGTGGTCAGTCTGCACGTGCCGGAAAACGCCTCAACGAAGAACATGATGGGCGCGAAAGAGATCGCGCTGATGAAGCCGGGCTCGCTGCTGATCAACGCCGCACGTGGCACCGTAGTAGATATTCCCGCGCTGTGCGATGCGCTGGCGACCAAACACCTGGCAGGGGCGGCAATCGACGTCTTCCCGACCGAGCCGGCAACCAACAGCGATCCGTTCACTTCGCCGCTGTGTGACTTTGATAACGTGATTCTGACGCCGCATATCGGGGGCTCCACCCAGGAAGCGCAGGAGAATATCGGCCTGGAAGTGGCAGGTAAGCTGGCGAAGTATTCCGATAACGGCTCTACGCTTTCTGCAGTTAACTTCCCGGAAGTGTCGTTGCCGCTACACGGTGGGCGTCGTCTGATGCACATCCATGAAAACCGTCCTGGCGTGCTGACGTCCCTGAACCAGATTTTTGCTGAGCAGGGCGTGAACATCGCCGCGCAGTATCTACAAACGTCGGCGCAAATGGGCTATGTCGTTATCGATATCGAAGCGGATGAAGATGTCGCTGAGAAAGCGCTGCTGGCGATGAAGGCGATTCCGGGCACTATTCGCGCACGCCTGCTGTACTGATCCTCACCGATACGGGCAGGCGCTGAGTCTGCCCGTCATTTCTCCCTTTCTCTTTTCGTTTTCCCGTCATCGTCATTCCTTTCTGTAACGTATACATCCTTATCGAGGAAATGTAGGTCAAAAAAAGGCGGTGTCAATCAGCAAAGAAGCGCTTACCATTCCCACACTTTTGATGGCGTCACGACGGCCGGTAAGGGAACATCCCACTCTTCTACCGGCAATTTCTCTACACGCTGACAGTCGTGGGCGTAGCCCACAGGCGTCAGGCCATGCTGTTGCCAGTTTTGTAGGGTGCGATCGTAGAATCCGCCGCCCATACCTAAACGCTGACCTTGCTCATCAAACGCGACCAGGGGCGTGATCAACACGTCCAGTTGCGAAAGCGGCAGGACATCACGAACGTCCAGTTTAGGCTCTTGAATCTTCAACCGATTGGTGACCAGTTCACTGTGCGGGTGATAGTGCAGAAACAGCAGATTACCGGGGCTGAACGGGTGCAGGACCGGAAGGTAGACGCGTTTTCCCGCGCGCCAGAGTTGTTCGATTAGCGGCTGAGTATCGAGTTCGCCATCAAATGACAAAAACACGGCGACCGTGTGTGCCATCACAACCGGCGGGTACGCAAGCATGCGTGTCGCGGCCTGCTGACCGAAGGTGATTTGCTGCGAAAGTGTGAGTGCACGACGACGTTGCCTAATCATCTGGCGAATGGTTTGTCGTGATAAAGGGAGTTCAGAAAGTAATGTCATGGCTGTCGCCAGGTAGAAGGAGAATCTCCGAGATGCCGCCGCAGGCTGTAACCCTTGAACCCTTGGTTCAAGGTGAATGCGTCGTCACAGTTTTAAGGCTTCTCGGACGGACCGAGCATGCTCACCAACCATGGATCGCCACATTCTTGTGGTATGAAATATCGGCTCAGGGGACTGGCCCGCTTGCAAACATCTCAGAGAAATTTTTTCTTCACGGTCACTCTACCATAGTAAACCGAAAAGTGTTATTCAAAGTTTTGGCTCGTTTTTTCGGTTATGCGACCCTGATCAAGCAGTGCCTGTTCAATGGTCTGTTGGAGCATCCGAATACGTTGTTCCATGCTCGCCGCGTAGTCGCGGGTCTTCGCTTTTTCCTGAGTCAGTTCGTAACTAATATTCAGTGCGGCAATGAATACCAGCTGCTCAGTATTTGTGACTCTAGTGCGAACTTTCAGATCTTGCAACCGCTGATTCAGATCGTCCGCGGCCTGATTCAACGCATCCCTTTGTTCAGGCGGGCAATTCACTCGCAGTGAACGGCCAAAAATTTGGATATCGACGGGTTGTGCAGACATGCCACCTTCCTGCTGATTGACTGCGCTGCCTTCGTCTCCAGACCCTGGGTCCGCGAAGGGGCGACACTATAGCTACCCTGGTGTGAAGATACAAGCCCTATTCTGGTCCACCAGGGTCCAAAGTGGTAGCATACCATGAATATCCTCCCTTTGATGACGAATGCTTATGTCTATACAGAACGAAATGCCTGGTTACAGTGAAATGAACCAGTATTTGAACCAACAAGGGGCCGGACTGACCCCGGCGGAAATGCATGGTTTGATCAGCGGGATGATTTGCGGTGGCAATAACGACAGCTCCTGGCAGCCGCTGCTTCACGACCTGACGAATGAAGGACTGGCCTTCGGTCATGAACTGGCTCAGGCGCTGCGTAAAATGCACTCCGCGACCAGTGATGCGCTGGAAGATGACGGTTTCCTTTTTCAGCTTTATCTGCCTGAAGGCGATGACGTGAGCGTTTTCGATCGTGCGGACGCACTGGCGGGATGGGTTAACCACTTCCTGCTTGGCCTCGGCGTCACGCAGCCGAAGCTCGATAAAGTGACTGGCGAAACGGGCGAAGCCATCGACGATTTGCGCAACATCGCGCAGCTCGGCTATGACGAAGATGAAGATCAGGAAGAGCTGGAGATGTCGCTCGAAGAGATTATCGAGTATGTGCGTGTCGCGGCGCTGCTGTGCCATGACACCTTTACCCGCCAGCCGCCGACCGCGCCGGAAGTGCGTAAACCGACCCTACACTAAAAAGTAAAACGATAATGGAGGCCACGTCATGACACCGCAGGAATACCAACGTCGTCGCCAGGCCCTGCTTGCGCAAATGCAGCCAGGCAGTGCCGCGCTGATTTTTGCCGCGCCGGAAGTCACGCGCAGCGCGGACAGTGAATACCCGTATCGCCAGAGCAGCGATTTCTGGTATTTCACCGGTTTTAATGAGCCGGAAGCCGTTCTGGTATTGATTAAAAGCGACGACACCCATAACCACAGCGTATTGTTCAACCGCGTTCGCGATCTGACGGCGGAAATCTGGTTTGGTCGTCGTCTGGGACAAGATGCCGCGCCGGAAAAACTGGCGGTGGATCGTGCACTGGCCTTCAGTGAAATCAATCAACAGCTTTTTCAACTGCTTAACGGTCTGGACGTGGTGTATCACGCACAGGGCGATTATGCGTATGCGGATGAGATTGTCTTCACCGCGCTGGAAAAACTGCGCAAAGGTTCGCGCCAGAACCTGAAATCGCCGTCCACCCTGATCGACTGGCGGCCGATGGTGCATGAAATGCGCCTGTTTAAGTCGCCAGAAGAGATTGCCGTGATGCGTCGCGCTGGAGAAATTACGGCGCTGGCGCATACCCGAGCGATGGAAAAATGCCGTCCGGGGATGTTTGAGTATCAACTGGAAGGCGAGATTCATCACGAGTTTACTCGCCACGGCGCACGTTATCCGTCCTACAACACCATTGTGGGCAGCGGCGAAAACGGCTGCATTCTGCACTACACCGAAAACGAAAGTGAACTGCGCGACGGCTCTCTGGTGCTGATTGATGCAGGCTGTGAATACAAAGGTTATGCGGGCGATATCACGCGGACCTTCCCGGTGAATGGCAAATTTACCCCGGCGCAGCGTGAAATTTATGACATCGTGCTGGAATCGCTGGAAACCAGCCTGCGTCTGTACCGTCCTGGCACCTCGATTCAGGAAGTCACCGGTGAAGTCGTGCGCATTATGATAACCGGGCTGGTGAAGCTGGGTATTTTGCAGGGCGAAGTGGATCAACTGATCGCCGATAACGCGCATCGTCCGTTCTTTATGCACGGTCTGAGCCACTGGCTGGGGCTGGATGTCCACGATGTCGGTGAATATGAGCAGGATCGTTCCCGCATCCTGAAGCCGGGAATGGTCATTACCGTTGAACCGGGGCTGTATATTGCGCCTGATGCCGATGTCCCGGAAGCGTATCGGGGGATCGGCATCCGCATTGAGGATGACATCCTGATTACGGAAAATGGTAACGAAAATCTGACCGCCGGTGTCGTCAAAAAGGCGGATGAGATTGAAGCATTAATGGCGGCAGCGAGAACGTAATGAGCGTGATCATTGTTGGCGGTGGCATGGTGGGCGCGACGCTGGCGCTGGCCATTTCCCGGTTAAGTCAGGGGACACTGCCGGTTCATCTGATTGAAGCGACCGCTCCTGAAGCCGACAGCCATCCCGGGTTTGATGCCCGTGCGATTGCGCTCGCGGCAGGAACCTGTCAACAACTGGCGCGAATTGGTGTCTGGCAGGCGATTGCTGATTGCGCCACCGCCATCCATACGGTCCACGTCAGCGATCGGGGACATGCCGGGTTTGTGACGCTCGACGCTGATGATTATCGCATTCCGGCGCTGGGGCAGGTGGTTGAGCTGCATGACGTGGGACAGCGGCTGTTTGCTCTGCTGCGAAAAGCGCCTGGCGTTACGCTGCACTGCCCGGATCGGGTTGCCAGCGTGTCGCGTACTCAGGAACAGGTGAACGTCACGCTGGAAACGGGCGAAACGATCGCCGGACGCGTTCTGGTGGCGGCGGATGGTACGCGTTCTGCGCTGGCAACCGCCTGCGGCGTTGACTGGCAGCAGGAGCCTTATGAGCAACTGGCGGTGATCGCTAATGTCTCAACCGCCGTTGCGCATAACGGTCGTGCGTTTGAACGGTTTACGGCGCATGGACCGTTGGCGATGCTGCCGATGTCTGAAGGGCGCTGTTCGCTGGTGTGGTGCCATCCGCTAGAACAACGCGAGGAGATTCTGAGCTGGTCAGATGAACGTTTCTGCCGCGAACTCCAGACGGCATTTGGCTGGCGATTGGGGAAAATCACGCACGCGGGCAAACGGAGCGCATATCCGCTTTCGCTCACCACGGCGGCGAAGGCGTTCACGCACCGTACCGTGCTGGTGGGCAACGCCGCGCAGACGCTGCACCCGATTGCAGGACAGGGGTTCAACCTTGGACTGCGCGATGTCATGAGTCTCGCCGAAACGCTCACAACTGCGCAGGCGACGGGTGGTGATGTCGGCGATTATGCCGTGCTCTCGCATTATCAACAGCGTCGTCAGGAGGATCGCCAGACCACGGTCGGCGTGACGGACAGTCTGGTCCATCTGTTTGCCAACCGCTGGGCGCCGCTGGTTGTCGGGCGTAACGTGGGGCTGATGGCTATGGAATTATGCCCTCCCGCCCGCAATGCGTTTGCGCAGCGGACGTTAGGCTGGGTGGCGCGGTAAACATCATCTCCAGACCGGACAGGCGAAGTGCCATCCGGTATTTATACGAATATGACGCCCGATGGCGGTTTCCGATTTCCAGGAGTAAACAGTGCAAAGTGTTGATGTAGCAATCGTGGGTGGAGGCATGGTTGGCCTGGCTGTCGCGTGTGGATTGCAGGGCAGCGGTTTACGTGTCGCTGTACTCGAACAACGCGAGCCGCAACCGCTGGCGGCGGATGCCGCTCCTGCGCTTCGCGTGTCGGCGATCAATGCCGCCAGTGAAAAACTGCTTACCCGTCTGGGCGTCTGGTCAGACATTGTGGCTCGCCGCGCCAGTTGCTATCACGGGATGGAAGTGTGGGATAAGGACAGCTTTGGCCGTATTGCATTTGATGACCAAAGCATGGGCTACAGCCATCTGGGGCATATCGTGGAGAACGCGGTGATCCATTACGCGCTGTGGCAAAAAGCGCAGCAATCCTCCGATATCACGCTGAAGGCACCCGCCGAATTGCAGCAGGTGGCGTGGGGCGAAAACGAAGCCTTCCTGACGCTGAAAGATGGCGCAATGCTCACGGCGCGTCTGGTGATTGGCGCCGACGGAGCGAACTCGTGGCTGCGTAATAAAGCGGACATTCCATTGACCTTCTGGGATTACCGCCATTATGCGCTGGTCGCGACTATTCGCACCGAAGAAGCGCACGGTGCTGTTGCTCGTCAGGCGTTTCATGGTGAAGGTATTCTGGCGTTTCTGCCGCTCAGCGATCCGCATTTGTGCTCCATCGTCTGGTCGCTTGCACCGGAAGAGGCTGAGCGGATGCGGCAGGCCAGCGATGAGCAATTTAATCAGGCGCTGAACATCGCGTTTGATAATCGTCTGGGGCTGTGTCGGGTGGAGAGCGAACGCCAGGTGTATCCGCTGACGGGACGCTATGCGCGACAGTTCGCCGCACATCGTCTGGCGCTTGTGGGCGATGCTGCGCATACCATCCATCCGCTGGCCGGACAGGGCGTTAACCTCGGCTTCATGGATGCAGCAGAACTGGTGGATGAGCTCAAACGCCTGCATCGTCAGGGTAAAGACATCGGCCAGTACCTCTATTTGCGTCGCTATGAGCGCAGCCGTAAGCACAGCGCTGCGCTGATGCTGGCGGGCATGCAGGGGTTCCGCGAGCTGTTCGCAGGGACGAATCCGGCGAAAAAACTGCTGCGTGATATGGGGCTGAAACTGGCGGATACCCTCCCTGGCGTTAAACCACAACTTCTCCGTCAGGCAATGGGATTAAACGATCTGCCTGAGTGGCTTCGCTAAGAATTCACCTCTTTTAAAGAATTTGAAACCCGTCACATTTCCTTCTCCCGGCACCTTTGCCGGGAGGCGTCCCTCATTTGAAATAAACTAATTTCACTCCTCTTTTCGCATTATATTTTCTAATGCTGTGATTTTCGCGCAACGCCAGTTTTGACATTTTTTCAGCGTTTAATGTTGATATGTGCGCCTGTTATGAATAAAGACTTATCTTTAATTCGTATTGATGGCCTTATTAATGGTTTTTTATGCTTATGGTGTTTTGGTTGTTTTTGGCCATAAGCTAATGTGATGGCTAATTTTGTTTTATGGTTTAGCGTGAGTTTCGGTGGTAAGTTCAGGGGCAAAGAGAACGTTTGCGTCGGGGCCCTGAAGTGGCGTCGATGCCGGGTTTCGTGGCGACAATTTTCGCTGCGAAAGGGTGGTCAGCCCCGCTTATTCAATGAGGACAAGATGGCTCAACAGACTCCTTTGTACGAACAACACACGCTATGCGGTGCACGCATGGTCGATTTTCACGGCTGGATGATGCCGCTGCATTATGGTTCTCAGCTTGATGAGCACCATGCGGTCCGCACCGATGCCGGGATGTTTGATGTGTCGCACATGACCATCGTCGATCTGCGCGGCAGTCGCACCCGGGAGTTCTTGCGTTATCTGCTGGCGAACGACGTGGCAAAGTTAACGAAAACCGGCAAGGCTCTTTATTCCGGTATGCTCAACGCCTCGGGCGGCGTGATAGATGACCTGATTGTCTATTACTTTACCGAAGACTTCTTCCGCCTTGTTGTAAACTCCGCCACCCGCGAAAAAGACCTCTCCTGGATTACCCAACACGCTGAACCTTATGCCATCGACATTACCGTGCGTGACGACCTGTCGCTGATCGCGGTGCAGGGGCCAAACGCGCAGGCGAAGGCGGCATCCCTGTTTACTGATGAGCAGCGCAAAGCCGTTGAAGGCATGAAACCGTTCTTCGGCGTGCAGGCTGGCGACCTGTTTATCGCCACGACCGGTTACACCGGTGAAGCAGGCTATGAGATTGCGATGCCGAATGAAAAGGCGGTGGATTTCTGGCGTGCGCTGGTGGAAGCGGGCGTGAAACCGTGTGGTCTGGGCGCGCGCGATACGCTGCGCCTGGAAGCGGGTATGAACCTGTATGGTCAGGAGATGGACGAGGGGATCACTCCACTGGCGGCCAATATGGGCTGGACCATCGCCTGGGAGCCGACTGACCGCGATTTTATCGGGCGTGAAGCGCTGGAGCTCCAGCGTGAAAAAGGCCACGAACAACTGGTTGGTCTGGTGATGACCGAGAAAGGTGTTCTGCGTAACGAACTGCCGGTACGTTTCACTGATGCCCAGGGTAATCAACTGGAAGGTGTGATCACCAGCGGTACTTTCTCACCGACGCTGGGCTACAGCATTGCGCTGGCGCGCGTACCGGCAGGCATTGGCGAAACGGCCATTGTGCAGATTCGCAACCGCGAAATGCCGGTAAAAGTGACTAAACCTGTTTTTGTGCGTAACGGCAAAGCCGTCGCGTGATTCATCCTTTTCTGGAGATTGATTGATGAGCAACGTACCAGCAGAACTGAAATACAGTAAAGAACACGAATGGCTGCGCAAAGAAGCTGACGGCTCTTACACCGTCGGCATTACCGAACACGCTCAGGAACTGTTGGGCGACATGGTTTTTGTTGACCTGCCGGAAGTCGGCGCGACGGTTAGCGCGGGTGATGACTGCGCGGTTGCCGAATCGGTCAAAGCCGCTTCTGACATCTATGCACCGGTCAGTGGTGAGATCGTGGCTGTGAACGACGCGCTGAGCGACTCCCCGGAACTGGTGAACAGCGAGCCGTATGCCGATGGCTGGATCTTCAAAATCAAAGCCAGCGATGAGAGCGAACTGGCGTCGCTGCTGGATGCCACTGCGTACGAAGCATTGTTAGAAGACGAGTAAATATGCCTTTGCCGGATGGCGCTGCGCTTATCCGGCCTGGAAGGCATGCGTAGGCCCGGTAAGCGTTAGCGCCACCGGGCACGCAGACAGAGACAATCACGATTCACTGCACGTTTCAGGAACCATCGCCCATGACACAGACGTTAAGCCAGCTTGAAAACAGCGGCGCTTTCATTGAACGCCACATCGGACCGGACGCCGAGCAGCAGCAAGAGATGCTGAATGCGGTTGGCGCCGAGTCGTTAAATGCGTTGATCGGCCAGATTGTGCCGAAAGACATTCAGCTCGCGACTCCGCCGCAGGTTGGCGAGGCGGCGACCGAATACGCCGCGCTGGCAGAATTAAAGGCTATCGCCGGGCGTAACAAGCGCTTCACGTCATTCATTGGTATGGGTTATACCGCCGTGCAGCTGCCACCGGTTATCCTGCGTAATATGCTGGAAAATCCAGGCTGGTACACCGCCTATACGCCGTATCAGCCGGAAGTGTCTCAGGGCCGTCTGGAAGCGCTGTTGAACTTCCAGCAGGTGACACTGGATCTGACCGGTCTGGATATGGCCTCCGCATCGCTACTCGATGAAGCCACCGCGGCTGCAGAAGCGATGGCAATGGCGAAGCGCATCAGCAAACTGAAAAACGCGAACCGTTTCTTCGTGGCCGCAGATGTGCATCCGCAAACGCTGGATGTTGTGCGTACGCGTGCAGAAACCTTTGGTTTTGACGTGATTGTGGATGATGCAACGAAAGTGCTGGATCACCAGGATGTGTTCGGCGTGCTGTTACAGCAGGTGGGAACCACCGGTGAAGTCCACGACTACAGCGCGCTGATTAGCGAACTGAAGTCACGTAAAGTGATCGTCAGCGTTGCGGCCGATTTTATGGCGCTGGTGCTGCTGACCGCGCCGGGCAAACAGGGCGCGGACATTGTTTTCGGCTCTGCGCAACGCTTTGGCGTACCGATGGGTTACGGCGGCCCGCACGCGGCATTCTTTGCTGCGAAAGATGAATTCAAACGCTCCATGCCGGGCCGTATTATCGGCGTATCGAAAGATGCGGCGGGCAATACTGCGCTGCGCATGGCGATGCAGACGCGTGAGCAGCATATTCGCCGCGAGAAAGCGAACTCCAACATTTGTACCTCACAGGTGCTGCTGGCCAATATCGCCAGCCTGTATGCCGTTTATCATGGCCCGGTTGGCCTGAAACGCATCGCGAACCGTATCCACCGTCTGACCGACATTCTGGCGGCGGGCCTGCAACAAAAAGGGCTGAAGCTGCGTCATGCTCACTACTTCGACACGCTGTGCGTGGAAGTGGCGGACAAAGCGGCGGTGCTGGCGCGTGCGCAAGCGGCAGAAATCAACCTGCGCAGTGATATCCATAACGCAGTAGGCATTACGCTTGACGAAACCACCACTCGTGAAAATGTCGTGCAGTTGTTCACTGTCCTGCTGGGTGACAGCCACGGTCTGAACATCGACACGCTGGACAAAGAGGTGGCGCACGACAGCCGTTCGATTCAGGAAAGTATGCTGCGTGATGACGCTATCCTGAGCCATCCGGTATTCAATCGCTACCACAGCGAAACCGAGATGATGCGCTACATGCACTCGCTGGAGCGTAAAGATCTGGCGCTGAATCAGGCGATGATCCCGCTGGGTTCCTGCACCATGAAGCTGAACGCCGCAGCAGAGATGATCCCGATCACCTGGCCGGAATTTGCTGAATTGCATCCGTTCTGCCCGCCAGAACAAGCGGAAGGGTATCATCAGATGATCGGTCAACTGTCTGACTGGCTGGTCAAACTGACCGGTTACGACGCCGTTTGTATGCAGCCGAACTCTGGCGCGCAGGGCGAATACGCCGGTCTGCTGGCGATCCGTCATTACCACGAAAGCCGCAATGAGGGGCATCGCGACATCTGTCTGATCCCGGCCTCTGCGCACGGGACTAACCCGGCTTCTGCTCAGATGGCGGGGATGCAGGTGGTGGTCGTGGCCTGTGATAAGAACGGTAACATCGATCTTGGCGATCTGCGTGAAAAAGCCGGTCAGGCGGGCGAAAACCTCTCTTGCATCATGGTGACCTATCCGTCTACCCACGGTGTTTACGAAGAGACAATCCGTGAAGTGTGCGAGATTGTGCATCAGTTCGGTGGTCAGGTTTATCTCGACGGCGCAAACATGAACGCGCAGGTGGGCATCACCTCTCCAGGCTTTATCGGTGCTGACGTTTCACACCTTAACCTGCACAAAACCTTCTGCATTCCGCACGGCGGCGGCGGTCCAGGCATGGGACCGATTGGCGTGAAATCGCATCTGGCACCGTTTGTACCGGGACACAGCGTGGTGCAGATTGAAGGGATGCTGACCCGTCAGGGCGCGGTTTCTGCCGCACCGTTTGGTAGCGCATCAATTCTGCCGATCAGCTGGATGTACATCCGCATGATGGGTGCGGAAGGACTGAAGCAGGCAAGTCAGGTAGCGATTCTGAATGCCAACTACATCGCCAGCCGACTGAAAGACGCGTTCCCGGTTCTGTATACCGGCCGTGATGGTCGCGTGGCGCATGAGTGTATTCTCGACATCCGTCCGCTGAAAGAAGAGACCGGCATCAGTGAACTGGATATTGCCAAACGCTTGATCGACTACGGTTTCCATGCGCCGACGATGTCGTTCCCGGTCGCGGGTACGCTGATGGTTGAACCGACGGAATCTGAAAGCAAAGTGGAACTGGATCGCTTTATCAACGCGATGCTGGCGATTCGCGCAGAAATTGACAGCGTGAAGGCCGGTGTCTGGTCCCTGGAAGATAACCCGCTGGTTAACGCGCCGCATACCCAGAACGAGCTGGTGGCAGAGTGGAATCACGGTTACAGCCGTGAGGTCGCCGTCTTCCCGGCGGGCGTGGCGAACAAGTACTGGCCAACCGTGAAGCGTCTTGATGACGTTTACGGCGACCGTAACCTGTTCTGCTCCTGCGTGCCGATGAGCGAATACCAGTAATTTTTCCACAGTAGCAAATCATTTGTAGGCCGGGTAAGGCGAAGCCGCCACCCGGCTTTTTCATATCAGGAGAACTCCATGGGAATCGCACTGGTTACCGGCGGTAGTCGCGGTATTGGGCGGGCGACCGCGTTACAACTGGCAGATGAGGGTTACACGGTTGCCGTCAACTTTCATCACAATATTCGGGCCGCCACCGACGTGGTGAACAAGATAGTCGCAGCCGGGGGAAAAGCGTTTACCCTGCGCGCAGATATCAGTGACGAAGCGCAGGTCGTGGCGATGTTCGAATCGATCGACCGTGAAAATGAACCGCTGGCGGCGCTGGTCAATAATGCCGGAATTTTGTTTGAACAATGTACAATCGAAAACCTCTCCGCCGAGCGGATTAACCGCGTGCTGGCGACCAACGTGACGGGGTATTTCCTCTGCAGTCGCGAAGCGGTCAAGCGCATGTCGCACAAACACGGTGGTCACGGCGGGGCGATTGTGAACGTATCGTCAGCGGCGTCACGTCTGGGCGCGCCGGGGGAATATGTTGATTACGCGGCGTCGAAAGGGGCCGTCGATTCGCTGACCACCGGCCTGGCGCTGGAGGTGGCGGCGCAAGGGATCCGGGTCAACGGCGTGCGTCCGGGGCTTATCTACACCGAAATTCACGCCTCCGGCGGCGAGCCAGGGCGGGTGGATCGCGTGAAGTCGATGTTACCTATGCAGCGTGGCGGACAGCCGGAAGAGGTGGCGCAGGCTATTGTCTGGCTACTGAGCGAGAAAGCGTCGTATGTCACGGGCAGTTTTCTGGAATTGGCGGGCGGGAAATAACGTATTGTTTGCCGGATGTCGTTGCGCGATATCCGGCAAACATGATGATTCGGGATGGGGAGTGTAGGCCGGATAAGGCGTTTACGCCGTTATCCGGCAAAAACTCACAGCACCTCGCCGTTGCTGGCGATCACCGCTTTATACCATTCGAAGCTCTTCTTACGTGAACGCGACATATCACCCGTACCGTCGTCGTGTTTGTTCACATAGATAAAGCCGTAGCGTTTGCTGTACTGGCCGGTGGTGAAGGAGACACAATCGATGCAGCCCCATGGCGTGTAGCCCATCAGGTCCACACCGTCATACGTGACCGCCTTCATCATCTCTTCGATATGGGCGCGCAGATAGTCAATGCGGTAGTCGTCGTTAATGCTGCCATCGTCTGCTACTTTATCGTAAGCGCCAAAGCCATTTTCAACGATGAACAACGGTTTCTGGTAACGTTCATACAGCTCGCACAGCGAGTAGCGCAGACCCACCGGGTCAATCTGCCAGCCCCAGTCGGAGGCTTTGACGTGCGGATTCGGTACGCTGCCTTCGAACCCCGAAATGGCATCGCCGCTGCCACCTTCGGCTTTCACCGCGTTGGTCATGTAGTAGCTGAAGCCAAGGTAATCGCAGGTGCCTTCACGTAAAATTGCGGTATCTCCATCTTCCATTTTGATGTTAAAGCCGCGACGCTCCCACTCGTTGAGTACGTAAGAAGGGTAATAGCCGCGCAACTGAACATCGGTGAATACATAGCGCTCACGCATAGATTCCTGGGCGAACATGACGTCCTCTGGTTTACAGGAGAACGGATACAGCGCGACCATTGCCAGCATACAACCCACTTTCATCTCCGGATTGATGCGACGCGCCGCCTTCACGGCTAACGCGCTGGCGACAAACTGGTGGTGCAGCACCTGGTACATGGTCTCTTCCGGGTTTTCGTGCTCGGTATAGACCACGCCAGAACAGCAATAGCCAAACAGCGGTGCACGCCAGTTGCGCTGGTTGTTGATCTCGTTGAAGGTCATCCAGTATTTGACCTTATGCTTGTAGCGTTCAAACACCACTTCGGCAAAGCGAACAAAGAAATCAACGACTTTGCGGTTAGTCCAGCCGCCGTACTGCTGCACCAGGTGCAGTGGCATTTCAAAGTGAGAAAGGGTAATGACCGGTTCGATATTGTACTTGAGCAATTCATCAAACATGTCGTCGTAGAATTTCAGCCCTTCTTCATTTGGTTGTGTTTCGTTACCTTGCGGGAAGATTCGGGTCCAGGCGATAGATGTGCGGAAACATTTGAAGCCCATCTCGGCAAACAGCTTGATGTCTTCTTTGTAGTGACCATAAAAATCGACCGCTTCGTGGTTCGGGTAATATTTACCCGGCACCACTTGCTGGGTGATTTCACGGGGTACGCCATGCGCGCCGCCGGTCAGAACGTCACAAATGCTGGGGCCTTTGCCGCCTTTGTTCCAGCCGCCTTCAACCTGATGTGCAGCAACTGCGCCGCCCCAGAGAAAATCTTTCGGTAAGGTGAGTTTTTTCATCGTTGCGTTATCTCAAATAAATACAAACTGATTTGAGTCTAACAAAGGGAAGGTAAATGTCACGATATAACAAAATAGCGAAACGGTAATTTGTTACCGCCAAAAAACAGTCTGTTTTTTACGATAATTTTTTCGCCAGCTTTCGACCAAGAGATTCGAGAATATAAATAACGGGAATTTGTGTGGTGATATCGTACACACCGGCAATACGGGTTTGCGGCACATGCCAGGAGAGATTAAAGTCCGCCAGTTTGGCGAGGCGCGAGTGTTCATGGCTGGTAATCGAAAGCACTTTGCAGTTATGCAGGCTGAACTGGCTGGCAAAGCGCAGGATCTCTTCGGTTTCGCCAGAGACCGATAGCACAATCGCCAGCGCATTACGCGCCATGTCGTTAGTGACCGGGAAATAAGGATCGTCAATGTGGTTGCTGAATTTCCCGACATTTGAGAAAAAACGTGCGCCATATTTCGCTAACGCACCTGAGGTACCGGCACCGACAAATATAATGCGCTCGGACGATAAAATAATCTCTACCGCCTGATCGAGTAATTGATCAAATTCATCGTTATTTACCCCTTTAAAGAAACTGATAATCTCGCTGGCGCCAAAATTAGCCTGTTGCGGTTCGTTCTGCTCTAAATATAATTTAAAGCGTACGCGAAATTCGGAGTAGCCTTCACAGTTAAGCTTGCGACAGAAGCGCAGCACGGTGGTGGTTGACACGCCCGCCGCTTCAGCCAGTTCCCGAATGGTCATATACATGACTTTGTCACGGTTCTTGACAACATAGTTGTAGACCAACATCTCAATGTTGTTGAGACTGGCGATGGCAGCGTGGGAGAACATACTCACAATGGCAATACTCACTCATCAGATTTTACCTAAAGGGAATAATAACATGCAGCCAAATGACATCACTTTTTTTCAGCGTTTCCAGGACGACATTCTGGCAGGACGTAAAACGATCACCATTCGTGATGAGTCAGAAGCTCACTTCAGGGCTGGTGACATTCTGCGGGTCGGGCGTTTCGAGGACGACGGCTATTTTTGCACGATTGAGGTGCTGGGTACGTCAACCGTCACGCTCGATACGCTGACGGAAAAACATGCACAGCAGGAAAACATGACGCTGGAGGAACTGAAGCGAGTGATTGGTGAGATTTACCCGAATCAGTCACAGTTTTATGTGATTGATTTTAAATGCCTTTGAATTAAATGAACAACTGTTAGTTGAAAAATGAGTTTCAACATAATGATTTATAACGATTAGTCTTAATATGATATTTATTTTAGCTAACAGGTGTTCACTGGAACCATTCTCAGTTACGCTAGAGGCGCAATCACGAACGAGTTCGTTTCTCCGGGGTAAATTATGGTTCAGAAGCCATTAATCGCACAGGGATATTCACTGGCAGAGGAAATCGCCAACAGCATCAGTCACGGCATTGGGCTGGTGTTTGGTATCGTCGGTCTGGTGTTGTTGCTGGTGCAGGCGGTAGATATGAATGCCAGCGCGACAGCGATCACCAGCTACAGCCTGTACGGCGGCAGTATGATTCTGTTGTTTCTGGCGTCAACCTTGTATCACGCTATTCCGCATCAGCGGGCGAAGATCTGGCTGAAAAAATTCGACCACTGTGCGATCTACCTGCTCATTGCCGGGACCTATACGCCGTTTCTGCTGGTGGGCCTGGATTCACCGCTGGCGCGTGGGCTGATGATTGTGATCTGGAGCCTGGCGCTGCTCGGTATTTTATTCAAACTGACGATAGCCCACCGGTTTAAGGTGTTGTCGCTGGTGACCTATCTGACGATGGGCTGGCTGTCGCTGATTGTGGTGTATCAACTGGCGATCAAACTGGCGGCGGGAGGCGTAACGTTACTGGCTGTTGGTGGCGTGGTCTATTCGTTAGGGGTGATTTTCTACGTCAGTAAACGCATTCCTTACAACCATGCTATCTGGCACGGATTTGTGCTGGGCGGCAGCGTGTGCCACTTTCTGGCGATCTATTTGTACGTAGGGCAAGCGTGACGTGATGCTTTGACGCCTTATCAAGCCTGGGAGTCCTTTTCCGTAGGCCTGATAAGCGAAACGTCATCGGGCGTGATTACGTTACTCTTCCAGCGAGTAGGGCAGCGGTGCGATGTGCAACGTGTTGGCATCGTCGCGTACGCGGAATACGCTGTCGGCTTCCATATCGTTGTTCATCACCACCTGTACCAGTAATTGACCGTCATCGAGTTGCACGGCGGCGAGGACGGTGCCAGTTCGACGCCAGTTCTCACCCATTTTCATCTCAAGATCGTCACCCGCTTCCGGTACACGGCTGGCCTTACCCACCAGAGACCATAATGCGCGTTTGTTTGCCCCGCGGAATTTCGCTCGCGCCACCATTTCCTGTCCGGTATAGCAGCCTTTCTTAAAGCTGATACCGCCCAGCGCCTGGAGGTTGGTCGCCTGCGGAATAAACTGGGCGCTGTTGACGGAATCAATCACCGGAAGACCGGCCTCGATATCCAGCGCTAACCACTGCTGGCTGTTATTCAGTTCAGCTTCGCCACGCAGTTTTTCAGTCACGGTTTCTGCTGTTGTCACATCGGTAATCAACAGGAAGCGCTCCACCGGATGTTCAAACCACAGCAGGGTGCTCGCCCCTTCACGCGTGACGGGCTTTTCGCTGTCAGGCAGTTCACTAAACAGATTCGCCAGGGCGGCTCGCGCCTGGAAACCCGCGACGCCCAGCAGCACACGTTCATCGTTCGGGGTTATCGCCACTTTCGAGAACACGGCGTATTTTTTCAGTTCGGTCA
The DNA here is from genome assembly GCA_019415335.1 of Citrobacter sp. Next base: position 62,645 of record DXKH01000137.1, on the reverse strand, counting down.
CCTGCGCGTCACGCAGACTACGGCGTTCAATCCAGGCAAAGCCGTCACCGTCGCGGAACAGTCGCAGGTTGCTCCACATTTTACCTTTGGCGTCGCAATGGGCGGCCAGTACGTGCTGATGTTCATTCAGTTGGCTCACGTCAGCCGTCACCTGACCCTGGATATACTTCTCGCTGTCAGCACCGGTAATCGTGGCCAGCGCCCAGTCATCTAACGTCATCAACGTCACGGGCAAACGTGCGGAAGCTGACGGCTGACGAGGTGGAAATGGAGTAAATGCCATAAAAATGTCCTGATTTGCTTAACGCAGTGATAATGACTAATGGTAAAAGAGCTATTGCCCAATGCAAGCGCTTTGATAGTCCCATTTGTGCCTTATCTTATAGATTGCGAGGCGGCATCCAGAAATGATGAACCCATTGACTTATTGGGGATTTAATTAGCGATCGCGCTTGTGGTTACGGATATTCCCGTAAAACAGGATGAAAAACACGTTACAATAGCCGGGTAGTTCATTTGAGTGAGACAGGAAGAAAAACATGGATATTAACAATAAAGCACGTATTCACTGGGCATGCCGACGCGGTATGCGTGAACTCGATATTTCCATCATGCCGTTTTTCGAACATGAATACGACACGTTGAACGATGATGAAAAACGTATTTTTATTCGTCTTCTGGAGTGTGATGACCCAGATTTATTCAACTGGTTGATGAATCACGGTAAACCGGCAGATGCTGAACTGGAGCAGATGGTACGACTCATTCAGACACGGAATCGGGATCGTGGTCCTGTGGCAATCTGATCTTCGCGTCTCATGGCGCGCGCAGTGGCTATCGCTACTCCTGCATGGGCTGGTGGCCGGAGCTATTCTATTAATGCCGTGGCCGCTGAGCTACACGCCGCTGTGGTTGATACTGCTTTCGCTGGTGGTGTTTGACTGTGTCCGTAGCCAGCGTCGAATTAACGCCCGCCAGGGGGAAGTCAAACTTCTGATGGACGGACGGCTCCGCTGGCAGGGGCAGGACTGGCTTATCGTCAGCGCACCATGGATGATCAAAACTGGCATGATGCTGCGTTTGCGTTCAGAAACCGGTAAGCGTCAGCATTTGTGGCTCGCGGCTGACAGTATGGATGAGGCTGAATGGCGGGATTTACGCCGCCTGATGATGCAACAGGTGAAACAAGGGTAATGCCAACGAACGTCTGATGGCGCACAGCTTTAAGGCCTGTGATTCGGTGCGCCATATAAGCCGGATAAGGCGTTCACGCCGCCATCCGGCAAAAGGGTTATCAGGAATAGTGCTCGGCCATTTCGCCGAGAATTTGCTCACACCATGCCTGAATACGTTCATCGCTGAGATCGTATTGATTAGTTTCATCCAGGGCGAGACCGACGAACAACTTCCCCTCGGCAATGACGGGTTTAGGGCTGGTGAACTCGTAGCCTTCGGTAGGCCAGTAACCGACGAATTTAACGCCTTTGATCGACAGTTTGTCATGCAACATGCCCAGCGCGTCAAGGAACCACTCGCCGTAGCCTAACTGGTCGCCCATACCGTAAAGCGCGACAATTTTGCCGTCGAGGTTGAGTTCGTCCAGTTGATCCCAGACGGCTTCCCAGTCCTCCTGAATTTCACCGAAATCCCAGGTGGGAATGCCTAAGATCAGTACATCGTATTGTTCCATCAGGGCCGGGGCATCATCTTTCAGATTATGCAGCGTTACCAGTTCTGGGCCGATGATGTCGCGAATTTTCTCCGCGGCCATCTCGGTGTAGCAGGTGCTGGAACCGTAAAAAAGACCAATATTCATCGCGTAAACGTCTCAATACTTGCTATGACTTTGCGCGTAGTGTACCAGAAACCCGTATCATTGAGTCATAATGGCAGATTGCAGAATCAAAGAGGTAGATGTGGAAAAGGATCTTGCGCGCATCGAACAATTCCTTGATGCGCTCTGGCTGGAGAAAAATCTGGCGGAAAATACGCTGAGTGCCTATCGCCGTGACTTGACCATGCTGGTGGAGTGGCTCGCGCACCGTCAGGTGTCGCTGGAAACCGCGCAAAGCGACGATTTACAGGCCTTGCTGGCCGAGCGGATGGACGGCGGGTATAAAGCCACCAGTACCGCACGACTGCTGAGCGCGGTGCGGCGGCTTTTCCAGCATCTTTACCGCGAGAAGATCCGCACCGACGATCCAAGCGCGACGCTGGCATCGCCAAAGCTCCCGCAGCGCCTGCCGAAAGATCTCAGTGAAGCGCAAGTTGAGAGATTATTACAGGCGCCCGTGGTTGACCAACCGCTGGAGTTACGCGATAAAGCCATGCTTGAGATTTTATATGCCACCGGACTGCGCGTGTCTGAACTGGTTGGACTGACGATGAGCGATGTCAGTCTGCGTCAGGGCGTGGTTCGGGTGATCGGTAAAGGCAATAAAGAGCGTCTCGTTCCCTTGGGCGAAGAGGCGGTGTACTGGGTGGAGACGTACCTGGAACATGGGCGTCCGTGGTTGCTTAATGGCGTGTCGATTGATGTGTTATTTCCCAGTCAGCGTGCCCAGCAGATGACGCGCCAGACGTTCTGGCACCGCATTAAGCACTATGCCGTCTTAGCGGGAATCGACAGTGAAAAGCTGTCGCCGCACGTTTTACGCCACGCATTTGCCACGCATTTGCTCAATCATGGCGCTGATTTGCGCGTGGTGCAGATGTTGCTGGGTCACAGCGATCTCTCCACCACACAGATTTATACTCATGTCGCGACAGCGCGCTTGCGTCAACTTCATCAACAGCATCACCCAAGAGCGTGAATGCTGAGCGAACAGGAAAGGTTATGAAAAAAGGTTTAATGCTGTTTACCCTGCTGGCCACTGCGTTTTCCGGCCTGGCACACGCCGACGACGCCGCAATCCGCCAGTCTCTGACAAAACTGGGTGTGCAGAGCACGGATATTCAGCCCGCCCCGGTTGCCGGGATGAAAACGGTGCTGACCAACAGCGGCGTGCTGTACGTAACGGAAGACGGTAAACACATCATTCAGGGACCAATGTACGATGTCAGCGGCGCGACGCCGGTCAACGTGACCAACCAACTGCTGATGAAGCACCTGAACGCGCTGGAAAGCGAAATGATCGTTTATAAAGCGCCACAGGAAAAACACGTCATTACCGTCTTTACCGATATCACCTGTGGCTACTGTCACAAGCTGCATGAAGAGATGAAGGACTACAATGCGCTGGGCATTACCGTGCGCTACCTCGCCTTCCCGCGTCAGGGCCTGGAAAGTCAGGCCGAGCAGGATATGAAGTCCATCTGGTGTGCAAAAGACAAAGCCAAAGCGTTTGATGACGCGATGGCAGGCAAAGGCGTGAAAGCGGCGACCTGCGATGTGAACATCGCGGATCACTATGCGTTGGGCGTGCAGTTTGGCGTCAGCGGTACACCCGCTATTGTGCTGAGCAACGGCTATGTCGTGCCAGGTTATCAGGGGCCGAAAGAGATGAAAGCGTTTCTTGATGAGCACCAAAAACAGACCAGTGGTAAGTAATTCGCGTGAAACAACAGATACAACTTCGTCGGCGGGAAGTCGATGAGTCGGCAGAACTGCCTGCTGATCTTCCGCCGCTGCTACGCCGCCTGTACGCCAGTCGTGGCGTACGCAGTGCTCAGGATCTTGAGCGCAGTGTAAAAGGCATGCTGCCGTGGCAGCAACTGAGCGGCGTCGAAAAAGCGGTCGACATTCTCTATAACGCCTTTCGTGAAGGGACGCGCATCATCGTGGTCGGCGACTTCGATGCGGATGGGGCGACCAGTACTGCCCTGAGCGTGCTGGGTATGCGCTCTCTAGGCTGCGATAACATCAGCTACCTCGTGCCAAACCGTTTTGAGGATGGTTACGGCTTAAGTCCGGAAGTGGTCGATCAGGCCCACGCTCGCGGTGCGCAGCTAATTGTCACCGTCGATAACGGTATCTCTTCCCATGCCGGTGTGGATCACGCCAGGGCGTTGGGGATCCCGGTGGTGGTCACCGATCACCACCTGCCGGGCGAGACGCTGCCAGCTGCTGAAGCCATCATCAACCCGAATCTGCCTGACTGTGATTTCCCGTCGAAGTCGCTGGCTGGCGTGGGCGTGGCGTTTTACCTGATGCTCGCCCTGCGCACCTTCCTGCGCGACAAAGGCTGGTTTGACGAACGCGGTATTGCGCCGCCAAACCTGGCGGATCTGCTCGATCTGGTCGCGCTGGGCACCGTGGCGGACGTGGTGCCGCTGGATGCCAACAATCGAATCCTCACCTGGCAGGGTTTAAGCCGCATTCGCGCCGGGAAATGCCGTCCGGGGATCAAAGCGTTGCTGGAAGTCTCCAGGCGTGATGCGCAAAAGCTCGCTGCCAGCGATTTAGGGTTTGCGCTTGGTCCGCGTCTGAACGCGGCGGGTCGACTGGATGATATGTCCGTCGGCGTGGCGCTGCTGCTGTGCGATAACATTGGCGAAGCGCGGGTACTGGCTAACGAACTGGATGCGCTGAACCAGACGCGTAAAGAGATTGAACAGGGAATGCAGGCGGAAGCGCTGACCCTGTGCGAGAAGCTGGAGCGCAGTCGCGAAACGCTGCCCGGTGGTCTGGCGATGTATCATCCTGAGTGGCATCAGGGGGTGGTCGGGATCCTCGCCTCACGTATAAAAGAACGTTTTCACCGCCCGGTGATCGCTTTCGCACCGGCAGGCGACGGCACGCTGAAAGGCTCCGGACGTTCCATTCAGGGGCTGCACATGCGTGATGCGCTGGAGCGGCTGGATACGCTGCATCCGGGGCTGATGATTAAATTCGGCGGCCATGCGATGGCGGCGGGACTGTCGCTGGAAGAAGCAAAATTCGACCTGTTCCAGCAGCGTTTTGGCGAGCTGGTCACCGAATGGCTGGATCCATCGCTGTTACAGGGGGAAGTGGTCTCTGACGGCCCGCTCAGCGCCGCGGAGATGACGATGGAGGTCGCGCAACTGCTGCGTGATGCCGGTCCGTGGGGGCAAATGTTCCCGGAACCGCTGTTTGACGGGCGCTTTCGCCTGCTTCAGCAGCGTCTGGTTGGCGAGCGACATTTGAAAGTGATGGTCGAACCCGTTGGCGGGGGGCCGCTGCTGGACGGTATTGCCTTCAACGTCGATACCGCCTGCTGGCCGGATAACGGCGTGCGCGAAGTTGAGCTGGCCTACAAACTGGATATTAACGAATTTCGCGGCAACCGCAGTTTGCAGATCATCATCGATAATATCTGGCCCGTGTAATCTGACCAACTTCCCGTCACTATTCTCTATAAATAAGCGCGTGGATTGGGTACAATCCCGCTCTTATCACCGCATTTTGACAAGTCCAATAAAAGAAATCAGACCATGTTTGAAATTAATCCGGTAAAAAACCGCATTCAGGACCTCACGGAGCGCTCCGACGTTCTTAGGGGGTATCTTTGACTATGATGCCAAGAAAGAGCGCCTGGAAGAAGTAAACGCCGAGCTGGAACAGCCGGATGTCTGGAACGAACCCGAACGCGCACAGGCGCTGGGTAAAGAACGTTCCTCGCTTGAAGCGATTGTCGACACCCTCGACCAAATGTCACAGGGTCTGGAAGATGTTTCAGGCCTGCTGGATCTGGCTGTAGAAGCCGACGACGAAGAAACCTTTAACGAAGCCGTTGCTGAACTCGATACGCTGGACGAAAAACTGGCGCAACTGGAGTTCCGTCGTATGTTCTCCGGCGAATATGACAGCGCTGATTGCTACCTCGATATCCAGGCCGGTTCCGGCGGTACTGAAGCGCAGGACTGGGCAAGCATGCTGGAGCGTATGTATCTGCGCTGGGCAGAAGCGCGCGGCTTCAAGACTGAAATTATTGAAGAGTCAGAAGGGGAAGTGGCCGGGATCAAGTCCGTGACCATTAAGATTTCTGGCGAATATGCCTATGGCTGGCTGCGTACGGAAACTGGCGTTCACCGTCTGGTACGTAAGAGCCCGTTCGACTCCGGCGGTCGTCGCCATACCTCATTTAGCTCCGCGTTTGTTTACCCGGAAGTGGATGACGATATTGATATCGAAATCAACCCGGCAGACCTGCGTATCGACGTGTATCGCGCATCCGGCGCGGGCGGTCAGCACGTAAACCGTACTGAATCTGCGGTGCGTATTACCCACATCCCGACCGGGATTGTGACGCAGTGCCAGAATGACCGTTCCCAGCACAAGAACAAAGACCAGGCCATGAAGCAGATGAAAGCGAAGCTTTATGAACTGGAAATGCAGAAGAAGAACGCCGAGAAGCAGGCGATGGAAGATACTAAATCCGACATCGGCTGGGGAAGCCAGATTCGTTCTTACGTCCTTGATGACTCCCGCATTAAAGACTTGCGTACCGGGGTTGAAACCCGCAACACGCAGGCGGTGCTGGACGGCAGCCTGGATCAATTTATCGAAGCAAGTTTGAAAGCAGGGTTATGAGGAACCAACATGTCTGAACAACACGCACAGGGCGCTGACGCGGTAGCCGATCTTAATAACGAACTGAAAACGCGTCGTGAGAAGCTGGCAGGCCTGCGCGAGCAGGGTATCGCCTTCCCGAACGATTTCCGTCGCGATCACACCTCAGACCAACTGCACGCTGACTTCGATGCGAAAGAGAACGAAGAGCTGGAAGCGCTGAACATCGAGGTGTCCGTTGCAGGCCGCATGATGACCCGTCGTATCATGGGGAAAGCGTCTTTTGTGACGTTGCAGGACGTGGGTGGCCGTATTCAGCTGTATGTTGCCCGTGACGATCTGCCGGAAGGCGTTTACAACGAGCAGTTCAAAAAATGGGACCTCGGCGACATCCTCGGCGCGAAAGGGAAGCTGTTCAAAACCAAAACCGGCGAACTGTCTATCCATTGCACCGAATTGCGTCTGTTGACCAAAGCGCTGCGCCCGCTGCCGGATAAATTCCACGGTCTGCAGGATCAGGAAGCGCGTTATCGTCAGCGTTACCTGGATCTCATCTCTAACGATGAATCCCGTAACACCTTTAAAGTCCGTTCCCAGATCCTGGCAGGCATCCGTCAGTTCATGGTCGGTCGCGGCTTTATGGAAGTTGAGACCCCGATGATGCAGGTGATCCCAGGCGGCGCGTCTGCACGTCCGTTTATCACCCATCACAATGCGCTGGATCTGGACATGTACCTGCGTATTGCGCCGGAACTGTACCTGAAGCGTCTGGTGGTTGGCGGCTTCGAGCGTGTGTTCGAAATCAACCGTAACTTCCGTAACGAAGGGATCTCCGTGCGTCATAACCCAGAGTTCACCATGATGGAACTCTACATGGCGTATGCGGACTATAAAGATCTGATCGAACTGACCGAGTCTCTGTTCCGTACGCTGGCGCAGGACGTGCTGGGTAAAACGGAAGTGCCTTACGGCGATGAAGTGTTCGACTTCGGTAAGCCGTTCGAAAAACTGACCATGCGCGAGGCTATCAAGAAATACCGTCCAGAAACGGAAATGGCTGAACTGGATAATTTCGACTCCGCCAAAGCGATCGCCGAATCTCTCGGGATCAAGGTAGAGAAGAGCTGGGGTCTGGGTCGTATCGTGACTGAAATTTTCGAAGAAGTGGCAGAAGCGCATCTGATTCAACCGACCTTCATTACCGAATACCCGGCAGAAGTGTCTCCGCTGGCGCGTCGTAATGACGAGAACCCGGAAATCACCGATCGCTTTGAGTTCTTCATCGGCGGTCGTGAGATCGGTAACGGCTTTAGCGAGCTGAACGATGCGGAAGATCAGGCGCAGCGCTTCCAGGATCAGGTTGACGCGAAAGCGGCGGGCGACGACGAAGCGATGTTCTTCGACGAAGACTATGTCACCGCGCTGGAGCACGGTCTGCCGCCAACCGCCGGTCTGGGCATTGGTATCGACCGTATGGTGATGTTGTTCACCAACAGCCACACCATCCGTGACGTGATCCTGTTCCCGGCGATGCGTCCGGTAAAATAAGCTTCACGGCGACGGCTAATAAAAAACCTCGGCTGACATGCCGGGGTTTTTTATTTCTGACGGCTAAAGTTAAGGAGTGACGCTCGCGCCGTATCGTTTGACGCCTGCATCACCATCCACGGACTGAAAGCCCACGGCGTCGCGCCAATTCCGCGTAAAACCGCCTCCAGATCGCTCCACTGATAGTCCATCACTTCGTCGCGATTGACCTGCAGTTCGCTGGTCACTCGTGCAGCATAGACCGGGCACACCTCATTCTCTACGATCCCACTGGGATCGGTGGCCCGATAGCGGAATGTCGGGTAGACGGGAGTCAGGCTGGCAATCTCTACGCCCAGCTCATGACGGCAGCGGCGAACGATTGCCTCTTCGTGGCTTTCACCTCGTTGAGGATGGCCGCAAACCGAGTTCGTCCAAACTCCTGGCCACGCTTTTTTCACCAGCGAACGGCGGGTCACCAAAAGCTGTCCTTCTGCATTGAACAGCCAGGAGGAGAAGGCGAGATGCAGTGGTGTGTGGGCAGTGTGGGCGGTGTATTTTTCCAGCGTGCCGGACGGGGTGTCCTGTGCATCCAGCAGAATGACGTGTTCCTGTTGCATAATGTCTCACTGTAAATCTTAAGCGCATACCAGTATATGAGATCTCACGACACAATGATTATCTTTGGGAGCGTTCACACCGGAATGTGACATCCGCAGCTTGCGGTACGGATGTCGGGACAGGAATGCGATTTTAGAAAAACAGCAGCATAAACTGGAAGCGACTTTCGATACCCAGCGCAATACCGTCAGAAATGGCGGGAATCGACATCAGCATGAGCAACAGCAGGGCGATCAGGCAACGCCAAAAGAGATTCATGCTATTCATCCTGCTGATTTTTTTTCAGCTTGCGCATCAGCAACCACATTCGCACCGTTCTGACCTTCAGGTTTTTATCCGAGACCGATTCCTGCACCAGCCCGGTATGATGGTGGTAGCCATTGAAAAACAGATTCAGTACGACAGCGCTGAAGGTGGCCAGCATAATGCCGCTGTGCAGCAACGGCTGGAGAACGGCAGGTAAGCGAGAGAAAAAGTCATGCGATAACGTCGGCGTCATGCCGACTCCCAGGCTGATGGCCACGATGTAGAGGTTATAACGGTTCGTGGTGTAATTGCAGCGCGAGAGAATGCGGATCCCGGTTGCCAGTACCATGCCAAACATCACCAGACCTGCACCGCCGAGGACGAACTGCGGAATGGAGGCGACCAGAACCGCCATTTTCGGCACCATGCCAAACAAAATTAAGATGACGCCAGAGGCGATGCAGACCCATCGACTGTGCACGCGCGTGACGCTGACCAGGCCAACGTTTTGGGAAAACGAGGTGTGGGGAAAGCTGTTGAACAGTCCGCCAATCATTGTCCCGACGCCATCCACGCGCAGGCCGCGAATGATATCCTGCGATGAGAGTTTGCGACCGACGATTTCGCCGAGCGCCAGGAACATCCCCATCGATTCAATAAACACAATAATCAGCACGGCCGTCATGGTCAGAATCGACACCGGATCAAAGACGGGGGTGCCGAAGGCCATTGGTGTGACAATCGCGAACCACGAGGCATCGTGCAGGCCTGACAAATTCACTTCATTCATCATCCATGACAACGCAAAGCCAAAGATGATCCCCAGCAGGACTGCGACGTTGGACATGAAGCCTTTGGCAAATCGGGTGATTAATAAAATAAAAATTAAGACCGCAAATGAAATCCCTAAATAGACCGGGTTCCCATATTCCGGATTGCCTTTCCCACCTGCAGCCCAGTCAACGCCCACCTGAATTATGCTCAGGCCAATCGAGGTGATCACCACGCCCGTTACCAGCGGTGGAAATAGGGGCATCAGGCGACCGACAAGCGGTGCTAAGAGTGTGGTGATCACGCCAGCGGCAATGGTTGAGCCAAAAATGCCCAACAGACCGATATCCGGATTGATGCCAATCGCAATCATCGGCGTCACCGCGGCAAACGTCACCGACATAATCACGGGCAGACGAATCCCCATAAAACGGCCGATGCCAATACATTGCAGCAGGGTAACGATCCCGCAGCAGAAGAGATCCGAACTGATTAACAGCGCAATGGCCTCTTTGCTGAGGCCGAGTCTGTCGCCAATCATCAGCGGTACAGCGACCGCGCCTGCGTACATAACCAGCACATGCTGTAAACCGAGAACAACCAGTTTGCCGGGCGATAATATACGGTCGACCTCATCGGTGGCGCGGCCTTGCCCCGACGGTGAAGGAAGTTGGGAATCTATGGCGCTCATGCGTTTTCTCCTGAAGGACGAGGCCGATAGAACAACTCCGCGCGTTTGCGCGGAGCATCGCTTAAATAGCCCATCCGCCGGCGTAGAACGCCACCAGCGCGACGGTAATGATGACGGTACCGATGTTCAGCTTCTGCCATTCCCGGGCAAAAACGCGACCGACAACCAGCGTCACGAAACCGAGCATAATGCCGGTGACGATATTGCAGGTCAGGACGATAAAGACCGCGCAGACCAGACCGGCCATCGCATCAATGAAGTCATCGAAATCCAGTTTTGAGACGTTACTGAGCATCAGTAAACCGACGTACATCAGCGCAGGAGCCGTCGCATAGCCGGGGATCAGGTAGGAGAGAGGAGACAGAAACAGGATAAGCAGGAATAAACAGCCGACGATGGTGGCGGTCAGTCCTGTTTTTCCTCCGGCGGCGGTACCCGCCGCGGATTCAATATAGACGGCAGCCGGTGCAGCGCCCACCAGTCCGGAAAATACGGAGCTGATGGAGTCGCTGGTTAGCGCTTTACCGCCGTTGATGATCTGGTTGTCCTTATCCAGCAGATTCGCCTGTCCGGCGACGGCGCGGATGGTGCCGGTGGCATCAAATACCGCCGTCATCACCAGCGCCAGTACGCTGGGCAGTACCGCGGGCTGTAAGGCCCCCATGATATCAAGGCTAAAAATCAGGGACTTACCATCTTCACCGCTCAGGCTGGGCATGGCGACCAGGCCGTGATATTTGACGGCAGGGTCAAATATCAAACCGATAATCGAGATGGCGATAATCACCAGCAGGATCCCGCCGGGGACACGGCATTTCTCCAGCCCAAAGATGACCGCCAGTCCCAGCAGACTCATCAGAACTGGAAAAGAGGTAAAAGCGCCGAGGGCCACTGGGAGTCCTTCCAGCGGGTTTTTAATCACCATACCAACGCCGTTCGCCGCGATCAGCAACAGGAACAACCCAATGCCAATCCCTGTGCCATGCGCGATGCCCATCGGTAAGTTTCGCAGGATCCAGGTACGGACCCCGGTAACGGAAATGGCGGTAAAAATCACCCCCATCAGGAAAACCGCGCCGAGGGCGACAGGAATCGAAATGTGCTGCCCCAGCACCAGGCTGAAGGCGGTGAAGGCGGTCAGTGAAATGGCGCAACCGATCGCCATTGGCAGGTTGGCCCACAGCCCCATCAACAGTGAACCGAAGCCTGCAACGAGACAGGTGGCGACAAAAACGGCTGCGGGCGGGAATCCCGCTTTCCCCAACATTCCGGGCACGACAATGACCGAATAGACCATCGCCAGAAAGGTGGTTAACCCGGCCAGTATTTCCTGACGCACGGTACTGCCACGCGCCGTAATCTTGAAGTAATTATCCAGCGCGCCGCGTGGTTTCGACGCGCCGGGGGTTTGCAGTATATCTCCAGACATAATGATGTCCTCAGCAGGATGTTAGCGTTCTGTCAGGTCCGTTCGTACACCAGACGTCCGTCGACGTAAGTGCGGTAAATAGAGCGATCGTCGCCCAGCGTCATCATCACGAACAATTTGTCGACCAGGGATGTTGAGTTGTCATAGCGCAGTTGTTGTAGCGGCGTCGCCGTGGGTTCCAGCACCACGAAGTCCGCCTCTTTGCCGGGCATAAAATTGCCAATAAGGTGGTCGAGGCCCAGTGCTTTCGCGCCACCAAGCGTCGCCAGGTAAAAGGCTTCGTATGCCGAGAGTCGGTAACCTTGCAATTGCACCACTTTGTAGGCTTCGTTCAGCGTTTGCAGCATGTTGAAGGTGGTGCCGGCGCCGATATCGGTTCCCATACCGACGCTGATCTTCTTCCTCCAGGCCTTTTGCAGATTGAACAAACCGCTGCCAAGGTAGAGGTTTGAGGTCGGACAAAAGGCGATGCTGGAGTGGGTTTCGCTCAGGCGATCCCACTCTTTCTCTTCCAGATGCACGCAGTGAGCGAAGACGCAGTTTTTGCCGGTCAGTCCGTACTGGTGATACACATCCAGATAGCCGTCATGTTCAGGATAGAGTTCCTTAACCCAGGCAATTTCGTCTTTATTTTCACAGAGATGGGTATGTAGCCAGGTGTCGGGATATTCCTCACGCAGACGCTGTGCCATTGCCATCTGCTGTGGAGAAGAAGTCGGCGCAAAGCGCGGTGTGATGGCATACAGCAGGCGGCCATTTTTATGCCAGCGCTCAATCAGCGCCTTACTTTGCAGGTAGCTGCTCTCGGCGTCGTCCAGAAGGTAATCCGGCGCGTTACGATCCATCATTACTTTGCCAGCGATCATGCGCATATTGATATGGCTGGCGGCTTCGAACAGTGCATCAACGGACTGCGGATGGACCGTGCCAAAAACCAGCGCGCTGGTGGTGCCATTGCGCAGCAGTTGTTTGATGAAAAAAGCCGACATCTCGCGTGCGTATTCCAGATCCTCGTAGCGTTTTTCGGTCGGGAAGGTGTGTTTATTCAGCCATTCCAGTAACTGCTCGCCGTAGGCACCGACCATTTCGCTCTGAGGGTAGTGGATATGCATATCCACAAAACCGGGTACGACCAGTTTTCCGCGATAGTCACGGATACGGATGGCATCAGGGATCCGGTGTTTCCCTTCTTCCCACTCGCCAAACCATTCGACTTTTCCCTGGCGAATCAGCAGCAATCCGTCTTCCACAAATCGTAGCGCGGAGGCAATCTCTTCCGGGTCTTCGACGGTGCGGGTGACATCAATAAAGCTGCCGCGCACCGCTTTCAACGTGTGTTCTCCAGACATCGTAAACTCCTTTACCATTAATCCGTTTCCTCCGGGGAGACGATGCCCGGCAGTACTTCTTCAGGCCGGTAACCTCCAGGGAGAATGATATTCAGCAGAATGGCGGTCAGGCCGCCCGCGCAGATGGGGTTTTCCACCAACACATAAATTGAGGCAGGCAGGATTTTGAAAATTTCCGGGTCATAGGAGACGCCCAGTCCCAGCCCTAACGAGGTGGCGACAATCAGCGTTTCACGACGCTTAAGCCCGTTGGTGATGATGATGCGGATCCCGGCGATTGCGATCATCGAGAACATTAGCGTCATTGCGCCTCCCAGCACCGCCGAGGGAATGGTGGTGAAGAAGCCACCAATCATCGGAAACAGCCCAAGTAGCACCAGCATGACGGCGATGGTGCGACCGATATAGCGTGAGGCGACGCCGGTCATCTGGATAACGCCGTTGTTTTGCGCAAAGGTCGTCAATGGCAGTGAACCCACCGCAGAGGCAATGACGGAGACCAGCCCATCGGCCAGCACGCCGCCCTTGAGGCGTGACTGATATTCATCCCCCTGAATGGGGCGTCTGGACACCATCGCGGTCGCGGTAATGTCACCGACGGCTTCGAGTACGCTGAGCAGGTAAATGGTCCCAACGACCAGAAAGTGATGAAAATTGAACTGGAAACCGTACTTAAAGGGGGTTGGGATAGTGACCCACGGCAGATTGCGCATACTGCTGAAATCCACCATGCCAAGGCATAGAGAGACGATATAGCCCACACACAGACCGATCGCGATGCCGCCCATTCTCAGTAACGGGCTGCGGCAGCAGTTAAAACCGATCACCACGATCAGTACTAATAACCCGACGCCGATGTTCTCGTAATTTCCGTAGGTGCCGCTGCTTTTCGCCGCGAAGCCGCCGCCGAAATCGATAATCCCGACTTTAATCAGGCTCAGGCCAATCATCAGCACCACAATGCCGCTGACGGTCGGGGTGATGACTCTGCGCAGGTAAGGCAGAATGAAAGACGATCCCACCACCAGAAATGCCCCGACAAATGAAACGCCGAGCAGTGATGACATGATTAACTCTTCGTGGAATCCGTCGTTTTTCATCCCGCAGCCCAGTGCAATCATCACCGTGACAAACGAAAAATTGACCGACTGAATCGAGAGTAAGCCGGAACCGACCATGCCATAGCGATTGACCTGCAGCCAGGTGCCGATGCCGGAGGCAATCATCGCCATTGAGACCAGATAGGCGGTGGTCTCCGCCGAGAGTTGCAGCGCGGTGCCGACAATTAATGCGGGTGTGACCATGGGCACAAAGATGGCCAGCAAGTGGGTGATTGCGCCAATAATCGACTGATGAAAGGGAGGGCGATCCTCCAGTTCGTAAATCAGATCTGAGCCTGCACGTGATATATCAGACATCCCTTCACTCCTTAATAAGTAAATTTGATCATCTGAATCAGCAGAATTAAATTCTGCGAATTTGAGGCGCAGGTTGCCCTGAGAACGGCTTATCTCATTTCCGCAGACGGCATTTAATCATTATTGAGTCATGTAAGTGGGCCGCCTGAGCGGCCCACGTCGTTACACTTTTTCCAGTGCGGCCAGTATTTTCTCCGGTGTGAAATGCCATTCGCGCAACCATACGCCGCAGGCATCATGAATGGCGGTGGCAATGGCAGGCGCCGCGCCGTTTACGCCAATTTCAGAGATCGATTTGGCACCAAAGGGACCAACCTTATCGTCGCTTGGCACCAGCACGGCACGAAAATCCCGGGGGATGTCGCCAATTTTTGGTGCGCCGTAGCTGCGCAGATCGCGGGTCAGCGGATGGCCTTCGGCGTCATAGAGGATCTCTTCGCTCAGGCTATGGCCGATGGCCCGCATCGACGCACCGTAGATTTGCCCCAGCGCGAGTTCCGGGTTGACCGGTGTGCCGCAGTCCAGCAGCGCGTAGAACTTGTCGAGACGGATTTCACCGGTTCGGGTATTCACTGCGACTTCGGCGAAGTTCGCCCCATAAGGGAATGCGAAGTCTGCGGTGATGTAACTGGCCGTGGCGACCAGGGTGCCAAAACCGGTTCCCGTCTCTGCTTTATGGGCAATTTCACCGTAACTCACTTCGCCCTGTTTGCCGCGTACGACGCCAGGCGCCGCCAGTTGAACGTCAGCAACGGCTTCGCCCAGCATCTGCGCACCGTGAAAGAGGATTTTCTCACGCAGGTTTTCTGCTGCCTTACGCGCCGCGTTCCCCGAGAAGCAGGTGCCGGATGAGGCGTAAGCGCCTTTGTCGAAGAGCGCATGATCCGTATCGCCAGAGATGACATGTACCTCTTCTGGCGCACAGTGCAGTACTTCCGCCGTCAGTTTAGTGACAACCGTATCCAGCCCAGTGCCGATATCTGCACCGCCGGAGTGGACGATGAAGGTGCCATCGGACTCCAGTTTGATCATGCAGTTCGCCTGATCGATGTCCGGGATCCCTGATTTCTGCATAATGATGGCGACCCCACGACCAGTACGCCAGTCACCGTCCTGTGGTTTGGGCGACGACCAGTCGATCATCTTCCGCCCCTGACGCAGGATCTCTTCCAGCGCACAACTGGCGGCGGAAGGAACGGAGGTTGGCGCTTTTCCTTCACCGATCGCGCCGAGTATTTTCAACTCCTGTCCTTCGTGAACCCGATTGCGCTCAATGATCTCCAGTTGATCGATCTGCAACTGTTCGGCAAGCTCGGCTAACGCCATCGTCATCGCAAAGGTGCCTTTCGGCGCGCCATAGCCCTGATAGGCCCCGGTCGGGCAGATATTGCTGTAGTACGTGGTGACCTGGAAATCGACGTTGTCGCAAGGGTATAGCGGTAACGAGAGCGCCGGGCCGTTGCTCGGCACGGTTAACGAATGGTTGCCGTAAGGGCCAGTATTGGCGCGGAAGTCCATTTTGACCGCCGTCAGGCGACCATCTTTCTTCGCGCCAAGTTTGACCGTGACTTTTGCAACGTGACGGGAGGTATTGGCAATAAACTCCTCTTCACGGGTATAGCGGAAATAGACCGGGCGTCCGGTCACGCAGGTCGCCCAGGCACAGACTTCTTCCAGCAGGATGTCCTGCTTAGAACCAAAGCCACCGCCGACGCGCTCCTTAATGACGTGGACTTTGTGCTGCTTCATGCCAACGAGACGGGCAACCTGGCGGCGAAGGTGCCACGGTACCTGCGTTGAGGCGTGAATGATCAGGCGATCGCCGTCCATGCGGGTAAAGCAGATGTGAGGCTCTGCCGGGCACTGCTGCGCCTGGGTAGAATGATAAGTACGCTCGATGATCACATCCGCTTCGGCAAACCCTTTCTCCATGTCACCGATATGACCATGAATGCTGGCGGCGATATTTTTCCGCGGGCGTGAACCAATCGGGAAGTTGATGATCATATGTTCGCCACGTTGGGCGGCATAGCGGTTGTCTTCTTCCAGCGTCTCCGGCGCGCCTGCGACGTACACCACCGGTTCATCGTGCACGACGGGCGCATCGTCTGCCATGGCTTCGTCAATCGACAATACCGGCTTAAGCACATCATATTTCACATCGATGAGTTCAAGCGCGGCCAGCGCAATCTCTTCGCTCTCTGCAACCACGGCGGCAACACGATCGCCGACGTGACGCAGTTTTTTGCCGAACATGCGACGGTCGAGCGGGGAGGGTTCCGGTGCACTCTGCCCGCCGGGCGTATAGTAGATGTCAGGGCAGTTGCGGTGGGTGATCACATGAACCACGCCGGGCAATGTCTCAGCTTTGCTGACGTCGAGATGAGTAATTAACGCATGGGCGTGCGGACTGCGCAGCATTTTAATGACGCAGGCGTCAGGGGTGATACGGTCTTCCACATAGCAGGGTTTGGCCTGGACCATTTTGGCCGCATCGGTTTTTGGCCAGGGTTTACCAATCACCGCGAGATCGTCGCGGAACGTGGGAGCGACGGTAATACAGGCTTGCGGATCGTTTTTACGCGCCACCGCCAGTTCGATCACCTGATAATATTGCTGCCAGCCCGCATCACGACTGAACAGACCGGACAACGCATCGTCAATCTCTTCACGGTCAGGAATCGCGATACGTTCCAGCAGATCGGTAATGATCAATGCGGCAGCCGGATCGTTATAACCGGACTGCACAACACCGACATCCACCATCGCCTGTTGTACCAGGCTCAACGCATTCCATTTACCGAGTGATTCGCTGGTGCGGATCTCCGCGTGATCCAACTGCGCGGCAATCAGTAATGAGGCATTGACGATGCGACCGTTGTAGAGAATCGCGTCCGAACCGGCGAAACCGAATCCGTCGTCACTGTTGCGCACGGAGTGCATGCCCAGGTTAAACAGCAGCTTCTGTACGTTTTCGCCCGGGTTAATCTTCATTTCACGGACCATGCCGTTCAATGTGAAGTGAATCATCATACAACGTCCTCCCCGGCCATCAGACAGTCGGCATACAGATCGGCTACGACCACGCCAGTGATATAGCGCTTATAGGCCGCGCTGCCCCGAATATCATCCTGTGGGAATATGGCGTTTGCGACCGCCTGTTCCAGTTCCGTCCCTTCGCGCGTTTGTGTTTCCACATCATGCAGGCGCAGTGCTTTGTCCGCCACGCCGTCCAGCGCGATGCAAATGCCATCGTGTTCTGTTAACGCGACCGCCGCCGTCACGACGGTTAATCCGGCCTGTGAACGGCTCACTTTGCGGGTGGCGCAAGGGCGGAAGGGATCTTTAATGATAATTTCGGTGAGCAGGCGATCGCGTGGATCGGCGAGGTAGCTTTCCAGCGACAGGGTTTCGCCATCACCAAACACCAGCTGGGCGTCCAGCGCCAGCAGGACGGGGAGTAACACGGACTCTTGCTGTTGTGCGGCAATCTCGCCGCCGAGAGTTGACTGGTTGCGTAAATGGCGAGAGTAGATAAAGCCGATCGCCTCCCGCAGTGCTGCGGGGAGATAACGAGCGTCGTGTAACGGTTGCAGGCGAGTCATCGCCCCAATGCGTAATGCGCCATTGTCCCAGTCGATCCACTCCAGTTCCAGATCCTGCAATGAAATGGCAATCCGCTTATGGGTACGCGTTGGCGTGGCGTTGAGTTTGCTGCCCCCGGCAAACCAGACGGCGTCCTCCTGATAGCGGCGCTTGAGTTCCAGCGCCTGGTCAACGGAGTCGGGCCTGAAAAATTGTTCAATCATCATCATTCCTCATCACTCCCTCTCCCGTTCAGGAGAGGGTATGGGCTATGCCAGCGCATCCATTCGTCGCCACATGTTGGCGGCGGCTTTTCGGGCCTGCGCATAAATGGAATCGGTATCGAAAGTGAACTGACGGTCTTCATACACCATCACGCCATTCACCATCACGCTGTGCACGCTGCCTGAACCGAGACCGAAAGCGATATGCCCGGCAACGTTTTCAGCGATCAGCGGCGTCGGCGACGAATAGTCGAGGAGGGTTAAATCGGCTTTATAACCGGCTTGCAGTTGGCCAAAGTTTTCTCCGAAGTTGCGGTGCAACAGTTCGTTGCCGTTCGCCAGCGCTTTCGCAAAGCTGTCAGGCCACAGAGGACCGCCCGCGTCGCGATGTTTGAAGAAGGCAAATTTCATCTCTTCAAGCATGTCGGAGCCGATGCCGTCCGTCCCCAGCGCCAGATTGCGAATATGGGTAAGGTGGTGGTTATAGCCCACATGGTTATTCATGTTGGAGCGGGCATTGTGTACCAGGAAGGCATCGTGTTGATTCAGCAGCGCG
The DNA here is from genome assembly GCA_019415335.1 of Citrobacter sp. The sequence continues at coordinate 43,756 of DXKH01000137.1, read as the reverse complement.
ATATCTTCCGCAGACAGGTACAGGCCGTGTGCGACCAGCGTTTTACGGTCGATGAGCCCATATTCCGCCAGTCTGACCAGCAGATCTTTACCGTACCGATGATGACTGTGGGAGACATCGTAGCTGTCTTCCGCCGCATGGATGTGCAGCCCGCGCCCGGTAGCGTTGACGGCCTCGCGCAGCATCTCCAGACCTGCGTCAGGCACGGTAAACGGAGCGTGCGCGCCAATGTGCGCTTCCACCAGATACGGCTCGCTACCGGTCTCCCGTGCATGGTCTATCTGACGGGCGAAGCGGATATTCTCTTCGACGCCTGCCTGTAGCTCTTTGATTCCCTCGTTACGGTCGGTGGTTTCAAAGCAGGTCATTGCCCGCAGGCCGACTTTTAAAAAGGCTGAACGCAGCGTAGAGAGCGAACCCTGTATGTAGCCCGGCGAAGCGTGGTGATCGATAACCGCAGAGCATCCGCTCTTAATTGCTTCCATTGAGCAGATCAGCCCGCTGTAGTAGAGCGACTCTTCGTCCAGAGCCCGGTCCAGACGCCACCACAGGTTTTTCAACGTTGAGATAAAGTCCGGACTGGGGGCGATATTGGCCTGGATCCCGCGCGATAAACCGGAATAAAAGTGGTTATGCGCGCAGACCAGTCCCGGCATCACGATTCGTCCATGCATCTCTTTCCATTGCGCCTGCGGGTAGCGCTGCGTCAGGGCGTCACCCACCTCAATAATAACGTCTTTGTCGATCGCAATATCCACCCCTTCACGCACGCTGGCCGGATGAAGTTGAACGGCGGTGACATTTTTCAGAATTAACATGATTACACCTCCACGCGGCCTAACAGGTAATGGTGATGCTGGTGGACATAGCTTATGACGCGGCACATGTCATCCAGCTCCGGCGGGATGCTGGCGAACTGCCCATCATGGCTGATGTTTAACACCCAGCTTTGGTCGTTCAGCCGGACCCTGACCCGATCGTCTTCCACCAGGAAACCCGGGTTGCTGCTGTTGTCGAAATCCTGCGGCAGGCTAAAGAGCGTGACTTTGTCTTTATACGGCTTGCCCTGCCACGGACAGAATTGAGCGCAGTTACCGCATTCGTTGCAGTAAGCGTCCAGGTGCAGCGTCTGGAAACGGTTCTGGAATCCCGGCACGGGAATTGACACATTGGCACGGTTCGGACAGACATCCACACATTTGCTGCAGACATAGTTGCATTCAAGGCAGCGGGCCGCTTCCTGGGCGACAAAGGCGTCACGGTCGTCTTTATCGACCCTCGCAACCGCGATCTCGCCTTTACGCTGATAGATTTCTGCAGGGCTGACGTTATTCCAGCGCTTATCGCCGTGGTGGGAACGGATATTTTCCCTATAGAGGATGGTATCCGTGGCCCGACGCGCAGAGCCGATGGCGGCAACAATGGATGACGGACCACGCTGGACGTCGCCAATCATGAACACGTCGGTGAGGCGGGTTTCGCCGTTGTGACTCACCTCTGGCCAGCCTTTGCTATCCAGCGGTACGCCCATTGCGTTCAGCGCTTCGGTATCCTGCTGTTCGCCAATGGCGGTAATCAGACTATCGATGTGCAGAGTTAGCGTTTCGTCGGTTTCCACCGGACGGCGGCGCCCTTTCTCATCCGGCTCCCCGAGCGTCATGACGCGTAGGGTGAGTGTGCCATCTGCATCAAAACGTTCTGGATTGTTGAGGAAACGGAACTCAACCCCATCGTGCAGGGCTTCTTCATACTCTTCGCGCCAGGCGGGCATCTCCTGCAGAGAACGACGGTAGACCACGGTGACTTTTTCCACCCCCGGCACGCGCAGTGCCGCACGGGCGCAGTCCATCGCCGTGTTTCCCGCGCCGACGATCGCTACATGTTTACCGAGCGTCAACGCAGTTCCCTGGTTGTATTCACGCAGGAAAGGAAGTGATTTCCAGATGTTAGGGTTGTCGCCATCGAGCTTCACGCCGCTGTTTTTATCCGTACCGGTTGCGATCAGAACATAGTGGAAACCCTGATCTTTCAGGCCCTGTACGGTCAGATCAGGCGCACAGCCATATTCGAACTTCACGCCGTGATCGGCGACAAAATCGATATCGTGCTGGATGAGTTCTGCCGGAATACGGAACTGAGGAATAATATTTTTCACCACGCCGCCCGCGTTGGCTTCGCGCTCGAATAGCGTCACCGGGTGTCCTGCCCGGGCAAGGAAGTAACCGGCAGCAAGCCCGGCAGGACCCGCGCCGATGATCGCAACCGGATGACGTGAGCCCGAGCCTGCGGGTTTGTGCCAGCGCTGTTTGTATTCATCCCACCCTTTTTCCAGCGCCACTTTTTTCAGTTCACGGATGTTCAGGGCGCTGTCATAGTCCAGACGGGTACAGTTGTACTGACACTGATGATCGCAGATATGACCGGTGATAGCGGGGAGGGCGTTTCGCTGATAAATCAGCTCCAGCGCGTCGGCATAACGCTGCTCGCCCAGCAGGCGAATATACTCCGGAATATCCTGTTTGATGGCGCAGGCCGTAATGCAGGGGGCGACGTAGCAGTCGGTCAACGGTAGGCCGTCGGCCACTTCAATACGCTCTTCAGGTTTCCAGTGTTTCTGGGTGTAGGCCATCGTGACGGCCTCTTCCGCCAGCCGATTCAGACGTTCGACATCGACATGCTCCATTCCCCACGCATCCGAGGACTCCAGCTCACGCATACAGGCGCTGAGTCGCAGGTAACCGCCAGGTTTTAACAGATCGGTCGCCATGGTGATCGGACGAATGCCGGTGTCAAAGATATCGCGGATGGTCAACTGGCTGGCACCGCCGGAATAGGAGATGGGTAATTTGCCGTCGAACGCCCGGGAAAGCACGGCTGCCACGTTGATTGAGAGCGGGAACAGCGCCCGACCGGACATATACATCTCTTCGCCGGGAAGCGCGCCTTTGTTATTGACGGTGCCAAGGGTATTGGTGAGTTTGACACCAAAACCCAGTGATTTTTCTTTCGCCAGCGCCATCAGGCGCTGCAACATTTCCAGCGCCTGGGTGAGCTTAAGATCGTGCTCAAACGACTCTTCTTTTAAGCCGATATAACCGAAGCCGCAGTTGTCCAGAATCTCACGCACCCGAGGATAGCCGAGCAGCGTCGGATTCAGCTTCACAAAGGTATTCAGCCCCTTTTCTTCCAGCATGTAGCGGCAGATGGCTTCGATTTCGTGCGGTGGGCAGCCGTGCATGGTGGACAGCGTGACGCCCTGCACCAGTTTTGCGGGAATGCGCGCTGGCAGCGCCTGTAGACGTTCCCGATGTTCGTTCAGGTTGTGGCGTGTCAGGAACGTCTCATCGTGTAGCCATTGCTGCAGCGTGTCACGATACTGTGTGAACTTAGGATGTGCCGATGCGTCCATCATGTTGTCGATGAACTGCTGCATAGGCGGTTGCTTGATGCCGTCAAGGTTATAGCCGACGCTCATATTAAAAATGAACGACTTACCGGCACCAGATTCTGAAGGTTGCAGCAGTTGTTCCAGTAAGTGCAGGGCGAACCAGGCTTTAAGATACTCATCCCACGCTTTCAGCAGCGTAAATTCAGTCGACCATTCGGTATTGAAGCACTCATCCTCCGCATCAATACAGGGTTTTTCCAGCTCCAGCCGATCGAGAATTTGGACCGTTTTGAGTTCAATAAACCGACCGCCAGTCAGCCAGGAAGTGATGATATTTTGTGCAAGCTGAGTGTGCGGGCCGGCGGCAGGGCCGACGGGGGTGGCACAGGTTTCACCGAATACGCTTATCGATTTGCCTTTCTCTGGTGAATAGAACTGCTGCTCAGGAATACCAAAGATAGAGCGCTGCTGCTGATATTCATCAAATAGGCGCGTCAAAAGTTCCTCAAACGGAATCGGACGCATTATATCCCCCATAACCCTCTCCTTAGCTTTACTCGGTCTCCTTCTGGCAGCGGCAAGGCAACGGGAAGGAGCGCGATTCATAAATGTTTTGGTTGACCGGGACTGATAAAGCCGGCGGTTTGGAGAGATAGAGCAACATTCGCACCACTCTGACAAAGCAGCGCTATAAATATATAATTTTGTGAGGCGGTTCTAATCTTAAGACCGCTTTGTGAAATATCTCACAAACGCCAAATGAGAATGAAAATCAGCCGGAAGAGATATTGCGATAAGGTATTTCATTGCCGCATTCTATTTTCTCAAAAATGGTGACCTCTTATCATTATGATAAGTGAAAAATGAGGTGAGAGAATATTTGAACGCAATCGTTTAACTGTGAGGAGTATTTATTTCTGTCGATTCTGCGCATGGATAAAATCCTCTGGAGTATCAATATCCAGAGTGATACGGGCATCGTTTATTTCAATAATATTATGTTTTCCGCGCAGTAATGCCTGACGCATACTGCTGACATCCGGTTGTGAGATGGCCTGCAACAGGCATTTTTGGGAAAGTAATATCGGATGGCCAGGCTGGCCGTGATAGTAGGGGATAAGTGCATTATCGTTGCGTAAAGCCCAGATTTTACGAAAGATATCTTGGTTCAGTTCAGGCATGTCACCGTGCGTGATGAAGCAGTGCTCGCTGTGCACGGCGGCAGCGCCGACCTTAATTGACGTAAATAAACCCTGAGCATAATCCGGATTGTACGTAATAATAATATTAGGCTGATTCGCATAGCGATTATGTATCTCAGTTGCGCGATAACCGGAAACTAATATCACTCTGTTGCAAAATTGCAGCGCATTTTTGATACTTGCATCAAGAATTGTTCCCCCATGCCAGGGTAACATCATTTTCCATTTTCCCATTCTGGATGATAACCCAGCAGCAGTAATTATACAGTCGACAACAGGCATGGCGATTCCATAATGTCTATTAGACGTTGTGTCACTTCAGAGAGGCTTATGAGTATATCGGGTCCTGCTTCTTTATTCTTTGATTTAGGTGCACAGAAACGGCCAACGGTTATTTCAATTGTCGGCGCTGGTGGGAAAACCAGTACCCTTTTCTGGCTCGCTCGCCTCTTTCAATTATCAGGGCGACGGGTATTTATCACCACCAGCACGCATATGTTTCTGCCTGACCCGTCCTGGCCGACGCTTTTCTGTCGGGATCCTGCCGGATTGCCCTATCACGCCTTAATGCAACCGGTCATAACCTGCTTTCGGTCATGGAAAGCGTCAGAGGGAAAAGCGCGTGGCTTCTCACCCGACGCCATCGATGCCTTAGCCAGACGATCAGAATGTGATGTGGTTCTCGTCGAAGCAGACGGTGCTCGCGGAATGCCGCTCAAAGCACCAGATGAGCACGAACCTTGCATACCTGAAAGCAGTTGCTGCGTGATTGCCGTTATGGGTGGACACCTTCTGGGGAAAAGCGTGGGGGCAGAGCAGGTGCATCGCTGGTCGCAGTTCGCCGGGATGACTGGTCTGACGGAAGGATCCCCCTTATCGCTGAAGGCGCTTATCCGACTGGTTCAGCATCCACAGGGGGCATTCAAAAATGCCCCGCCAGCCAGTCGACGCGTCTGGTTTCTCAATCGTTTTTCTCAATCTGAGAATGCCATTGATGAACGTGAGCTCATCCAGCCGTTATCAGATGGTGATGTGCAGGCTATCTGGCTGGGGAATGCACTGGAGACGCCCGCAATCGCGCGCAGATTTGTGAGATAGCGACGCCGGGAATACCGGGTGACTGAAAGGATATCCATTGAGGTTCGTATGAATATTTTCACAGAGGCTGCAAAACTTGAAGAGCAAAACCGCCCATTTGCACTGGCGCAGATTGTCGATAGCCGGGGTTCCACGCCCCGCCATTCGGCACAGATGCTGGTGCATCAGGATGGCTCTATCGTCGGGACTATCGGCGGGGGCATGGTGGAGCGCAAGGTGATCGACGAGGCGCTGCTGGCGTTACAGGAAAGAAAGCCGCGCATGTTTCATGGTCGGATGGCCCGTAACGGTGCTGATGCGGTTGGATCGGACTGCGGCGGCGCGATGTCGGTCTTTATTAGCGTGCACGGCCTGCGCCCGCGACTGGTGCTAATCGGCGGCGGGCATGTGAACCGGGCGATTGCCCAGAGTGCGGCGCTGCTAGGGTTTGATATTGCTGTAGCGGATGTTTATCGCGAGAGTGTTAATCCGGAGGCTTTCCCTCCATCGGTACAGCTATTACATGCCGATTCCTTTTCCGCGGCGGTGGATGCGCTGGAGATCCGTCCGGACAACTTTGTGCTTATCGCGACGAATAACCAGGATCGGGAAGCGCTGGACAAATTGATCGAGCAACCTGTCGCGTGGCTGGGGTTGCTGGCAAGCCGTCGCAAAGTGCAGTTGTTTATGCGTCAGTTGCGGGAAAAGGGCGTCGGTGAAGAGCATATTGCCCGCCTGCATGCGCCTGTGGGTTACAACATTGGTGCTGAAACGCCGCAGGAAATCGCGGTCAGCGTGTTGGCGGAGATCCTGCAGGTTAAGAACAACGCGCCAGGCGGACTGATGATGCGCGCCGCGCACCCGTCCGGCCACCAGCGCGTGGTAATTCGCGGTGCGGGGGATATTGCCAGCGGCGTAGCGCTGCGGTTGTTCCATGCCGGTTTCAAAGTGATCATGCTGGAAGTGGATAAACCGACCGTCATTCGTCGTAGTGTCGCGTTTGCACAGGCCGTCTTTGATGGCGAAATGATCGTGGAAGGCGTGACGGCCCGGCTGGCCACCTCGTCAGCCGAAGCGGCGGCGTTAGCCGAACGCGGTTTTATCCCGATTCTGGTCGATCCCGCCGGTTCGTTGATCGATGCGCTAAAACCCGTCTGCGTAGTGGATGCGATTCTGGCGAAACAAAATCTGGGTACGCGAAAAGATATGGCGCCCGTGACTATTGCGTTGGGGCCTGGGTTTGCTGCGGGCGAAGACTGCGATGCAGTGATTGAAACGAATCGTGGACACTGGCTGGGGCAGGTGATTTACGCCGGCTGTACACAGGAAAATACCGGGATACCTGGCAATATCATGGGGCATACCGCACGGCGAGTGATCCGTGCTCCCGCCGCAGGCATCATGCGTGCCAGAGTGAAATTAGGCGATCTGGTGGAACAGGGCGAGGTGATTGCCTGGATTGGAGAAAACGAAATCAAAGCACCGCTGTCGGGGATGGTGCGTGGCCTGTTAAGTGACGGTCTGGCGGTGGTGGGCGGCTTTAAGATCGGTGATATCGACCCGCGTGGCGAGACGGCCGATTTTACCAGCGTCTCCGATAAGGCGAGAGCGATAGGCGGCGGTGTGCTGGAGGCGCTCATGATGCTGATGCATCAGGGAGTGAAGTCCACGAATGAGGTGCTTGAAGTGGCGTAATGCGAATGGCCAGATGGCGCTGTGTTTATCCGGCCAGGGAGGAGCCAGGCCGGGTAAGCGTAGCGCCCCCGGCGAACACATCAGACTACTGGCAGATCACGGTTCCGGTTTTTCCCTCAATCCCTTCTTTCGCTTTACTGAGCACCGTAATCAGGGCTTCCCGACCGGGACGGGAGCGGGCGAACGACGCTGCGGCTTCAACTTTCGGCAACATAGAACCTTTGGCAAAATGCCCCTCGCTGATAAAGCGTTCCGCATCACTCAACGACAGGCGATCCAGCCATTGCTCATTTTCTTTACCGAAGTTAATGGCCACTTTTTCGACCGCCGTCAGGATGATGAGCATATCCGCATCGATCATCTCTGCCAGGCGGGCGCTGGCCCAGTCCTTGTCGATCACCGCGCTGGCACCCCGCAGATGGTTGCCTTCGCGAATCACCGGAATACCGCCTCCACCCACGGTAATGACCACCTGTCCGGCCTCAACCAGCGCTTTGACGGTCTCTTTCTCAATGATGTCCACTGGCTTAGGGGAAGCCACGACGCGACGATAACCGCGACCGGCATCTTCTTTGAGCGTATAGCCTTGTTTCGCCAGCTGTTCCGCTTCCTGCTGCGTGAAGAATGAACCGATGGGTTTGGTGGGGTTCAGGAACGCAGGATCGTTGGCGTCGACCTCTACCTGCGTCACCAGCGTGGCAACCGGTTTGTGCATCCCGCGTGAGAGCAATTCTTCGCGTAGCGCGTTTTGCAAATCGTAACCGATATAGCCCTGGCTCAATGCCACGCAGACGGACATCGGTAGCATTGGCGAGTGCGCCTCTGTTTTTGCCGCCGCTTCGAATGCCTGGTTGATCATACCCACCTGCGGCCCATTACCGTGAGTCACGATAACCTCATGACCCTGCGCAATGAGATCCACAATGGCCTGCGCGGTGATTTTGACGGCCTGCATCTGTCCGGCCAGATCCTCACCCAGCGCGTTACCACCCAGCGCGAGAACAATTTTCTTCCTCATTTTTCCTCACTTATCATACACAGTTGTCTGTTTCACAAGCTCCGGGTGGGGTAAACGGCTTACGTCGTAAGAAGCGGCCCCGGCCTGCTTTCCCTGTAAAAACGCCCTCACAGAAGATCGTTTCGCCACGCGACAGCGTTCTGACAATCGCCCCCTGACAGAGGAACCCCTCCCAGGGCGAATAATCGGCGTTATCGTGCAGGTGGGCGTGATGGATCGCCTGGCTCTGGCGGGGATCAATAATCACCACATCGCCATCTGAACCTGGCACCAGTTGCCCCTTCTGCGGCCACAGGCCGAACAGCCTGGCAGGCATCGCACTGGTTAACGCAACAAAACGTTCAGGGGTAATTCGCCCGCTCATTACGCCTTCAGAAAAGAGCAGTTGCAGGCGGTTTTCCACGCCGGGCAAACCATTCGGGCAGCGGCTGAAATCGCCGCCGGAGATCTGTTGGCGCTGCGCCATTGAGAAGGTGCAGTGGTCAGTCGCCACGACGTCAATGGCGCCGTCACTGATTCCGCACCAGAGTTTGTCCTGTTCACGAACATTGCGTAACGGCGGGCTGAGAATGAAGTTCAGGCCGTCTTCCCCGTCATAACGGCGTTCATCCAGCAGCAGATATTGTGGACAGGTCTCTATCCACACAGGCTGATGGTTCGCCTTCGCCAGGCGCAAATAGTCCAGCCCCAGACCGTTGGATAAGTGGACGATATACAACGGCGCGTTCCCCGCGATCTGCGCAAGGTTAATCATTCGGGCGATGGCTTCGGCTTCACATTCCAGCGGTCTGCTCAGGGCGTGATAGCGTGGCGACGTTAAGCCAGCGGCAATGAATTCGGCCCGTTTGCTGGCGATAGCGGCGTCGTTTTCCGGATGGACGGTGGTCAATGCGCCAGACTTGTGCAGACGACGCAGCACCTGCAAAGTTTCATCATCGTTGAGTTTGTACTGGTAGGTCAGATAGAGCTTGAAGCTGCTGATGCCTTCTTCCACCATCATCGGGATCTCATCGAGAATGGCATGATTGACGTGCTGAATGACGCCGTGGAAGCTGTAGTCGATCGCCGCTTTATGCGCGGCGTATCCCTGGTAGACCTCCAGTTGATGGCGCAAGCGACAGCCTGTCGGACCAAATCCCATATGGTCGATAATGGTTGTTGTACCGCCACACGCAGCGGCGCGGGTACCGGTAAAAAAATCATCACAGCTACGGGCGAGTCCGGTGTCGATATTGAAATGCGTATGTACATCCACGCCGCCGGGAAAAACGTAGCATCCCGCAGCGTCAATCACTTCACACGAGGGGGGCGGCGTAATTTCCGCATCCAGTTGACGAACGATACCGCTCTCAATCAGCAGGTCCTGTTTTGCCTGTCCATCGGCGTTAACGACAATGCCATTTTTAATCAATACACGCATAGCACACTCCAGAAATCCCCCGGTAAACCGGGGGAGACAGATGGATCGTTATTTCGTTGCCAGCCAGGACAGCGGGATGGCAGCGTACATCGCGGCGCAGGTCACCAGATGTGATTTCCAGGTTTTTTCGTTTGGTGCGTGGGCTTCGGGTTCTTTACCCGGACCAAAACCGATCACCGGAATACCGTGACGTCCCATAATCGATACGCCGTTGGTGGAGAAGGTCCACTTGTCGACCACCGGCGCTTTGCCGAACAGACCTTCATAGGCATTGACCAGCGCTTTGACGGTAAAGTGATCTTCTTCCACCTTCCAGGTTGGGAAGTAGCATTCGGTGGGGTAAACCAGTCCGGTCCAGGAAGGGCGGTCATAGTTGTACATTGAGACCACCGCATTGGCTGCTTTTACCGCCGGCAGGGCGCGGAGCTCTTCCAGCGCACCTTCCCAGGTTTCACCCCAGGTCAGACGACGGTCGATGGAGACGGCGCAACTGTCTGCCACGGCACAGCGGCTGGGTGACGTGAAGAAGATTTCGGAAACGGTTAAGGTTCCTTTACCGAGGAATTCGTCATAAGCCAGATTCTGTGACAATTCCTGTAACTCGTTGAGGATTGGACCCATTTTGAAGATCGCGTTATCACCGCGTTCCGGGGCGGAACCGTGGCAGCTAACCCCCTGCACATCAATGCGTATTTCCATGCGTCCGCGCTGTCCACGATAAACCTGGCAATCGGTCGGCTCGGTGCTGACAACAAATTCCGGACGGATACCGGATTGCTCGATGATGTACTGCCAGCACAGACCATCGCAGTCCTCTTCCTGTACCGTACCGGTGACCAGCAGCGTGTACTCATCTTCCAGACCGAGATCTTTAATGATCTTCCCGGCGTAAACCATGGACGCCATGCCGCCTTCCTGGTCAGACGTGCCGCGTCCGCCGATCAGTTCGTCGGTCTCCATCCCTTCATAGGGATCGAAATTCCAGTTTTTGATGTTACCGATACCGACCGTGTCGATATGCGCGTCCATTGCGACCAGGCGCGGACCATGGCCGATGTATCCCAGAATGTTGCCCATCGGGTCGATCTCGACTTTATCGAAACCCACTTTCTCCATTTCTTGTTTGATGCGATGGATAACACGTTTTTCATCGCAGCTCTCGCTGGGAATGGCGACCATGTCGCGCAAGAAACGCGTCATGTCTTCTTTGTAGTCGTTTGCTTTTTCAAGAATCAGTTTAAAAGGAATGTGCTTAGCCATGACTTTTCTCCAGTGTTCGCTCCCGAATTTCCTGGGGAGCGTTTTCCAATAGGGGGGGATTACAGTGCGACCGGATGTTTGCCTTCCCAGACCACTTCACGGTAGTGCTTCACATCGGTATCGCCTTCGGTACTGATGACCAGCACAACGGCATCTTTATCTAACGCCAGTTTGTCCATTAAGGCCTGACGCTGCGGGTGATGATGGACGGCTGCCAGAACGCCCAACCCTACGGCGCCGGACTCTCCGGAGATCACGCGTGGGTCGTTGCCAAAAGGGTTGCCCAGCACGCGCATGCCCAGCGCGGCGACGCTGTCCTGGCAGGAGATAAATTGGGTGGCGCAGTTGCGCAGAATTTCCCAACCGAGCGGGTTAGGTTCACCACAGGCCAGACCGGCCATGATGGTCGCCATATCCCCGCCGACGTTGACGATGTCGCCTTTCACGCCGGAACGATAAATGCAGTCCGCTTTGTCCGGTTCGACGATGATGCTGTGCAGGTTTTGCGGGCCATAGATGTCGACCAGATAGCCCAGCACGCCGCCCGCCATGGCGCCAACACCAGCCTGTAACAGCACGTGGGTCGGCGTGACGTCCAGGGCGCGCATTTGCTCAACGGCCTCATCGGCCAGCGTGGCGTAGCCCTGCATAATCCAGGTGGGGATTTTGGTGTAACCTTCCCAGGCGGTATCCTGCACCACTTCCCAGCCGTTTTGTTGGGCGTGCTGCATGGTCAGACGAACGGTATCGTCATAGTTCATGTCGGTGACGATGCACTCCGCGCCGAGGTTGAGAATGGCGTCCACGCGCTCTTGCGCTGAGCCTTTCGGCATGTAAATCACCGCATGTTGTCCGAGCTGTTGTGCCGCCCAGGCAATACCGCGACCGTGGTTACCGTCGGTGGTGGTGGCAAACGTCATTTTTTCGCCGATGGCGTTTTTGAGCTGTTCGAAAGAAAGCGTCTCAATATCCAGATGATATTTCTCACACAGCAGGCAGGCGATGGCCCAGGCTCCGCCGAGCATCTTGAACGCGTTCAGTCCAAAGCGTTTTGATTCATCTTTGACGAGAATTTTCTTCACGCCGAACAGGCAGGCAAGGTCATCCAGCGCACAGAGCGGCGTTGGGTGGTAGCCGGTGATTTTTTGATGAAACTGGCGAGCGGCTTTGGCCTGTTTTTGTGAAAAAAGGGGCGACGTTTCACCGTTGTAAAAGCGGTTATCGGCAATATCGATCTTCAATGAGAAAACGGACATATCCTATCCTTTTGGCCTCCGGAAAGGAGAGCCGACCGGCAGGTCGGCTCAGGGGGTTATTTCACGCGCGGTTGCGCTTCTTTCAACAACTGCTCCAGCAGTACGCCAGGCTTCGGATATTTGCGGGAGAGGATCATCGCGGCGATGATGTAGGGCTTCCAACTGGCTTCTTTGTAGGTCGCGATGCGGTATTTTTCGAATACGGCGTCGGTGACTTCCCCTTCTTTGCAGGAGACACCGCTGATATCCGCAGGCAGGCAGTGCATATACAGCGCTTCACCGTCGCGGGTGAGTTGCATCATTTCTTTAGTGCAGTGCCAGTTTTTATGCTTCGCGTTCTGCTCAAGGCACTGTCTTTCCAGCTCTTTCAGGGCTGCGTGGTCATTGGCGCGCAGAAGTTCGGTACGTTCTTCCATCACTTTGTAAGGTGCCCATGACTTCGGATAGACGATGTCGGCATCTTTGAAGGCTTCTTCCATGCTGGTGACCTGACGGAAGCTACCGCCGGACGCGTTCGCGTTGTTTTTCGCTACTTCAATCACGTCCGGAATCAGGTCATAACCTTCCGGATGCGCCAGGGTGACGTCCATACCGAAGCGGGTCATCAGACCGATAATGCCCTGCGGCACGGAGAGAGGTTTGCCATAGCTGGGTGAGTAGGCCCAGGTCATGGCGATTTTTTTGCCTTTGAGGTTTTCCAGAGAACCGAAGTGTTCACGCAGCCAGGCCAGATCCGCCATCGCCTGCGTCGGGTGGTCGATATCGCATTGCAGGTTAACTAACGCCGGGCGCTGCGGCAGTACGCCCTGCTTGTAACCGTCATCCAGCGCGGCGCCGACTTCACGCATATAGGCGTTGCCCGCACCAAGATACATGTCGTCGCGAATACCAATGGCGTCGGCGCAGAAGGAGATCATATTGGCCGTTTCGCGAACGGTTTCGCCGTGCGCGATTTGTGATTTCCCTTCGTCCAGATCCTGTTGAGCCAGACCGAGCAGGTTAAGGGCGGAAGCATAAGAGAAGCGGGTACGGGTAGAGTTATCGCGGAAAACAGAAATCCCTAACCCACTGTTGAAGACTTTAGTCGCGATGTTTTCACTACGCAGCATCTTCAGTGCGGCAGCGACATCCAGGACTTGTTTCAGTTCATCCGGTGTCTGTTCCCACGTTAGCAAAAAATCCTTCTCGTGAAGGTGTGAGGTCAGCGAATTGATATCCTTTATCAGCTCATTAACAGTTTTCATTGTAAGGTCCTGGTAGTGGAATGACGGCAAGGTGGCTTATTCGCGGTAATGACAAGCGGCATCACCGATATACCAGGGACTAACAATAAGCGTGCCAAAATGAATCTGGCGGCGGATAAATGGAAATTCATCAAGCAATCTGTGGTACTGATCACAGAATAAGGCTATCTGTAATTCGTCATGAATATACGAAAACGTTTGGCTTAATAAATAGCGCAATCAGTCAATGCGCTTACTGAAAGAATAATACCCGGAAGAGGAGTTAATACCGTCAGTTTGATAAACTCACTACGCTGATTCTCATATTGATATAGAAATGTGATTTCTCTTGCATATTTTCATTATAAAATGATAAAGAGCCTGTGTTTTTATCAAAGCAAATTTTGTCTGAGTTAGTATCCTTATATTCTACGAACCATTAATGTCTTCAATGATCAATCATTTAAGTGATTCCGGAAGGTAAGACTATGGTGCTTGCAACAACGCAGTCCGTTTTGATGCAGATTCAACCTACAATTCAGCGTTTCGCCAGAATGCTTGCCAGCGTTTTGCAACTCGAAGTTGAGATCGTCGATGATAACCTCTGCCGCGTCGCGGGAACCGGCGCTTACGGGAAATATCTCGGACGCCCGTTGAGCGGCAACTCCAGACTGTTGCGCTATGTACTGGAAAGTAAAAAAGAAAAGGTGGTAACGCATTCCCGCTTTGACCCGCTGTGCGAAGGCTGCGATAGCAAAGAGAACTGTCGTGAGAAAGCGTTTCTGGGAACACCGGTCATTCTGCAGGACCGCTGTGTAGGAGTGATCAGTTTGATTGCCGTAACGCATGAACAGCAGGAACATATCAATGACAACCTGCGCGAGTTTTCAGATTATGTTCGCCATATATCCACTATTTTTGTTTCAAAACTTCTCGAAGACCAGAGTGGGAGTGACAACATCAGTAAAATATTTTCGACAATGATCGAGAATATGGATCAGGGTGTGTTAGTCATTGATGAAGATAACCGCGTACAGTTCGCGAATCAAACCGCGTTAAAAATTCTCGGCGCGGCGCAGAATAATATGGTGGGAAAGTCTGTCAGGTTTCGGCCATTAACGTTTGAAAGTAATTTCACTCATGGGCATATGCAACATATCGTCTCCTGGGATGATAAAAGTGAACTGATTATTGGTCAGTTGCATCACGTACAGGGGCGGCAGTTATTTCTGATGGCTTTCCATCAGTCTCATACCAGTTCCTCTGTGTCGATTGCCACCGATGAACCGCATATTGAGCAACTGGTCGGTGAATGTCGGGTCATGCGCCAGCTTAAGCGGCTGATCGGCCGCATTGCCCCCAGTCCGTCCAGCGTCATGATTGTGGGGGAAAGCGGCACCGGGAAAGAAGTGGTTGCGCGCGCCATTCACAAACTGAGTGAACGACGCAATAAACCGTTTATCGCCATCAACTGCGCGGCGATACCGGAACAGTTGCTGGAAAGTGAGCTGTTTGGCTATGTCAAAGGCGCATTTACCGGCGCTTCCGCCAATGGGAAAACGGGGCTGATTCAGGCGGCGAACAGTGGAACGCTATTTCTCGATGAAATTGGCGATATGCCATTGATGCTACAGGCTAAACTGCTCAGGGCGATTGAGGCGAGAGAGGTGTTACCGCTGGGCGCGAGCAGTCCGGTTCAGGTCGATATCCGCATTATTTCAGCTACCAATCAGAACCTCGGGCAGTTCATCGCCGAAGGCAAATTCCGCGAAGATCTGTTCTATCGACTGAACGTTATCCCATTGACACTACCGCCGCTACGTGAGCGACAGGACGATATTGAGCTACTGGTGCACTATTTCCTGCATCTGCATACTCGTCGTTTAGGGTTGGTCTACCCGGGGATTGCACCGGATGTGGTGACCCTGCTCAGACATCATCAATGGCCAGGAAACCTGCGTGAATTAAGTAATCTGATGGAGTATCTGGTCAACGTGGTTCCTTCTGGCGAGGTGATCGACAGTACACTCTTACCGCCAAACCTGATCAACAACGGTAAAGCGCCAGAGCCGGTTGGTGCGGTCGCTCACATGGCGCAGTTGCTGTCTGATGATACCGGCGGAACCGCGCTGGAAGAGATGGAAAAGCAGATGATCCGCGAAGCACTATCCCGCCACTCGAATAAAAAACAGGTGGCGGATGAGTTAGGCATCGGGATTGCCACGCTTTATCGCAAGATCAAAAAGTACGAGCTGGCGAACGCGTAACTCAGCACGCAAACGCGTTCAGATTGCATCAGGTTGGTCATCGCGTGAACGCCACCAACCCGGAGGCAACCTGAAAGATGACGTGATTTATTCCGGCTCAGTGCAGCGTTGTACGGTATCGACAATCATCTGATAACCGGTGCAACGGCACAGATTTCCTGCCAGTCCGCGACGGATCTCCAGAATGGTTAATGGCTTTTCCCGTGGCTTTGCCAGCATCGCGGTGGTCGCCATAATCAAACCCGGCGTGCAAAAGCCGCACTGCACGGCACCGGATGTGGCATAAGCCATCTGGACACGCGAGAGTTGACCGCCCGCCGATTCGCCTTCCAGTGTGCGGATCTGTTTTCCTGCTGCCCATGCGGCAAGATACAGGCAACTGTCAATGGCCGTACCATCAACCAGCACCGTACAGGCACCGCATTCACCGACACAGCATCCCTGCTTAACGCTCAACAACCCTTGTTCACGCAGGAGTTCAGAGAGCGGCATCCCTGGCATGATGCTGAGCTGAAAAGGGTGATCATTAATGACGCATTCCAGCGTGATTCGGTTCGTGTCATTCATTGCAGTTTTCCCCCCGCCGCGACAACGGCTTCAGTAACCACTTTCCGGGTCATCGTCTGGATGAGATGCAGACGAAATTCCTTACTTGCCCGCCAGGAAGAACGCGGGGCGACGTCTTGCAGGACGGATTCGGCGATCGCATCCAGCGTTTGCAGGGTCAATGGGGCATTTTGCGCCGCACTCTCCGCATGCTGACAGCGAACTGGCGTCGGGGCCGCAACGCCGAACGCCAGGCGAAGTTCTCTAAAACCACCGTTATCCAGTTGGCATCGTGCCGCACAACCAATGGTCGAAATATCCATTGCATCGCGCATGGCATATTTAAAGTGCGCACCGCCGGTATGGACCCTGGGCTGTGGCGGGAAATGAAAGGCAACAAGGATTTCATCGTGCTCAAGAGCGACTTTTCCGGGGCCGGTGTGAAAACCGTTGATGCTGGTAAAACGCACTCCCTTCGAAGAGGCGATCTCAAGCATGGCGTCATAAATCAGCGTCGGTGTCGCCGAGTCGGCGCTGGTTGCGCCATTGCAGATATTCCCGCCATAGGTGGCGACATTGCGGATTTGCGGTCCGGCGATGGAGGCCGCTGCGGCGCACAAGGCAGGCAGATGTTGTTGCGTGATGGGGTGCTCAATAATCTCGCTAAAGGTGGTGGCGGAACCGATTCTCACTCCCTCTTCTTTCGTCAGCGTGATTCCCCGTAGCTCGGCCAGATTATGGATGTCGACGATATGACGGTAACGCGCATTATGATGATGAAGTTGGATCAGTACGTCGGTTCCGCCGGCGAGCAGTTTCGCCTGCGGATAGCGTGCCAGCAGGCGGATAGCCTCGGCAATGCCTGACGCGCGATGGTAAGAAGCAAAGTCAAACATGGTCTTATCCTCAAATCAAACCGGCCTGGTGGAACTCCGCATACAACCGTTTTGGCGTCAGCGGCAGCGTATCAATCGCTACGCCTGTGGCCATTTTCACTGCGTTACGAATGGCTGCAGCAACCGGGATAATGGGCGGCTCGCCGAGGGATTTATGACCATACGCCGATTGCGGCTCTTGCGTTTCGACGAAGGCGCTCTCCAGTTGCGGCAGGTCAGGCATGGTTGGCATTTTGTAATCGAGGAGATTCGGGTTCCGCACCAGGCCACTTTCCGCATCGATGATCATCTCTTCAAACAGCGACCAGCCAATGCCCATTCCCATCCCGCCGTGTACCTGACCTTCCGCCAGTTGGGGGTTCAGAATATGGCCTGAATCGTGGACATTGAGGATGCGGTTGATGGTGACCTTGCACAGTGCGATATCGACGCTCAGATCGACAAACGTGCAGCCAAACGCCGGTGGGTTAGTGGTAGTTTTCACGGAGCATTCCGCTGACAACTGGCCGCCGCGTTCCGGGTGATAAAACGCATCCATCGCCAGCTCTTTTAATGACAACAACGGAGCATCCTGGCGATCGATAAGGACGATGTTGCCTGCCGTCAGCGTCAGGCTCATAACGGACTGATGCAGCATGTCGGCAGCATGATGGAGGATCTTATCGCGCAGTTGCATTGCCGCCTTGCGCAGTGCCGGTGCGGCGACATAGCTTTGGCGAGAGGCAAATGCACCGGGGTCGAACGGGGTAACATCGGTATCCTGGGTTGAAATGACGTACACATCGCTGACCGGTACGCCGAGGGTTTCCGCCACCATCTGGGAGAAGACCGTATCCGCCCCCTGGCCGATTTCCGTGGCTCCGCTCTGAACGTTGATCGTCCCGTCCTGATTCATCAGCAGGCGGGCACCGGCGATTTCCACGCCCACCGGCCAGGTGTTGGAGGTATAACTAAAGCAGGCGACGCCCACACCCCGGCGGATGTTGCCCTGCTGGTGCTGACATTCTGCGCGGCGGGTGTCCCACTCAAATAGCGCGCGGCCTTTTTGCAGACACTCCGGGAGTCCCGCGCTGTAGATGCGTTTGCCGGTAATCGGATTCGTGTCGCCTTCGCAGGCCGCATTACGCAACCGAACCTCGACCGGGTCGAGACCCAGCGCTGTTGCGGCATCATCCAGCATCGATTCCACGGCAAAGATCACCTGCGGTGCGCCATAACCGCGCATCGCGCCAGCGGAAGGGAGATTGGTGTAGCAGGTGGTGGAGCGGTAAGCGTACGCGCTACGGGGATAGAGATAGGCCACTTTGTTGCCACCCGCCGAGGCGATCGAGTGCCCGTGTGAGGCGTAAGCGCCGGTATTTGACAGAACATCCAGACGGTAGCCTTTCAGCGTGCCGTCGCGATTGAGTCCCATCTGTCCATCCATCGTGAACGCATGACGGGTACGGGACGCGAGAAAACACTCTTCACGGCTGAGAGAGACTTTCACCGGTATCCCCCCCAGTTTACGGGTCAGGAAGGCGGCCATCGGCTCTTCCAGTACATCCTGTTTGTTGCCAAATCCGCCGCCGACGTACGGCTTGATAACCCGCACGCATGACCAGGGAATGTCCAGCGCCTGACCGACAACCCGTCGCACGATGTGTGGGATCTGCGTGCTGGAAACGATAGAAATACGCGAGTCGTCTTCCATCCAGGCAAAGGAGGTGACGCTTTCCATATGGCAATGTTGAATGACTGGCGTCTGGTAATGTCCATGGAATTGATAATCAGCGGCATCAATGGCCTGCTGGACATCCCCCGTGGTCATTTCACTGCGATTGAGCAGATTACCGCCAGAGTGAATGGGGACAGCGTCATTCGCCAGGGCCGCTTCTGGCGTGGTGATCACCGGGAGTTTTTCCCATTCCACATTCACCAGCAGGGCCGCTTTCTCTGCGGTTAACTCGTCTCTTGCCACGACAATTGCGACCGCATCGCCATGATGGCGTACGTGGCGAGTCAACAGAAAACGGTCGGCGGTGTCGCGTTTGTTCTCATCCAGCGTCCAGGCGTGTCCTGCGGTGGCGAAGGGAATATCCGGCACATCTTCCCAGGTAAACACGGCCAACACTCCGGGCAGGGTTTTCGCCTCATC
Source organism: Citrobacter sp. (assembly GCA_019415335.1). Next base: position 24,371 of record DXKH01000137.1, on the reverse strand, counting down.
GCAGTTGATGCTGGTAGCGTAACCGTGGGCAATCGGACTGCGAACGTATTTGGCATAACACATGCCCGCCATCATGTAATCATCAGTATATCGAGCCCGCCCGGTCACTTTGGCAATGGCATCCACGCGCATACATGGCTCACCGGTAGCGGTTGCTTCCCGCGCATCCATAAACGTCCCCTTGATTTGACAATTCGGTTCCTGAACAACCGTTAAATCAGGCAAGAATTACGCCAGAAGCGCAAAGTCGTACTGTGAGAGAAGGGAAGTGTGACGGAGATAATAATATGGCCTGTCGGGAGGGGGATTCGACCTTTGCCGATGAGCACGCTGCGTATCATTATGAGTTTAATCAACTCATTGTGATACACGATAAGCAGTGGTGATAGCGTTTATCAGGCAGTCTGTGATGACACTAACCGACTCAATAAATTTGGCATCCGGATTATGGCTGCTATCATATGGCGTCTGTGAATATTGCGAGGAACGGTTTTGAGCGCAGGACGCCTGAAGAAAAATAGCCTGGGTATTGCCATGCTGCTTTGTGCAGGATTGCTGCTCGCGGGCTGCTCGGGGAGCAAATCATCTGATTCTGGCGCCGTTTATACCGTCAAACGGGGAGATACCCTTTACCGTATTTCACGCACGACAGGCACCAGCGTCAAAGATCTTGCGCGTCTGAACGGCATTTCGCCGCCGTATACCATTGAGGTTGGGCAAAAGCTGAAGCTCGGTGGTTCGAAAACGGCCTCTGCGAAATCGGCTAAAAAATCGTCCACAAAAACAGCCGCAGTCAGGCCGTCCTCTTCTGTGCCGCAATCGTCCTGGCCACCAGTGGGTCAGCGTTGTTGGCGATGGCCTGCCAGCGGTAAGGTGATCCTGCCTTACTCCACGGCAGATGGCGGCAACAAGGGGATCGATATTTCTGCTGCCCGTGGTACGCCTGTTTATGCCGCGGGGGCAGGAAAGGTGGTCTACGTAGGCAATCAGCTGCGCGGCTACGGTAATCTCATCATGATTAAACACAGTGAAGATTACATTACGGCCTATGCACACAATGACACGATGCTGGTGAACAACGGGCAAAGTGTGAAGGCCGGACAGCAAATTGCCACGATGGGCAGTACTGATGCGGCTTCAGTTCGGCTACATTTCCAGATTCGCTATCGCGCGACGGCCATCGACCCGCTGCGTTACCTGCCGCCGCAGGGCAGCAAGCCGAAATGCTGACGGCGAATTAATCGCCAGTCAGCAGGTCTGTCCCTTGCCAACAAGAGCGTAAAGTTTATAATGCCCTACGCACTCCAAAGCGGGCGTAGTTCAATGGTAGAACGAGAGCTTCCCAAGCTCTATACGAGGGTTCGATTCCCTTCGCCCGCTCCAAACTCAACTCCCCTGAAGTCTACCAAACTCAATTTCTCCTTGATAAATCAGCAGTTATAGCATTCTATTAGTCTATTGAACTCAATAGTACTCCCCCTGGGTCAAGCTCAATGTGGGGGTATGGGTGGGGGTATAATTGTACCCCCTGCTGAGAGGTACCCCCAATGAAGCTGACTGCTCGTCAGGTTGAAACTGCAAAACCTAAAGATAAGCCCTACAAACTGGCTGATGGTGGTGGTCTTTACCTGCTGGTTAATCCCAACGGTAAAAGATACTGGCGTCTCAAATACCGTTCCCTAGGTAAAGAGAAGCTGCTCGCTATTGGCGTTTACCCCGATGTTTCTTTAGCTGAAGCCAGAAATAAGCGTGAGGATGCAAAAAGGACATTAGCGGCTGGCAACGATCCTTCTCTTGAACGGAAAATTGAGAAACTTAGTCGTCAACAAGACGCTGAAAATTCGTTTGAGGCTATCACTCGCGAGTGGTATCAGCGTCGCTATGATCGCTGGTCTGTCTCCTATCGTGAAGAGATGATGAGAACCTTTGAGAAGGATGTATTTCCTTATATCGGCCACCGACCAATCAAAGATATCAAACCGATGGAGTTGCTTGCTGTTCTTTCAAAGATAGAAGCTCGAGGAGCAACTGAGAAGGTCCGTAAGGTTCGCCAGCGTTGTGGAGAGGTCTGGAAGTATGCCGTTGTGACTGGCAGGGCCGAGTACAATCCAGCACCTGATCTAGCCAGCGCCGTAACTCCTCATGAGAAAGAGCACTATGCTTTTTTAACCCAGGATGAATTGCCAGAGTTTCTTCGGACTCTGAACACCTATGCCGGTAGTGTGCTTGTTAAGATTGCGATGCAATTACTTATTCTGACAGGAGTAAGGCCTGGGGAGTTGAGGCAAGCGGAGTGGCAGGAATTTGATTTTGAGCGGAAGGTTTGGAACGTGCCAGCAGAGCGAATGAAAATGCGCCGACCTCATCTGGTTCCGTTATCAAGCCAGGCAATTGACCTGCTTAATCAGCTTAAACCCATGACTGGAGCAGGAACGTTGCTGTTCCCAGGACGTAATGATCCTAAGAAACCGATGAGTGATATGGCATTAACTGTGTTGGTAAGGCGTATCGGCTATGCCGGGCGCGTTACAGGGCATGGATTCCGCCACACGATGAGTACTATTTTGCATGAGCAGGGATTCAACTCGGCCTGGATTGAGATACAACTGGCTCATGTCGATAAGAACTCGATCCGTGGAACGTATAATCATGCTCAATATTTGGAAGGTCGGCGGGAGATGATGCAGTGGTATGCGGATTACATTGGTAGTATTGGATTATCTGGATTCATAATTGCTTCTTTCAATACAACTGGTTAAGCGGAAAGAAAGGATCACAATCTTAAGTTTGGTACCTCCAAAATGGAGGTACTGACAGTGATTTTTTTTGATATTAGCTCGCGTTAAGCTTTTGGAGAGATCATCTTCTTTGTATAACACTTTAATTCACTAGATTTTAGTGTGTTAGCCGTAATTATTGATCGTTAGCAAAAAAATCCTTCTAAATAACACATGTGTTTTTTCGAATGTGAATATTGATTTTGCTCCTTTTGGGAGTATCCTAACTTCAATAGAACAGGAGGCCAGATGTCACTAACATCCTTAAAACTCTTCAAAAACCTCTCCGATGAAACCCGCTTGGGTATCGTGTTGCTGTTGAGAGAGATGGGAGAGCTGTGCGTGTGCGATCTCTGTACGGCGCTGGAACAGTCACAGCCCAAAATCTCTCGCCATCTTGCAATGCTTCGGGAAAGTGGTTTATTGCTGGATCGCAAACAGGGCAAGTGGGTTCACTACCGCTTATCCCCGCATATTCCTTCCTGGGCTGCTCAGGTGATTGAGCAGGCCTGGTTAAGCCAACAGGACGACGTACAGGCCATCGCCCGTAAGCTGGCATCGGCAAACTGCTCTGGTAGCGGTAAGGCTGTTTGTATCTAAAAAATTTGCCTTAACATATATGATTTTTCGAATGCGAGGTGTTTGGAATGAAAACGTTAACGGTGTTTGACCCGGCAATGTGCTGCAGTACCGGCGTATGTGGCTCAGATGTCGATCAGGTTCTGGTTGATTTCTCTGCAGATGTGCAGTGGCTGAAAGGACGTGGCGTACAGGTTGAACGTTACAATCTGGCACAGCAGCCTATGAGCTTTGTTCAGAACGAGAAAGCGAAAGCATTCCTAGAAGCATCTGGGGCAGAAGGTCTTCCGCTACTGCTGTTGGATGGCGAAACGGTGATGGCAGGGCGATACCCAAAACGTGCTGAGATAGCTCGCTGGTTTGGTATACCGCTAGAGAGGGTAGGGTTAGCTCCCACCAGCTGCTGTGGTGGTAATACTTCCTGTTGCTGATATGTCAGGAGGACATATGAAATTCTTACAGAACATCCCGCCTTATCTGTTTTTTACCGGTAAGGGAGGCGTAGGAAAAACGTCTATTTCCTGTGCGACGGCTATCCGTCTTGCTGAACAGGGTAAGCGGGTTTTGCTAGTCAGTACCGATCCTGCCTCGAATATCGGCCAGGTATTTGACCAGGCTATCGGTAACACCATTCGCCCTGTGACAGCAGTTCCTGGGCTTTCTGCTCTGGAGATTGACCCGCAGGAAGCCGCCCAACAATACCGCTCCAGAATCGTTGATCCTATCAAAGGTCTTCTGCCTAATGACGTTGTTAACAGTATCAGCGAACAGCTTTCAGGAGCCTGTACCACTGAGATTGCGGCGTTCGATGAGTTTACTGGCTTACTGACCGACGCTTCTCTGCTGACCCGCTTTGATCACATCATTTTTGATACAGCGCCGACGGGCCACACGATTCGCCTTCTCCAACTTCCCGGTGCCTGGAGTAGCTTCATTGAAAGCAATCCAGATGGTGCTTCCTGTCTTGGCCCAATGGCCGGGCTGGAAAAGCAGCGTGAGCAGTATGCTCATGCAGTAGAGGTGTTATCCGATCCTGATCGTACCCGACTGGTTCTGGTTGCACGACTGCAAAAATCTACGCTGCAGGAAGTTGCCCGCACCCATGAAGAACTGGCTGCAATTGGCCTGAAAAACCAGTACCTGGTGATTAATGGTGTGCTGCCTAAAGTCGAAGCTGAATATGACGCCCTGGCCGCTGCGATATGGCAACGTGAGCAGGAGGCGCTGGCAAATCTTCCTGCCGGTTTATCCGGGCTACCGACAGATACCTTATTACTCCAACCCGTCAATATGGTTGGCGTGTCTGCATTGAAGGGACTGCTTGATACCCGCTCTGAGGCATTACCGCTCCCGGTAACGAACATCCAGTACACGCCTGAAAACTTATCGCTCTCTGGCCTGGTCGAGGATATCGCTCGCAGTGAGCACGGCCTGATTATGCTGATGGGCAAAGGTGGCGTAGGTAAAACCACGATGGCTGCTGCTATCGCCGTCAGGCTGACGGATATGGGATTTGACGTGCATCTCACGACCTCTGATCCTGCTGCGCACCTGAGTACAACGCTGAATGGCAGCCTCAAAAACCTGCAGGTCAGCCGCATCAACCCACGCGATGAAACCGAACGTTATCGCCAGCATGTCCTGGAGACGAAGGGGAGAGATCTGGACGAAGCACGAAAACGGCTACTGGAAGAGGATTTACGTTCTCCCTGTACTGAAGAAATTGCCGTGTTTCAGGCCTTTTCCCGGGTGATTCGTGAAGCGGGTAAACGGTTTGTTATTATGGATACCGCCCCTACGGGACACACGCTGTTGCTGCTGGATGCGACCGGGGCTTACCACCGAGAGATTGGCAAAAAAATGGGGAGCAAAGGTCATTTTACTACCCCAATGATGCAGCTTCAGGATCCGGATAGAACCAAAGTCCTGCTTGTTACGCTTCCTGAAACCACACCTGTACTGGAAGCGGCAAACCTGCAGGCTGACCTTGAAAGAGCGGGGATTCATCCGTGGGGCTGGATTATCAATAACAGCCTTTCCATTGCGGATACGCGTTCTCCGTTGCTTTGCCAGCGCGCTCATCAAGAACTGCCTCAGATTGAGGCTGTTAAGAATCAGCACGCTGACCGTATAGCGCTTGTTCCGGTGCTGGCGTCAGAGCCCGCCGGTATTGAAAAGCTCAGAGAGTTGATGAGTTAATTTTTTGGCATATACAGGGCGGCAAAGTCGCCCTGTCGGGAGGTTTTATGTTACTGGCAGGCGCTATTTTTGTCCTGACCATTGTTTTGGTTATCTGGCAACCGAAGGGATTAGGGATCGGCTGGAGTGCAATGCTGGGCGCGGGACTGGCTCTGATATCTGGCGTTGTGCATGTGGGGGATATTCCGGTGGTGTGGAATATTGTCTGGAACGCGACGGCGACCTTTATTGCCGTAATTATTATCAGCCTGCTGCTCGATGAATCCGGTTTTTTCGAATGGGCAGCGCTGCACGTTTCCCGCTGGGGTAACGGTCGTGGACGTTTGCTCTTTACGTATATCGTTCTGCTCGGTGCGGCGGTGGCGGCACTGTTTGCCAACGATGGTGCGGCACTGATTCTGACGCCGATAGTCATCGCCATGCTGCTGGCATTAGGGTTCAGCAAAGGCACCACGCTGGCATTCGTCATGGCTGCCGGTTTTATTGCCGATACGGCCAGCCTGCCGCTTATCGTGTCGAACCTGGTGAATATCGTCTCGGCGGACTTCTTTGGTCTGGGCTTCACCGAATATGCGTCGGTAATGGTGCCGGTGGATATTGCAGCCATTGCTGCCACTCTTGTTATGCTGCATCTTTTCTTCCGCAAAGATATTCCGCCGACTTACGACCTGGCTCTCCTGAAAGCACCGGCAAAGGCGATTAAAGATCTGGCAACCTTCAGAACCGGCTGGATAGTTTTAATTCTTCTGCTGGTTGGGTTCTTTGTCCTTGAGCCGCTGGGTATTCCCGTTAGCGCGATTGCGGCTGTTGGCGCTGTGATCCTGTTTGCAGTAGCTAAACGAGGTCATGCCATTAACACCGGTAAAGTGCTGCGTGGGGCACCCTGGCAGATCGTTATTTTCTCGCTGGGGATGTATCTGGTGGTCTACGGTCTGCGCAACGCCGGGCTAACCGAATACCTTTCTGGTGTGCTGAATGTACTGGCGGATAAAGGACTCTGGGCCGCGACGCTGGGTACTGGTTTCCTGACGGCTTTCCTGTCTTCCATCATGAACAACATGCCTACCGTGCTGGTTGGCGCTCTCTCTATCGATGGAAGCGCCGCAACTGGCGTTATTAAAGAGGCGATGATCTACGCCAACGTGATTGGCTGCGATCTGGGGCCGAAAATTACACCTATTGGTAGCCTGGCAACGCTGCTCTGGCTACATGTACTTTCACAGAAGAACATGACCATCACATGGGGATATTATTTCCGTACCGGGATCGTCATGACTCTGCCTGTGCTGTTTGTAACGCTGGCAGCGCTGGCGCTACGTCTCTCTTTCACTTTGTAATGAGATACTGATATGAGCAACATCACCATATATCACAACCCGGCCTGCGGTACGTCGCGTAACACGCTTGAGATGATCCGCAACAGTGGTAATGAGCCGACCGTTATTCATTACCTTGAAAATCCACCGTCTCGCGATGAACTGGTCAAACTTATTGCGGATATGGGGATTACAGTACGGGCGCTGCTGCGTAAAAATGTCGAGCCTTATGAAGAACTGGGACTTGCCGAAGATAAATTTACTGACGACCAGCTAATCGACTTTATGCTGCAGCATCCGATCCTGATTAATCGCCCGATAGTGATGACACCGCTGGGAACGCGTCTGTGCCGGCCTTCCGAAGAGGTACTGGATATTCTTCCGGAAAGTCAGAAAGGAGCGTTTACCAAAGAGGATGGTGAGAAGGTCATTGACGAAACGGGGAAGCGTGTTAAGTAATTTTCCCACTTCAAAATTTCGGACGCCTGTTAACGCTATGTGGGTGCCTGCCTTTCGCTCATAGCAGGCCTCGCAATACTTCAGGAGGTCTGCTTTGTGCCAGGAGCGGACGTTGTTAAGCTCATGCAGTATGGATTAACGAAGAACAGAAGTTATATTTTGCCCTGATTGACACGGGATGAAAGCTCCTGATGGTTCTCTTTTTGCTCGCTGTAACGATCTGCAAGATAACCGGTTTGTCCCTTAAGCAGCACTGTGATTTTAAACAGCTCCTCGGCTACATCGACGGAACTAAATGTTTCTCGACTATTCTCTAAGGCAACTTGCGGCCTATACAAAAAAGAGCCGGGTTATACCCGGCTCTTTTTAGCTGATTTCAAAATCTCTTAATTCCCCACCTTCAGCAATCAGATTTGAGATCCGCTTCGGCATTCGCCCCTGACCTGACCATGTTTTTGACTCTCCAGTTTCGTCAGTATATCGATACTTCGCGGGGCGGGGGGAGCGCGTCCTTTTAGCCTTACCCGGAGAGCCAATAGCAGCTAAAAGTTCGGAGGGGTCGATACCCTCATCAAGCATCATCTGACGAAGTGTTTCCAGTTTATCGCGGCGCTGACTTTCATTTGCAAGACGTAATGTCTCTTCTTCTCGTCGTTCTATAAGAATAATTTTAAACTTTTCCAGAACATCTTCCAGTACATCTAATGACATTTCACGAGTCTGAGAACGTAAGGTACGGATATTGTTTAACTGTGTAAGAGCATCTGACATAAAGAGACCTTTTAAAGTTTTTTCGTTGTTCAGCAAATACCAATGTCGACGGTTGCTCATCAACCCGATTTTTCTTACTGAGCATTTTAATCCGATTGGTACATATTGTTATTAACGAGGTTTAGACTACTTATATAAATCTCTTATCGCAAGACAAAACTAAGAAGAATGTGCAAGAACTAAATTCTAACTCCTACGAAATGCCCCTGCATTTTTAAAGGTACTTAAAACTATGATGCCAGGAGCCATCCGGAGAGCCTTTTTATACCCTCATAACTTATTGCTTCAGTCATACCTGATGAGCTTTAAATCAGGAGAGACATATAGTGAATTAGCGCCGCCACTTAGCAAGGTTTTTCACAAATGGCAAGATGGCACGCAGGGGAGAGACACCTGCATTTTGTCAGAGGGTAGCGAATTACTCTCTCTTTACAGAGGTGTTTCTAAAAAAGTATAATGTAAAAAAAGCCTGCTGTTAGCAGGCCATAAATATTTTTAACTCATTTTTTGTTCGATTCTGATAAATAGGGTAAGCATGCAATTAAACGTGGAGCAGAGAGCATGACAAAAATGCTATAAATATTTCCTGGCCGCATCAAGTATCTCCTGTGACGTTAACTCCCTGTCAGTAGCCACGTAAACAATACCATGATCGCCAGTTAAGGAAGGAAAACCTGCAGACATAATCCGAAGATGTGTTTCTTCACCGTTTGGATATTCCTGCCTGACAGAGGATATACCTTCCAGAACGGTCATGACTTTACAGGATTCAGCATTAAAGAAAACAAGGACTTTAATCATATTCTATTACCCTGTTCTCTCGTGGGTGTTAACTGGCAGATGCCATTAAGGTCAAAGCCATTACGTGGTGCTTTCGGAGATAGCCTCGCTCATTACGCACTTCTTATTTAACAAGCAGTTAGTTTGTGCTTTTAAAATTTTTATGCAGTAGTCCTGCACTTCATTACATCGGTCAGTGCACTCATAATTGTGAAAAATATGCTGATTAGATATTAAGAATAAACGATTTTTCACTGATTTAAGTTATGGGTCTGTCTACTCAGGGATAATTCTTCATCGTTATCGCAGATCCACATTGATTTATTTATCGCAAAGTATTACGTATGCAGCAGCAGGACCTTTGTCTCCGATCTGAATGGCGAATTCAACTTTCTGTCCTTCAAATAAAGTTTTAAAGTTGTCGCCATTAAGCGCAGAAAAATGGACAACGATATCTTTGCTGCCATCAAGAGGAGAGATGAAGCCAAAACCTTTGTCTTCGTTAAACCATTTTACCAGGCCTGTAATTCTAGAGGTCATACTGACTCCTGTTATACATCATTGTATTGATAGTAAACGTATGGACTCAAAAAGAGGGGATATCAACGATAGCGCCTGGTAATGAGAACTGCCCGGAAAATTTCTAACTTTCATTAGTACATCGAACTGATGGGATTCATTAAGGCACAGGGAATCGATATAAGCAAATTATCTTTTAGCCGTCCAGAGGTCCTGCAGGGAAAATAAAAGTGGCTGAATGCCATTTTCAATGTATAGTCTTTGCGTGTTTTCAATAAGGAATTGACTTGTCCCGTAAAATGACAGGAATTGTCAAAAGCTTTGATATTCTTAGTGGTAAAGGCCTCATCATCCCATCTGATGGACGAAAAGACGTTCTGCTTCACATTTCAGCCGTTAACTCCCGCGAATCAGAATTACTCATCCCTGGAAGGCGCATAGAGTTTTGCCGGATAAACGGTCTCAGGGGGCCTGTGGCTGCGAACATTTATCTTTCCTGATTTTTATTGTGTCAAAATAAATAGATTAAAAATTGACCACATGTGGTACGGTGAAGCTCATTCATTGAAAGGTTAATGGTTATGTCTGTTATCAATTACGCAATGAAATTCTTCAGCAGTGCGTCTACTGCCACTGCTGCCTGTCCTGTTTGTGGCTTAAAATCAGCACAACCGTTGTCAAAAATCCGGCGCAATCAGACCATGCTTTGCCCCGGATGTAAGGCTCTGTTTATTTCCCGACGCTAGCTCGACCAAAACCGCAGAACAGAGCTCATGTCCTATACTTATGTTAGATTCCGGCAGCTGTTAAATCCCTGATGCCTGACGCCCATCCTGAGAGAACGTTTCTGAACTGATTTCGCAACTGCTCCTGCGCGCTAACGTCGCATCAGAGCAATGCTATGAAAATGAACCCCAGAGCGTGGTTTAACCGCTCCCGTATTCTGATGAATGCTGCCGAAAACATAACGTTTTCGGCGAACGATCCTGCCGGTGAAAGCTCGCTGCGGTCAGAACTCTTTTCGACCGTACAGATGGAACGCTACGGCCAGAAGCTGGCGCGGACTCATAAAGTATCACCGGATAAGCATCCTTATCATCTTCTGAAACGGCTTGGCGACAATGAGGCCGTCATTACCCAAAACTGCTATGAGCTTAACGCGGGTAAAAAGACCAGTATCATGCCCGCCGGTGAATGGCTGCTGGACAATTATTATCTGATTGAGGAACAAATCCGCACTGTCCGCCAGCATCTGCCGAAAAGTTTTGGAAAAGGTCTCCCGTCGCTGGTATCGCCGCTGAATTGTCCACGAATTTATCATATTGCATCAGAGGCCATTGCTCACGGCGATGGCCGCTGGGATGCCGCCAGCCTGACCAGCTATCTCACTGCCTATCAACAGGTGACACCGCTGACGCTGGGTGAAGTCTGGGCGTTACCGGGAATGCTGCGCCTGGCGCTGATTGAAAATCTTCGTCGTATCAGTATGGAAGTGATAAAAGCGCAGCAGGACAGAAACCTTGCCGATACGTGGATAACAAGGATTGTCGAATGCGCAGAGAGTGCGCCTGGTGATTTAATCATGGTGGTTGCCGATATGGCGCGCTCCCGACCTCCGTTAACCAGTGCGTTTGTCGCAGAGCTGGTGCGGCGCCTGCAGGGGCATGGCAACGCGCTGTCGTTACCTCTGACCTGGGTTGATCAGTGCCTTCGGGAACAGGGGATCACCACTGACGTTCTCATACATAGTTTCAATCAGCAGCTTGCCGCCAGCCAGCTGTCCGTCAGTAACAGCATCGCGGGCCTGCGTTTATTGAGTGAAACGGACTGGGCTGATTTCGCCGAAACGATAAGCGTTGTCGAACAGGCATTACGCAATGATCCTGCCGGCATCTATCCCCGGATGCACTTTAATACCCGGGATCATTACCGGCACGTAGTTGAGGTTCTGGCCAGAGACAGCGGTCTCAGCGAGCCTGAGGTTGCTGAGAAGGCGCTGGCGTTTTCAGAGGAAAAAGCGCCCGATACACCGGAACATCATGTTGGTTATTATCTTGCGGGCGAAGGTCGACAGGCGCTGGATATTCATCTCCTGGCAGACACTTCAGGGCTCATACGCTTGCGGCACAGTTTCAACAGAATAACCCTGCTGTCATGGCTTGGAAGCCTGGCGTTGCTGACAACCGCAGCGACCGCAGCAATATTGCACGAAACCGCCATGCAGGGCGCAGACTGGCTATTGATCGCGATGATATTACCTCTGATTATCGCTTTAACTCAGTTAATGAGCGATTTGCTCAGTGATGCAACCACCCGTTTTCGCGTTCCTCGACCCTTGCCGGGGATGGATTTTTCAGCCGGTATTCCCGCTGACAGTGCCACCATGTTAGTCATTCCCTGCATGTTGACCAGCCACGAAAGTTTCAGTCAGCTCCTCACCAGTCTTGAAGTTTGCTGGTTGGGGAATGAAAACGAAAATCTCAGGTTCGCGCTGCTCACAGACTTCGCTGATTCTGAAAATGAACCCTCGCCGGAAAGTCACGCGCTGCTCAGAAAGGCTATCGCCGATACGCAGGCGCTTAATCGCCGCTACCCCTCCGGCCGACCACGTTTTTATCTGTTACATCGTCAGCCTGAATGGAACCCCTCGGAAGGAGCGTGGATGGGCTATGAACGCAAGCGGGGAAAACTGGCGTTACTGAACAGCTGGTTGCGCCATCCCGGAACGCAATTCGTCAGCGTTGCAGACATGCCTGCCCATCTTTTACCGGGCCACATAAAATACGTCATTACCCTGGACAGCGATACGGTGCTCCCGCGCGATACGGCACACAAACTCGTCGCGACGATGGCGCATCCGCTGAATACGCCTGTGTATGATCCGGTACGCCAGAGGGTTGTCAAAGGATTCGGTATTTTACAGCCCGGTCTTGCGGAGGAGATACCACGCAACGGTCAGGGGCGTTACGCAGCCCTGCGCAGCAGCGTACCGGGCAATAACCCTTATTCGATGATGTCTTCGGATATCTATCAGGATCTCTTTGGGGAAGGCTCGTTTGTGGGCAAAGGGATTTACGATGTTGATATTTTTATGCAGGCCACTACGAACATCTGCCCGGAAAATCTGGTACTCAGCCACGATCTGCTTGAAGGATGCTATGCACGTTCGGGTCTGCTGAGCGAGGTGTTACTGTACGAACAGTACCCTAATAATTATCTGTCGGATGTTGCACGACGTTCACGCTGGATCCGGGGTGACTGGCAACTGCTTAACTGGCTAAAACCACGCGTCAGAAAAGCCGATGGAACCCGGGGCAGGAATCCGCTGACCGCGCTTTCTTACTGGAAATTACTCGATAATCTACGTCGCAGTCTGGTCGCCCCCTCCTTACTGATATTGCTGTTCTTCACTCTGCTTTGGGTACCCAATCCGGTTTACTGGCTGGGCATACTGTTGCTGATATGGTTGTTGCCAGCCATCCTCTGCATTAGCCACGACCTTCTGCATAAACCTCTGCGTCGCCGCGTGAAGTCGCATCTGTTACTGGTGGGGGCGGGCGCGCTAAAGCGTCTGTCAGGTATCAGCCTTAATTTTGCGATACTGCCGCACGAAGCCGGATATTCGCTGAAAGCGATCGCCGTGACGCTATGGCGACTGGGGATAAGCAGGCGTCACCTCAGCCAGTGGGTCAGCCACAGCCAGGACAGCAGTCAGGCCAGACCCACTGTTGCACGTTTTTATCAGGCGATGTGGCTGAACGCTGCCGGTGGCGTGGCGCTGACAATACTGACCGGACAATTTGCCCCACAGCTGCTGGGGATTGCGTTACCGATCGGTTTGGTATGGTGTGTGGCACCGCTGCTGATGAGCTGGCTGAGTCGCCAGCCCGTGCGAAAGGTTTTTTCGCCTAATCAGGAACAAAAACAGCTGTTACGCCAGACAAGCCGTGAAATCTGGGCTTTTTTTGAAACATTTGCCACAGCAAAAGAGAACTGGCTTCCGCCTGATAATTATCAGGAAATACCACAACCGACGGTGGCACACCGAACTTCTCCTACCAATATTGGTCTTTCACTTATGGCTAACCTGACGGCATGGGACTTTGGCTACCTGCCTGGCGGAGAGGTGCTCCGGCGCGTGTCGCTCACGCTCGACACGATGGATAAAATGGAGCACTACCGGGGCCATCTCTACAACTGGTATGACACCCGTACGCTGGTCCCCCTCAGTCCACGCTATATCTCCAGCGTCGACAGCGGCAATATGGCCGGGCATTTATTGACCCTGCGTGCAGGCCTGTCCGCCATGCGTCATCAGCCTGTTTTAAGCAACCAACAGATACTGGCAGGACTGAACGATACGCTGGATATTCTGGAAAAACAGTGGGGTAAGAACCCACCTGACAGCCTGAGACTGCTGCGCAAGCATTGCCTGAACGCGGTGTCGCTCTCTCCGCAGGCGCTTTTCAGCGAACTGAAAAGCATGCGCACCCAGTGCAACCATCTGACCAGCGCATGTCATCAGGGATCTCCTCTTCAGATGCGCTGGGCTGGACATCTGGAGCATCAACTGGTTCAGCTTTGCCATGAGTGGTCTCTGTTGCTTGGCTGGTTGCCTGCATCCTGGAATGAACAGACGCTGCCGACGCTGAGCGAGCTTGCCCGTCCGACATTAACCGGTACAGGAACGCCTCCGGCGTCAGTGGCGGAGCAGGCCCGAATGCGACTCAATATTATCACCGAGCTGGAACAGCGGCTGGATGAGCATGCCCGGATGGATTTCGCCTTTCTGTACAGTGAAGCAACCAGTCTGCTCAGCGTCGGTTATAACTGTGACACCAATATGCCTGACAAGAGCCACTACGATCTCCTGCCGTCTGAAATCCGCCTGACCAGTTTTCTTGCCATTGCGACTAATCAGCTGCCTCTTAAAAGCTGGTACGCGCTGGGTCGATTGTTTACCACGATTGATAATGAAACTGCCCTGATGTCATGGAGCGGATCCATGTTTGAATATCTGATGCCGAATCTGGTGATGCCCACCTGGCCCGGCAGCCTGCTCGATGAAATGAGTCAGTCGGCGGTTATGCGCCAGATTCACTGGGGGAAAGAACGCGGGGTACCATGGGGTGTTTCAGAGTCTGGCTATCATGCTTTTGATGTTCAGCATAATTATCAGTATCAGGCATTTGGCGTACCGGGGCTCGGTCTACGCAGGGGACTTGCCGATGACATGGTTGTCGCTCCTTACGCCACGCTGCTGGCGCTGATGGTTTCCCCGCAGAAAGCTTGTGAGAATCTGTTCAGGCTGCAAAAAAATGGTGCATGCGGAGAATACGGTTTTTATGAAGCGCTGGACTATACCCCCTCACGTCTTGCAACCGGTCAGCTCTATGCGGTGGTACAGTCCTGGATGGCGCATCACCAGGGTATGGCATTTCAGGCGCTGGCTCATGTGCTGCTTGATGCCCCCATGACTGAACGCTTTATGTCCAGTACGGTATTCCGGTCAGCGAGTCTGCTGTTACAGGAGCGCGTGCCGGATGCGGTCGATCTGTACAGTCCGCGCCGTCATTTTGAATCTCATGAGGGCATGGTCAAACCCGTTCGCTATGAACCCCGTATTTTCTATAGCGTGGATACCCCCGCCCCGGATATTCAACTCCTGTCCAACGGCCATTATCATCTGATGTTGACCGCGGGCGGCGGCGGTTACAGTCGCTGGAATGATATTGCACTAACGCGCTGGCGCAGTGATACCACCCGTGATAACTGGGGAGCATTCTGCTACATCCGCGATACCCAGACGGGAGATGTGTGGAGCAATACCTGGCAACCAACAGGCTACACCAGCGGACAAGACGAGGAAGTGTTGTTCACCGATGCGGGGGCAGAATTCAGACGCAGCTTAGGGGGACTCAGCGTCAAAACTCAGGTGGTGATCTCTCCGGAGGATGATGTTGAATTGCGACGGCTCACACTGATTCATCGTGGTCGCAAGCCTCGCTCTCTGGAGCTGACAACCTATGCTGAAGTGGTACTGGCACCTGATGCCAGCGATCTGGCACACCCGGCATTCAGCAATTTGTTTATTCAGACTGAGCTGGCTCCTGAGCGTGACGCTATTCTTTGCCACCGGCGCCCGCGCTCACCGGATGAACCGGGCCCTTGCCTGTTTCACATGATGGTGGTGCACGGCGATAACCGACATAACGTGTCGTTTGAAACGGACAGGGCAAGGTTTATTGGACGTGGCAGAAACCCTGCGAATGCACAGGCAATAGAGACGGGAGGGATGCTAGGCAACACGTCGGGCTCGGTGCTGGATCCGATACTGGCAATTCGCAACGCCATTATTCTGCAGCCGGGGCAGCCGGTTACGATTGATATCATTTATGGCATCAGCGAGACCCGTCAGCAGAGCCTGGCGTTGCTGGAGAAATATCGCGATTACCCTATCGCCGATCGCGTCTTTGAACTGGCCTGGTCTCACAGTCTGGTGGTATTGCGCCAGATGAACGCCAGTGAAGATGATGCCACGTTGTTCAATAGTCTCGCCAGCGCTGTGCTTTACTCTGTCCAGGAGCTGCGCGCCGAAGGCCAGGCGATCGGCCGCAACCGGCGTGGCCAGTCCGGACTGTGGGGCTGGGCAATTTCAGGGGATCTGCCGATAGTGCTGCTGAGTATAACCAGCGAGGAAAGTATCACCTCAGTGACCACACTGATTCAGGCACACCGTTACTGGAGACAGAAAGGGCTGGATGTTGATTTAGTTATCCTGAATAACAGCCCCGGCGGCTACCAGCAGGGATTACAAAATCAGATTATGGAGTTAATTTATGCCGGGTCTGAAGCCAGTCTGCTGGATAAAAAGGGCGGGCTTTTTGTCCGCAACGGTGAGCATCTCTCCGCTGAGGATAAGTTGCTTTTGATGAGCGTGGCCTGTCTTTATCTTGATGACCGCGCAGGGGGGATTAATGAGCAGCTTAACCAGCGTATTCATACCCTGAAATCGCCGGCAAGGGCATTCATTCCGCGTGCTGTGCGCGAGCGTAATCAACATACGGACTGGAGCCCTGATACCAGTCAGTTATGCCATTTCAATGGGTACGGTGGATTTTCTCAGGATGGGCGGGAGTATCAGATCGTCCTTCGGGAAAATGCGCTTACACCGGCTCCTTGGTCGAACATACTGGCAAATTCTCGTTTTGGCAGTGTGATCTCAGAGGCAGGGCAGGCCTATACCTGGTATGAGAATGCCCATGAATACCGGTTGACGCCGTGGGAGAACGATCCGGTGAGCGATCGCAGCGGCGAGGCATTTTACCTGCGCGATGAAGAGAGCGGGGAGTGCTGGTCGCCGACGGCTTTACCTGTTCGCGGACACGGTGATTACCTGACCCGCCATGGTTTTGGCTACAGCGTTTTTGCCCATCGTGAGAGTGGTATAGACAGCGAGTTGACGGTCCTGGTTGCTGAAGAAGATCCGGTTAAACTGGTGCTCCTGACGCTCAGTAACTCTTCGGGACGGACACGTCAACTTTCCGTCACAGGCTATGTAGAGTGGACGCTCGGAGAAACACTAACGCGCTCAGCCCCTCACATTGTGACACATGTGGCCAGAACGCCCGGCGGCTGCGGGATACTTGCGAATAACTTTTATGGTGATAATGGTGGCGGCCGAACTACATTTTTTGCCGTCAGCGGTAATGACTGTTCTCTGACAGGGGACCGCCGGGAGTTTATTGGCCGTAATGGTTCCCTTCACGCCCCTTCGGCTATGAAACTGCAAAAGCTTTCTGGTAAGACGGGGGCCGGTCTGGATCCCTGCGGAGCGGTGCAATCGGCGGTTACATTAATTGACGGGGACCAGAGGACGTTTATTTTTATCCTCGGCGCAGAGGAGAATGATGTTTGTGCTCAGGAGACGCTGGCCCGCTACATGAACGAGGATACGGTCCGCCAGGAGCTGAACCGGATTCATAATCACTGGCACAATGTTCTCGATAAAATCGTAGTTAACACCCCCGACACGTCCGTAAATTTACTGGTTAATGGCTGGCTGTTGTATCAGACGGTCGCCTGCCGTCTTATGGCCCGGAGTGGCTACTATCAGTCTGGCGGTGCATTTGGTTTTCGCGATCAGCTGCAGGATACGCTGGCTCTGAGCCACGCTGCTCCGGACCGGATGCGTGAACAGATAATACTCTGTGCATCACGGCAGTTTATCGAGGGGGATGTGCAGCACTGGTGGCACCCGCCACACGGCAACGGTGTGCGTACCCGCTGTTCCGATGACTATCTTTGGCTGCCGCTTGCTGTTTGCCACTATGTTGAAACGACGGGGGATATGGATGCACTGGAAATACGCATTCCTTATCTGGAGGGACGCTCGCTTCAGCCTGGTGAAGAGTCTGTCTATGACACGCCGGTCATCAGCGGCACCGAAGAGACACTCTGGTTACACTGCGTCAAAGCTATTCACTATGGACTTCGCTTCGGGGAGCATGGCCTGCCGCTGATGGGGGCTGGTGACTGGAATGACGGGATGAACCGGGTGGGTATCGAAGGCAAAGGTGAAAGCGTCTGGCTGGGCTTCTTCCTGTACGACATTTTGCAGCGGTTTGCAGCGCTGGCGGAGCGCAGGCTGGATGAAAGCGTCGCCGCGATGTGCCGTTCACAGGCTCTGCGCCTGCAAAGTAATCTCGAAGCCCACGCCTGGGATGGGGAATGGTACCGGCGCGGGTATTTTGACGATGGTACTCCCCTGGGATCGAAAACCTCACAGGACTGCCGGATTGATGCGATTGCGCAGAGCTGGTCTGTATTGTCCGGCGCCGCGAGCCCGGGACGGTGCGCAAAGGCCATGCAGGCGCTGGATAAGCACCTTGTGGATAACGAAGGAGGGCTGATCAAACTGTTAACGCCTCCTTTCGACGGACACGGTCCAAATCCGGGCTACATACAGGGGTACCTGCCCGGCGTGCGGGAAAACGGAGGGCAGTATACGCATGGCGCCATCTGGGCAGTGATGGCCTTTGCCCGAATGGGGAATGCCGGACGAGCCTGGCAACTCTGGTCAATGCTCAACCCTATAAATCATACCCTGAATGCGGACTCTGTCGGGATTTATAAAGCTGAGCCTTATGTCATGAGTGCTGATGTCTACAGCGTCGCTCCCCATACCGGACGTGCAGGGTGGAGCTGGTATACCGGTTCCGCAGGCTGGGCCTGGCGTTTACTTACCGAGGAATTACTGGGGATAAAACGTTCCGGCACTGACTTTAGTGTTCATGCCAGGTTACCGGATGAGTGGTCGTCTTTTTCTATGGCATATCAATATGGTGAAAGCCATTATCAGATTAGTGTTTCACGCGGCGATGCAGAATATTGCGTGACGCTGGATGGTGTTCTCCTCCCTGATGACAGAATACCGCTGAAGGATGATGGACAAAACCATACGGTTGAGATCATTCAGAACTGACACTGATCCCGGAGGTGCATTAACGTCTGCCGTTAATGCGCTGATTATCCCTGAGAACATCAATCGCAGTCTGCATGGCGATTTTGTCATCCCGCCTTTTTTGTTTGTCCTGCATGACCTGAAGGTATTCCAGCAAGGTGCGGGTATTAATCGGTCGGCCCTGTTTACCCACAGCCAGCACGGCTTCGCCAAGAATAATTTTCACAGGCGGTAGTTGTGCCGGATACCAGTCAAGGGTGTCTTCTGATTTCATCTTAAATTTCTCACGGAAGGGTAGTGTATCATAAATAAGACGTTCAATTTTCAATATCTGATATCCTGATTCAGACACAACTTAACATAACTTATGCCAGTTATTTTTATATTAAAGCGTATAATAATTACTGTATTCCTCAGAGAATTATTTATGTCTTATACAAATGGGCTCAGGTATTTTAAAGAAAGACCGGTTCATGTTGCCTGCCCGGTATGTGCACACAGAGCCGATCAGAAAGCAGGTAAACTAAGAAAAGATGCGGTTCTTGAGTGCCCTGCCTGCGGACTGTTGTTCAGACCTTCAGAATGCTGGTGTATCGGCGGCTGATCACTTAACGTCAGTGATGTCGGAAAATGACAACATTCCTCCTGTACTGCTGTTGTCGAGGGTATGATAATGAAATCTAAAAAATCTGTTTTTATTGAAGGGCATATCATGTCGAACAGCTGTCACGGACAGCCTGGCCAACCTTTCTGTATTCACCGGGTCAGGTTTAGTAATGGTAAATATGCGATTATTCGGGTGGCATCCGGGATATGTTTCAAACCAGGCGAAATTATTCAACGAAACGATTGTGAGTGGTTTTATAAACTTACCAAAATTCGGCTTCTTTCTTTTGAGTACCTTGATGATGATGAATCAAGAAGACAATTCCTTGAGTATCAATGATAAAACCATGGATTTATAACAGAATAAATTTGCTGGCTTACAATTCACCCTTGGCTCTTTAAATTATTCACCAGTCATTGAAAAATATTTTTTCCTGAATTTAGATGAATTTAAATTATCTAAAACAAAATGTATCGCTAAAGACGAATTGCCTCATTGTTTTCCTTTTGCGTTATAACCTTCATTAGCATTAAGGAAATTTATGGCACAGACTTTTACTCATAATTTACTTCATCCTCGCCACTGGCTTACCTGGTCTGGTTTGGGTCTGCTGTGGCTTCTCGTTCAACTTCCTTACCCGGTTTTACATATTCTGGGCTCTGGCCTTGGAAAAATATCCAGACCCTTTCTGAAACGCCGGGAACGGATTGCGATTAGAAATATCGAACTGTGCTTTCCCGAGATGACACCGTTTGCCCGGAGCCAGATGGTCAATAAAAACTTTGTTTCTCTCGGGCTGGGACTGATGGAAACAGGAATGGCCTGGTTCTGGAGCGATGCGAGAGTCAAAAAATGGTTTGATGTCGAAGGGCTTGAAAACCTGACCGGTGCGACAAGAGGAGTAATGGTTGTCGGGATTCATTTTATGTCCCTTGAGTTGTGTGGAAGAGTAATGGGGTTATGCCATCCTATGATGGCAACGTATCGCCCACACAATGATCCATTAATGGAATGGGTACAGACAAAAGGGCGTATGCGTTCAAATAAAGCTATGATTAATCGACGTAATTTATCTGGTTTTGTTCATGCGCTAAAAGCAGGTGAAGCCGTTTGGTTTGCACCAGACCAGGATTATGGGTCTAAGGGAAGCGTTTTTGCACCTTTTTTCTCGGTAAAAAAAGCAGCCACGACGAACGGAACGTATGCTCTGTCAAAACTCGCTGGTGCACACTTGATCACACTTAGCATGATTAGACGTAGCGATAAAAAAGGTTATCACATGTATATCAGCAATCCGTTGGCAGGCTATCCAGGGGAAGACAAGGTCGCCGCAGCGGCTTATATGAACAAGGTCATCGAGCGTGAAATTCTCCGTGCCCCTGAGCAATACCTGTGGATGCATCGCAGGTTTAAAACGCGTCCTGAAGGCGAAGTCTCTTTATACAAATGAACAACTCTACTTGTCATGAGCCAGAATCTATCTTTCTTGCCACTGCGTATTTGTAAAAATGCGATAAGGAATTTTCGATCGGATTCATGTTAACGATGGCTTGACTGACAGCCAAGGTTAATCAATTGAACCGGTTCGCATTTGAAGGTCCGTTTTTCGCTCACAGCGGACCTTTAGCTCTGTTAGCTTTTCCGCTCAGTGCCATGAATCGACTGCAAGGGTAAATAAGATATCTAAATGTTAATGGTTTTCCACGATGGATATATGGTTGAGATATCCATCTGGTTCTGGTCGATATTTTGGCTGATGTGTAATGGCTGAAGGTCATGGTCTAGACATTGTATGTTAAAAACTAGGCAGAGCTTTGTTCCGAACAAGACGCTTCTAGACCAAATGACCGTCAACTTTTGATGCTGGAATAAATTATTATTTTGGTTATGTTACGTAAGGTTGATAACTTTAAACTGTTAATATTTTTTTCTCTTTTCGGTATTTCTATATCTTAATGGTGGTAATTTATATTTTTTAGAGAAAACCCGAGTAAAAGTCTGTTGAGAATCGAATCCATATTTTAAGGCAATAACCATTACGGCCTCATTAGTCCCGATAAGATCTTTTGCTGCAAGTCTAAGTTTCGTATCTCTTATGTACTTCCCAAGGCTAACTTCCTTTACCTGCAAAAAAATCCGCTGAAGATGCCACTTGGAGTATCCTGCCCGCGCAGCAACATCCTCTATCTTCAGCGGTTTGTTTAAATTTGAATCAATCCATTTTGTTATCTCATCGATGATGTCTTTGTAGTGGTCAACTAAAACTGGCCACGGCTTTAGAGTTTTTCCAGTATCGGTTTTCCGACTCGTTTGGAGGTAACCCACCGTTATAGTCATGCGGCCTTAGCGAGCTGTAATACCCGACGATATAGTTTGTGATCGCATGAGCTGCTTGGCTAAAGTTTATATAGCCTGTCACTGGCACCCACTCGTTTTTCAGACTTCTGAAGAAGCGTTCCATCGAGCTGTTATCCCAGCAGTTTCCGCGTCGGCTCATACTTTGCCTGATCCGGTAACGCCACAATAACTGCCGGAACGGCCTGCTTGTGTAGTGGCTACCCTGGTCACTATGGAACATCACTCCCGCTGGTTTGCCTCGGGTTTCCCACGCCATTTCCAGCGCTTTCATGGTTAGCTTGCTGTCCGGTGAGAATGACATTGCCCAGCCTACCGGTTTCCTGGCGAACAAATCGAGAACGACGGCAAGGTAAGCCCAGCGCCTGCCTGTCCAGATATACGTCACATCGCCGCACCATACCTGATTAGGCTCTGTCACTGCGAACTGTCGCTCAAGGTGATTCGGGATAGCGATGTGTTCATGGCCACCACGTTTATACCGGTGGGTTGCTGACAACTCACCAGTCCCAGTTCTTTCATGAGCCTGCCGGCAAGCCAGCGTCCCATTCTGAAGCCTCTCAGGGTTGCCATGATGGCGATACTTCTCGCGCCAGCAGAGCCATGGCTAATGTTATGCAGCTCCAGAACCTGACTACGTAATACAGCCCGCTTGCCGTCTGGCTTTTCGGGGCTTTTTACCCAGTATTTGTAGCTGCTGCGATGAACCCCGAACACGTGGCAGAGTGTGACCACAGGATACTGCGCTCTGAGTTTCTCGATTAACGAGAACTGTTCAGGGAGTCTGACATCAAGAGCGCGGTAGCCTTTTTTAATATGTCGTTTTCCATTTCAATGCGTTGTAGCTTTTTCTTTAGCTCACGTATTTCAATCTGTTCCGGGGTTAAAGGAGAGGCTTTAGGTATTTTGCCCTGTCGTTCCTCCCGTAACTGCTTTACCCATCGCGTCATGGTAGAAAGCCCCACGTCCATAGCACTGGCCGCAGCTGCAACGGTGTAGTTCTGATCAAGGACCAGTTGAGCGGATTCGCGTTTAAACTCTGCGCTGAAATTTCTTTTTTTCATTGGGACACCTGTATTGTTCTGAGATGAGCATATCACCTCTGTTCAGGTGGCCAAATTCAGTAAACCACTACAATTCAAGGGCTGATACCGGAATAACGGTCATAGATAAAGCTCTCCATTGCGGTTACCGGGAGCTACAGGGGAAAATATGCTCCCTGTTTTCTCAGACAGTGAAGCTGATTTCTACAGAGCGGGCACTGCGATCGCCCTCACCATGGTAAACAGCTTCGATGTTGTTACCGTCCGGATCCAGAACAAAAGCGGCATAGTATCCGGGATGATAGGTTCGTTCGGCAGGTGCGCCGTTATCACGTCCGCCATGATTTAGTGCTGCGTGGTAAAACGCGTTCACCGATTCACGGTCTGCGGCCTGAAAGGCCAGATGGTGCCGTCCTGTAGACACCCCTCCAGACTCCGAACTTTTTACGGACGAAATGACCAGTTCGTCAGCCCAGATATAATCGTCATCGGTGATAACCAGGGGGATCTTAAGTTCCGCCAGAACAGCTGTGTAAAACGCTTTGCTTGCGGCAAAGTCGTTTACCACGAGCTGGATATGGTCGATAAGTCTGCCACGATGCAGCGTATAGTTATCCATGGTTCATTTCCTTATTCAGATTCTGTCAGTCAGGTCTTTACCTATGAAACTCAACAGAGGCACAACTCTACGTAATGATTGTGTTGTTGGAAAAAAAATACATTAAGTTTTGTGCTCTGAACCCGACAGATATCAGAAAATCATTCCAGATTTGGTCTTTGTACAGGAATTGCTATTCCGTTATTCGCTTATGACCAGGCTCTCAATTGCCAGTTGTAATATAACGAGCAGGGATGAGATAAGAGCAAGCCATTTTAAGGGGCGTAGTTTACGTTCAGGTATAGAGAGCGTGTGGAGTATGGCATGACGCTTCATTTTATTGAGTGGCATGCTGCCTCCTGAAAAAGAGCCGCCTGCACAGGCTGCTACACAATGAAAAAAGAATCATTCCACAAGCAAGGCACTTATGAGCAAGGTTAGTTGCTCTGGAGCTAACGTAACGGTTAAGGCGGTAAGAACAAGCCACAAGCGGCTAAACGTTTTCCTTCCGAGTTGACAGTTTCCTGCTGGGGAGCTGTTCGTTTGTTAGCCAGAACAGGTTAACGAATAAAATTAGTATATCCATACTAAGTAAATGGTTGTTTAGCGTTTATTTAAATAATGCCATTCAAATAATACGCACTCAAATAATAAACAAGACGGGACTATCCAGTCTTGCTAATTGACAGGCGCTCATGAGAACTGGAGAGATAATTCTTTCTGGTGAGCCACAATGGAATCACACCCCGGTCAGGGTATTCCCGTGACCTGCTCCCCGTTGATTAACACACCGCGATGTTAGTAATGTCTTCATAAGCCACATGAGGATATCCCCATGAAGAAGCGTTTTTCCGACGAACAGATCATTAGTATTCTCCGCGAGGCCGAAGCCGGAGTTTCTGCCC
>DXKH01000136.1 GCA_019415335.1 Citrobacter sp. | reverse complement strand
GTGTTGAACGAGTGGGAACGCCGCGGATTTAACATCAAAATGGAAGACGGCGATCTGGATGTACTGCGCGAAGGCACCTGCGATTATCTCGGCTTCAGCTATTACATGACCAACGCGGTGAAGGCCGAAGGCGGCACCGGCGATGCGATCTCTGGTTTTGAAGGCAGCGTACCGAATCCGTATGTTAAAGCGTCTGACTGGGGCTGGCAGATTGATCCGGTTGGTCTGCGTTACGCGCTTTGCGAGCTGTATGAGCGTTACCAGAAGCCGCTGTTTATTGTCGAAAACGGTTTTGGCGCTTACGACAAAGTGGAAGATGATGGCAGCATCAATGACGATTACCGCATTGACTACCTGCGCGCCCATATTGAAGAGATGAAAAAAGCGGTGACTTACGATGGCGTGGACCTGATGGGCTACACGCCGTGGGGCTGCATCGACTGTGTGTCGTTCACCACCGGGCAGTACAGCAAACGCTACGGCTTTATCTATGTGAATAAACATGACGACGGTACTGGCGATATGTCGCGTTCACGTAAGAAGAGCTTTAACTGGTACAAAGAGGTGATTGCCAGCAACGGCGAGAATCTGTAATTAGCCGATGTGCCTGATGTGCTCCGCTCATCAGGCCTGGCACTCTTTTAATATATTGAGCTCGCAATATTTTATATTACGCCTCAGCCGAAACACACAAAGCGCACTTTATTAACAAGCGAAAAAGGCGCCGAAGCGCCTTTAGAAGATAGTCGAATCAGTAAATTACTGGTATTCGCTAATCGGTACGCAGGAGCAGAACAGGTTACGGTCGCCGTAAACATCATCCAGACGTTTCACGGTCGGCCAGTATTTGTCTGCCACACCTGCCGGGAATACTGCAACTTCACGACTGTACGGATGCGCCCACTCGGCGACCAGTTCGCTCTGAATGTGCGGCGCGTTCACCAGCGGGTTATCTTCCAGCGGCCAGACACCGGCTTTCACCTGGTCAATTTCTGCGCGGATAGCCAGCATCGCATCGATAAAGCGATCCAATTCCACTTTGCTTTCAGATTCAGTCGGTTCAACCATCAGCGTACCCGCCACCGGGAACGACATGGTCGGCGCGTGGAAACCGTAGTCGATCAGACGCTTGGCAATATCCAGTTCGCTGATGCCGGTTTCTTCTTTCAGCGGGCGAATATCGAGAATACATTCGTGCGCCACGCGACCGTCGCGACCGGTATACAGCACCGGGAAGGCATCCTGCAGGCGGCTGGCAATATAGTTGGCGTTAAGAATTGCCACCTGGCTTGCTTTTTTCAGCCCTTCTGCGCCCATCATGCGGATGTACATCCAGCTGATTGGCAGAATGGATGCGCTACCGAACGGTGCCGCAGAAACCGCGCCCTGACGGGTTAACATGCCTTCAATTTGTACCACGCTATGACCTGGCACAAACGGTGCCAGATGCGCTTTCACGCCGATCGGTCCCATACCAGGGCCGCCGCCACCGTGCGGAATGCAGAAAGTTTTATGCAGGTTAAGGTGCGAGACGTCCGCGCCAATAAAGCCCGGTGAGGTGATGCCGACCTGGGCGTTCATGTTCGCGCCATCAAGGTAAACCTGACCGCCGAACTGATGCACGACTTCACACACTTCACGGATCGTTTCTTCATACACGCCGTGGGTGGAAGGATAGGTCACCATGATACAGGAGAGGTTATCGCCCGCCTGTTCCGCTTTCGCGCGCAGATCAGTCAGATCGATGTTGCCGTTTTTATCACACGCCACAACCACCACCTGCATTCCTGCCATATGTGCAGAAGCGGGGTTAGTTCCGTGCGCAGAAGCCGGGATCAGGCAGATATCACGATGCCCTTCGTTGCGGCTTTCATGATAATGACGAATCGCCAGCAGGCCCGCGTATTCGCCCTGTGCGCCAGAGTTCGGCTGCATACAAACGGCGTCGTAACCGGTCAGTTTCACCAGCCAGTCAGCCAGCTGCGCAATCATCTGCTGATAACCTTCGGCCTGCTCCGGCGGGCAGAACGGGTGCAGTTCGGCAAATTCCGGCCAGGTGATTGGGATCATCTCGGCGGCGGCGTTCAGTTTCATGGTGCAGGAACCCAGCGGGATCATCGCCTGATTCAGCGCCAGATCTTTACGCTCCAGCGAGTGCATATAGCGCATCATTTCGGTTTCGCTGTGGTAGCGATTAAACACCGGATGGGTGAGGATTTCGACGTCGCGCAGCATCGCAGGCTGAATAGAGCGGCTGTCGTGAGCCACGTCTTTGTCCAGCGTGTCGATGTCCAGGCCGTGGTTATCCCCCAGCAGTACGCTGAAAAGCTGCATCACGTTTTCACGCGTGGTGGTTTCATCAAGGGTGATCCCAACCGCGTTCAGGATATCGCTACGCAGGTTGATTTCAGCCGCTTCGGCACGCGCCAGTACGCCCGCCTTGTCTGCCACTTCCACACACAAAGTGTCGAAATAGTGCGCATGACGCAGTTTCAGACCTTTTTGTTGCAGGCCCGCCGCCAGGATATCGGTCAGACGGTGGATGCGGTTAGCGATACGTTTCAGGCCAACCGGGCCGTGATAAACGGCATACAGGCTGGCGATGTTTGCCAGCAGTACCTGGGAAGTACAAATGTTGGAGTTCGCTTTCTCACGGCGAATATGTTGCTCGCGAGTCTGCATCGCCATGCGCAGAGCGGTATTGCCAGCTGCATCTTTCGATACACCGATAATACGGCCCGGCATTGAGCGTTTGTATTCATCTTTCGCCGCAAAGAATGCTGCGTGTGGGCCACCGTAGCCCATCGGCACACCGAAGCGTTGCGCCGAACCAAAGACAATATCCGCGCCCTGTTTACCCGGCGCAGTTAACAGCACCAGCGCCATAATATCGGCGGCGACACTGACCACAATTTTGCGTGATTTCAGTTCGCTGATGAGCGCAGTGTAGTCGTGGATTTCACCGGTTGTGCCAACCTGCTGTAACAGCACGCCGAAGACGTCCTGATGGTCGAGCACTTTTTGCGCGTCATCGACAATCACTTCAAAACCAAAGGTTTCAGCACGAGTACGGACCACATCGAGCGTTTGCGGATGAACGTCAGAAGCAACGAAGAAGCGGTTGGCATTTTTCAGTTTGCTGACGCGTTTCGCCATCGCCATTGCTTCGGCGGCAGCAGTGGCCTCGTCCAGAAGAGAGGCAGAGGCCATATCCAGCCCGGTCAAATCCAGCGTTACCTGCTGGAAGTTGAGCAGTGCTTCAAGGCGGCCCTGGGAGACTTCAGGTTGATACGGAGTATACGCGGTATACCAGCCCGGATTTTCCAGCATGTTACGCAGAATAACCGGCGGTAGCTGCACGGCGGTGTAACCCATGCCGATGTAAGACGTGAAGCGTTTATTGCGACTGGCAATGGCCTTGAGTTCTGCCAGTGCGGCGTATTCGGTCGCCGGTGCGCCAACCTGCGGCGGAGTCGCAAGCTGAATATCTTTCGGCACAATCTGACCGGTCAGCGCGTTTAACGATTGTGCGCCAACGGCATTCAGCATTTCTTGCTGTTGCGCGGCGTCCGGTCCGATATGGCGTTCAATAAAAGCGCCGCTGTTTTCAAGCTGGCTTAACGTCTGTGTCATGAGCGATGGTTCCTGAAACGTGCAGTGAATTGTGAACCTCTCTCCTTGCGAAGAGAGTGAGGGTGAGGCGTAAAAGTTCCTCACCCTGATCCTCTCCCGCAGAAGAGGAATAAAGCCGTTACTCGTCTTCTAACAATGCTTCGTATGCGGTCGCATCCAGCAGTGATTCCAGTTCGCTTTCATCGCTGGCTTTGATTTTAAAGATCCAGCCGCCTGCATACGGTTCGCTGTTCACCAGTTCCGGGGAATCGCTCAGTGCGTCGTTTACCGCCACGATTTCACCGCTTACTGGCGCATAAATGTCTGACGCCGCTTTTACTGATTCGGCAACCGCGCAGTCATCGCCCGCGCTAACCGTTGCGCCCACTTCCGGCAGGTCAACAAACACCATATCGCCTAACAGCTCCTGGGCATGTTCGGTGATACCAACGGTGTAAGTGCCGTCGGCTTCTTTACGCAGCCATTCGTGTTCTTTGCTGTATTTCAGTTCTGCTGGTACGTTGCTCATCAATCAATCTCCAAAAAAGTAAATCACGCGACGGCTTTACCGTTACGCACAAAAACAGGTTTCGTCACTTTAACCGGCATTTCACGGTTGCGAATTTGTACAATCGCTGTTTCACCAATACCTTCCGGCACGCGCGCCAGCGCAATGCTGTAACCCAGCGTCGGGGAGAAAGTACCGCTGGTGATAATGCCTTCATGCTGGTTGCCCTGCGCATCGGTAAAGCGTACCGGCAGTTCATTACGCAGCACGCCTTTTTCGGTCATCACCAGACCAACCAGTTTTTCTGTGCCATGCTCACGCTGCACTTCCAGGGCTTCACGACCGATGAAGTCACGATCTGCCGGTTCCCAGGCGATAGTCCAGCCCATATTGGCGGCTAAAGGAGAGATGGTTTCGTCCATCTCCTGACTATAAAGATTCATACCCGCTTCCAGACGCAGCGTGTCACGCGCGCCCAGGCCGCATGGCTTAACGCCCGCTTCCACCAGCGCGCGCCAGAAATCCGCCGCTTTTTCATTGGGCAGCGCAATTTCATAGCCCGCTTCACCGGTATAACCAGTGGTGGCAATAAACAGATCGCCCGCCTGCACGCCAAAGAACGGTTTCATCCCTTCCACCGCCTGACGCTGGGCGTCATTAAACAGTGTGGCAGCTTTTGCCTGCGCATTCGGCCCTTGTACGGCGATCATGGAAAGGTCATCACGAACGGTAATTTCGATGCCGAAAGGTTCAGCGTGTTGGGTAATCCAGGAGAGGTCTTTTTCGCGGGTGGCGGAGTTAACAACGAGGCGGAAGAAATCTTCAGTAAAGTAGTAGACGATGAGGTCATCTATCACACCGCCAGAGGCATTCAACATCCCCGAGTAAAGGGCTTTGCCGCTTTTGGTGAGTTTCGCCACATCGTTCGCCAGCAGATAACGCAGAAACTCCCGAGTGCGGCTGCCGCGAAGATCGACGATGGTCATATGTGACACATCAAACATTCCGGCATCGGTACGTACCGCATGATGTTCGTCGATTTGCGAACCGTAATGCAGTGGCATCATCCAGCCGTGGAAATCCACCATGCGAGCGCCGCAAAGCGTGTGTTGTTCGTACAAAGGAGTCTGTTGTGCCATCTTGTCCTCATTGAATAAGCGGGGCTGACAACTTTTCCATGGCGAAATTATCACCACGAAACCCAGCATCGGAGCCACTCCCGGTCCCCAACGCAATCGTTCTCTTTTGCCTGAACTTACCACCGAAACAGACTGTTAACCATAAGGTAAAATTGATCATCACATTAGCTTATGGTTAAAAAATGCAAAAATCGCAACAGAATAAAAAACCAAAAAATGAACAAATCTCTATATAAAGATAAACAGATGAGAAAGTTAATTTGATTAATGCAATATTAAGAACTAAAAAAATGTCAAAAAACACTAAATCAAAAAATCATGACATTAGAAAATATAATGCGAAAACGGAGGTGAAATTAGTTTATTTCAAATGAGGAAAATCTCCCGGCGAAAAAACCGGGAGATGAAAGTGTGATGGGTATCAAATAAACAACAGAGGAGAAATTTTTAACGCAGCCATTCAGGCAAATCGTTTAATCCCATTGCCTGGCGGATAAGTTGTGGTTTAACGCCAGGAAGCGTGTCGGCCAGTTTTAAACCAATATCACGCAGCAATTTTTTCGCCGGATTGGTACCGGAAAACAGATCGCGGAATCCCTGCATACCAGCCAGCATCAGCGCCGCACTGTGCTTACGGCTACGCTCATAGCGACGCAGGTAAATGTACTGCCCGATGTCTTTACCCTGACGATGCAACCGTTTCAGTTCAGCAATCAGCTCTGCAGCATCCATAAAGCCGAGATTTACCCCCTGCCCCGCCAGCGGGTGAATAGTATGCGCGGCGTCGCCCACCAGCGCCAGACGGTGTGCGGCAAACTGGCGCGCATAACGCCCCGTTAGCGGGAACACCAGGCGCTCACTTTCAACCTTGCATAAGCCCAGGCGATTATCAAAAGCGATATTTAACGCGCGATTAAATTCGTCTTCGCCTGCCTGCTGCATCCGCTGCGCTTCCTCTGGCGACAGTGACCAGACAATCGAGCAAAGATGCGGATCGCTAAGCGGCAAAAAGGCCAGAATGCCTTCGCCATGAAAAACCTGCCGCGCCACCGCATCATGCGGTTCTTCCGTGCGAATGGTCGCTACCAGCGCGTGATGCTGATAATCCCAGAAAGTCAGCGGAATATCGGCTTTGTTGCGCAACCAGGAATTAGCGCCGTCCGCGCCAATCACCAGACGCGCCGTTAACATACTGCCATCTTTCAACGTCAGGAAGGTTTCATTTTCTCCCCAGGCGACCTGCTGTAATTCTGCGGGGGCCAACAGAGTGATATCTGACGACTGCTGCGCTTTGTTCCACAGCGCGTAGTGAATCACCGAGTTTTCAACGATATGCCCAAGATGGCTATAGCCCATGCTTTGATCGTCAAACGAAATGTGACCAAAACTGTCTTTGTCCCACACTTCCATACCGTGATAACAACTGGCCCTACGAGAGAGAATGTCCTGCCAGACGCCAAGACGGGTGAGTAATTTTTCGCTGGCGGCATTGATAGCCGAAACGCGCAGTTGTGGTGGTGCATCCGCCGCCAGAGGTTCCGGTACGCGCTGCTCCAGTACGGCAACGCGTAAGCCGCTACCCTGCAAGCCGCAGGCAACCGCCAGCCCCACCATGCCGCCGCCAACAATGGCTACATCAACACTTTGCATTGTTTATTCCTTAAAACCGCCTTCAACGCGCCACCCACCCGAGGGTGCGCTGCGCCAGCACATCGCGTGCTGGGGTGAATAATTCCATTGCCATCAGCCCGATGTTGCGCCCGACAACCAGCGGCCCCCAACGGTTGGCAAAAAGATGTACAAGGCTGTCCGTGACGCCGATGGTTGCTTCGCGATCGCGCTGTCGACGCTGCTGATAACGGCACAATACGCCGTAATCACCCATGTCTTCTCCGCGCTCCTGCGCCTGAGTCAGGGTTTCCGCAAGGCTCATGACATCTCGCATACCGAGGTTGAACCCTTGCCCGGCAATCGGGTGCAGAGTTTGCGCCGCATTGCCCACCAGCACGGTACGATGGGTAATAGGTCTGGCGGCGCGGGTTAACGCCAGCGGATAAGCACTGCGTTTACCAGCGTGGGTAATTTTCCCAAGTCGCCAACCAAAGGCCGACTGGAGTTCACGGCAAAACTTCTCGTCGCTCCAAGACAGTACCTCTTCGCGCCGTTCCAGTGGATGACACCAGACCAGCGAACAGCGTCCGTCAGACATCGGCAACATCGCCAGCGGGCCATATTGTGTAAAGCGTTCAAAAGCGCGCCCTTCATGCGCAACGGAAGTCGCAACGTTGGCAATCACAGCCAGTTGTTCGTAAGGCTCCTGCTGCCAGTCAACGCCGCACACGGTGGCTAACGCTGAATGGGTGCCATCAGCGGCTACCAGCACGCAGCCCGTCAGCGTCTCGCCACTCTCCAGCGTCACTTCAACGTGACTCTGAGTACGGGCAACGTTAGCCACGCGATCAGGACAATGCAGCGTTACGCCAGGTGCTTTGCGCAGCAATGCAAACAGCCGTTGCCCGACATTATGCAATTCGACAACCTGCCCCAGCGCCGCCAGTTGGTAATCTTCTGCGGCGAGGGTGACGAATCCGGCATGACCACGATCGCTGACATGCACGGTAGTGATGGCGGTTGCGCAATCAGCCAGAGATTGCCAGACGCCGATGCGCGCCAGTTGCTGACAGGTACCCGCCGCCAGCGCAATAGCCCGTCCATCAAAGCCCGGATGAGCATGTGACTCTGGCGCAGTCGCTTCAATCAAATGTACCGGCAGCGCCCCGTGACTTAACCGGGAAATAGCCAGCGCCAGCGTCGCGCCCGCCATGCCGCCACCGACGATGATTACGCTCATTGCTTTCTCGCAGCAGCCATCAACGCTTCGATTTCTTCCGGCTTTTTCACCACGCTGGCGGTGAGGTTTTCGTTGCCGGTTTCGGTAATCACAATGTCGTCTTCAATACGAATGCCGATACCGCGATATTGTTCTGGCACTTCTGCATCCGGCGCAATATACAGACCAGGCTCTACGGTCAGTACCATCCCCGGTTCCAGAATACGCGAGCGATCCTGACCATAAACACCAACGTCATGAACATCCAGTCCTAACCAGTGGCTAAGGCCATGCATAAAGAAAGGACGATGGGCGTTCTGAGCGATCAGTTCATCAACATCACCTTTCAGGATGCCGAGTTTTACCAGGCCGCTAACCATGATGCGCACCACTTCACCAGTGACTTCCTGCATGAAAGTTCCCGGACGATACAGCCGCAGGCTGGTTTCAAGAGACTCCAGCACAATGTCGTAGATTTCACGCTGGGCCAGGGTGAATTTGCCGTTGACCGGGAAGGTGCGGGTAATATCGCCCGCGTAACCTTTGTATTCACAACCCGCGTCAATCAACACCAGGTCACCGTCGCGCAGTTCACTCTCGTTTTCGGTGTAGTGCAGAATGCAGCCATTTTCACCGCTGCCGACAATGGTGTTATAGGAAGGATAGCGCGCACCGTGGCGGTTAAATTCGTGGTGAATTTCGCCTTCCAGGTGGTACTCGAACATTCCCGGACGGCATTTTTCCATCGCCCGGGTATGCGCCAGGGCGGTGATTTCCCCCGCGCGGCGAAGTACGGCAATCTCTTCTGGTGATTTGAACAGGCGCATTTCATGAACAATGGGACGCCAGTCGATCATCGTTGCCGGGGCAGTGAGATTCTGTCGCGAGCCTTTACGCAGCTTTTCCAGCGCGCTGTTCACGATTTCATCAGCATAGGTATATTCGCCCTGAGCGTGATAAACCACATCCAGACCATTAAGCAGTTGATAAAGTTGCTGATTGATTTCGCTGAATGCCAGTGCGCGGTCAACGCCCAGTTTCTCTGGCGCGGCATCCTGGCCTAAGCGACGACCAAACCAGATCTCTGCCGTCAGGTCGCGAACGCGGTTAAACAAAACGCTGTGGTTATGAGTGTCGTCGCTTTTAATCAGCACCAGCACCGCTTCCGGTTCGTTAAAGCCGGTGAAGTACCAGAAGTCACTGTTCTGACGATAGGGGTATTCGCTGTCGGCGCTACGTGTTACTTCTGGTGCAGCAAAAATCAGCGCGGCGCTGCCG
>DXKH01000135.1 GCA_019415335.1 Citrobacter sp. | reverse complement strand
GAGTTGACCGAGCACTGTGATTTTTTGAGGTAACAAGATGCAAGTTTCAGTTGAAACCACTCAAGGCCTTGGCCGCCGTGTAACGATTACTATCGCTGCTGACAGCATCGAGACCGCTGTTAAAAGCGAGCTGGTCAACGTAGCGAAGAAAGTGCGTATTGACGGCTTCCGTAAAGGCAAAGTACCGATGAATGTTGTTGCTCAGCGTTATGGCGCGTCTGTTCGCCAGGACGTTCTGGGTGACCTGATGAGCCGCAACTTCGTTGATGCCATCATCAAAGAAAAAATCAATCCGGCTGGCGCACCGAACTACGTTCCGGGCGAATATAAACTGGGTGAAGACTTCACCTACGCGGTAGAATTCGAAGTCTATCCGGAAGTTGAACTGACCGGTCTGGACGCAATCGAAGTTGAAAAGCCGGTTGTTGAAGTCACCGACGCCGATGTAGACGTGATGCTGGACACCCTGCGTAAGCAGCAGGCGACCTGGAAAGATAAAGACGGCGCTGCGGATGCAGAAGACCGCGTTACCCTCGATTTCACCGGTTCTGTTGACGGCGAAGAGTTCGAAGGCGGTAAAGCGTCTGATTTCGTACTGGCGATGGGCCAGGGTCGTATGATCCCGGGCTTTGAAGACGGTATCAAAGGTCACAAAGCAGGCGAAGAGTTCACCATCGACGTGACCTTCCCGGAAGACTACCACGCTGAAAACCTGAAAGGTAAAGCGGCGAAATTCGCCATCAACCTGAAGAAAGTGGAAGAGCGTGAGCTGCCGGAACTGACTGAAGAATTCATCAAACGTTTCGGCGTTGAAGATGGTTCCGTTGCCGGTCTGCGTACTGAAGTGCGTAAAAACATGGAGCGTGAACTGAAAGGCGCGGTGCGTAACCGTGTTAAATCTCAGGCAATCGACGGCCTGGTGAAAGCGAACGACATCGACGTTCCTGCTGCACTGATTGACAGCGAAATCGACGTTCTGCGTCGTCAGGCTGCTCAGCGTTTCGGCGGTAACGAGAAACAAGCTCTGGAACTGCCGCGTGAACTGTTCGAAGAACAGGCTAAGCGTCGCGTAGTGGTGGGTCTGCTGCTGGGCGAAGTGATTCGTACCAACGAACTGAAAGCGGATGAAGATCGCGTGAAGGGCCTGATCGAAGAGATGGCTTCTGCTTACGAAGATCCGAAAGAAGTGATCGAGTTCTACAGCAAAAATAAAGAGCTGATGGATAACATGCGTAACGTCGCTCTGGAAGAACAGGCGGTTGAAGCGGTTCTGGCGAAAGCCAAAGTGACTGAAAAAGCCACGACCTTCAATGAGCTGATGAACCAGCAGGCGTAATTCCGCTTAATCGCGCGAAATCCGCACCAAGGCCCGTCACCGTCAGGTGGCGGGCCTTTTTTTTGTCACGACTTTTGCATGGAAGAGTGCGAAAAAGCGTTTTTCGGTGTTAGCGTTAAAGCAAAAGATTGTTATGCTTGAATTATGGCGATGCCGTACCCATAACAGAGGGACTAGCTGATAATCCGTCCATAAGGTTACAATCGGTACAGCAGGTTTTTTCATTTTTTATCCAGGAGACGGAAATGTCATACAGCGGCGAACGAGATAACTTTGCACCCCATATGGCGCTGGTGCCGATGGTCATTGAACAGACCTCACGTGGTGAGCGCTCTTTTGATATCTACTCTCGTCTACTTAAGGAACGTGTCATTTTTCTGACCGGCCAGGTCGAAGATCATATGGCTAACCTGATTGTGGCGCAGATGCTGTTCCTGGAAGCCGAAAACCCGGAAAAAGATATCTACCTGTACATTAACTCTCCGGGCGGCGTGATCACCGCAGGCATGTCGATTTATGACACCATGCAGTTTATTAAGCCGGACGTTAGCACCATTTGTATGGGCCAGGCGGCCTCGATGGGCGCGTTCTTGCTGACGGCCGGGGCAAAAGGTAAACGTTTCTGTCTGCCGAACTCCCGTGTGATGATTCACCAGCCGTTGGGCGGTTACCAGGGCCAGGCAACAGATATTGAAATTCACGCCCGTGAAATCCTGAAAGTAAAAGGGCGTATGAACGAACTTATGGCACACCATACGGGTCAATCTCTTGAGCAGATTGAGCGTGATACTGAGCGCGATCGCTTCCTCTCTGCCGCTGAGGCAGTTGAGTATGGCTTAGTCGACTCGATTTTGACCCATCGTAATTGATGCCCGGGGCGCAACTCTGCCGCTATACTTACCAGGGGCGGCACAACGCGACAAAGCGAGTTGCGCCTGAGAATGGCATTTTGCGTCGTCGTGTGCGGCACAAAGAACAAAGAAGAGGTTTTGACTCATGACAGATAAACGCAAAGATGGCTCGGGCAAATTGTTGTACTGCTCTTTTTGCGGCAAAAGCCAGCATGAAGTGCGTAAGCTCATCGCCGGTCCATCCGTGTATATCTGCGATGAATGTGTCGATCTGTGTAACGACATCATTCGCGAAGAGATTAAGGAAGTTGCACCGCATCGTGAACGCAGTGCGCTGCCGACGCCGCATGAAATTCGTAACCACCTTGACGATTACGTCATTGGTCAGGAACAAGCGAAGAAAGTGCTGGCGGTCGCGGTATACAACCACTACAAACGTCTGCGCAACGGTGATACCAGCAATGGTGTTGAGTTGGGCAAAAGTAACATCCTGCTGATCGGCCCGACCGGTTCCGGTAAAACGCTGTTGGCGGAAACGCTGGCACGTCTGCTGGACGTTCCGTTCACGATGGCGGATGCCACCACGCTGACCGAAGCGGGTTATGTGGGTGAAGACGTTGAGAACATCATCCAGAAACTGTTGCAGAAGTGCGACTACGATGTGCAGAAAGCGCAGCGTGGTATCGTCTATATCGATGAAATTGACAAGATTTCCCGTAAGTCTGACAACCCGTCGATTACTCGTGACGTTTCCGGTGAAGGCGTACAGCAGGCGCTGCTGAAACTGATCGAAGGGACGGTTGCTGCCGTTCCGCCGCAGGGCGGACGTAAACATCCGCAACAGGAGTTCTTGCAGGTGGATACCTCTAAGATCCTGTTCATTTGTGGCGGTGCATTTGCCGGCCTGGATAAAGTAATCGCCAACCGCGTTGAAACCGGCTCCGGCATTGGTTTTGGCGCAACGGTGAAAGCGAAATCCGACAAGGCCAGCGAAGGTGAACTGCTCTCGCAGGTTGAACCGGAAGATTTGATCAAGTTTGGTCTGATTCCTGAGTTCATTGGTCGTCTGCCAGTCGTGGCGACGCTGAGCGAACTGAGCGAAGAAGCGCTGATCCAGATCCTGAAAGAGCCGAAAAACGCGCTGACCAAGCAGTATCAGGCGCTGTTCAATCTGGAAGGCGTTGACCTGGAGTTCCGCGACGAAGCGCTGGATGCGATTGCCCGCAAAGCGATGGCGCGTAAAACCGGTGCCCGTGGTCTGCGTTCCATCGTAGAAGCTGCGCTGCTGGATACCATGTACGATCTGCCTTCGATGGAAGACGTCGAAAAAGTGGTGATTGATGAGTCGGTGATCGGCGGCCAGAGCAAGCCATTACTGATTTACGGCAAGCCGGAAGCCCAGCAGGCATCTGGTGAATAATTAGCCAATCCATACAATCAGTTAATCAAAAAGGGGGGATTTTATCTCCCCTTTACTTTTTCCGTAATCATGGCGTTGAATGTGTGGGAAACATCCCCATATACTGACATACATGTTAAAGGTGGCGTGAAGCACAGCTATGCCATCTGATTACCTGGCGGACACTAAACTAAGAGAGAGCTCTATGAATCCTGAGCGTTCTGAACGCATTGAAATCCCCGTATTGCCGTTGCGCGATGTGGTGGTTTATCCGCACATGGTCATACCCTTGTTTGTAGGGCGGGAAAAATCGATCCGTTGTCTGGAAGCGGCTATGGACCATGATAAAAAAATCATGCTGGTCGCCCAGAAAGAAGCATCAACGGATGAGCCGGGTGTAAACGATCTTTTCACCGTCGGGACCGTGGCCTCTATTTTGCAGATGCTGAAACTGCCTGACGGCACCGTCAAAGTGCTGGTCGAAGGGTTACAGCGAGCGCGTATTTCTGCACTGTCTGATAACGGCGAGCACTTCTCTGCGAAAGCGGAATACCTTGATTCGCCTGCTATTGACGAGCGCGAACAGGAAGTGCTGGTACGCACGGCGATCAGCCAGTTCGAAGGCTACATCAAGCTGAACAAGAAAATCCCGCCAGAAGTGCTGACGTCGCTCAATAGCATCGACGATCCGGCGCGCCTGGCGGATACCATCGCCGCCCATATGCCGCTGAAGCTGGCGGATAAGCAGTCCGTGCTAGAGATGTCAGACGTGAATGAGCGTCTGGAATATCTGATGGCGATGATGGAGTCTGAAATCGATCTGCTGCAGGTTGAGAAGCGTATTCGCAACCGCGTGAAAAAGCAGATGGAGAAATCTCAGCGTGAGTACTATCTGAATGAGCAAATGAAGGCAATTCAGAAAGAACTCGGCGAAATGGACGACGCACCGGACGAAAACGAAGCGCTGAAGCGGAAAATCGACGCGGCGAAAATGCCGAAAGAGGCGAAAGAGAAAGCCGAAGCTGAGCTGCAGAAGCTGAAAATGATGTCGCCGATGTCGGCGGAAGCGACCGTCGTGCGTGGCTACATCGACTGGATGGTACAGGTGCCGTGGAATGCGCGTAGTAAGGTCAAAAAAGACCTGCGTCAGGCGCAGGAAATCCTCGATACCGACCATTATGGTCTGGAGCGGGTGAAAGACCGCATCCTTGAGTATCTCGCGGTACAAAGCCGTGTGAACAAAATCAAGGGGCCGATCCTGTGTCTGGTTGGACCGCCGGGGGTGGGGAAAACCTCTCTGGGTCAGTCCATCGCCAAAGCGACCGGACGTAAATACATCCGTATGGCGCTGGGCGGCGTACGTGATGAAGCGGAAATTCGCGGTCACCGTCGGACGTACATCGGTTCTATGCCGGGTAAACTGATCCAGAAAATGGCCAAAGTGGGCGTTAAAAACCCGCTGTTCCTGCTCGATGAGATCGACAAAATGTCTTCCGACATGCGTGGCGATCCGGCATCTGCACTGCTTGAGGTGCTGGATCCTGAGCAGAACGTGGCATTCAGCGATCACTACCTGGAAGTGGACTACGATCTCAGCGATGTGATGTTTGTCGCGACGTCCAACTCCATGAACATTCCGGCACCGTTGCTGGATCGTATGGAAGTGATCCGTCTGTCCGGGTATACCGAAGACGAGAAGCTGAATATTGCGAAACAGCACCTGCTGCCGAAGCAGATCGAACGTAACGCGCTGAAGAAAGGCGAGTTGACGGTCGACGACAGCGCCATTATCGGTATTATTCGTTACTACACCCGTGAAGCTGGCGTGCGTAGTCTGGAGCGTGAAATCTCCAAACTGTGCCGGAAAGCGGTGAAGCAGTTGCTGCTGGATAAGTCACTGAAACACATTGTGATCAATGGCGATAACCTGCACGACTACCTGGGGGTACAGCGCTTTGACTATGGCCGTGCGGACAATGAAAACCGCGTAGGCCAGGTAACCGGTCTGGCGTGGACGGAAGTGGGCGGCGATCTGCTGACTATCGAAACCGCCTGTGTGCCGGGTAAAGGCAAGCTGACCTACACCGGTTCGCTGGGTGAAGTCATGCAGGAATCCATCCAGGCTGCGCTGACCGTAGTGCGTGCGCGTGCGGAAAAACTGGGGATTAACCCGGACTTTTACGAAAAACGCGACATTCACGTCCACGTACCAGAAGGGGCGACGCCGAAAGACGGTCCGAGCGCCGGTATTGCGATGTGTACTGCGCTGGTTTCCTGCCTGACCGGTAACCCGGTGCGTGCTGATGTGGCGATGACCGGTGAAATCACCTTGCGTGGTCAGGTACTGCCGATTGGTGGATTAAAAGAAAAACTTCTGGCTGCGCACCGTGGTGGTATTAAAACGGTCTTAATTCCAGATGAAAACAAACGCGACCTGGAAGAGATTCCGGACAATGTTATTGCCGATTTGGACATCCATCCGGTAAAACGCATTGAAGAGGTTTTGACCCTTGCTCTGCAAAATGAACCCTCTGGAATGCAGGTTGTGACGGCAAAATAGTGACCTCGCGCAAAGAGCACTAATAAAAACAGGGCTGGCAGGCCATTTCGTACTTGCCAGCCTTTTTTTGTATAGCTAATTTAGATGACGGATTGGGCTTGCCATCATTATCGGGTGTTGTAAGGGCATGGCAGGCCTGATATAACTGCTGCGCGGTCGCACTTTGAAGGATTCTGGTGCGATATAAATTATAATGAGGAAGAGAAGAGTGAATAAATCTCAACTGATCGACAAAATTGCTGCAGGGGCTGATATCTCCAAAGCTGCGGCTGGGCGTGCGTTAGACGCAATTATTGCTTCTGTTACCGAATCTCTGAAAGAAGGGGATGACGTTGCGCTGGTAGGTTTTGGTACTTTTGCTGTTAAAGAGCGTGCTGCCCGTACTGGTCGCAACCCGCAAACAGGTAAAGAGATCGCCATTGCTGCCGCTAAAGTACCTGGTTTCCGTGCAGGTAAAGCACTGAAAGACGCAGTAAACTAAGCGTGATCCCCTTCCGGGGACAGGACTCAGTACAAGGGCGCATCAATTGATGTGCCTTTTTTATTTTTGCAGCGATTTTATACTCGTTGTGGGCTGACAATAGCCCCTGTTTCTTGTCACAATAGACCTTTATGCGCAGCGTTCAGGAAACGCTATGATATACACTAAGGTATTCACGTTGCATCGGGGCGGTTCACGACGAAGCAGCCTGATTGATGCAGTGTATAGTCACCTACAGCGGAGTGTGGTTACACCATGATGGACAGCTTACGCACGGCTGCTAACAGTCTCGTGCTCAAGATTATTTTCGGAATCATTATCGTGTCGTTCATTCTGACCGGCGTGAGTGGTTACCTGATTGGCGGAGGCAATAACTACGCCGCTAAAGTGAATGACCAGGAAATCAGCCGTGGGCAGTTTGAGAATGCGTTCAACAGCGAACGCAATCGCATGCAGCAACAGTTGGGCGATCAGTATTCTGAGCTCGCGGCGAACGAGGGTTACATGAAAACCCTGCGCCAGCAGACGCTAAATCGTTTGATTGATGAAGCGCTGCTTGACCAGTATGCCCGCGAACTCAA
This sequence comes from Citrobacter sp., assembly GCA_019415335.1. The sequence goes on along the minus strand of DXKH01000135.1, from coordinate 265,955 downwards.
ACTGGGTATCAGCGATGAGCAAGTGAAGCAGGCCATTTTCTCCACACCGGCATTCCAGGTAGACGGCAAGTTTGATAACAATCGCTACAACGCGATTGTGAATCAGATGGGGATGACCGCGGATCAGTATGCGCAGGCACTTCGTAACCAACTGACCACGCAGCAACTCATCAGCGGCGTCGCAGGTACTGATTTCATGCTCAAAGGCGAGACCGATGAGCTGGCAGCACTGGTCGCTCAGCAGCGTGTCGTCCGTGAAGCCACGATTGATGTTAGCGCCCTTGCCGCGAAGCAGTCGGTGACGGATCAAGAAGTGGCCAGCTACTACGAGCAGCACAAAAATAGCTTCATGACCCCGGAACAGTTCCGCGTCAGCTACATCAAGTTGGACGCTGCCTCGATGCAAAAACCGGTCAGCGATGAAGATATTCAGTCTTATTACGATCAGCATCAGGATCAGTTCACCCAGGCGCAGCGTAACCGTTACAGCATCATCCAGACTAAAACGGAAGATGAAGCGAAAGCGGTGCTGGACGCGCTGAACAAAGGCGGTGACTTTGCTGTGCTGGCGAAAGAGAAATCTGCCGACATCATCTCTGCCCGCAACGGCGGTGATATGGGCTGGCTGGAAGACGCCACCACCCCGGAAGAGCTGAAAAATGCCGGACTGAAAGAGAAAGGTCAGCTTTCTGGCGTCATTAAATCTTCTGTTGGCTTCCTGGTTGTGCGTCTGGACGATATTCAGCCGGCGATTGTGAAGCCGCTGAGCGAAGTCCGCGATGACATCACTGCGAAAGTGAAACAGGAAAAAGCGCTGGATGCTTACTTTGCCTTACAGCAAAAAGTGAGCGACGCGGCAAACAATGACACGGAATCTCTGGCGGGTGCCGAACAGGCGGCTGGCGCGAAAGCGGTACAGACAGGCTGGTTTAGTCACGACAACCTGCCGGAAGAGCTGAATTTCAAACCCGTCTCTGACGCTATTTTTGATGGTGCTCTGGTGGGTGAAAACGGCGCACCGGGAAGAAACTCCGATATCATCACTGTGGATGGCGATCGTGCGTTTGTTTTGCGTATCAGCGATCACAAAGCAGAAGCCGTGAAGCCGCTGTCTGAAGTGAAAGATCAGGTAACCGCGTTGGTTAAGCACAACAAAGCAGAGCAGCAGGCTAAACTGGATGCGGAAAAACTGCTGGTTGAGCTGAAGGCGGGTAAAGGCGCTGAAGCGATGAAAGCCGCTGGTCTGAGTTTTGGCGAATCTAAAACGCTGAGCCGTACGGGCCAGGATCCGGTTAGCCAGGCAGCGTTTGGTCTGAGCCTGCCGGAGAAAGACAAGCCGAGCTATGGCATTGCCAACGATATGCAGGGCAATGTGGTTCTGCTGGCGCTGGACGACGTGAAAGCGGGCTCCATGCCGGAAGAACAGAAGAAAGCGATGGTTCAGGGGATCACCCAAAACAATGCGCAGATTGTCTTTGAAGCGCTGATGAGTAACCTGCGTAAATCGGCGAAAATTAAAATCGGCGATGCGATGGATCAGCAGCAGTAATTTTCGAGACGTCTCGCAGCGCATTGCGCAACCGTTGTAACGTTTAAAGGCCGCTTTCGCGGCCTTTTCCATTTCTGAATTTTGCCATTTGTTCGTTTGTTTCTCCCTCGCTATCGTGATTCCACTGTTAACAAACAAGGAGAAAACAGTATGAAACATGGAATCAAAGCATTGCTTATCAGTCTGTCTTTTGTCTGTGCGGGAATGACACAAAGTGCACTGGCTTCGCCGTCAGAGGCAAAAAGTGCGGCGGTAGAAACCAAAGCGGAAGCGCCAGTTGCCGGGAAAAACAAAGCGGCAACCCCGGCGAAGGCTAGCGATCAGGAAGGCACCAGGGTCAGTATCAATTCGGCGTCGGCAGAAGAGTTGGCGCGGGCGATGAACGGTGTTGGTCTGAAGAAAGCGCAGGCGATAGTCAGCTATCGTGAGGAGTACGGCCCGTTTAAAACGGTGGAGGATCTCAAGCAGGTGCCAGGGATGGGAAATTCGCTGGTAGAGCGTAATCTGTCAATTTTAACACTTTAATAACTTGCGCAGTGGCAGAAATTTGCCAGGATAGTAGAGGTCATACCAGTTATGGCCTCTCTACTCATGACTTTCAAGCTGCAGAGGTGTTGGCGACGTTCATTCGCCCGAATCACTTACTTTAGTAAGCTCATCGGACGTCACTAACTCGCCGCCTTTCTGTAACCCGAAAGACATAGAGTACATTCTTATAAAAAACGTAAGGTTTCTGCGCTATGCAAACACAGATTAAAGTCCGTGGTTATCATCTTGATGTCTATCAGCACGTTAATAATGCCCGTTATCTTGAGTTTCTGGAGGAAGCCCGCTGGGATGGCCTGGAGAGCAGCGATAGCTTTCAATGGATGACTGCTCACAATATCGCTTTCGTGGTGGTCAACATTAATATCAACTATCGCCGCCCGGCGGTTCTGAGTGATTTGCTGACTGTCACCAGCCAGGTGCAACAGCTAAACGGGAAAAGCGGTATTCTGAGTCAGGTGATTACTCTGGAACCAGAAGGGCAGGTGGTGGCCGATGCGCTCATTACGTTCGTCTGTATCGATCTGAAATCGCAAAAAGCGCTGCCGCTGGAAGGGGAGTTACGTGATAAACTGGAGCAGATGGTGAAGTAACGGCAAGTTGCCTGATGGCGCGTAGTTTTAAGGCCTACGGGCGATATTGACTACGGTGAATGTTGCCAGGCCGGATAAGGTGCGTGCACCGCTATCCGGCAAAACGATTACTTTAACCCTGTCTTTTGCTTCATTGCCGCCATGATGGCCGGTTTATCCGCCAGGTAATGATTCAGGCCATTCGCACGCAGATTACAGGCTGCACAGTGGCCACAACCGTCGCCCTTAATGCCGTTGTAGCAGGTCAGCGTCTCTTCACGCACCAGATCCAGCTTGCCCCAATAGTCTGCCAGTGCCCAGGTTTCGGCTTTATCAATCCACATCAGCGGCGTTTCAAAGCGGATATCTTTTGCCATCCCCAGTTTGATGGCGTGATTCAGCGCCTCGACAAAATCATTACGGCAGTCAGGGTAACCGGAGAAATCGGTCTCGCAGACGCCGGTAATCACAGCTTCTGCTTTCACCTGATAAGCATAAATCGCCGCCAGGGTCAGAAACAGAATATTGCGTCCAGGGACGAAGGTATTCGGGATCCCATCGGCATCCGGTTCATAATCCGGAACCGGGATGTTGTCGCGGGTCAGGCTGCTGACCGCCAGTTCACTCAGCAGCGTCACGTCCAGCACTTTGTGCGCACGAGCCCCCAGTTTCAGGGCCAGATCACGTGCAACATCGATCTCCGCGCGATGGCGCTGACCATAGTCAAAGGTCACGCAATGCACTTCATCATACTGATGCAGCGCCTGCACCAGACAGGTGGTGGAGTCCTGTCCTCCACTGAAAACTACGACGGCACGTTTCATGGTTAATCCTGATAAATTGCTGACACAAAATCATTCAAATTGCATCGAGGCGACACGTCTGAGAATTCCCCGGGGTTTACATAAGTCAATGACAGGGGAGAACAGACGTCGCCAACAAAGAGGCAGTTTGAAGGATGACGTGTGTAAAGTCGCTATGGTAGCGCCAGAGTTGTCTGGCGACCAGCTTCTTCACGACGTCGGAGGTGGTAGCCAGGCTTCGGTGAACTCAAACCAGCCGCGCGGATTCAGCCGCACCCCGTTTACCCCTGGCGGTGCGCTGATGCGGTAGTGATAGTTAAACAGCGGCGTCAGCGTGGCGTCATTCATCAGACTGGCGAAAACTTGTTGCAGTGCGGCATAGCGATGATCCTCGTCCGGCCTGATTTGCAGCGCATCCAGCGTGGCCTGAAGATGTGAGAATGTCTGTGCATCAAGCACGTGTGGCCAGAGAGGGTCACAACGTAGCCACTGTTCGAGAGTATACTCGGGCGCTTCGCCAATCAGACGGTCTCCCATCATCAGATCCGCGTCGGCAAGCCGTTGGTAGCCATCCCAGGTTTTCGCGTTATGAAAAATGAGCGTCAGTTCGCAGCCCAGGGTCGCCAGCGTATGGCGCAGGCGCTCTGCCATGGTATGCAGTTCCACCGGCAGGTGATAAACCAGCGTCATTTTTTTCGGCAGTTCAACCGCTTCCAGCCCTTCCCACTGCGGAATAGCCCAGCCAGGCAACAGTTCGTTGCAAGGCGTAATCAGGTTTTCTCCCACATCCAGCGTTTGCAGCAGCGAAGAACGATGAATAAGGCTGACCAGCCGACGAGCCTGCAGCAGCGTCAGACGGGGGCTCTTTTTCAGCGTGAGATAGCAAAAACCGAGGCTGATGCCGGTGCTTACCGGACTCACCGTGGCGAGCTCTTCGGGTTTGCCAATGGTTATCTGCACCGGATGGCGACAACTGGTACCCAGATCCTGCTCAAAAAGCTGAGGGGTGATCCAGTACTCAATGGCTTTCAGCAGTGGATGCGCGAGATGGTAATGGTCGTGGCTTTCCAGACGCACCAGTTCAGGCGTGAATAGCGTCAGACGAAAAGGGCCCGTTCCGATGACGGGATGTTCCGGATGCGCCAACAGGCTGCAGTAGCTTGCCAGCCGATGCGCCAGCCAGAAATCCGGACGGTGCAGAATAAACGTCAGACACTGAGGATGCGTCACCTCAATGTGCTTCACGCCGATAAACAGCCGGTTCAGAGCCGGGAGTTCGCGCAGCATCAGCAGTCGCTGGTGCAGTTGCGCGGTCTCTACCGCGTCGCCGTTATGCCAGAACAGCGTCGAGCGAATATAGAAATCCCAGCGCAACCCGTCGGCGGAGATATCCCAGTGGTGGGCTAAATCCCCGCAGGGAAGCTGTGTCTGGCTGTCAAAACGGGTCAGGCCGGAGAAAATCTGCCCCGCCAGATGCTGCTCGGCGCGACCGGGAAGAAAACCAGAATGCAGCGGTTCAAGCTGACGGTAATAGGGAATACGCAGCGTGGGCGTGTCGTTTTGCCATTGCCCCCCCATAAAGGGCTGCAGCATTGTTCGCAGTTCACCGGGTGCCAGTTGGGCGAGCTCCAGTACGCTAAGCTGCTGCCCTTTTTCCAGCGCCTGTTCCATCATCGCGGTGCGCAGCGATTCCGGGGTCACCAGAAAACGCAACTGCCCACGCTTACCGCGCCCGGACTGCGCCTCCCAGACCAGCCAGCCTGATTCCTGCGCCTGGCGTAACAACGTGCGGATGTGCCGCTCGCTACAAAAGCAGCGTTCAGCCAGTTCTCCGACGGTCACGTTCTGCGGTTCGCCGTTAGAAGGCTGCCAGAGTCGCTGGTATTGATTAAGCCGATTGAGAAGTCGCATATAAACCCGGAACAATTACTTTTATCTATTCACTATTACTTCCGTATATAACAGGTAATACTTAAGCACAAGTTAATCTGTGACAGAGTGGAGAAAGAGATGGCACGCCTGGCTGCATTTGATATGGATGGCACCCTGTTGATGCCGAATCACCTTTTGGGTGATGAAACGCTCTCTACTCTGGCGCGACTGCGCGAACGCGACATAACCCTGACGTTTGCCACCGGACGCCATGTGCTGGAAATGCGCCATATTCTCGGCACCTTTTCACTCGATGCTTTTCTGATTACCGGCAACGGGACGCGCATCCACTCGCTGGAAGGCGAAGTGCTGCATCGTCAGGATCTGGATCCAGTTGTTGCGGAGATCGTCCTGCATCAGCGCTGGGACACACAGGCGAGCATGCATGTCTTCAACGATAATGGCTGGTTTACCGGGCAAGAAATCCCAGAGATGCTGCACGCTCACGTCTATAGCGGGTTTCGCTATCAGATCGTGGATGTCGCGCGTATCCCGGCAGATCGGGTGACCAAAGTTTGCTTCTGTGGCGAGCATGACGATCTGACGCGGCTGAAAATTCAGCTTGAAGAGGTATTAGGCGCGCGAGCTCATCTTTGCTTCTCGGCGGTCGATTGCCTGGAAGTGCTGCCGGTGGGCTGTAACAAAGGTTCTGCGCTGGAGGTATTGAGCGGTCACTTGGGCCTGACGCTGGCGGAATGTATGGCGTTTGGCGATGCCATGAACGATCGCGAAATGCTTGGCAGCGTCGGCCGTGGCCTGATCATGGGCAATGCCATGCCGCAACTTATTGCCGAACTTCCCCATTTACCGGTGATTGGTCATTGTCGCAACCAGGCGGTATCACACTTTTTGACACATTGGCTGGACTATCCAAATCTACCTTATTCCCCCGAATGAGAGACCCTACCAGCACCGGGCGTTTAGCCCGGTTTTTTTTGATTTAATTCACATTCAGCAACCGGGCCAACTCTGCTTTCGCCGTGGTGAGATCGCCAATATGGGCGCTCACCCATTCGGCATGGTAGTAGGTGTCCAGATAGCGCTCGCCGCTGTCGCACAGCAGCGTCACCAGCGAACCCGTTTCTCCGGCTTCGCGCATACGGGCGGCGAGTTGCAGCATGCCCCACATGTTGGTGCCTGTTGAAGCTCCCACTTTGCGACCCAGTTGCGTTTCCAGCCAGTGAGCGGTCGCCACGCTGGCGGCATCAGGGACGCGCAGCATCTCATCAACCACGTCGGCAATGAATGACGGTTCGACGCGCGGGCGCCCAATCCCCTCAATTTTACTGCCGACAGGGCTGCGTAATGTGGCATCACGCGTTTGCCAGAAAGGCAGGAAAACCGAGTTTTCCGGGTCCACCACCATCAATTGTGTATCGTAACCCTGGCAGCGAATGTAGCGACCAAGGGTCGCGGAGGTCCCGCCGGTTCCGGCGCTCATCACAATGTGTTTCGGTACGGGATGTGGTTCGCACTGCATCTGGCGGAAGATACTGTCGGCGATATTGTTGTTACCGCGCCAGTCGGTGGCGCGTTCGGCATAGGTGAACTGATCCATATAGTGGCCGTTCAAGTCGTGCGCCAGCTGTTCTGACGCCGCATAAATCTCGCAGGCGCTGTCCACGAAATGACAGCGACCGCCGTAAAATTCAATCTGTTCGATTTTTCGTTTTGCCGTACAGGCGGGCATGACGGCGATAAACGGCAGTCCCAGCAGACGGGCGAACCAGGCTTCGGACACCGCCGTTGATCCGGAAGAGGATTCGATAATGGTTGTGCCTTCCTTAATCCAGCCGTTGCACAATCCATAAATGAACAGCGAACGCGCCAGTCGGTGCTTCAGGCTACCGGTCGGGTGGGTGCTTTCATCTTTCAGATAGAGCTGGATCCCCGGAAAAGCGGGTAACGGCAGGCGGATAAGATGGGTATCAGCCGAGCGCTGATAATCCGCGTTAATCTCATTGATGGCATTTTTAACCCAGGTGCTATTCATCATTAATATCCATTTGTCATTTTGTGCCAAGAGTAGCGAAAAGCACGGAAAAAATTGTTGCCATTTAACCTTTAAAATAGAATGTAAGGAGAAAATTCTTCTCTGAGGTGCCGGTATGTTAGATAAAATTGACCGTAAGCTGCTCGCATTGATGCAGCAGGACTGCACCCTCTCTTTGCAGGCGCTGGCGGATGCCGTTAATCTGACCACCACACCCTGCTGGAAGCGCCTCAAACGCCTGGAAGATGATGGCATTCTGCTGGGAAGAGTCGCGCTGCTGGATCCGGAAAAACTGGGGCTGGGGTTAACTGCCTTTGTGCACATCAAAACCCAGCATCACAGCAGTGACTGGTATTGTCGCTTCGTGACAGTGGTCAGTGAGATGCCGGAGGTGCTGGGCTTCTGGCGCATGGCCGGGGAGTACGACTACCTGATGCGGGTCCAGGTGGCCGACATGAAGCGCTATGACGACTTCTATAAACGTCTGGTAAACAGCGTTCCCGGTCTGTCGGACGTCACGTCGAGCTTTGCCATGGAACAGATTAAATACACCACTGCGCTGCCAATCGAATAACTCTCCCGGCACGATTTGCCGGAAAATCAAGTCAGGACATAATACGTGCGATTATTTGCTCAATTAAGCTGGTATTTTCGCCGGGAGTGGCGTCGCTACCTCGGGGCGGTTGCCTTGCTTATCCTCATCGCTATTCTGCAACTCATTCCGCCGAAAGTGGTTGGTATTGTGGTGGATGGTGTGTCCACACGACACTTTACATCGCAACAAGTCATGATGTGGATTGGCACCATCGCTCTGATTGCCGTGGTGGTCTATCTGCTCCGCTACGTCTGGCGCGTGCTGCTGTTTGGTGCGTCTTACCAACTGGCGGTGGAGTTACGCGAAGATTACTACCGTCAACTCAGTCGCCAGCATCCAGAATTTTATCTGCGCCACCGCACTGGTGATCTCATGGCGCGCGCCACCAATGACGTCGACCGCGTAGTCTTTGCCGCAGGGGAAGGGGTTCTGACGCTGGTGGATTCGTTGGTGATGGGCTGCGCGGTGTTGATCGTGATGTCCACACAGATCAGCTGGCAGCTCACGTTGTTTGCCCTGCTGCCGATGCCGGTGATGGCACTGATGATCAAGCGCTACGGCGATCGTCTGCATGACCGTTTCAGACTGGCGCAGGCGGCGTTCTCCAGCCTTAACGATCGTACTCAGGAGAGTCTGACCAGTATTCGCATGATCAAAGCCTTTGGTCTGGAGGATCGGCAGTCCGCGCTGTTTGCCGCTGATGCGGAAGATACCGGGAAGAAAAACATGCGTGTGGCGCGCATTGATGCCCGCTTTGATCCGACGATTTATATCGCCATCGGCACGGCGAACCTGCTGGCTATCGGTGGCGGTAGCTGGATGGTGGTACAAGGTTCGCTGACGCTGGGACAACTAACCAGCTTTATGATGTATCTCGGGTTGATGATTTGGCCGATGCTGGCGCTGGCATGGATGTTTAACATCGTGGAGCGTGGCAGTGCGGCTTACGGTCGTATTCGTGCGATGCTGGCCGAAGCGCCGGTGGTGAACGATGGTAGCGAACCGGTGCCAGAAGGACGGGGAGAACTGGCGGTGGCGATCCGGGAGTTTAGCTACCCGCAAACTATGCATCCGACGCTGGAAAACGTCAATTTTCAGCTCAAACCTGGACAGATGCTGGGTATCTGCGGGCCGACCGGCGCGGGGAAAAGTACCGTGCTGTCGCTGATTCAGCGCCATTTCGATATCACCCAGGGGGATATCCGCTTTCATGACATTCCTCTGCCGCGTCTGCAACTGGACAGCTGGCGCAGCCGGCTGGCGGTGGTCAGTCAGACGCCATTCCTGTTTTCGGATACCGTGGCCAATAACATTGCGCTGGGCTGCCCCAGCGCCACGCAGCAGGATATTGAGCACGTGGCGCGTTTAGCCAGCGTACATGAGGATATTCTGCGCCTGCCGCAGGGCTACGATACCGAAGTCGGCGAGCGTGGTGTGATGCTCTCCGGCGGGCAGAAACAACGTCTCTCCATTGCGCGGGCGTTGTTGCTGAATGCCGAAATCCTGATCCTGGATGACGCCCTGTCGGCGGTGGATGGGCGAACGGAGCATCAGATCCTGCACAATTTGCGTCAGTGGGGGGAAGGGCGAACGGTGATCATCAGCGCGCATCGTCTCTCGGCGCTGACTGAAGCGAGCGAAATTATCGTGATGCAGCATGGGCACATCGCCCAGCGCGGCGATCACGAGGCGCTGGTGCAGCAGCCGGGCTGGTACCGCGATATGTACCGTTATCAGCAACTGGAAGCGGCGCTCGATGATGTGCCGGAAAACGACGAGGAGGCGGCAAATGCGTAGTTTTGGGCACTTATGGCCGACCCTCAAACGCCTGCTGGCCTATGGTTCTCCGTGGCGAAAACCGCTAGGTGTTGCGGTGATTATGCTGTGGGTCGCGGCGGCAGCGGAAGTCAGCGGCCCGCTGCTGATCAGCTACTTTATCGACAACATGGTGGCTAAAAATAACCTGCCGCTGGGGATGGTTGTCGGGTTGGTTGCCGCTTATCTCGGGCTGCAAGTTCTCGCCGCCAGTCTGCATTATGCTCAGTCGCTACTGTTTAATCGCGCGGCGGTCGGGGTGGTGCAACAATTGCGTACCGACGTGATGGATGCCGCGCTGCGCCAGCCGTTGAGTGAATTTGACACGCAGCCCGTCGGGCAGCTCATTTCGCGCGTCACCAACGATACTGAAGTGATCCGCGATTTGTATGTCACGGTGGTGGCGACGGTTCTGCGCAGTGCGGCGCTGATTGGCGCGATGCTGGTGGCGATGTTCAGTCTCGACTGGCGTATGGCGCTGGTGGCGATCCTGATTTTCCCGGCGGTGCTGGTGGTGATGGTTATTTATCAGCGTTACAGCACGCCGATTGTCCGCCGCGTGCGGGCCTATCTCGCCGATATCAACGACGGTTTCAACGAAGTCATCAACGGCATGAGCGTGATCCAGCAGTTTCGCCAGCAGGCGCGCTTTGGTGAACGCATGGGCGAAGCCAGCCGCTCGCATTATCTGGCGCGTATGCAGACGCTGCGTTTAGATGGCTTCTTATTGCGGCCTTTGCTGAGCCTGTTTTCCGCGCTCATTCTCTGTGGCCTGCTGATGCTGTTCAGTTTTACCTCGGCAGGGACGATAGAAGTTGGGGTGCTCTACGCCTTTATCAGTTATCTGGGACGCCTGAATGAACCGCTGATCGAACTGACCACCCAGCAGTCGATGCTGCAGCAGGCGGTGGTGGCCGGGGAGCGCGTGTTTGAACTGATGGACGGGCCGCGCCAGCGTTACGGGCAGGACCCGCGTCCGCTGGCGTCCGGGCAGATTGACGTCGAGGATGTGTCGTTCGCCTATCGCGACGATAATCTGGTGCTGCAAAATGTCAGCCTTTCAGTGCCATCCCGCAGTTTTGTTGCACTGGTGGGGCATACCGGCAGCGGTAAAAGTACTCTCGCCAGTCTGCTGATGGGTTACTACCCGCTAAGTCAGGGGGAGATTCGCCTTGACGGGCGTCCATTACGTTCACTGAGTCACAGCGCGCTGCGTCAGGGCGTGGCGATGGTGCAGCAGGATCCGGTGGTGATGGCGGACTCATTCCTGGCGAACGTGACGCTGGGGCGGGATATCACCGAAGAGCAGGTGTGGCAGGCGCTGGAAACGGTGCAACTGGCGGAACTGGCGCGCGGGATGAGTGAAGGTATTCATACGCAGCTTGGCGAGCAGGGGAACACGCTCTCTGTCGGACAGAAACAGCTACTGGCACTGGCGCGGGTATTGGTCGCAACGCCGCAGATCCTGATCCTCGACGAAGCGACCGCCAGCATCGATTCCGGTACCGAGCAGGCCATTCAGCAGGCGCTGGCCGCCGTGCGCGAACACACCACGCTGGTGGTGATTGCACACCGACTGTCGACCATTGTTGAGGCGGACACCATTCTGGTGCTTCATCGTGGACAGGCCGTAGAGCGTGGTACTCATCAGCAACTGCTTGCGGCGCAAGGGCGCTACTGGCAGATGTATCAGCTCCAGCTTGCTGGCGAAGAGCTGGCAGCCAGCGTTCGCGAGGAGTCGCTTCCCGCCTGATGCACCGCCGCTGCCGGGCCGCTTCGGCGGTGGTGCAAAAATGTAACGCATCATGCACTGTCATGGTGCGTTTTTCTTTTTCCGCTCCGTTTTCCTTTCTGAATCGCCCGCCAGACGGCCTGTAGAACAGACATCGGCTCCGCTTTTTCAATTCTGGCATACCCCTTGCAATACCTCAGTCGTGTAGTCGCACCATCTGCCGAATTCTGACTGGAGGGGATCTATGAAGCTGGTTACCGTGGTAATCAAACCGTTCAAACTGGAAGACGTTCGCGAAGCGCTCTCTTCTATTGGTATTCAAGGGCTGACCGTCACCGAAGTGAAAGGGTTCGGACGTCAGAAAGGTCATGCCGAGTTATATCGGGGTGCAGAGTACAGCGTCAACTTCCTGCCTAAAGTGAAGATTGATGTGGCCATTGCCGACGACCAACTGGATGAAGTGATCGATGTCATCAGCAAGGCGGCCTACACCGGAAAAATTGGCGACGGCAAAATTTTCGTCGCGGAGCTGCAACGCGTCATTCGTATTCGCACCGGCGAAGCTGACGAAGCGGCGCTGTAAAGCCTGGCACACAGTAACGGGAAACGACAAAATGAAGATAGCAACGATGAAAATGGGCCTTGCTTCGCTGGCACTGCTGCCAGGTCTCGCGATGGCTGCTCCGGCAGTGGCGGATAAAGCCGATAACGCCTTTATGATGATTTGTACCGCGCTGGTGCTGTTTATGACCATTCCGGGTATCGCCCTGTTCTATGGCGGGTTGATCCGCGGGAAGAACGTCCTGTCGATGCTGACGCAGGTCACCGTCACCTTTGCGCTGGTGTGCATCATGTGGGTGGTGTTCGGCTATTCACTGGCGTTCGGCGAAGGAAACAGCTTCTTCGGTAACTTCAACTGGGTGATGCTGAAAAACATTGAACTGACCGCCGTAATGGGCAGTATCTACCAGTACATTCACGTTGCTTTCCAGGGGTCGTTTGCCTGTATTACCGTCGGTCTGATCGTCGGTTCGCTGGCGGAACGCATCCGTTTCTCTGCCGTCCTGATCTTCGTGGTGGTCTGGCTGACGCTCTCCTACATTCCGATTGCCCATATGGTGTGGGGCGGCGGTCTGCTGGGATCGCACGGTGCGCTGGACTTTGCCGGCGGTACCGTGGTGCATATTAATGCCGCGATTGCTGGCCTGGTCGGTGCCTACCTGATTGGCAAGCGTGTGGGCTTCGGCAAAGAGGCGTTCAAACCGCATAACCTGCCGATGGTCTTCACCGGCACGGCGATCCTCTATATCGGCTGGTTTGGCTTTAACGCCGGTTCTGCGGGGACAGCAAACGAAATTGCGGCGCTGGCCTTTGTGAACACCGTTGTTGCCACGGCCGCCGCGATCCTTGGCTGGATCTTTGGCGAGTGGGCGCTGCGCGGTAAACCGTCTCTGCTGGGCGCATGCTCGGGGGCGATTGCCGGTCTGGTTGGCGTGACGCCTGCCTGTGGTTACATCGGCGTCGGTGGCGCGTTAATCATTGGCGTGGTGGCGGGCGTGGCCGGGTTGTGGGGCGTGACCATGCTCAAACGTCTGCTGCGTGTTGATGACCCGTGCGATGTGTTCGGCGTTCACGGCGTCTGCGGGATTGTGGGTTGTATTCTGACCGGGGTCTTTGCCTCAAGCGCGCTGGGTGGTGTGGGCTTCGCTGAAGGGGTGACGATGGGGCATCAGCTGCTGGTGCAGCTTGAGAGCATCGCCATCACGATCGTCTGGTCTGGCGTCGTGGCCTTCATTGGCTACAAGCTGGCGGATATGACCGTCGGTCTGCGTGTACCGGAAGAGCAAGAGCGCGAAGGGCTGGACGTGAACAGCCACGGCGAGAATGCCTACAACGCATAACAGAAACATGCCCGGCTAACTTAACCGGGCAACAACGGGATACCGCCGGATGTGCAGTAATGCCATCCGGCTTTTTATTCGTTGTGATTACGCATCACCCCTTCCTGCACGGTCGAGGCCACCAGTTTGCCATCCTGTGTGTAGAACTCGCCGCGGACAAATCCGCGCGCACTGGAGGCCGAGGTACTTTCTACGCTGTACAGCAGCCATTCATTCAAATCAAACGGACGGTGGAACCACATGGAATGGTCGATCGTGGCAATCTGAATCCCTTTTTCCAGGAAACCAATGCCGTGAGGCTGCAGGGCAACGGGCAGGAAATTGAGATCGGAGGCATAGCCTAACAGATACTGATGGACGCGAATGTCGTTGGGCAACGCGCCGTTCGCACGGATCCACACCTGGCGCGTGGGTTCTGCCACATGGCCTTTTAACGGGTTATGAAACTCAACGGGACGCACTTCCAGCGGGCGATCGCAGAGAAATTTATCTTTTAAAATCGGCGGCAGCAGGTGTGCGACTGTCCGGGCAATGTCGGTTTCTGATGCTAACCCATCCGGCGCGGGGGCGTGCGGCATGGTTTTTTGATGTTCGAAACCGGGCTCTGGCGCCTGGAATGAGGCAGTCATGTAGAAGATGGGCTTCCCGTTCTGGATGGCAGCCACGCGGCGGGCGCTGAAACTGTTGCCGTCGCGCAGGACTTCCACGTCATAAATAATCGGTCGCTGGCTATCGCCTGGGCGTAAAAAATAGCTGTGAAACGAGTGAACCAGGCGTTCTTCCGGTACCGTTTCTTTCGCCGCATACAGCGCCTGACCGACGACCTGTCCACCAAATACCTGGCGCAACCCTAAGTCTTCACTTTGGCCCCGAAAGAGTCCTTCCTCAATTTTTTCAAGATTCAACAATGTCAGCAAATTGTTCAGTGCCTGACTCATACATGCTCTCCAGGTAACAACGACGCCGAAGCGAGATAGGCAGAGTATAACGCAATTTTGGAAGTGGTCCGATGGGTGCAATAGTCTGAAAAACTGACCAATTCCAGGCAAAAATAAGTGATGTGTGCCACACTTAGCTACGTTACATTTTTGTTAACCACTCTTCCGGCGGGAGGAAAACCCGCTGGTGCAGAGATGATAAGGAGAATTTAATGAAGCTCATGCACATGGTCAGTGGTTTAGCGGTTGCGGTTGCTCTGGCCGCCTGCGCGGATAAAAGTGCAGATATCCAGACACCAGCGCCGAACCCAAACACTTCAGCAACGGCCACACAGCCTGCTATTCAGCAACCTAATGTCTCGGGTACCGTATGGATCCGTCAGAAAGTGGCATTGCCGCCTGACGCCGTACTGACCGTGACCCTGTCGGATGCGTCGCTCGCCGACGCTCCGTCGAAAGTACTGTCCCAGAAAGCGGTTCGTACCGAGGGGAAACAGGCGCCATTCAGCTTCGTCCTGCCGTTTAACCCGGCTGACGTGCAGCCGAATGCCCGCATTCTGTTGAGTGCGGCGATTACGGTGAATGACAAACTGGTGTTTATTACCGATACCGTTCAGCCGGTCATCAACCAGGGCGGCACGAAAGCCGATCTGACCCTGGTGCCGGTCCAGCAGACGGCCGTTCCTGTTCAGGCAAGCGGTGGGGCTGCAACGACGGTGCCTTCAACCTCGCCAACGCAGGTCAATCCGTCTTCAGCGGTGCCTGCCCCGACGCAGTATTAAGGCCTGTCTGACCCTCTCCACCCGGAGAGGGTCAATAATTCCAGCGATACCGCTGCAAATCGATCTGCCCGCTCCCGGACACCACAACACCTTCCGCCAGTAATGCCTGCCGTTGTCGTTGTAGATCGGGACCGGTTAGCGAAATTACGCCGTGCCGATTCACCACCCGATGCCAGGGCAGGGTGCTGCCTTCGGGAAGGCGTTTGAGTACGCCGCCAACCTGTCTGGCCGCGCGCGGAGAGCCCGCGAGCATCGCGACGTCGCCATAAGTGGTAACGCTGCCTTCGGGAATGGAGGCAACAATTTGCCAGACGCGCTGAGGGAAAGTGTCTTGTCTGTCCATGGTCTCTTCCTGCAGTAATCCTTCAGCATAATCTGGAATGGCGGGCGCGGAAAGTTCCATTGCGCAAGAAACCAGCATCTGACCGCCAATGGCTTGCAATTACAGGGGGCAGCAGTGATAATGCGCCTGCGCGTTGGTTAACAACGCTCTCAATGGGGGCTCTGTTGGTTCTCCCGCAACGCTACTCTGTTTACCAGGTCAGGTCCGGAAGGAAGCAGCCAAGGCAGATGACGCGTGTGCCGGGATGTAGCTGGCAGGGCCCCCACCCATTTGTGCCGTCCGGCATCACATCTTCGTTTCTCTTCTTGTTGTTGTCATGGTTTTGTCATTTTTTTGTCATCAAATGCTGGCACAGTGTTTTTGGGATGTTAAATCCTGGCGCTCAATTCTCTTTTCACGCCGTGGCGATTTGGTCGTCGCCGGAGCCGTGTTTTTGCCTGTCCACAAGGATTCTTACGATGGCTACTGCAGTACTGAATGTCAAAATTGATGAGACGTTAAAAGAAAAACTTCGTCATTACGCTGAAGTGAATAATGAGAATTTAAGCATCACGACAGAAAAACTGCTGCTGATTGCCTTCGATGTTGCGGCAGAGGCGGGAGTCTCGGCTGGCGATATCGATAGCCAACATACGGAAGAATCACCTGCTGAGCCACTGACTCCTAAAGAAATCAAAGCATTGCGCAGACTACTGAAGAAGAAAAAATGAAACAGCAACCGTTCTCCATCGCCAGTAATTATGGCGAAGCCTGTGAATTGCTCCGCTCGGGTTATGTTAAGCATGTTTGCCTGAGCTGGAATGTCGGCAGCGATGAATTTTTTCGCATTGCCTCAGACTGGTGCGATGCAGGTGCCAAAATAAAGAAAGAGGGCGATAACTTTATTATTTCCCTCAAAGGTTTTCCGGTTCCCCGCCAGCACTAAATAATCTTACGCACCTTACCGCTACCGGACTGCAGACGCAGTGTCTCCCAGAGCGGTTGCAGGGTGTTAAATGCCGCGCACAGGGGCTCTTCTGGCAAGGCAAACGGCATGCGTAAGAACCGATCAAATGCGCCCGCGAGCCCAAAGCGGGTGCCTGTTCCGAGTTGAATCCCGACGCTTTCTGCCCGCGTGGCGAAAAGCGTCGCCAGTGTATCCGGTAATTCCACCCAGAAGGATAATCCGCCCTGTGGTTGCTGATAGCGCCACTCGGGAAAGTGCCTGCGCATCAGCGCGTCGCAGAGTGCGCGCCGTGCGGCTAACTGTTGTCTGCGCTGCGGCAAAAATGAATCGGCATTATCCAGCAACCACGTGGTGGCAAGCTGTTCGATGACCGGCGAGCCCAAATCGACTGTATCCCGCGTTTGCACCAGTGCGGCGATGGTGCGTGATGGTGCGCGTACCCAGCCCAGACGCAATCCTCCCCAGAAACTCTTGCCCGCAGAACCCAGCATGATCACCGGGGCATCGCGGTGGTACGCCGCTAAAGGCGGAGGCGGAGGGGCGTCGTACCAGAGATTCACCATCGTTTCGTCAATCACCAGCGTCGTACGCGTACGGGCGGCGATATCCGCGATGGCTTGCCGCGTCTCATCATCCATACATCGTCCAGTGGGATTGTGAAAATCCGGCATCAGATAGGCCATTCTCGGTGAGGTCTGGGCAATCGTCGCCGCCAACCCATCCGTATCCCAACCCTGTTCGGGTAGTGACACGCCTACCGGTCGACAGGAGGCGCCCTGAATGGCCGCAATCGCCAGCGGGTAGGTCGGATGATCGACCACTACCCGATCGCCGGGGCCGGTCAATAAGCGCAGGATCAGCGCCAGACCACTGACCGCGCCATTGACCACCATGATTTCATCCGCCGTTGTCGGAAGGCCTCGCGCACAGTAATGACGGGCGAGCGATTCGCGCAAGCAGAGTAATCCCTGCGGTTGATAGCCCGACGTCAGCAAATGTGGTGGCATCGCAAACAGCGCCTGCTGATAGGCCTGATGGATTTCAGGCCCGGCACTGAGGGCGGCGGTAGAGAGATCCAGTGCCATCGTGGTACCGGCTCGCGTCGGCACTTCGCGGATATGACCCGGCAAAACCACGCGCGACCCACTGCCGTGCCGACTCTCCAGATATCCCTCTTCCCGCAGTTGTGCCAGCGCGCTGGCCACGGTGGTCCGGCTGACGTCGAGTACCGCAGCCAGTTCGCGTTCGCCGGGCAAACGGCTGTCGAGCGCCAGACGCCCGTCGAGAATCAGCAGTCGCAACGCTTCTGCCAGTTGCCGCCAGAGCGGGGTTCTTGATGCGTTGTCCTGCCAGTGCCCAAGCAGGCGCTGGAGAGATTGACTTCCATAACGACGTGATGACATTGCAGTCCACTTTTTCAAAACTGGTCATTAATCATAGTGCCAATTACAGCGATGATGAAGGCTATCTGAACGGGGAGGGTGAAAATGGGGCGTCGTCTGGTTCAACTTTATTTTGGGCTGGCTCTGTATGGGGTATCCACCGCGATGTTTGTGCGCGCGGATTTAGGTGCCGACCCGTGGAACGTGTTCCATCTGGGGCTGGCGAATCTGTTGTCGATGAAGATTGGCGTGGTCATGATTATCGTCGGCGCGCTGGTCCTTTTGCTGTGGATCCCACTGCGTCAACGCCCAGGTTTGGGAACGCTCAGTAATGTGATTGTGATTGGGCTTGCCGCCGATGCCGCGCTGGCGGTGATGCCGGCGTTTTCCTCTCTCGCAGTGCGTAGCCTTATGCTGGTGGCGGCCGTGGTGGTGAACGCCCTGGCGACGGGGATGTACATTGGCGCAGGCTTTGGTGCCGGGCCGAGAGACGGTCTGATGACCGGTATTCACGCCCGCACGGGATGGTCGGTGCGTACAATCCGTACGGCGATTGAAGTCTCCGTTCTGTTAAGTGGCTGGCTACTCGGCGGCACGCTTGGCGTCGGAACCGTGCTGTATGCGCTGGCGATTGGGCCGCTGATCCAGATCTGCCTGCCGTGGTTTCGCTATAAGCCCCGGGCGCGGATTCAGACGGCATAGACCGGAGAGGGCGACTAAACTTATTCACGACTGACGCGGCTGGAATAGGCTTGTCGCGCGGTGGACTTCGGAGGTTTTTCTCATGAAGTACGTGGATGGATTTGTCCTTGCTGTCCCCGCCGAAAACAAGGAGGCTTATAAGGCGATGGCGGCAAAAGCAGCACCGCTGTTCAAGGAATTTGGCGCGCTCCGCATTGTGGAATGCTGGGCCGAGGATGTGCCCGATGGCAAACTCACCGATTTTCGTATGGCGGTGAAAGCCGAGGAGCACGAAGAAGTGGTATTCAGTTGGATTGAGTACCCGTCGAAAGAGGTTCGGGATGCAGCGAATCAGAAGATGATGTCCGATCCGCGCATGAAAGAATTTGGTGAGTCGATGCCGTTTGATGGTAAACGCATGATTTACGGCGGATTCTCACCCATTATCGACGACTAACGTGACTGGCTGTGCGGCGTGCCGCCAGCCATCTCCTCGTTATAAGCGTTTTTCTGCCCACAGAATAAACGCCTCTTTGGGTAGCGCTTTACTGTACAGCCAGCCCTGCCCGTAGTGGACGCCGTGCTGGCGCAGCCAGTCTTCCTGATTTGCCGTTTCAATCCCTTCCGCCACCATTTTCAACTTCAGGGTTTTGGCCATTTCGATGATATGCGGCGTCACGTTTTTGTATTCCAATGCATCGACAAACGATTTGTCGATTTTCAGGATATCTACGTCCAGATTCTGCAAGTAGCTGAGGCTGGAATAGCCAGTGCCAAAATCATCAATATAGATAGCATGTCCTGCCTTGCGATAGCGGGCAACGATAGGCGAGCTGGTCTTCGGATCGGCAAATCCCCGTTCCGTCAGTTCCAGAGCTATCTGTGAGGGGGCAAGCTGATATCGGTTAAGCAGTTTACTGAGCAACGTCGGGAGCTTTTCAGAGGTGAGGTCCGCTGCCTCAATATTAATGGAAATATGCTGCTCGGGATGTTGCTTCAGCCATTTTCCCATATCTTCAAACACCGTTTCGATGATTAAGCGGGTGAGTGGTTCGGTGAGACCAGTTTGCTCGGCCAGGGTGATAAATATGTCCGGTGACAGGTAGCTGCCATCGGTTTGCGGCCAGCGCGCCAGCGCTTCGGCTCCAACGATTTTCCCGGTCGATAACGAAATAATGGGTTGGTAGTGAACCTTAATGTCCCGGTTATTGATGGCATCCTGTAACCGGTGATGTGGCGACTGGAGACGGCGCAGAATGCGCAGAATAAAAGCCGCAGCCAGCAGACCGAACAGGATACCGGCGGGAACCCAGATCAGCGCCTGCCGGTACCAGATTTTCTGTAGCGGGAGAGTGGAGGCCCAACTGACGATGGTGATGCCCATTTCCGGGAACGGGCGAATCTCATAAATGATGCCATGACTTTCCAGATGGCGAGGCGTGGTTTCCTGAGTAAATTGCAGAATATTCGGTGCGAGGGCGCTGCTGCTGGCAATGACGGTATTGTGTTTTACGCCGATAATTGCGACATCGATCTGCCAGGCGCCAAAAGGAACCACGTCGATAAAGGATGCGGGATCAATCATCACAATGTAGTCACCATAGCCCAACGCTGCCATATAGCGCTCGATCCCCAGATCGTTTTGTGCGGTAAACCATGCGCGGTAACCATCGTTGGTGACTTTCATGGGCGGAGGGAATGCGGTGGTATGACTTTCCTGTTCCAGAGATGAACAGCGCGGCATGTTGTTTTGCAGATACAGCACTTCCTGGACATAGCGGTAGCTGTAGGAGATCCGCCGCAGGGCCAGTAAGTGTTCACGTGAACACGGCGCGCTTTTCACGGCGTTAATCTGTTGTAATGCCTGCTTCGCCTGAGTTACCACGCGTTCTGTACGTTCAGAGACGCGCGCTGAGTAAGTATCCAGTTCATCAATGAATTTCTTTTCGACCTGGCGATGAGCGAGCCAAATACTCAGCCCAACCGGAACCAATACGGAGAGGATAAGCACTCCTGTCACCAGGCTGACCAGATGTCGTGTTCTCACGCAGATATCCTTAATTACGCATTGTAGAGAAAGTATATCCGATCGCGAAAAAAGCCCTGTAAATGATGTCGTTAATCTGCAAAATTTTTTGAGGCGAGTGTGGATTTTCACCGTATTCACAGCGAAAGAACGCGCGTTAATGCAGAAAGGATTGAACTGTTGTGCGTTCAGCGATAAAGTTATGTTATATTGTAACATAATATCTAAGGAGATGAGGATACCATGCAGGTCTTGAATTCATTACGTAGCGCAAAGCAGCGCCATCCGGACTGTCAGATCGTAAAGCGCAAAGGGCGTTTATATGTGATTTGTAAGAGTAATCCGCGTTTTAAAGCGGTACAGGGAAGGAAAAAACGGCGTTAAAGAGAGAAGAGGGCCGGATAGGGGGAACGACTATCCGGCAACACCAACAGGTTATGGCGTGGTTTCTGCGCGGGCAAGGGTGAAAATATCGTAAAACGACAGTTCGCCTTTCCGCGTCAACATCTTCTGTAATTGTACTTTGCGTTCATCGTCGACGCGCGGGGAGTGAAGAATGGTGCTAATCAGCGCCGAAGGCACAAACCGGGTGTTGTACCACTCTCCGTTGTAACACACCCTGAAATCCAGCACGTCGATATCTTCATAGCGATAGCGCGGGGCGACATCAAAAAAGAAAAAGCCGTTGAGGATGACAAACAGCACCACCAGCAGCCAGACCGAGTCGACCAGCGTTTCTGATTGCAGCATCACCGCCAGCGTGGCAAACCAGGCGACGTACATTCCAATAAACAAGCCAGGATGCTTACGGATAAAGCTGATGCTAAAGCGGGGCTTATTATCGCGCTTCTCACGAACGTTAAGATCGTCGATGGTTTCGGTGAGCAGGCGTTGTATTTCTGTCATTTTTTGCCTTCGTGATTTCGCTACTTACAGGGGAACGCCCTATTTTAAGTGGGCGATTAGCGTGAAAAAAGTAACAGATTAACCACAATTTAGCATAACAGTTACAATTCCGTTTACAGCGTTTTGATGATCCGTGCCGGATTACCGCCTACCACCACGTTGGCCGGTACGTTTTTAGTCACCACTGCGCCGGAGGCGACAACCACATTGTCACCAATGCTGACGCCGGGATTAATGACCGCACGCCCACCAATCCAGACATTATTGCCAATCGTGACGGGTTTGCCGAACTCCAGTCCGCTATTACGCTCTGTCGCATCGAGCGGATGCGTGGCGGTATAGATATGAACGCCGGGAGCCAGCATACAGTTATCACCAATATGAATCGGACAGACGTCGAGCATGACGCAGTCGAAGTTGGCGTAAAAGTCTTTACCCAGAAAGATATTGTAACCGTAGTCACAGCGAAATGACGGCTCAATATAAGGACGTTCACACTGGCCCAGTAGGGCGTGGAGGATAGCCAGGCGTTCGGCCTTTTCATCCGGGGCGGTATGATTGTAGCGGTGAACGAATTGACGCGCCTGCAACCTGTCATGGCGCAGGGTCTCGTCGGCCGGATGATACCTTTCACCCGCTATCATTTTCCGTTTCTCTTCACTCATTCTGCACTCTCTGACTGTTACTGGTGAGGCAATACAGTAGAGGCTCAGTCATGATCAGGGAACGTTCCCTGAGTTGTACTGTGATAGAAGTCACAATAGCCATGCTATTGTTATTGCAAATAAGATAAATGTTCCCCAGGAAAACATCAGTATTTCCTGATGCACAGTAATCAAATTAACGAATGAATTTCCAGACGGAGGAGGGGATCTTGTCGTAAAGTTTATTCATCGTCAATTCTGCGAGACGGTGATCGGCGGCTGAGTAAAATACAGCCAATTCATTGTCAGATAATTCATATTTATTTTTCTCGATCACACGCTCAAGCGTATCAATTGTCTGACAGCGTCGCAAACGCATCAAATAATCAGTTTTAGTTAATGGTTTATCGGACATAAATCTTACCTATGATTGTAATAATTTTTAACAAGACAAACTAACAGGATTAGCTCTGGTGGCATTTACAAAGCAGCGGAACAAGCGATTACCGGATTTCCGCCATTTCTGCAGATCCTGCGCATTAATGCCATAACTGCTGAACAACATAAATGTGTCGTCCAGATATTCATCAATCTGCTCAATCAGCTTATTGTCCTCATTATACTTAATTTTATAATTAAGTGCGAAGGTTGCAATATGCTCTATCAGTTCGTTGAGTTGAAGGTTGATCGCCGAGGTTGGGTCGTTAACCCAGCCATGATTGCTTTCTTCAAGGTTTGCAAGACAGTCGTGATAAAGCGTTTCACAAAGAAATTTTAGCTGCGCTATATCATGTCTTTTGGGTGAGTATTCATCCATAACGCATCCCCTTCTTAGTGGCTTGAACTAACCGAACACCTTTCGGGATGGGTACAACTAAACTGACCTGGAACTTGCCTTCGACGCCTGATGATTTAACTATAATCTACTCTAAAAAAGATTTCATCGTTATATTACGAAAAATTACAATTAACGTAATACGAGAGAAAGTGAAGGTTTGTGCATTTTTCCCATTATAGCATGTCGCCAACCCATTCCGGAATGAGATAATTACGTGATTATTTTGCAATTCATCAGATTATCTTCTCTTTCCATCCTCCTTACTCACCCCGGCGTGAAACCGGAGTCAGACTCTTCCCCAGGAATTGTCTTAATAATGACTGATAAAACCGAGAATTAGCCCTAAGCCAAATGGCCAGAAATAGCCTTCATCCTCTTGTGGATTATAACTTTTATTACTGACAACGAAAAGTCAACAAAGTATCAATAAGCCCTTCAGCTGATTTCATTCGAAAAAAAAGGCCGCTTGCGCGGCCTTTTATCTGATGAGTATCAGCGATGTTCTACGGAATGGCTGTGCTCAATATCTTCATTTCTCCGGCTAAAGCGGCGGCGTACCACCACAAAGAAGACCGGAACGAAGAAGATAGCCAGAACCGTCGCGGTGACCATCCCGCCCATTACGCCAGTACCTACGGCGTTCTGCGCGCCGGAACCGGCACCGGAGCTGATAACCAGCGGCATAACACCCAGAATGAACGCCAGAGAGGTCATCAGGATCGGACGTAAACGCATACGAACCGCATCCAGCGTTGCTTCAATCAGACCTTTGCCCTCTTTATCCATCAGATCTTTGGCGAATTCGACGATCAATATCGCGTTCTTCGCCGATAACCCAATGGTTGTGAGCAGGCCCACCTGGAAGTAAACGTCGTTAGTCAGACCGCGGAAGGTTGCCGCCAACAGCGCACCAATAACCCCCAGCGGAACCACCAGCATAACGGAGAACGGAATCGACCAGCTCTCATACAACGCCGCCAGACACAGGAAGACGACGATCAGTGAGATGGCATATAGGGCAGGTGCCTGGTTACCGGACAGACGTTCCTGATAGGACATCCCCGTCCAGTCGTAGCCGATACCGGATGGCAGCTTACTGGCCAACTGCTCCATCATCGCCATCGCTTCACCGGTACTCTTACCCGGTGCCGCCTGACCTAAGATCTCCATGGATGGCAGACCGTTATAGCGTTCCAGACGCGGTGAACCGTATTCCCAGCGTGAAGACGAGAAGGCGGAGAACGGTACCATCTGACCATCGCTGCCGCGCACATACCAGTTACCGATATCTTCCGGCAACATACGGTATTTGGCTTCGGACATGACGTAAACTTTCTTCACACGACCCCGGTCGATAAAGTCGTTCACGTAGCTTCCGCCCCACGCGGCACCCAGCGTGGTGTTGATATCGCTAATGGAAACGCCCAGCGCCTGTGCTTTTTCCTGGTCGATATCAATCTTGAACTGCGGCGTATCTTCCAGACCGTTCGGACGAACGCCGACCAGCAGATCCGGGTGTTTAGCCACTTCGCCGAACAACTGGTTACGTGCCTGCGTCAGTTTATCGTGACCGAGCCCCGCCTGGTCAATCAACTGGAAGTCGAAACCGGTCGCGGTACCCAGTTCCACAATCGCGGGCAGGTTAAAGGCGAATACCATGGCGTCTTTAATCTGCGAGAAGGCAGCAGAAGCACGTTGGGTAATCGCTTCAACCTTGTTCTCTTCACCCGGACGGTCAGCCCAGTCTTTCAACGAGACGAACGCGATGCCGGTGTTCTGACCACGACCTGCGAAACCAAAGCCGTTAACCGCAAACACCGATTCAACGTTGTTCTTCTCTTTGGTCAGGAAGTAGTCGGTCATCTCATCAAGCACTTTCTGCGTACGTTCCTGGGTCGCACCCGCAGGCAACTGTGCCATGCTCAGGAATACGCCCTGGTCTTCGTCCGGCAGGAAGGAGCTTGGCAGACGGACGAACAGAAACGCCATGCCAACCACGATGATCAGGTACAGCAGCAGATAACGACCAGTGCTGCGCAGAATGTTGCCTACGCTATCGGTGTAATGGTGCGTGCTCTTATCGAACATGCGGTTAAACCAGCCGAAGAAGCCTTTCTTGCCTTCACCGTGATCGCCTTTGGCAACCGGTTTAAGCATGGTGGCGCACAGCGCCGGCGTCAGGATCAACGCAACCAGTACGGACAGCGCCATTGCGGACACAATGGTGATGGAGAACTGACGATAAATCGCACCGGTCGATCCACCAAAGAAAGCCATCGGGATAAATACCGCAGACAGCACCATCGCGATACCCACCAGTGCGCCCTGAATCTGGCCCATGGATTTACGCGTAGCTTCCTTCGGCGGTAGTCCCTCCTCGGACATGACACGTTCGACGTTCTCGACCACCACGATGGCGTCATCCACCAACAGACCGATGGCGAGCACCATCCCGAACATCGTCAGGGTGTTTATCGAGAAGCCGAAGGCGGCAAGTACCGCAAAGGTCCCCAACAGAACGACCGGTACCGCGATGGTTGGGATCAGCGTTGCACGGAAGTTCTGCAGGAACAGATACATCACGAGGAACACGAGGATGATCGCTTCCGCCAGCGTTTTCACCACTTCGTGAATAGAGATTTTCACGAACGGGGTGGTGTCATACGGGTAAACGATTTTCAGACCTGACGGGAAGAACGGCTCCATCTTCACCAGTTCGGCACGGATCGCCGCGGCGGTATCCAGCGCGTTCGCACCAGTTGCCAGTTTGATCCCCAGACCAGAGGCGGGTTTACCGTTAAACTTCGCGATGATGTCGTAGTTCTCACCGCCCAGTTCAATTTTCGCGACGTCACGCAGGCGAACCTGAGAACCATCCTGGTTAACTTTCAGCAGGATTTTGCCGAACTCGTCGGTTGAGGTCAGACGCGTCTGGGCAATGATTGATGCGTTAAGTTGCTGGCCTTTTACCGGCGGCGTACCGCCTAACTGACCGGCTGCCACCTGGGCGTTCTGCGCTTTGATGGCGGCAATCACATCAACCGGCGTCAACTGATACTTGTTGAGTTCCGTCGGGTCCATCCAGATACGCATCGCATACTGCGAACCAAACAGCTGAACGTCACCCACGCCGGAAGTACGGCTGATGGTGTCCTTCATGTTGGCGGCGACGTAATCCGAAATATCTTCCTGCGTCATGGTGCCGTCGGTATTGATAACCCCGACAACCATCAGGAAGCTACTGGACGACTTCTCAACGCTCACACCCTGTTGTTGTACTTCCTGCGGCAGCAACGGCATCGCCAGCTGCAGTTTGTTCTGCACCTGAACCTGCGCGATATCCGCATCGGTCCCGGATTCAAACGTCAGGGTGATCTGCACGGTACCCGTGGAGTCACTGTTTGAGGACATGTACATCAGGTTATCGATACCGTTCATATTCTGTTCGATAACCTGTGTGACCGTATCCTGCACGGTTTTGGCATCAGCGCCAGGGTAGGTTGCGGAGATCGTCACTGCGGGTGGCGCAATTGTTGGATATTGCGCGACCGGCAGCTTGAGGATCGCAAGCCCCCCTGCCAACATGATGATAATGGCGATCACCCATGCGAATATGGGGCGATCGATAAAGAAATTAGGCATGTCTTAACGGCTCCTGTTTAAGTTAAGACTTAGACTGCTCAGGCTGGCTACCGCTAGCGGCTTGCTGGTTGTTCTCTGCGGTAATCTCTTGTGCTTTCACCTGCGCACCAGGACGCACTTTCTGCAGCCCACTGATAATGACGCGATCGCCTGCTTTCAGACCATTTGTCACCAGCCATTTGTCGCCAATCGCCTGACTGGCCACGATTTGACGGTTTTCCACTTTGTCATCAGCACCAACAACCAGCACGGTCGCATCGCCGCGCGGCGTACGGGTTACGCCTTGTTGCGGTACCAGTAACGCAGTTGGGTTGGTCCCTTCTTCCAGACGCGCACGGACAAACATTCCCGGCAGTAATGTATGATCCGGGTTAGGGAAGATGGCGCGGATGGTGATAGAACCAGTGGTCTGATCGACGGTCACGTCTGAAAACTCAAGCGTACCGGTCTGCGGGAATTTGATGCCGTCACTGGTCACCAGCTCGACTTTCGCCTTGCCGTTTTCCTGTTTCAGCGTTCCGTTAGCCAGTTCTTGTTTCAGGCGCAGGAAGTCGTTGCTCGACTGTGTCACGTCAACATAGATAGGATCGAGTTGCTGTACGGTCGCCAGCGCTGTCGCCTGACCGTTTTGCACCAGTGCGCCTTCCGTCACGGCAGATTTACCAATACGGCCGCTAATCGGAGAGGTCACTTTGGTGTACGCCAGGTTAATACGCGCTGTTTCAACGGCAGCTTTCGCGGCAATCACGGCAGCATTCGCCTGTTGCGCATCGGCCAGTGCCTGATCGTAATCTTGTTGGCTGATGTACTGCGTGCCCAGCAGCTTTTTATAACGGTTAACCGTTACCTGAGCGATGCTGGCTGCGGCCTGAGCTTTCGCCAGATCGCCTTTCGCGCTTTCATAAGTGGCTTGATATGTCGCAGGATCAATCTGATAGAGAGACACTCCTGCTTCGATATCACTACCTTCCTCGAAATTACGCTTCAGGATAATCCCGCTTACCTGAGGACGAACTTCCGCAATACGGAAAGCACTGGTGCGACCCGGGAGTTCAGTTGTGATCTGTAGAGGTTCGGTTTTGAGCGTCACAACCCCAACTTCTGGCATCTGCTGGCCCCCTTGTTGGGCCTGTTTGTCGTCACATCCTGTAAGCGCTAAGCTGCCTGAGAGCATCAGAACGACCGCCAGAGGCGTAAACCCTCTGTTTTTGTTCATATGTAAACCTCGAGTGTCCGATTTCAAATTGATCAATGGTCAAAAGTCCACAAACCCATTGCTGCGTTTATATTATCGTCGTGCTATGGTACATACATCCATAAATGTATGTAAATCTAACGCCTGTAAATTCACCGACATATGGCACGAAAAACCAAACAACAAGCGCAGGAAACACGACAACACATCCTGGATGTAGCGCTACGGTTGTTCTCGCAACAAGGGGTATCTTCCACCTCGCTGGCGGAGATTGCAAAAGCCGCTGGCGTCACTCGCGGTGCAATCTATTGGCATTTCAAAAACAAGTCGGATTTATTTAGTGAAATCTGGGAACTATCAGAATCCAGTATTGGAGAGCTTGAGACTGAGTATCAGGCAAAATTCCCCGACGATCCACTATCAGTGTTAAGAGAAATTCTCGTTCATCTCCTTGAATCTACCGTGACAGAAGAACGGCGACGTTTATTGATGGAGATTATATTCCACAAATGTGAATTTGTGGGAGAAATGACTATAGTTCAGCAGGCGCAAAGAAACATCTGTCTCGAAAGCTATGATCGGATCGAACAAACGCTAGCTCATTGTATTCATTCAAAAATGTTACCTGCAAATTTGCTCACGCGGCGGGCGGCGGTGATGATGCGCGCCACGGTTTCAGGCCTGATGGAAAACTGGCTCTTTGCCCCACAATCTTTTGATCTCAAAAAAGAAGCGCGGGATTACGTCGCGGTGTTGCTGGAGATGTTAACATTTTGTCCCACACTGCAGTCGACGGGGCCTGACGCTGTATCCTGATGCCACTCCAGGAATTATCCTGGACGCTTTCGCTGCCGCTATTCTGTCTGACAGAGCCGTGATATTCTTGCTCGTTGACTATTTTCGGTCGTCTTTTCGGTTCAGAAACCTTCATTCACATGACTATGTTGCCGCTCTATAAACGTGTACAGCACCTCGTTTTCATCACGGTGGCTGTTTTCATCTTAATGCTGTCCTGCCAGTCTTTGGCGCTTGCCCGCGCGTCGTCAAACAGCGATCTGCCGTCGAAGGCAGACGTTCAAAGCCAACTGGATACGCTCAATAAGCAAAAAGACCTTTCCGCGCAGGATAAACTGGTTCAGCAGGATCTCGTCGAGACCATCGCCACGCTGGAGAAAATCGAGCGGGTGAAAGACGAGACGACGCAGCTTCGTCTGCGCGTGGCGCAGGCGCCGGAAAAAATGCGTCAGGCGATAGAGGCCCTGAATGCTCTCAGCGATGTGGATAATGATGATGAAACGCGTAAGACGCTCAGTACGCTGTCATTACGCCAGTTAGAACTGCGCGTGGCGCAGGTTCTGGATGATTTGCAGAACGCGCAAAACGATCTCGCCACCTATAACAGCCAGTTGGTCTCCCTGCAAACGCAGCCCGAACGTGTACAAAATGCAATGTACACGGCCTCTCAGCAACTTCAGCAGATCCGTAACCGACTGGATGGTACCAATGTGGGCGACGCGGCGTTGCGACCCACTCAGCAGGTACTTTTACAGGCGCAGCAAGCGCTACTGAATGCCCAGATCGATCAACAACGTAAAAGCCTGGAAGGCAATACGGTGTTGCAGGATACCCTGCAAAAGCAACGCGATTATGTCACCGCAAACAGCAACCGGCTTGAACATCAAATGCAGTTGCTGCAGGAAGCGGTCAACAGCAAGCGCCTGACTTTAACGGAGAAAACGGCGCAGGAGGCCATTTCGCCGGATGAAACCGCGCGGATCCAGGCTAATCCGCTGGTGAAACAAGAGCTGGAAATTAACCATCAGCTCAGCCAGCGTCTGATCACCGCGACGGAAAATGGCAACTCGCTGATGCAGCAAAATATCAAGGTCAAAAACTGGCTGGACCGTGCGCTGCAATCCGAACGCAATATCAAAGAACAAATCGCGGTGCTGAAAGGCAGCCTGCTGCTGTCGCGTATTCTTTATCAACAGCAGCAAACGCTGCCGTCGGCGGATGAACTCTCGGACATGACCAACCGCATTGCGGACCTGCGTCTGGAGCAGTTCGAAGTCAATCAACAACGTGATGCGCTGTTTCAGAATGATGCGTTCGTGGCTAAGCTGGAAGAAGGTCACAGTAACGAAGTGAATGACGAAGTCCACGATGCGCTGTTGCAGGTTGTCGATATGCGCCGTGAACTGCTGGACCAGCTCAACAAGCAGTTGGGTAATCAGCTCATGATGGCGATTAACCTGCAAATTAATCAGCAGCAGTTAATGAGCGTCTCGAAAAGCCTGAAAGAGATCCTGACCCAGCAAATTTTCTGGGTGAACAGTAACCGGCCAATGGACTGGGACTGGATCAAAGCTTTCCCGCAGTCGCTGAAAGATCAGTTCAAGTCGATGAAAATTACGGTGAACTGGGAAAAAGCGTGGCCGGCGGTGTTTATCGCCTTCCTGGCCGGTCTGCCGCTACTGCTGATTGCAGGGCTGATTCGCTGGCGTCTGAAGTGGCTGAAAGCCTGGCAACAGAAACTCGCTGCCGCGGTGGGCTCGCTGCGCAATGACAGCCAGCTAAACACACCGAAAGCGATTCTGATTGATCTGATCCGCGCGCTGCCGGTATGCCTGCTGATTCTGGCTATCGGCCTGATTTTGCTGACTATGCAGTTAAACATCAGCGACCTGCTGTGGGCATTCAGTAAGAAGCTGGCCATCTTCTGGTTGGTCTTCGGGCTGTGCTGGAAAGTGCTCGAAAAAGACGGCGTGGCGATTCGCCATTTCGGTATGCCTGCGCAATTAACCAGCCACTGGCGTCGCCAGATTGTGCGCATCAGCCTGGCGCTACTGCCGCTGCACTTCTGGTCCGTGGTGGCTGAACTGTCTCCGCTGCATCTGATGGACGATGTGCTGGGACAGGCGATGATTTTCCTCAACCTGCTGCTGATCGCGTTTCTGGTGTGGCCGATGTGCCGCGACAGCTGGCGTGATAAAGAGTCGCATGGCCTGCGTCTGGTGACGATCACCATCCTGTCAATCGTCCCGATTGCGCTAATGGTGCTGACGGCAACCGGCTACTTCTACACCACGCTGCGGCTGTCGGGCCGCTGGATTGAGACTGTGTATCTGGTCATCATCTGGAACCTGCTCTACCAGACGGTGCTGCGCGGCTTAAGCGTCGCGGCGCGGCGTATCGCCTGGCGTCGTGCGCTGGCGCGTCGCCAGAATCTGGTGAAAGAGGGGGCCGAAGGGGCGGAGCCGCAGGAAGAGCCGACCATCGCGCTGGAACAGGTGAACCAGCAAACGTTGCGTATCACGATGCTGTTGATGGTTTCCCTGTTCGCGGTGATGTTCTGGGCGATTTGGTCCGATCTGATCACCGTGTTCAGCTATCTCGACAGCATTACGCTCTGGCACTACAACGGCACCGAAGCGGGCGCGGCGGTGGTGAAAAGCGTGACGATGGGCAGCCTGCTGTTTGCCATTATCGCCTCGATGGTGGCCTGGGCGCTGATCCGCAACCTGCCGGGTCTGCTGGAAGTACTGGTGCTGTCGCGCCTCAAAATGCGGCAGGGGGCATCGTACGCCATCACCACGATCCTGAACTACATCATCATTGCCGTCGGGGCGATGACGGTCTTCGGTTCGCTCGGTGTGTCGTGGGATAAACTGCAATGGCTGGCGGCGGCCTTATCGGTCGGTCTCGGTTTCGGCTTGCAGGAGATCTTCGGTAACTTTGTCTCGGGTCTGATCATTCTCTTCGAACGCCCGGTGCGGATCGGCGATACGGTGACGATCGGTACGTTCTCCGGTACCGTCAGTAAGATTCGCATCCGTGCAACCACCATTACCGATTTTGATCGCAAAGAGGTGATCATCCCGAACAAGGCGTTTGTAACCGAGCGACTGATCAACTGGTCGCTGTCCGATACCACCACCCGTCTGGTGATTCGCATCGGTGTGGCGTACGGTTCGGATCTGGATAAGGTGAAGAAAGTCCTGCTCCAGGCCGCGACGGAGCATCCGAAAGTGATGCACGATCCCGAACCCGCAGTGTTCTTCACCACCTTCGGCGCCAGTACCCTGGATCACGAACTGCGGCTGTACGTGCGTGAACTGCGCGATCGTAGCCACACGGTTGATGAACTGAACCGGTCAATCGATCGTCTGTGTCGCGAAAACAACATTGATATTGCCTTTAACCAGCTTGAAGTGCATCTGCGCAACGAGAAAGGCGATGAGGTGACGGAAGTGAAACGTGAGATCAAAGGCGACGATCCGACGCCTGCGGTTTAATCAAACGATCGCATGCCTGATGGCGTCACTTGCGTCTTATCCGGCCTACAACGCAGGGTAATATCCAATACCCGCTCAGAGAATGTAGGCCTGATAAGCGCAGCGCCATCAGGCAAAACTCAATCAAGTTTGTCAGCAGTCTGAGCCATTTTTTTTTCATAGTCCCGTTTAACCATTTCCAGCGCTTTCAAAACGGTATCCGGGGCGACATTGTTTTCTTCCAGCAACACAATCAAATCGACGGCCAGTTTGACCTCATCCGGGGCGTTTTCAAGTGACATAGTGTCTCCAGGGATTAACGGGTTAAACGCGCCAGAACACGTTCAATATTGTCGAGTGCCTTGCGACAGCGCGCCAGACGGCCTTCATAGATTTCCACTTCGCGTTGCAACGCTTGTTGCTCGTCCTGGCGGGTGACCTGAGCCAGTCGCGCTTTGCGTTGCGCGGTCATTTCCTGCAAGCGTCGTTCAAATTCCTGATGCTGGATACGTCTGCGCTGCCAGTGCGCCAGACCCGGCGAGGCACAGTCCCATTCCCGGAGTGACCAACTGGCGGTTTCGCGGGAGATCGCTTCCAGTTGCGACGCCAGATGTTCCGCCAGCCAGGCAACTTGCGGCAGTTGCTGCTGTTCAACCGCCTGACGCAATGCCTGAAGTTGAGCTTCTGCTTCATCCAGACAGGCCTGGAGCAGGGAGCTGCGGGTCTGAAAAAGATGGCGATCGAAGCGAGCGCTGAGCGTGGCATGCTGCGCCACCGGTGCGCAACGTTGGCGCAGGAGGGCGAGCTGATCTTCCAGCTTTTGCAGCAGCATGGCGGTTTTCAATGTAACACTCCGATGAAAATGATAACTGTTATGCTAAAGTAGCGTTCTGGTTTGCGATATGCCTTTATTATGCAACGAATCCTTTTAATCATCACGGGTTGGCTGGCGGTTGTATTGGGAACGCTGGGCGTCGTGTTGCCTGTACTGCCGACGACACCGTTTATCCTGCTGGCTGCCTGGTGCTTTGCCCGCTCATCGCCGCGTTTCCATGACTGGTTACTCTACCGCTCGTGGTTTGGCAGCTATTTGCGATTCTGGCAGAAATATAAGGCTATGCCGCCGGGTGTTAAGCCCCGCGCGATCGTAATGATCCTCATCACCTTCGCCATATCGCTGTGGTTGACCCCGATGTGGTGGGTGCGGATCCTGCTGCTGGTGATCCTGGTCTGCCTGCTGATATTTATGTGGCGAATACCAGTGATTGACGAAAAGCAACAAAAGCACTGAAGCATAATAATCGCGGTTGCAATTGTGGGCGGTAGCCAGTAAATTCGACCGTTTTCGAGCACAGGCGCGCCGGGTCAAATTAATGTTGGCCTTCTATATACACTATCCTTCAAGGTGCATCGAGGCGGCAACTGAATGAATCCCTGAGCTTACATCAGTAAGTGACAGAGATGAATGAAGGCAGCCAACAAAGAGGCCGCTTGAAGGATGAAGTGTATAGTGCGCCGTGAAGTAACACCGTATTAATCAGGCACAAACTTATGACCGCAACTGCACAGCAGCTTGAGTTTCTCAAAAATAGCATTAAAAGCATTCAGGACTACCCGAAACCGGGCATTCTTTTCCGTGATGTCACCAGCTTACTGGAAGATCCGAAAGCTTACGCGCTCAGCATCGAATTGCTGGTTGAGCGTTACAAAAATGCAGGCATCACCAAAGTTGTCGGTACCGAAGCGCGCGGCTTTCTGTTTGGCGCGCCGGTAGCGTTGGGTCTGGGCGTTGGCTTTGTGCCGGTGCGTAAACCGCGCAAACTGCCGCGTGAAACGATCGCTGAAAGCTACGAACTGGAATACGGCACCGATCAGCTGGAAATCCACGTTGATGCGATCCACGCCGGTGACAAAGTGCTGGTGGTTGACGATCTGCTGGCAACTGGCGGTACGATTGAAGCGACCGTGAAACTGATCCGTCGTCTGGGCGGCGAAGTGACCGACGCGGCGTTCATCATCAATCTGTTTGATCTCGGTGGCGAACAGCGTCTGGCGCAACAGGGCATCAACTGTTATAGCCTGGTTCCTTTCCCGGGACACTGATTCAGGCTATCTTATTTGCCATTTTGGCCCCGGTCAGTGCTCTAAATCCTCACGTACTGTCAGTACGCTCCGGTTTTTGCGCGCTGTCCGTCACCAAACTGGCTGCAACGATGACGCCTGAATATCGCCTCTCAACCTCGCTGAATGTGCGAGGTTGTGTTAGCATTCCCCCCTATGAATCCACCTTCCAGCGTTTCAGAGCCAGCCAATGAGTTATCAGGTTTTAGCCCGAAAATGGCGCCCACAAACCTTTGCTGACGTCGTCGGCCAGGAACATGTGCTGACCGCACTGGCGAACGGCTTGTCGTTAGGGCGTATTCACCATGCATATCTATTTTCCGGTACCCGGGGTGTCGGTAAAACCTCCATTGCCCGTCTGCTGGCAAAGGGACTGAATTGCGAAACCGGCATTACCGCCACACCGTGTGGTGTGTGTGATAACTGCCGTGAAATCGAACAGGGGCGATTTGTCGATCTGATTGAGATCGATGCCGCCTCGCGCACCAAAGTTGAAGATACCCGAGACCTGCTGGATAACGTCCAGTACGCTCCGGCGCGCGGTCGATTCAAAGTTTATTTGATCGACGAAGTGCACATGCTGTCTCGCCACAGTTTTAACGCGCTGCTCAAAACGCTTGAGGAGCCGCCGTCGCACGTCAAATTCCTGCTGGCGACGACCGATCCGCAGAAGCTGCCGGTGACCATTTTGTCCCGCTGCCTGCAGTTTCATCTTAAGGCACTGGATGTTGACCAGATCCGCCATCAGCTTGAACACATTCTTAACGAAGAACAGATCGCCCATGAGCCGCGTGCGCTGCAACTGCTTTCCCGTGCAGCCGACGGTAGCCTGCGTGATGCGCTGAGTCTGACCGATCAGGCGATTGCCAGCGGTGACGGCCAGGTTTCCACCCAGGCGGTGAGCGCGATGCTCGGCACGCTGGATGACGATCAGGCGCTGTCGCTGGTGGAGGCGGTAATCGCCGCCGACGGCGAACGGGTGATGACGCTGGTCAACGACGCCGCGGCGCGGGGAATCGAGTGGGAAGCGCTGCTGGTCGAAATGCTGGGTCTGCTGCACCGTATTGCGCTGGTCCAGTTGTCTCCTGCTGCGCTGGGCAGCGATATGGCAGCGATTGAAGTGCGCATGCGTGAACTGGCGCGCACCGTACCACCTGCGGACGTTCAGCTTTATTACCAGACGCTATTGATTGGCCGTAAAGAACTGCCGTACGCGCCAGACAGACGCATGGGCGTTGAAATGACCTTACTGCGGGCGCTGGCGTTTCATCCGCGTATGCCGCTACCGGAACCCGAGGTTCCGCGACAATCGTTTGCTCCGGTGGCACCAACGGCGGTAATGACGCCGACCCAGGTGCCACAGCAGTCAGCGCCTGCGCACCAGGCGCCGGCAGCACCGCTACCGGAATCCACCAGCCAGGTGCTGGCGGCACGCAACCAACTGCAACGTGCGCAGGGAGCAACCAAAACAAAAAAGAGTGAACCGGCAGCCGCATCCCGCGCGCGGCCGGTGAATAACGCTGCGCTGGAAAGACTGGCTTCGGTATCAGAACGTGTGCAGGCTCGTCCTGCGCCATCTGCGCTCGAACAGACTCCGGCGAAGAAAGAAGCTTATCGCTGGAAGGCGACCACACCGGTTGCTGAAGTGAAAGAGGTGGTGGCGACGCCGAAGGCGCTGAAGAAAGCGCTGGAGCATGAGAAAACACCGGAACTGGCAGCCAAGCTGGCCGCAGAAGCGATTGAACGCGATCCGTGGGCGGCGCAGGTCAGTCAACTCTCGCTGCCAAAACTGGTTGAACAGGTCGCGCTCAACGCCTGGAAAGAAGAGAACGGCAATGCGGTCTGTCTGCATTTGCGTTCCAGCCAGCGTCACCTGAATTCCAGCGGTGCACAACAAAAACTGGCGGAAGCACTGAGTCAGCTTGCGGGATCAACGGTTGAACTGACCATCGTAGAAGATGATAATCCGGCGGTGCGAACGCCGCTGGAGTGGCGTCAGGCGATTTATGAAGAGAAACTTGCGCAGGCGCGCGAGTCGATAGTTGCGGATAACAACATCCAGACCCTGCGTCGATTCTTCGATGCGGATCTGGATGAAGAGAGTATCCGCCCCATTTGATCGTAAGCGACGCTTATGATTGTCATCCCTTAACGTGATTGAGAGAGAAGCCTATGTTTGGTAAAGGCGGTCTGGGTAACCTGATGAAACAGGCCCAGCAGATGCAGGAAAAAATGCAGCAGATGCAGGAAGAAATCGCCAAGCTGGAAGTGACCGGTGAATCCGGCGCGGGTCTGGTGAAAGTGACCATCAACGGCGCACATAACTGCCGTCGCGTGGAGATCGATCCAAGCCTGCTCGAAGATGACAAAGAGATGCTGGAAGATCTGGTTGCTGCCGCGTTCAACGATGCTGCCCGTCGCATTGAAGAGACCCAGAAAGAGAAGATGGCTTCTGTTTCTTCCGGTATGCAACTGCCGCCAGGCTTTAAGATGCCGTTCTGATGCAAACCAGCCCGCTGTTAACTCAGCTTATGGAAGCACTGCGCTGCCTGCCGGGTGTTGGCCCGAAGTCGGCGCAGCGCATGGCGTTTACGCTGCTTCAGCGTGACCGCAGCGGCGGGATGCGTCTGGCGCAAGCGCTCACCCGGGCGATGTCGGAAATCGGTCACTGCGCCGATTGCCGCACCTTCACCGAGCAGGATGTCTGCAATATCTGTTCGAATCCGCGTCGCCAGGAAAACGGCCAGATTTGTGTGGTCGAAAGTCCGGCGGATATTTACGCGATTGAGCAGACCGGGCAGTTTTCCGGGCGCTACTTCGTGCTGATGGGGCATTTGTCGCCGCTCGACGGCATCGGGCCGGATGATATCGGTCTCGACAGACTTGAGCAGCGCCTGTCCTCCGAGCAACTCAGTGAAGTGATCCTCGCGACCAACCCGACGGTTGAAGGGGAAGCCACGGCGAATTACATTGCTGAACTCTGCGCGCAATATGGCGTTGACGCCAGCCGTATCGCCCACGGCGTGCCGGTCGGTGGCGAACTGGAGATGGTGGACGGCACCACGCTGTCGCATTCTCTGGCAGGACGCCACAAGATTAAATTCTGACCAAACGGAGGCTGCGCTCGCGGCCTTCGCTTGAAATTCCTCCCGCTTGTCCCCATTTCACCCTCAACGTGTTTTTACCATTGAAAATGGCATTGTTGAGGTAGATCTACATGAAAGGACAAGAAACTCGTGGTTTTCAGTCAGAAGTAAAACAGCTTCTGCATCTGATGATCCATTCTCTGTATTCCAATAAAGAAATCTTCCTGCGTGAGCTTATCTCTAACGCCTCCGATGCGGCAGACAAGCTGCGTTTTCGCGCGCTGTCGAACCCGGACCTCTATGAAGGCGACGGTGAACTGCGCGTACGCGTCTCCTTCGATAAAGATAAGCGTACGTTGACCATCGCCGACAACGGCGTGGGGATGAACCGTGATGATGTAATCGATCATCTGGGGACCATCGCGAAGTCCGGGACCAAATCCTTCCTTGAATCTATGGGCTCCGATCAGGCGAAAGACAGCCAACTGATTGGTCAGTTTGGGGTTGGCTTCTATTCGGCGTTTATCGTCGCGGATAAAGTGACGGTGCGCACTCGTGCCGCAGGTGACAAGCCGGAGAACGGCGTGTTCTGGGAGTCGGCGGGCGAAGGTGAATACACCGTTGCCGATATCACCAAAGACGATCGCGGAACGGAGATCACCCTGCATCTGCGTGAAGGCGAAGACGAGTTCCTCGATGACTGGCGCGTACGTTCTATCATCAGCAAATACTCCGACCATATCGCGCTGCCGGTTGAGATTGAAAAACAGGAAGAAAAAGACGGCGAAACCGTTGTTTCCTGGGAAAAAATCAACAAAGCGCAGGCGCTGTGGACCCGTAACAAGTCGGAAATCAAAGGCGACGAGTACAACGAGTTTTACAAGCATATCGCGCACGATTTTACCGATCCGCTGACCTGGAGCCACAACCGTGTGGAAGGGAAGCAGGAGTACACCAGCCTGCTGTATATCCCGTCTCAGGCACCGTGGGACATGTGGAATCGCGATCACAAACATGGTCTGAAGCTGTACGTCCAGCGCGTATTTATCATGGACGACGCCGAGCAGTTCATGCCGAACTATCTGCGCTTCGTGCGAGGGCTTATCGACTCTAACGATCTGCCGCTGAACGTCTCGCGTGAGATCCTGCAGGACAGCAGCGTTACCCGCAACCTGCGTAGCGCACTGACCAAGCGTGTATTGCAGATGCTGGAAAAACTGGCGAAAGACGACGCGGAAAAATACCAGACGTTCTGGCAGCAGTTTGGTCTGGTGATGAAAGAAGGGCCAGCGGAAGATCACGCTAACCAGGAAACCATCGCCAAACTGATGCGTTTCGCGTCGACGCATACCGACTCTTCTGCGCAGACTGTCTCTCTGGAAGACTACGTCTCCCGCATGAAAGAGGGGCAGGAGAAGATTTACTACATCACCGCAGACAGCTACGCGGCGGCGAAGAGCAGCCCGCATCTGGAGCTGCTGCGTAAGAAAGGCATTGAAGTGCTGCTGCTCTCCGATCGCATTGACGAGTGGATGATGAACTACCTGACCGAGTTCGACGGTAAGGCGTTCCAGTCTGTTGCCAAAGCGGACGAATCTATCGACAAGCTGGCCGATGAAGTTGATGAAAGCGCGAAAGAAGCGGAAAAAGCGCTGACGCCGTTCGTTGAGCGAGTGAAAAACCTGTTGGGCGACAGGGTCAAAGATGTACGTCTGACGCACCGTCTGACCGATACGCCGGCGATTGTCACCACCGACGCGGACGAAATGAGCACCCAGATGGCGAAACTGTTTGCCGCAGCGGGTCAGAACGTGCCGGAAGTGAAATACATCTTTGAACTCAACCCGGATCACGTGCTGGTGAAACGCACGGCGGATACCCAGGATGAAGCGCAATTCAACGAGTGGGTTGAACTGCTGCTGGATCAGGCGTTGTTTGCCGAGCGCGGTACGCTGGAAGATCCGAACCAGTTTATCCGCCGTATGAACCAGTTGTTGGTTTCCTGATAGTCACAATGTAATGCCGGATGGCGCTAACGCTTATCCGGCCTACAACCTCTCGTCGATCGTAGGCCGGATAAGGTGTTTACACCGCCATCCGGCAATTTCTCTCCTTATTTTTAATTTTCCCGTCATTAACCGTTTCAGCGCAGGGCACCTTCCTTGAGACAAATGCGTGATGGTGGTATCGTTTAGCGCTTTTTAAAAAATATCGACAACCTTTAAGGGGATTTTCGTAATGCGTATCATTCTGCTTGGCGCTCCGGGCGCGGGTAAAGGAACTCAGGCTCAGTTCATCATGGAGAAGTATGGTATTCCGCAAATCTCCACCGGTGATATGCTGCGTGCCGCCGTGAAATCTGGCTCCGAGCTGGGCAAACAAGCGAAAGACATCATGGACGCCGGCAAGCTGGTGACGGATGAGCTGGTGATCGCGCTGGTAAAAGAGCGTATCGCGCAGGAAGATTGCCGTAACGGTTTTCTGTTAGATGGCTTCCCACGCACCATTCCGCAGGCTGATGCTATGAAAGAAGCCGGTATCGTGGTGGATTATGTTCTCGAATTCGACGTACCAGATGAGCTGATCGTTGACCGTATCGTCGGTCGTCGCGTGCACGCTGCCTCTGGCCGTGTTTACCACATCAAATTCAATCCGCCGAAAGTGGAAGGGAAAGACGATGTGACCGGCGAAGAGCTGACCACCCGTAAAGATGACCAGGAAGAGACCGTGCGTAAACGTCTGGTGGAATACCATCAGATGACGGCACCGCTGATTGGTTACTACCAGAAAGAAGCGGCAGCAGGTAACACTCAATACGCGAAAGTTGACGGCACTCAGGCCGTTGCTGACGTGCGTGCTGCGCTGGAAAAAATCCTCGGCTAAGTTTTTCGCGTAGTGAACCGCTTATCAGGCCAGTCATTATCGTGTAGGCCTGATAAGCGCAGCGCCATCAGGCAATCGGTGCCGGATGGCGGCATCGTTAGTGCCATCAGGCAAATTCTCGTCTTACCTCTCACAGCAATTAGTTCTTCTTATTCGCTTTTCCGCTACAATTATCAACAATTTGAATCGATAAGAGGCGGTAATGCGTCAGACGAAAACCGGTATCCTGCTGGCAAATCTTGGGACTCCCGATGCCCCCACTCCGGCGGCAGTAACACGCTATCTCCGGCAATTCTTAAGCGATATACGCGTCGTTGATACGCCCCGTGTGTTGTGGTGGCCGCTGCTGCGCGGTGTGATTTTGCCGCTGCGCGCCCCGCGTGTGGCAAAGCTTTATCAGTCTGTCTGGATGGAAGGCGGCTCGCCGCTGATGGTCTATAGCCGTCAACAGCAGCAGGCGCTTGCCGCACGTTTACCGGACACGCCCGTCGCGCTGGGGATGAGTTACGGCTCGCCGTCACTGGAAAGCGCAGTGGACGAGCTGCTGGCGAACCACGTTGATCATATCGTCGTGCTGCCGCTGTACCCGCAATATTCTTGCTCAACTGCCGCTGCGGTCTGGGATGAGCTGGCGCGCATTCTGGCGCGTAAACGTCGTATTCCCGGCATTTCGTTTATTCGCGATTACGCTGATGACAGCGCCTATATAGATGCGCTGGCGAACAGTGCACGAGCCTCGTTTGCCGAAC
The DNA here is from genome assembly GCA_019415335.1 of Citrobacter sp. Next base: position 225,081 of record DXKH01000135.1, on the reverse strand, counting down.
ACGGCGAACCGGATTTGCTGCTGTTGTCGTATCACGGTATCCCCCAGCGTTTTGCGGATGAAGGTGACGACTATCCGCAGCGCTGTCGCGACACTACCCGTGAACTGGTTTCTGCGCTCGGCCTGCCACCGGAAAAGGTGATGATGACTTTCCAGTCGCGTTTTGGTCGTGAACCGTGGCTGACGCCCTACACTGATGAAACGCTGAAGATGTTAGGCGAGAAGGGGACGGGCCATATTCAGGTGATGTGTCCGGGCTTCGCGGCGGATTGCCTGGAGACGCTGGAAGAAATCGCGGTGCAAAATAAAGAGATCTTCCTCGAAGCGGGCGGCAAAAAGTATGAATATATTCCGGCGCTGAATGCCGTGCCGGAACATATCGAGATGATGCTGAAACTGACCGCCGCGTATCGCTAACTAACGCAGCGCGTTTATCTGTTGGGTAAAGAAACGCGCACCATCGCGTAATGCGTCATCGGCAGATTTCATCATGCGTGAGTAGTGCAGAAAGGCGTGCAGCGTGCCGGGATACATTTTGTATTCGCAGGGCTGCTGGTGCGCCGCCAGCGTCTGAAAGAGCAGACGACTGTCGTCGATCAGCGGGTCAAACTCCGCACCGGCGATAAAGCAGGGCGGCACCTCGTGCGTCAGGTCGTTGTTGAACAGGCAGTAGTACGGCGACTCGCGATCGTCGGCATCACGCAGATACATTTTTTCGTACATCGCTAAATCCTGGCGGCTGAGGCCATCCCAGTCGCCGCCCATCAGTCGACGACTCACTGAATCCTGTAAACCGTACAGGCCGTACCACAACAGCACGCCCGCCACCGTTCCACAGGAGATGTGCTTATCGCGCAGCCACAGCGCGCTGCTGAGCGCCAGCATCGCGCCAGCGGAATCACCAGCAAAGCCAATGCGTGTCATATTTACCTGATAGTCGTCCGCCTGCCGATGAAAGAACTGACAGGCGTCAACGGTTTCTTCAAGGGCTTGTGGAAAGCGCGCCTCAGGCGAGAGCGAATAGTCGACGCCAATTACTGTGCACTGGGTATAGCTTGCCAGCAGGCGCATGATACGGTCATGGGTATCCAGATTACCGAGAATACAACCGCCACCGTGCAGGTAAAACAGTGTGGCCTGACTGTCTGGCGTTGGGCTGTACAGGCGCGTTGTCACCTCTCCCCAGCGCGTAGGGATGGTATATTCCCGCGTTGGCATCTGCGGCGCGTCCGCGTTCCAGAAGCGGCGCTCAAGAATGTAGTGTTGGCGCATCGCTGCCACGTCATCGGCGGCAGGCCAGGGAGGCAAATCGTCCTGCCGGACATTCAGCACCGCGCGCATCTCGTCTGAAATGCATGCCAGTACGGGAAGTTTATTCTCTGGTTTCATATAACGCTCCTTGTGAAATCGACTCATTGTAAAAGCTTCTGCCGTGGAAACTGCGATCTGTTCGTCCGTTATTGAAGCTCTGTCGTCCTGAGGGGAATGTGCTACCATGCACCGCTCAGTTAGCCACTCGTAAAAACAGCCATGAAATTTCCCGGTAAACGCAAATCCAAACACTATTTCCCTGTCAATGCACGTGATCCGCTGCTGCAACAAATCCAGCCTGAAAATGAAACCAGCGCCGCGTGGGTGGTGGGAATCGATCAGACGCTGGTGGATATTGAAGCGAAAGTGGATGACGCGTTTGTGCAACGTTATGGGCTGAGCGCCGGGCATTCGCTGGTGATTGAGGACGACGTGGCCGAGGCGCTGTATCAGGAACTGGTGCGTGACAATTTGATCACCCATCAGTTTGCTGGCGGAACCATTGGCAACACCATGCACAACTACTCGGTGCTGGCCGATGACCGTTCGGTTTTGCTGGGCGTGATGTGTAGCAACATTGAGATTGGCAGTTACGCCTACCGCTATTTGTGCAACACCTCCAGCCGGACTGACCTCAACTATCTGCAGGGGGTAGACGGTCCGATTGGCCGCTGCTTTACCCTGATAGGCGAATCCGGTGAGCGTACCTTCGCCATCAGTCCTGGGCACATGAACCAGTTGCGTGCGGAAAGCATTCCGGAATCGGTAATTGCCGGGGCATCGGCGCTGGTGCTGACCTCCTATCTGGTACGCTGCAAGCCGGGCGAGCCGATGCCGGAAGCCACCATGAAGGCCATTGAGTATGCCAAAAAACACAATGTGCCGGTGGTACTGACGCTCGGGACTAAATTTGTCATCGCCGATAACCCGCAGTGGTGGCAGAATTTCCTGAAAGAGAACGTCTCTATTCTGGCGATGAATGAAGAAGAGGCCGAAGCGCTGACCGGTGAAAACGATCCGCTGCTGGCGTCAGACAAAGCGCTGGACTGGGTCGATTTGGTGTTGTGTACCGCCGGACCGGTGGGGCTGTACATGGCGGGCTTTACTGAAGAGGAAGCCAAACGCAAAACCCAGCATCCTCTGCTGCCGGGGGCGATTGCCGAATTTAACCAGTATGAATTCAGCCGCGCGATGCGCCATAAAGACTGTCGCAATCCGCTGCGCGTCTATTCGCATATCGCCCCGTATATGGGCGGCCCGGAGAAGATCATGAACACCAACGGTGCAGGTGACGGCGCGCTGGCGGCGCTGCTGCACGATATTACCGCTAACAGCTATCACCGTTCGAATGTGCCAAATTCCAGCAAGCATAAGTTCACCTGGCTGACCTATTCGTCATTAGCTCAGGTGTGTAAATATGCCAATCGCGTGAGTTATCAGGTACTGAACCAGCACTCCCCGCGCCTGACGCGTGGACTGCCGGAGCGTGAGGATAGCCTCGAAGAGTCATACTGGGATCGTTAAGTCATCGTGCCGGATGGCGGCGTAAACGCCTTATCCGGCCTACAGCTGCAGTTATCTGAGTCATCACATAGGCCTGATAAGCGAAGCGCCATCAGGCAAAAGTCATCATGCCGGATGGCGGCGTAAACGCTTTATCCGGCCTACGGTTGCCGTTATCTGTGTCATCACGTAGGCCTGATAAGCGAAGCGCCATCAGGCAAACGAGCCGATGCAACGACGGTCACCCCGTTACAACTTCACCTGCTGGTGGTGTTTCCAGCAGTTCCAGCATGGTACGGGCGATTTCACGCTCGCCCATCACGACCTGGTTGGCGCCACGTTCGGTAATGTACTCCACCTCATCGTCATAATGCGCACGAGCGATAATCTCAATATTCGGGCACTTCTCGCGGGCAGAGGCGACAATTTCGCCGGCCTCATAGCCGTTCGGGATGGTGAGGATCAGCCAGCGGGCGCAATCCAGATGCGCCAGATTCATAATCTCTTCATTGGCGGCGTTCCCCAGCACCGCGCGGATCCCGCGCTCGCGTAGCTCATCCACCCGTGTCCGTGACGTTTCGATAACCACTAACGGCATCCCGGCCGCCATCAGTTTTTCACCGAGCAGACTGCCGACGCGGCCAAAGCCGACCAGCAGCGCGTGGTTGCAGATATCCACCGGAATTTGTTTCTCTTCCTCGATGGCCTCTTCCAGCGTCTGTTCTTCCAGCGTCTCGGTTTTTGCCAGATATTTTTCCAGCAGGGCAAACAGTACCGGGTTGAGCATAATCGACAGAATTGCTCCCGCCAGTACCAGATTTTGCCCTTCCTGTGGCAGCAGGTTCAGCGCCATTCCCAGACCGGCGAGAATAAAGGCGAACTCACCAATCTGCGCCAGGCTGGCGGCGATAGTCAACGCGGTACGCGGCGAGTGGCCAAACAGACGTACCAGGAAGAAGGCGGCGACCGACTTACCAAAGATAATGATGGCAAGCGTTGCCACCACGGCCAGCGGCTGTTGGATGAGAATCAGCGGATCAAACAGCATGCCGACGGAGACAAAGAACAGGACGGCAAATGCGTCGCGCAGCGGCAGGGTATCGTGGGCCGCACGATGACTCAGTTCCGATTCATTCAGTACCATCCCGGCAAAGAACGCGCCCAGCGCGAAGGAGACATCAAACAGTTCCACTGCGCCGAAAGCGATACCTAATGCCAGTGCCAGCACGGAAAGGGTAAACAGTTCACGGGAGCCGGTTGCCGCACTGCGCGCCATAATCCACGGTACCAGACGGCGACCAACCAGCATCATAATGGCGATAAAGGCGATGACTTTACCGATGGTCATGCCCATGTCGACCGCCAGCGAGGCGAACCCGACGTTGCCTTTTTCCATCATCCCGGCTACGGCGGGCAGCAGGACCAGCGTCAGCACCATCACCAGATCTTCAACAATCAGCCAGCCGATGGCAATCTGCCCTCGTTGACTGTCGACCAGTTGTCGTTCTTCAAGCGCGCGCAGCAGCACCACAGTACTGGCGGTTGAAAGACATAAACCAAAGACGATGCCGGTCATCAGCGACCAGCCCAGCATGGCAGAAAGAGCCATACCCAGCAGCGTCGCCACGGCTATCTGGGCGATCGCGCCGGGAATGGCTATCGACTTTACCGCCATCAAATCCTTCAGCGAAAAGTGCAAACCGACGCCGAACATCAGCAGAATAACGCCAAGCTCAGCGAGCTCTGGCGCAAGTTTGGTATCAGCGACAAAACCAGGGGTAAAAGGTCCAGCCAGAACGCCCGCTAACAGATATCCCACCAGAGGAGAAATACGCAGTTTATTGGCAAGCATGCCGAGTATAAAAGCGAGCACAAGGCCGCCAACAATGGTGGTGATAAGCGGGGTGGCGTGATGCATTCCGTCTCCTTTGGTAGCTGATTTCCAAAATTCCAGGTAATAGTTTATGACAATTTTGACTATTATGTTTGTGAATAATTATTGAATTTTGAAGAAAACTGCAATTTGAGGCGAAAAAGGCACGGATCGGAAAACGAGCGGACTGGATACAGAGCAAAGGCTTATGACAACAGGTGTAGCGAGCGGCTAAAGTTTAGCTTTAGCCGCAAGAAACTCAGGCTTTATGCCGGTTATCAGGTAAGAATATGGTCAGTATCCCCAGAAGTGGTAGGAAAGCACAGATTTTATAGACTAACTCGATGCTGGTGTGGTCGGCGAGCAGACCTAACACGGCGGCTCCCAGGCCACCCATCCCAAAGGCAAAACCAAAAAACAGACCAGAAACCATGCCGATACGTCCCGGCAGTAGCTCCTGGGCATACACCAGAATGGCGGAAAACGCGGAGGCAAGGATAAAACCAATGATCACCGTTAAAATACCCGTCCAGTGCAGGGTGGCATAAGGTAAAATCAGCGTAAACGGCGCGACGCCGAGGATAGAGCCCCAAATGACATATTTTCTGCCAATCTTATCGCCTAAAGGCCCGCCGATTACCGTTCCTGCCGCGACGGCAAACAGGAAGGCAAAGAGGTGAAATTGCGCGTTTTGTACCGATAATCCGAATTTTTGCATCAGATAAAAGGTGTAATAGCTGCTGATGCTCGCCATGTAGAAGTATTTCGAGAAAATCAGGATCAGCAAGACGCTGACCGCAAGCACCACCTTATTGCGCGGCAGCGGATTGATAACTGTCGCTTTGGGTTTCCCTTTGCTCATACGATGCTGCGCGGCATACCAGCGGCTGATTTGCGCCAGCACGACAATCGCCAGCAGGGCGGCGAGGACAAACCAGGCCACATTACCTTTGCCGTAAGGGGCGATAATCACCGCCGCCAACAATGGGCCGAGCGAACTACCGAAGTTACCGCCCACCTGGAAGATGGATTGGGCAAGGCCGTGACGTCCGCCCGAGGCCATCCGTGCCACACGGGACGATTCCGGGTGGAATACTGAAGAGCCTGTGCCGACCAGTGCGGCAGCCAGCAGCACGGTGCCGAAACTGCCGGCCATCGCCAACAGCACCAGACCGCTCAGCGTAAAGCACATGCCAATCGGCAGCGACCACGGCATCGGGTACTTATCGGTCCAGTAGCCGACCACCGGTTGTAGTAGCGAAGAGGCCAACTGGAAGGTCAGGGTGATCATCCCGATCTGCATAAAGGTCAGTGAGAATTCGGACTGTAAGAGCGGATAGATCGCCAGAATTAACGACTGAATCATATCGTTAAGCAGGTGTGAAAGGCTGATCGCGCCTAAAATGCCGAACGACGTACGTGCCTTAGCGACTGGCGCGGACGCACCAGGTGCTGGCTGGGTTTGTTCACTCATTGCCATAGAAAATCACTTCTGTCTGATTTGCGATGTATGCGCTTTATCCTTCACGCTGCCCGGATGCAACGTGAAGGCGGTTGCGCATAGGGGAATATCGTCATTGTGATTATTACCTGACTAACATACCTGCGGACGAGGTTTGAAGGAAGTCTCAATTCTGAAAACTTATTCGACTATTATTTCAGATAATTGTAATTTCTGCGGTTGCAATGGAGTCAGGGAGATAGAGATGAAATTATTGAAACGGGGTGTGGCGTTGGCACTGTTCGCCACATTCGCGCTGGCAAGTCAGCCTGCTCAGGCTTTTGAAAAAGACAAAACCTATAAAATCACCATTCTGCATACCAACGATCATCATGGCCATTTCTGGCGCAGTGAATATGGTGAATACGGTCTGTCGGCTCAAAAAACGCTGGTCGACGGGATTCGTCGCGAGGTGGCTGCCGAAGGGGGCAGCGTCCTGCTGCTGTCCGGTGGTGACATCAACACTGGCGTTCCCGAATCGGATCTACAGGATGCTGAGCCCGACTTTCGCGGGATGAACCTGATTGGTTATGACGCGATGGCTGTCGGCAATCATGAATTTGATAATCCGCTCACCGTCCTGCGCCAGCAGGAGAAGTGGGCGAGGTTCCCGTTTCTCTCCGCCAATATCTACCAGAAAAGTACCGGCGAGCGCCTGTTTAAACCCTGGGCCATCTTTACGCGTCAGGACCTGAAAATCGCGGTGATCGGTTTGACCACCGACGACACGGCGAAAATCGGCAACCCTGAATTCTTCACCGATATCGAATTTCGCAAGCCAGCGGAAGAGGCAAAGGTGGTGATTCAGGAGTTGCAGATGAATGAAAAGCCTGACGTCATTATTGCGACCACTCATATGGGGCACTATGACAACGGTAACCATGGTTCGAATGCGCCGGGCGATGTCGAAATGGCACACAGTCTGCCAGAGGGCGCGCTGGCGATGATTGTGGGTGGTCACTCACAGGACCCGGTGTGCATGGCGGCGGAAAATAAAAAACAGGTGGATTACGTTCCCGGTACGCCGTGCGCGCCGGACAAACAAAACGGGATCTGGATTGTGCAGGCCCATGAGTGGGGAAAATACGTCGGTCGCGCGGACTTTGAGTTCCGTAACGGCGAGATGAAAATGGTCAACTATCAGCTGATTCCGGTGAACCTGAAGAAAAAAGTGACCTGGGAAGACGGGAAAAGTGAGCACGTACTTTACACCCCGGAAATCGCTGAGAATGCGCAGATGCTCTCGCTGCTGTCACCGTTCCAGAATAAAGGAAAAGCGCAACTGGATGTGAAAATCGGTGCGGTGAATGACCGTCTGGAAGGCGACCGCAGCAAGGTTCGTTTTGTACAGACCAACATGGGACATCTGATTCTGGCTGCGCAAATGGCGCGCACCGGTGCAGATTTCGGTGTCATGAGCGGCGGCGGCATTCGTGACTCGATCGAAGGCGGGGATATCACCTATAAAAGTGTGCTGAAAGTGCAGCCATTCGGCAACGTTGTCGTGTATGCCGATATGAACGGTAAGGATGTGACGGACTATCTGACGGCCGTGGCGCAAATGAAGCCGGACTCCGGCGCCTACCCGCAGTTTGCCAACGTCAGTTTTGTGGCAAAAGAGGGCAAGCTCAACGATCTGAAAATCAACGGCGAGCCGGTTGACCCGGCGAAAACCTACCGTATGGCGACGCTCAGTTTTAATGCGACCGGCGGCGATGGCTATCCGCGGATTGATAACAAACCGGGGTACGTCAACACCGGGTTTATTGATGCGGAAGTGCTGAAGGAATACATTCAGAAAAACTCACCGCTGGATGTCAGTACGTATGAACCGAAGGGAGAAGTCAGCTGGCAGTGACAGAGTGGGGTGCCGGATGGTGGTGCTGGCATCTTATCCGGCCTGCCGGTCAGCGCGGTTTCCAGGCCTGATAAGAGGTAGGCCGGATAAGACGCGTGCGTCGCCATCCGGCACAAATACGTATTTAATCCCGGCGGGCGATATCGGCGAATTTAGCGTCCAGAATCGCGGCTAAGTCATTCGCCGCCAGTTCAATGTCCAGCCCGCGTTTGCCGCCAGAAACAAAAATGGTGTCAAACGTCTGGGCTGGCGCATCGATCAGCGTTGGCAGATGTTTTTTCTGTCCCAGTGGACTAATGCCGCCGACCAGATACCCCGTTGTTCGTTGCGCAACCAGCGGATCGGCCATATCGACCTTTTTCGCGCCGAGCGCTTTGGCGACTTTTTTCAGATCCAGTTGTCCGGCCACGGGGGTAACCGCTACCGCCAGATGTTTCATATCGCCATTCACCGCAACCAGCAGCGTTTTGTACACCTGATCGGCATTCAACCCCAATTTACGCACCACCTCATCACCGAAGTTGGTTTCGGCGGGATCGTGATCGTAGGTGTGGATTTTGAACGTAATTTTGTTTTTTTCGAGTAATTTAACAGCGGGTGTCATAGCTATTTTTCCTGGCTAAACCAAATGACAAGTCAAGCGTATCTCTGACGACTGTCCGAAATATAGTACCATCTTGCGCAATTATGTTGGCAGGATGCAGAGTTTGAGCGACAATCGACATACACCGTCGCATTAAGCGGCGGCATAATAATAATGATGAAATTCCTCTTTGACGGGCCAATAGAAATATTGGCCACTTTTTTTATCGCATCAGTTCCGGCAGATTCCCTTCTCCATACAAGTGCAGCGCACCGACGGCCACCACATAGCGACCCGCAGGCAGTGCCGACAAGCGATCCCGCCAGGCAATATTGCGCTGATGCATCAGCACATCGTACAACGACTGACTGAAGGTGTTCGGAAGCGTCAGGTGATTGTCCTGCGGCGGCGCTTTCAGCCACCAGCTCATCATCTGTTGCAGTAGTCGGGCGTTGGTGTGCCAGTGCGTCAACGTATCATCCAGCAGCGCCAGCCCGTTATCCGGCAGTTCACACAACAGCGCAATCTGACTGTCAGCACCTTCCAGCTCAATCACTGGTTTTTCTGCCTTTTTCGCGGCCTGCAATAGTTGATAATCAATGCCGTATTCCGGGCGTAATCCCAACTGCTGCGCCTGAGTGGCCTGTAGCACCATCGCGATTTGCCACAGCGGTTGCGTGGAAAACAGGGCCGGGGAGATCCCCAGTTCATCGGTCGCGTTATGCAGATTGCGCAACTGCTCTTCACTGATGCGTTCTTCCAGCGCGGCAAATTCGGGTAAGTTGGCAAAGGGGCTGTCATCGCCGGAGACGTCGGCTTCAACAATTAACGCATCAGCGTTGTTAAGCTTTTTGAGCAGTCTGGCAGGCAGGGGGGACATGTCGCGGCTGCCCATATGAATACTACCAATCAGATGGAAGTGGCGGTTGCCGGGCAACGAAACGTCAATGGCGGGCCAGGTATAGCGATTGCCAGCTAACCCAGCGAAAAACGTTTTTACCCGGTAAAACAGATCCATGCGACCTCCCTAAGTAGACGACTATGCTAACGCGTGGCCCAGGGGTGTGCAATGTGTGAATTGCCGGATGGTGGCGCTAAAGCGCCTCATCCGGCCTTGTCCTTTCACATTAACGCAGGAGGCCGGATAAGCGTCAGCGCCATCCGGCATCGCTTACTCTTTCGGTTTAAAGCGCAGCAGTCGGTTCGCGTTGCTCACCACGGTAATGGATGAAAGCGCCATCGCTGCACCGGCAACCACCGGGTTGAGCAGCGTGCCGGTGAACGGCCACAGGATACCAGCGGCCACCGGGATCCCGATGCTGTTGTAGATGAATGCGCCAAGCAGGTTCTGCTTCATATTACGCAGTGTGGCACGGGAGATGGACAGCGCATCTGCCACGCCCATCAGGCTGTGGCGCATCAGCGTGATCGCGGCAGTTTCAATCGCCACGTCGCTGCCGCCGCCCATTGCAATCCCAACATCGGCTTGCGCCAGTGCCGGTGCATCATTGATGCCGTCACCGACCATCGCCACCTGACGCCCCTTGCTTTGCAGACGTTTAATGGCATCCGCTTTACCGTCCGGCAGAACGCCGGCAATCACCTCATCAATTCCTGCCTCTTTGGCGATGGCGTTGGCCGTCGTCGGGTTATCGCCGGTTAACATCACCAGACGATAACCGGCGCGGTGCAGTCGCTGAAGGGCGGCCACGCTGTCGCTACGCAGCGGATCGCGCACGGCCAGCAGCGCCGCCGCGTTGCCATCAATCGCCAGCAATACCGGCGTGGCGCCCTGGGAAGCCTGGGTAGATATTTCGGCTTCCAGTTCGCGGGTGTCCACCTGCTGCTCATTCAGTAGCGCCTGGTTGCCCAGCAACAGCGTATGACCTTCCGCTTCGCCGCTAACGCCTAATCCACGCAGAGTGCGGAAACCATTGACCTGCGGCAGTGCGCCGTCACCCGCTTTGTCGAGAATCGCCCGTGCCAGCGGGTGGCTGGAGCCCTGCTCAAGCGCTGCCGCCAGTCGCAGCGCCTGCGCTTCGTCAGTGCTGCCAACGGTTTTAATCGCAACGACCTGGGGTTTGCCTTCGGTCAGCGTCCCGGTTTTATCGAAGACCACGGTATCCAGAGTGCTGGCGCGCTGCAGCGCATCGGCATCACGTACCAGTACGCCAAACTCAGCCGCACGGCCTACACCGGAAATAATCGACATCGGCGTCGCCAGACCCAGCGCGCACGGACAGGCGATGATCAGTACCGTCGTGGCAATCACCAGGGTATAGACAATTTGTGGGGCCGGGCCAAAGACGTACCAGATACCCGCGCTCACCAACGCAATCAGCACCACGACCGGGACAAACACGGCGGAAATCTTATCGGCCATCTGACCGATCTCCGGTTTACTGCTCTGCGCCTGGCGCACCATGCGGATAATGCGTGACAGGGTGGTATGGCTACCTACCGCACTGGCGCGGAACAACACGCTGCCATCCTGCACAACGGTACCGGCATGCACACTGTCGCCTTCCCCTTTTTGTTGTGGGATAGGTTCGCCGGTGAGCATCGCCTCATCCAGCCAGGCTTCGCCCTGGGTGATTTCACCGTCAACCGGTACGCGGTCGCCGGTGGTCAGACGCAACAGCATCCCCGGCTGAACCTCTGCCAGCGGTACGCTCTTTTCACCTTCTTCGGAAACTACCCGCGCCGTTGGCGGCGTGAGATCGAGTAATTTTTCCAGCGCCTTAGACGAGCGCTGACGCGCGCGGGCTTCCAGCATGTGTCCGAGGTTAATCAGACCAATGATCATCGCGCTGGCTTCATAATAAAGATGACGAGCTTCCATCGGGAACCACTGCGGCCACAGGTTGACGCTCATGGAATACAACCAGGCCACGCCGGTGCCCAGCGCCACCAGGGTGTCCATCGTGGCAGTGCCGTTCATCAGGCTCTTCCACGCGCTGCGATAAAAATGGCCGCCCGCAAAGACCATCACGGCGAGCGTTGCCAGGCCGATCGCCAGCCACAGACTGCGGTTGTCGGCGGTCACCATCATGTTATCGCCCACCATCCCCCAGACCATCACCGGCACACCTACCAGCAGGGCGACAATCGCCTGCCAGCGGAAGCGTTTCATTGTCGCGACGGCGGTTTCCTGCTGGCGCTCACGGCGTTTGAGATCGTCTTCAATCGCCTCCGCGCCATAACCGGCTTTTTCCACCGCCTGGACTAAATCAGCGGCGGACGCACTGCCCATTACCAGCGCAGTACGTTCCGCGAGGTTTACCCGTGCCTGTGTGACCCCGGGAACGCTTTGCAGCGCATGTTGTACCCGGGAAACACAACTGGCGCAGCTCATGCCGCTTAACAGCAACTGTTGACTCTCATCTTCAGCCGTCGCTGCCGGAAGCTCAGGAGGGACCGCTGCCAGCGCTTCCGACGGGATTGATGACTCCGTCAGCGGTTTAGCCTTTGGGTGGCTTAACTCTGCGCCATAACCAGCTTGCTTGATGGTGTCGATAAGCGCTTCGGCGCTGGCGGTACCGGTGACGTGCGCTTCGGTCACGGTAACCTCAGCCTGTTCAACATCCGGGCGTTGTTCAAGACTCTCTTTTACGCGTTTGACGCAGTGACCGCAGGACAGGCCGTCCAGGGTCAGGTCGATAGTTTGAGACATCACTACACTCCTTTATTACAGGGATTAACTGACTGTGATAAAGGTTAAACCTTCCCGCAAGGGGAAGGTCAAGGGATTTATTTTCTCCCTGAATTTTTAGTGTTCCAGTGCGATAGCGCAAACATGTTCGAGGGTGGAAAGGTTGTTGTAAAGTTCCGGTAAGGTCATTTTTTTTCTAATCACGACTTTAAGGTTAACCTCAATTTTCCCCTTTTTGACATCGCGGATGGTGATAGCTTCAATAATGTTTTTTTGCTGATTAATACTTTCCACCAGCGTTTGTAGCCCTGATTTTTCGTCAAGAATAATGCGAATCTTTACTTTACCGGGCAATTGATTTTTGGTTTGTAAAAAGATCACAAAATAGCTGAGTTTTATGGCCAGCAGGAACAAACCCGTGGCAAGCAGAGCATGCATATAAAAACCGGCACCACTGGTAATTCCCACGCCTGCGGAAGCCCAAACGATGGCTGCAGTTGTCAGCCCGGAGATGGCGTCATCATGGCGATGAAGGATAACCCCCGCACCGAGAAAGCCTACTCCGCTGATAATTTGTGCGGCCAGACGCATCGGATCGCTACGTATATTCATCGAGATTTCCGCGTAATACTCCGCTGACTGAATAGAGACGATAGTCAGAACGCAGCTGGCGACGGAAATAATGACGCACGTTTTAAATCCGACAGGCTTTCCTTTCGATTCTCTTTCAAGACCAATGATCCCACCGAGGATAAAAGCGACGCTAATTTTGCCCAGGGTAATTAACAGAGATTCTCCTTCACCGAATAAGAGGAAGGATAACGTATTCATATTTCCTCCGTAAAAACTCACCTCGAACAGCGTACGAAGGTCTCCTTTTCCGACCCGTAACGCTATGCGCAGTAGGTATGGATATAGTGCTCAATTAGCGAAAGAAGTCGCCGGTTATCGATGCTCTGCAGAATGTTTACCCGCGCACCTTTTGGCTCAGGGATCCCGACATTGAGACGCAACGTGTCACGTCCATAGCGACAGGTCATTCCGCGAGTGATGCCTTCCAGAGAAACATCCAGATAATCTTCCTCCATCGTTGCCAGAGAAGGATCCAGTAACCAGGCAACGGTTAGCGCATCGTGGATCCAACATCCGGGCAGATGGCGGGTTTGCATGGAGTAGGTGATCCACGGGCGAATGGTTTGCACCAAATAACGGCTAAGCCCGTTTTCTGTTTTTGCCAGACGATCCAAATCAGCGTGAAGCAGTTGAGTTTTCGTTGTCACGTCCATCGGGACCAGCGTGATGGGGGCACCGCTGGTCAGCACCGCATGAGCCGCCTCAGGATCCAGCCCAAAATTGGTATCTTTCAGGTAGCCCGGCACATTGAATACGCCGCCCATCACAACGATATTTTTGACCGCGTGAACCATCTGAGGGTAAAGCTGCAGGGCAATGGCTACATTGGTGAGTGGACCGGTAGCAACCAACGTGATCTCGCCTGGATTATTACAGATGAGTTCACCCATGGCCTCAGGCGCATGAGGATTTACCTTCTGGCACAATGCCGGGGCAGGAACCTCCGACCAGAGTTGCCGCAAGCCGAACTGATCGACACCATGATCCAGTTTTTCACGCCAGGGTTGCGGATCTTCCCGGAGCGCACGCGAGGCACCGCGGTAGACCGCAACCGGAATATCCAATTGCGCAATGAGATCTTTCGCGACGGCATATCCCACGTCTGCCGGTGTATTTCCTGCAACAGTGGTGATCATCTCCAGCGTGATTTGCGGCGCGGCGATCGCCAGCGCCAGCGCCAGGCCATCATCGATATTCGCGCCGGGGATGCCATTGCCCGGATCGCAGTCAATGATGATCCGCATCGATGTATTTTCACGTTGTCTCGGGTTGTACTTCATGTCCCTGGCAGCCACACGACTCTCCTGTTCGTAAATAAAATTCAAATTCAACGCGGCGAACCTCTCCATCCCAATTTTTCAGCATGTCAATTGCCGCGCGGGCCATCTTATCGACCGGTTGCAGAACGGCGGTTAACGAAGGGACGTTGTAAGCCGATTCATGGGTTGCGTTAAAACAGACCAGTGCAACATCTTCAGGAACGCGCAGCCCCTGTTCCGCCAGAGCGCGTAAACAACCCAGTGCCTGCTGTTCATTCGTCGCAAACAGCGCGCGCGGTGGCTGGCGCTGCAACATACGTTTTGTCGCCTCGTAACCCCCGGCGCGGGTATAGTTGGTCGAAAAAATCCATGAAGGGTTGACCATTAACGATGAGGCTTCCAGCGCCTGCTGCCAGCCCCGGATACGATCCTGAGTATTCAGCATTTCACGCGGGCCACAGATGATGCCGATGTCGCGGTATCCGTGATCAATAAGATGTTGTGTTACCTGCATCGCCGCCAGTTGTTCATCAACCTGGATAACGCTGACGTTAAGTCCCGGATCCACGCGATCGAGCATGACGCAGGGAGTGCCGCTCTCCTGAATCAAATTGATATAAGGATGGCGATCAACACTGGTGTAGATCAGCCCGTCAACCTGGCGGTGCAACATATTATTAATCAGTTCACGTTCACGGCAGCTACTGTCGCCTGCATCACCCAGCAGGAGCACTTTGCCATCAGCAAATGCTTCGTGTTGCAGAGCATGAGCCATAGAGGCGATAAACGGGTTCGAGATGTCCGGTGCGACAAGCCCATAAGTTTGTGTACTCCCTGAAGCCAGCGCACGCGCGATGCCATTGGGTCGATAGCCGGTTTTCTTAATGGCCTGTAGTACACGTTGCCGGGTCGCTTCGGCAACGGGACGCGGACCATTATTAATAACGTAACTAACGACAGCGACGGACGTTCCCGCTTCTTTTGCCACGTCAGAACGTGTTACGCGTTGCGAATGTGATTGAGTCACGAGGCACCTACCTGATTGCGTTCAGAGTGATTTTTTCCAGACAGCATAAGGCGTTATGACCCAAAAATCTTTGGTAAAGCACGCGCATCTCACGTTCTCTGGCCTCAAATTGCATCCTCGGGTAAGTTGAGATCCCGCCCACGGGTCTCTGGTGCAAAGAAAGTGGTCACCAGTCCAATTGTGGCCATAAGAGCGAAATAGAGCGCGATTGGCCACCAGTGTCCGTAAAACGAGAGCAGCGCAGAGGCGATAAGTGGCGCCGTTCCGCCAGACATAATGGAACCGAGCTCTTTTGCAAATGCCATTTTGGTATAACGATTCGTGACACCGAAAAGCTCAACGCCCCATGCAGCCTGAACACCAAAAATACCCAGTGATGCGAGTCCCATCCCGGTAATGATCGTCGGGATAACAATCCACGGCTCACGAGAATCCAGCAGCATGAATGCCGGAAAAGCATACAGGATCAGTAACAAGCAGAACCAACGATAGATGATCCGTCGGCCGAATCGATCGGAAAGCCAACCCGCCAGAGGAATAATGGCGAATCCCAGAATGGATGCGATAAACACGGCCACGGTCGGCACAGATTTATCCACCATCAGCACCTTGGCGACATAGCCAATGATAAACCCTTGAGCCAGGTAGGAGGGGCCATTCTCACCAATGCGTAATCCGACCATGGTCCAGAACGCGCGGGTCCGTTTCCAGAAGCTACGTGTATCATGCTGTTGCTGTGCTTTTCCCTCGCGAAGAACCTTTTCTCTCTCGGCCTGCAGGAGGGCTTTTTGACGTTCAAAGACGGGCGTTTCGCGCATATGGCGACGAATGAATAATGCAGCAGCGGCGATAAGAATGCTGCAAAGAAAAGGAATGCGCCATCCCCAGCTCAGTAAGTCATCTTTGTCCATTTGCAGGACGATAAGCCAAACCAGAGAAGCCAGTAATGTTCCGCTGTTCGAACCCAACGCGATAATCGAGGAAACCAGCCCACGGCGTTTAACGGGAGCATATTCACCGAGCATCACCGTACCGCCTGAAAGCTCCGCGCCGGCTCCCAGACCCTGAGAAAATCGAAGGATAACCAGACATACCGGTGCCCAGACGCCAATCTGGGCGTAGCTGGGGATTAAACCTATTAGCATGGTCGACATGCCCATCAATCCAATCGTGATAACCATGACAATCTTTCGACCATGTTTATCGCCTATCCAGCCGAACAGTAGCGCACCGATGGGGCGAGCAATAAATCCAACAGAATAGGCGGCAAAGCTGGAAAGCAACGCCATGACAGGTGTCGCTTCCGGAAAAAAGACATCACCAAAGATAATGCCTGCGGCAAGGCCGTACAGGGCAAAATCAGCGTACTCCATCGTAGTGCCTAACCAGCAGGAAAATGTGGCGCGCCAAAATTCGCGGCGTCCTTCGGGGGTTTCCAGCCGCTCCTGTGCTGCCTGTTGGTTATCCGTCAGGGGAACAGAGGATGAATGCGTGTTCATAAGAACTCCTTGAAGTTATCTGTCGACATACGTCGCAGGCTTGTACTCTTCATGTTCTACTCGCGTAGATATTATATTTTTACCGGAGATTAATAAATCTACCCGCGTAGAATGAAAAGACAAAAGAGTTAAAATTGCGAAAGCGATCACTTATAGCAGGCAATTGTTACAGAAAAAGACACACCCGCATCGATGCGCTTCACTGTTTATTAAGTCCGAACGATCGACGGTTCCTGGCAAAATGTGAAAGTGGCAGTGGTATCGCCCGTGACCGGTGAAATGGTGAAATGGTGAAATGGTGAAACGGTGAAATGGTGAGTGGTTACTGGCATCAACAGGGAGGGGGTGTTCGGTGTCAGCAACAAGTACGTTATAATGACACCATGCCACAGCTAATGGTGCGGAGGACGTGTGAATATCAGTGATGTAGCAAAAAAAACCGGCTTAACCAGTAAAGCGATCCGCTTTTATGAAGAAAAAGGGCTGGTCACGCCGCCACTGCGTGGGGAAAACGGCTATCGCACGTACGGACAACAGCATCTCAATGAGCTGACGCTGCTGCGCCAGGCGCGCCAGGTCGGATTCAACCTTGAAGAGTGCGGTGAACTGGTGAACCTGTTCAACGATCCGGGGCGTCACAGTGCGGACGTCAAAAAGCGGACGCTGGAGAAAGTGGCGGAAATTGAGCGGCATATCAGCGAATTACAGTCGATGCGCGTACAGTTGCTGGCGCTGGCGGAATCGTGTCCGGGCGATGACAGCGCAGAATGCCCAATTATTGATAACCTTTCTGGCTGCTGTCATCACAAGGCGCAGGCTTAACGCGCGTCGGGGTTGAGCATAAAGACCACCGTGCCGCGATACCACGGGGAGGTGCGAAGTTGCGCTTCTGCCTCGCTGTCCCGCTTGCCGTGTTGTATCAGTCCGAGCTTAAACGGAATACGCAGTTGGGTGAGGGCGGGCAGGTAGTCCTGATAATTCGTCACCGTGCGTCGTCCCTGATAGCTCTGCACCACCAGTTCATCAACCGGCAGCGCGTTCAGCGTCGCGACGTCACCGGTTTTCGCCCAGTCCAGCAATCCGGTTACCCCAAGAGCAAAGTCGGGTGACAGTTGTTGGCGCAATGCCCGCAGAAAGCGGGCATAGTCGGCGAGTTGATGCGTCGCGGCGTCAAAATCGATCTGTAACCCTACCACCTGATTTCCCGCCGCCTGCCAGCGCTGCATCAGTCGCACGATGCGTGCCGGAATCGCGTCCGGTACGTCGAGCGTGGTAAAGCGCACGGTAAGCCAGATGGACGGGAACGTCAGGCGGCTAACGGGAAGTCCCAGACGCTGAAACTCCGCGCCCTTTGCCCGCATCAATACTTCCCCCTGATGCAGATAGACCGTCCGGGCACCTCTCAGTTCATCGCTGGCTTTCACCCCTGACCAGAGCCAGAAGGCGGGATGTTCGCGGGCGATAACCGTTTCATCCGCCTGCGCCTGTCCCGCCAGTAGCGCGATTACCAGTAGTATTTGAGTTTTTGCGCCCACGGGCTGCCCGGATATTGCGTTTTTAACTGCGTGAACCAGCCTTTACGCTGCAATTTATCCACCTCTTCTCCACCGCATTCATTCGTTCCAGACGGGGCGTAGCACATGATGGCGCGATACAGCGCGTAGCTTTTGTCTTCGTGTTCGGCTTTCGGTGAGGTGATGACCTGCTGATAGTAGCTCTGGCGGTCATACTGTCCGTAGGGATGTTCGCGATCGATAGCGGCTTCCAGCACACCATTGCCAGCGCTGTCTTTCCACAAGTCGACATGAGTTTGCGACGTGCGGAAGAACTCGCCCAGACAGTTCAGCGCATGGGCATCATCGGGATTTTTACTCAGCGTACCGACGGTGTCATTGAGGCTGCGGCACACGTAACCCACTTCGGCGGTGTCGCCATTCCAGTCAAACGTGCTCAAATTGACGTCGTCGAATGCTTCACCGATCACCGGCTGCGTGATGGTGCTGGCGAGTTTGCGGTCCTGTAGCCAGTCGCTAAAGCGGTTTTCCGTGAGATCGCGAACCAGTAGCGTATGCAGCGCGATAGTGCGTTCTTCGTTATTCGGCCCCTGGCTGACCTGCTGGCGTAATTGTTCAGGCGTAGCCACGGTTTTCAGTACCCGGGAGCGATAACGCAGGTTGGTGACCGCGCTGTCCGGGGCAAAAATCGCCGCTGTGTCGCCACTGTACACCAGTGTTGCAGCCAGTTTTGCCTGCACATACTGCTGCTGTTCGTTATCCTGGCTGAGCTTCAGCAACTGTTGCCAGAAATCACGTGCGGCGGACCATTGCTTTTGCCCCATCAATGCTTCGCCGTAGAGCACCTGCTCACTGAAAGCGAGGATATCGTGAGTCGGAAGTTTTTTCGCCGGAGTAACCGCCTGAAGAATGGCGGCATCGTTATCTGTCGCCAGCCACAGATTGAGTTGCAGATCGTGCCACAGCGGCAGTTTTCCGCTTTTTTCAAAAACCGGTTTGCTGGCATCCAGGTTAGCCTGCGTCAGGGTTGGCTTCTGGTCGCTGTTCAGGCGAAGGGCGCGCAGCATCTCGATGTAGCTAACGAGGGGGGCATTGGCGAACGCGTCCTGCACGGATTGATCGTAAAACTGCATGCCATAGACATTATCGTATTCAATCACCAGGTTTCGCAGCGCCTGCGCATCGGTAGCCTGCTGGAATGCCTGCTCATACAATCCCGCCAGGGTTGGCCAGTCCTGCAAATACCAGTGGATGCGACGCAGCATGCCGTGCGTAGAGTCGGCATAAAGCCCCTCCGGCCAGTGCTGGAGGTAGGTTTGCGCCTCTTTTTGCGCGAGTAAGGCCTCTTCACGGTTAATTCGCGCGATATCAAAATCGCCATATTCGCCGATGCTGTTCTGGCTGCTTTTGTTCAACGCCGTGCGCATCAGCATATATTGCGCGGTTTCGGCCAGCCACGGGCGATCGCTCTTAAGCAGTGACGTGAAGGCCTGTGTCGCACTTTCATACTCACCCGCGTAAAAATGGGCTGCCCCTGCCAGATAGGTTTTATACCCAAGGGCAGGTGAATCCGCAGAGAGCGTGGTGAGAGACGCTGTAATTTGCTCTGCGCTGGCCCCGGAATAAAGTCCCAGACGCGCCTGCGCCAGCGCCTGCTTTTGTTCTGCTGTCAGAGAAGCATCGCTTTGCAGTTCGGCAAAAAACTGACTGACGCTGTCAACATTATTGGAGATGAAACGGTTTTCCTGCTCACCGTCGTGGTTGAATTCAACCGGTTCCACCTGCAGTGTTGCCATCTGCTGGGCGATCGGACTGGGTGCATTCTGCGCTTGCGCCGGCAAGTCCGTTCGGACATCAACGTCATCCCACTGCGGGTGATATGCAAAATAGAAATCGCGTGAACGGGTGATATCTGCAGGCATCGACTGAACGGGCACAGCAAATGACTTTGCCTCACTCAGCAGGCGTAACAGATTGTCGCGGGAATCATTATCAGTCGTCAGAATAGGGGCGCCTTTTAGCAGGCAGCGTGCGTCGCTCCATGTGCAGTCTGCTATATCAAACGAGGCGAAAGCCTGCGGGGCGCTCGCCAGTAATGCGCAAAAACTTAATGCCAGAGGAGTCTTCCTGACCATCATGCGATTCCTGTCATCTTTTTCATCGGGGAAGGGGTCTGATATAGAGCGTAATGCCCTCAACGGCAATCACTTCAACGTGCGTTCCAGCGGGCAGATCTTCAATGGCATTGACCGGCCACGAACTGTCACCAACCCGCATGTGTCCTCGACCATTGACCAGAGACGATTCCAGCACAAACCGACGGCCGACCAGTTGCTGGCCGCGCTGGTTGAGCTGACTGTCTGCCGGTTTTTGTTCGCGAACGCGTTTCGCCATCCACTTCCACCAGAGCCAGGCGGCAAGCAGCGTTAAAACGGCAAAGATAACGCCCTGCCATTCCCAGTCGACGGGCAACAGCCAGACCAGGATGCCGGTAATTACTGACGCAACGCCGCTCCACAACAGATAGCCGTTGCCACCCAGCATCTCAGCGGCCAGAAGCAGACCGCCGAGGCTGAGCCAGAAAATATGGGGATGTCCCACAATCATCTCGATCATTATTTATTCCGTTCGCTGGCGCTGTCCTTGATCAGTTCAGTGATCCCGGCAATGGAGCCCATCAGGCTGCTGGCATCCAGTGGCATCATCACCACCTTACTGTTACTGGACGAGCCAATTTGCTGTAGCGCTTCGGTATATTTCTGCGCCACAAAGTAGTTCACCGCCTGAATATCACCGGAGGCGATTGCTTCAGACACCATTTTGGTGGCGCGGGCTTCCGCTTCAGCGGAACGTTCGCGGGCTTCAGCCTGTAAGAAGGCGGACTGACGTTCCCCTTCGGCTTTCAGGATCTGCGACTGTTTTTCCCCTTCAGCCTTGAGAATTTCCGCCTGACGTACCCCTTCGGCTTCCAGAATATAGGCACGCTTAGTACGTTCTGCTTTCATCTGGGCGTTCATTGAGGAGATCAGTTCAGCCGGTGGGCGGACATCGCGAATTTCGATACGTGTGACTTTAATACCCCAGGGATTGGTGGCTTCATCGACAATATGCAACAGCCGTGTATTGATGCTGTCACGCTGAGAGAGCATTTCATCAAGTTCCATCGAACCCAGAACGGTACGGATGTTGGTCATGGTGAGGTTGATGATCGCCAGTTCCAGATTGCTGACCTCATAGGCCGCACGCGGAGCGTCAATCACCTGTATAAAGCAGACGGCATCGATGGTGACGTTGGCGTTATCTTTCGAGATCACTTCCTGCGAAGGAATATCCAGCACCTGTTCCATCATATTGATTTTGCGGCCAACCCGGTCCATGAACGGCACAACGATGCTTAAACCCGGTTGCAGCGTTTTGGTATAGCGGCCAAATCGCTCTACCGTCCACTGGTACCCCTGGGGAACAATTTTCACGCCGGCACCGACGATCACCAGCGCAACAAAAATGAGAATAGGAATAACGATAAGCATTGAAAAACCTCCTGTTGAACTGTCCATGATGTCGTGATTGGCGATGTTACTCTTGAAATTATACCTGATTCATTAAAGAGAGTTCCCCTCCCGTTAATTAGAGGGATACACTATTTTGCGATAAAACGCGAAAACAGGATAGATAATGCGTGAAAATAGCATTTTGCTGCAGGTAAACAATGTGGGTTACCAGGTCGGGACCACCAAAATTCTGAATAACATCAGTTTTGACTTACATCCCGGTGAATTTAAATTAATAACCGGCCCTTCCGGCTGTGGAAAAAGTACCTTATTGAAGATTATTGCGTCGTTGCTCAGTCCGAATAGCGGCGAGATCCTCTTTGTCGGGGAGGATATCGCCACTCTTAACCCGGAACATTATCGTCAACAGGTTTCCTATTGCGCCCAGACGCCCGCGCTGTTTGGCGATACTGTCTACGATAATCTGATCTTCCCCTGGCAAATCCGTAACCGGCGCCCTGATCCTGGGGCTTTTCTGGCGGATCTGGCACGCTTTCAACTGCCGGAGTCGATTCTGGCGAAAAATATTAATGAGCTCTCCGGCGGAGAGAAACAGCGTATTTCCCTGATCCGTAATTTACAGTTTTTGCCGCAGGTTTTACTGCTTGATGAAATCACCAGCGCATTGGATGAAAGCAATAAGCGCAATGTGAATGAGATGATTCATCACTATGCTCGCGATAAACAGATAGGGGTGCTGTGGGTGACTCACGATAAAGACGAAATTAATCATGCGGATGAAATAATCACGCTGATGCCGCATGCCGGAGAAATGCAGGAAACGCGCAATGAATGAACATAATATTACCAACGAGTCACTGGCATTAGCGCTGATGCTGGTGGTGGTGGCGATGCTGATAAGCCACAAAGAGAAACTGGCGCTGGAGAAAGATATTCTCTGGAGCGTCGCTCGCGCTGTCGTTCAGCTTATTATCGTCGGCTATGTTCTGAAATATATCTTCGCGGTGAATCATGCTGTCCTGACGTTAGTGATGGTGCTATTTATCTGTTTTAACGCCGCGTATAACGCGCAGAAGCGCAGTAAATATATTGATAAAGCATTTGTTTCCTCGTTCATTGCCATCACGACGGGGGCAGGGTTAACGCTGGCGGTGTTGGTGCTGTCGGGTTCGATCGAATTCATCCCGATGCAGGTGATCCCCATTTCCGGGATGATTGCCGGTAATGCGATGGTGGCGGTTGGGTTGTGCTACAACAATCTCGGTCAGCGTTTCAGTAGCGAACAACAGCAGATTCAGGAGAAACTCAGCCTCGGCGCCACGCCGAAAATGGCGTCTGCCGGCTTGATTCGCGACAGCATTCGCGCCTCGTTGATCCCGACGATCGACTCTGCGAAAACGGTCGGACTGGTGAGTTTGCCGGGGATGATGTCGGGGCTGATCTTTGCCGGTATCGATCCGGTTAAAGCGATTAAATATCAGATTATGGTGACGTTTATGCTGCTCTCAACGGCGAGCCTGTCGACCATCATTGCCTGCTATTTAACCTATCGGAAGTTTTACAATTCGCGTCACCAACTGGTAGTGACGCATTTAAGGAAATCATAACGGGCGGCTTGCGTAGGCCCGATAAGCGTAGCGCCATCGGGCAAATACAATCAGTACAGCAACGCGTACAGCTGACGGCGATATTTCGACGCCAGTGCGTCGCCGGTACCCAGCGCGGCAAGAATTTCCTGGAACGTTTTACGTGCCTGACCGTCAGCAGCAGCAAGATCTTTCTTCAGATGGCTGAACAGCAGCTCCAGCGCTTCTTCGTTACGTCCCACCTGATGCAGTTGCAGCGCCAGCTGCGCTGCCAGTCCGGCATCCTGCGGGTTGTCCGCCACCTGCTGTTGCAGTAGCTGAATCTCTGGCGTATCCGCCGCCTGTTTCAACAGCTCAATTTGCGCGACCAGCCCCTGATAACGGGTGTCCTGATCCTGCAGCGGAATGGTTTTCAGCACGGCTTCCGCGTCTTCAGAGCGGTTGAGGGCAATTTGCGTTTCCGCCAGCAGCAGGCCGATTTCACCGTTCTGGTTCGACAATTGCCAGGCATCTTTCAGCAGCGGCAGCGCTTCCACGTAGTTGCCTTCCTGCATCAGCTGCATGGCCTGTTGCGCTTTTAGCTCTTCTTCACGCGGCAACACTTTGTCGAGCAGGGCGCGAATCACCTCTTCCGGCTGCGGTCCCTGGAAGCCGTCAACCGGCTGACCATTCTGGAACAGATAGACGGTCGGAATAGCGCGCAGACCAAACTGAGAGGCAATCATCTGTTCGGCATCGCAGTCGAGCTTCGCCAGAATGAACTGACCGTTGTACTGCGCGGCAAGGCTTTCCAGTACCGGCGTCAGTTGCAGGCAGTGCTGGCTGCGTTCAGACCAGAAGTAGAACAGGACCGGCGTGGTCATCGACAGTTCTAAGGTCTGCTGCAGGTTCGATTCGGTAATGTTGACAATATTCTGTGTGGACATGGCGTCACTCTCTTGTGTCGATTTCTTTTTTACATGGGGGCTGACGCGTACGCTTCAACTCATCCGTGCAAAATTTTGTCCATCAGGCGTCCCGGCAGTAGACGTTTGAGCAGCATGACGGCCCAGGTCACCAGCGTGACGGGATAGCGGAGTTTGGGTTTATCGCTGACAAAAGCATGGCGCACTTTGGCGACGACGGCTTCAGGATCGAGCGTAAAACGTGCGGCAATACCGGGGTTTTCCACCGGTTTGTCGTTCTGGGTCTGGTTAACGTTTTCGGTAAAACGCGTGCGGATGGGGCCGGGTTCAATCAGGCTGACTTTAATTCCGCTGTGACGCAGTTCCATGCGCAACGCATCTGACCAGGCTTCCAGCGCGTATTTGCTGGCCGCGTAGGCGCCGCGCCCGGGCGTTGAGATCAGCCCCATCACCGAGGAGGTCATCACGATCCGACCTTCGCCATGCGGTAGCATGGCCGGTAACAGGCGCATCGTGAGCTGATGTGCGCCAAAGAAATTGGCGGAAAATTGCTGCTCCATCTGCGCGCGGCTGATGGTGGGCAGCGGACCGTAGACGCCGTATCCGGCATTGTTAAAGATCCCGTATAAGCAGTTATCGGTCAGGGCGATCACCTCGTCAGCGGCGCGATCCACGCTCTCGGGCGAGTCGAGATCAATCAATATGCCGGTGAAACCCATGCTATTCATGCGCGTGACGTCGTCGGGTTTGCGGCAGCCAGCGAGAACCTGAAAGCCCTGGCGTTTCAGCTCAAGCGCGCTTTCCAGGCCGATACCGCTGGAACATCCTGTTATTAAGACCGATTTTTGCATAACTTTACCTGTCAGGATCTCCGTTGAATTAAGACTCGTGTTTTACTAAAGGACTCAACTGCTTCGCCATCCAGTCGGCGATAAACGGTTGGGCATCGCGGTTAGGATGAATACCATCATCCTGCATCCATTGTGGTTTTAGATAGACCTCTTCCATAAAAAAGGGTAACAGAGGAATATCAAACTCTTTGGCGAGCTTTGGATAGAGCGCGCTAAAGGTTTCATTATACCGACGACCGTAGTTTGCGGGCAGACGAATTTGCATCAGCAGCGGTTCGACGTTTGCCGCCTTCACGTCCTGCACAATGGTACGCAGTGTCTGTTCGGTCTGTTGTGGCGCAAAGCCGCGCAGTCCGTCGTTGCCACCCAGCTCAACCAGCACCCAGCGCGGTTGATGCTGTTTGAGTAGCGCAGGCAAACGCGCCAGCGCTTGCTGGGAGGTGTCGCCGCTAATGCTGGCGTTCACCACCGTGGTTTTGCTCTGCCATTTATCGTTGAGCAGCGCAGGCCAGGCGGCACTGGCGGACATTCGGTATCCGGCGCTCAGGCTGTCACCGAGGATTAACAACGTGTCAGCCGCAGCGGCCCGACAGGTAAACAGGATCAGGAACAGGAAAGGCAAATGCCAGCGGAAAACATTGTTGAAGTTCATCATCTTAAGAAGTCCGTCGGTCAGGGGGAGCATGAGCTTTCCATCCTTACCGGAGTTGAACTGGTTGTCAAACGCGCCGAGACCATTGCGCTGATTGGCGAGTCGGGTTCAGGGAAATCCACGCTGCTGGCGATCCTCGCCGGACTGGACGACGGCACCGACGGCGACGTCACTCTGGTGGGGAAACCGCTGCACCAGATGGATGAAGAGGCCCGTGCTCAACTGCGTGCGCAGCATGTCGGCTTTGTCTTTCAGTCCTTTATGTTGATTCCGACGCTAAACGCGCTGGAGAACGTCGAACTCCCCGCACTGCTGCGTGGCGAAAACAGCGGACAAAGTAAAGCGGGGGCGAAAGCGCTGCTTGAACAACTGGGACTGGGTAAGCGTCTGGATCACCTTCCGGCGCAGCTTTCCGGTGGTGAGCAGCAGCGCGTGGCGTTGGCGCGTGCTTTTAATGGTCGCCCGGACGTCCTGTTTGCCGATGAGCCAACGGGTAACCTTGACCGGCAGACCGGCGAGAAAATTGCCGATCTGCTTTTTTCCCTTAACCGCGAGCATGGCACCACGCTTATCCTGGTGACTCACGATCCGCAACTGGCGGCGCGCTGCGATCGGCGGCTGCGTCTGGTAAATGGACAGTTGCAGGAGGAGGCATGATTGCACGCTGGTTCTGGCGCGAATGGCGCTCGCCATCGCTGTTGATTGTCTGGCTGGCGCTGAGTCTGGCGGTGGCCTGCGTGCTGGCGCTGGGCAACATCAGCGACCGGATGGAAAAAGGGTTAAGTCAACAAAGCCGTGAGTTTATGGCGGGCGACCGGGCGCTGCGCAGTTCGCGTGAGGTGCCGCAGGCGTGGATTGACGAAGCGCGTCAGCGCGGCCTGAAGGTCGGGGAGCAACTGACCTTTGCCACCATGACCTTTGCCGGTGACACGCCACAACTGGCGAATGTCAAAGCGGTCGATGACATCTACCCAATGTACGGCGAACTGGAAACCAACCCGCCGGGGCTCAAGCCGCAGCAAGGAACGGTACTGCTGGCACCGCGACTGATGGCATTGCTGAACCTGAAAACCGGCGACACCATTGACGTCGGCGACGCCACGCTGCGCATTGCCGGTGAAGTGGTGCAGGAGCCGGACTCCGGCTTTAATCCCTTCCAGATGGCGCCGCGTCTGTTAATGAATACGGCGGATGTCGCGAAAACCGGTGCCGTGCAGCCTGGCAGCCGCGTCACGTGGCGCTATAAATTTGGCGGTACGCCGCAACAGCTTGATGGCTATGAAAAGTGGCTGCTACCGCAACTGAAGCCGGAGCATCGCTGGTACGGACTTGAACAGGACGAAGGCGCGCTGGGCAAATCCCTTGAGCGTTCGCAACAATTTCTTCTTCTTTCGGCACTGTTAACACTGCTACTGGCCGTCGCTGCCGTGGCGGTGGCGATGAATCACTACTGTCGCAGTCGCTACGATCTGGTGGCGATTCTGAAAACGCTCGGCGCGGGCAGGGCGCAACTGCGAAAACTGATCGTCGGGCAGTGGCTGATGGTACTGGCGCTTTCCGCCGCGACGGGTGGGGCGATCGGCCTGTTATTCGAAAAAGTGCTGATGGTGCTGCTTAAACCGGTGTTACCCGCCGCGTTGCCGCCTGCCAGTTTCTGGCCGTGGATCTGGGCGTTGGGCACCATGACGGTGATCTCGCTACTGGTCGGTTTGCGTCCGTATCGCTTGCTATTGGCTACCCAACCGCTGCGCGTATTACGTCGTGATGTGGTGGCCAACGTCTGGCCGGTGAAATTCTATTTGCCGATCGTGACCGTGGTGGTGGTGCTGTTACTGGCCGGGTTAATGGGCGGCAGCCCGTTGCTGTGGGCGGTGCTGGCGGGGGCGGTCGTGCTGGCGTTGTTGTGCGGCGTGCTGGGATGGATGCTGCTGAACGTTCTGCGCGGGATGACGCTGTCGGCGCTGCCGCTGCGCCTCGCGGTCAGTCGCCTGTTACGTCAGCCGTGGTCGACGCTGAGCCAGCTGTCAGCGTTTTCGCTGTCGTTTATGCTGCTGGCGCTGCTGCTGGTTTTACGCGGTGACCTGCTGGATCGCTGGCAGCAGCAGCTTCCGCCGGAAAGTCCAAACTATTTTCTGATCAACATTGCCCCGGATCAGGTGCCGCAGGTGAAGGCATTTCTCTCCGAGCATCAGGTGATCCCGGAAGCGTTCTACCCGATTGTGCGGGCGCGGTTGACGGCGATAAACAACACGCCGACCGAAGGTGGGCAAGATGAGTCCCTGAATCGTGAGCTGAACCTGACCTGGCAGGATGCCCGTCCGGATCACAATCCCCTCACCGCCGGCAACTGGCCGCCAGAAAAAGGCGAGGTATCGATGGAAGAGGGGCTGGCAAAACGGTTGAACGTTTCGCTCGGCGACAGCGTCACTTTTATGGGCGACACCCAGGCGTTCAGCGCGAAGGTGACCAGTTTGCGTCGGGTCGACTGGGAGAGCCTGCGGCCCAACTTTTTCTTTATCTTCCCGTCCGGTGCGCTGGATGGACAGCCGCAGAGCTGGCTGACCAGCTTCCGCTGGGAAAACGGCAACGGCATGCTGACGCAGCTTAATCGTGAGTTCCCCACCATCAGCCTGTTAGACATCGGCGCGATCCTCAAGCAGGTGGGGCAGGTGCTGGAGCAGGTCAGTCGGGCGCTGGAGGTGATGGTTGTGCTGGTGACCGCCTGCGGCATGCTGCTGTTACTGGCGCAGGTGCAGGTTGGTATGCGTCAACGGCATCAGGAGCTGGTGGTCTGGCGTACGTTAGGTGCGGGCAAGAAACTCCTGCGTACCACGCTGTGGTGTGAATTTGCCATGCTGGGGCTGGTCTCCGGACTGGTGGCGTCCATCGGCGCGGAAACCGCGCTGGCAGTACTGCAAACTCAGGTGTTTGACTTTCCGTGGGAACCTGACTGGCGCTTGTGGATTGTTCTGCCGGTCTGCGGTGCGCTTTTACTTTCTCTTTGCGGGGGCTGGCTCGGTGTCCGTCTGCTGAAAGGGAAAGCGCTGTTCCGGCAGTTTACTGTTTAACACCGTGATAATGACGCGCCGGTTTTTATACTGGCGCGTACTTTCTTAGTAGCATGAATGGATAACCCCTCGCTGTTTAACGGCACAAATCATTAAAAACCCGCCAACACGTCAGTGTTAATACCAGTTAATATTCAATCGCTGAATAATTAGCAGGAAATCTATCAAGGAAAAATAATGACTATAAAAACAACAGCGCTGGCGGCATCGATCGGCGCAGCAGTGGCATTGACGTCCTTCGCCTCTCAGGCGGAAATCACCGTTCTGAAACAAGATCCGCAGGCGGGCAATCCGCTGAGCCGTCTCAACTTTACCGTTGGCGGGAGTATTCGTCCTCAGTTCCAGAATATGACGGGCGATGACGGTGCAAATGGTTATAAACGTAATGGCTTCGACGGCGGTACCCGTTTCCGCTTCGCGGCAGATTACTATCTGTTTGATGACATCAGTTGGATCAGCTTCTACGAGCTGGGCGTGAACATTCCGGCGCAGTTCAACTGGGACAACCACTATGCAGACGGCGCGCACGACACCACCCGTCGTATGCTGTACACCGGTCTGAAGAGTGATACCTGGGGTACGCTGACCTTCGGCCAACAGAACAGCATCTACTACGATGTGGTCGGTGCGAAAACCGATATCTGGGACTACGACATGATTGGTCAGGCTCCGGGTAACGGGATTAACGGCGACTACGATGGCTCTTATCGTTCCCGCAAAATGCTGAAATATAAGAAAACGGTTGGCGATGTTGATCTCTACGCGTCTTATCTGTTCAGCGACGACTACAACCCGAACAATGGCCTGAACTACAAGCGTAAAGGCGGTGGTTCACTGGGTGCGGATTATCATATTACTGACGATCTGAGCTGGGGTACGGCGTGGAACTACACCCGTGCGGAAATGCGCGGTAACGGCGACAAAACGTACGATCAGAACATCGTGGGGACTGCACTGAGCTGGACGCCGGATAACTGGACCTTCTCACTGGGCGGCGGCTGGTACCAGAACTTCATGACCACCAAGAAAGTGTCTGTTAACGACTACTTTGCCGGTGATGCCTGGGGTCTGGAATACTTTGCGGGCTATAAGTTCCCAATCAACCAGTATGCGTTGAAATCCGTTCAGCCGTATTTCATGGGTGATCGCATTGAATACGTGAATGGTCGCAACTACCTGCGTACCGACAACGGTGTGGGTATCAGCTTCCAACTGGATTACGGTTTCCGTGTTGATTACGAACACGTCTTTACCTCCAGCACCGACGACCTGGGTGATATGAACCTGGTACGTCTGCGTTACGACTTCTGAGTCTGATGCTATGCCCGGTGACGCTAACGCTTACCGGGCCTGCACATGACACTTTCTGTGCCTGGTGACGCTAACGCTTACCGGGCCTACAAATGACACTTTCTGTGCCCGGTGACGCTAACGCTTACCGGGCCTGCACATGACACTTTCTGTGCCCGGTGACGCTAACGCTTACCGGGCCTGCAAATGACACTTTCTGTGCCCGGTGACGCTAACGCTTACCGGGCCTGCACATGACACTTTCTGTGCCCGGTGACGCTAACGCTTACCGGGCCTGCACATGACACTTTCTGTGCCCGGTGACGCTAACGCTTACCGGGCCTGCAAATGACACTTTCTGTGCCCGGTGACGCTAACGCTTACCGGGCCTGCAAATGACACTTTCTGTGCCCGGTGACGCTAACGCTTACCGGGCCTGCAAATGACACTTTCTGTGCCTGGTGACGCTAACGCTTACCGGGCCTACAAATGACATTTTCTGTGCCCGGTGACGCTAACGCTTACCGGGCCTACAAATGATCACCATCCTGTAGGCCGGATAAGCGGTAGCGCCATCCGGCATTTTTCAACTGCGCAACCACGCTTCAACCTCTTCAAACGTCCCGCGGAACACAATCTTTCCGGCTTTCTTTTCCAGTTGATAGCGATACATCGGATCGTAATACGCTTCCAGCAGCGGCACTAACCAACTGAAATGCGCCTCGGTGCTGCCGGTGCGACGCTGTTCATCCAATGCCACGTCCAGCTTTGCGGTTAACTCGTTAAAACGCTGTAAGCCCAGACGCCGTTGAATGGCGAAAAGCCCGTGATGCAGATAGTCGCTGTATTCCTGCCAGCCATGTGATTCGCCATAAGCATGGGTGAAATCATGATGCATGCGCACGAAATACTCCTCGCGCAGACGCTCAAGACGCCGCTCGAACGGGTCGTCAATCACGGCGATAGTAGCCTGTGCCATGCGCTCGCGCAGGCATTCCGGCAGATGGTTCGAGCCAATCATCCGGCCTTCATCTTCCAGCACCCAGCGTGTGGCCTGCTTTTTGAGTAGAGTCACCGCCAGCAGGTTTTCGAAACTGGCCTGACTGAGCTGGGGTTCCAGCGTACGACCAAAAGAGGAGCCGCGATGATGGGCCAGACCCTCGAGATCGACCCCGTTTTCCTGCTGTTGTACCAGTTGCGTTTTGCCATTACCGGTGCAGCCGCCAACCAGCACGATCGGTTTTTGTACCTGTTCTTCCGTGGCGGTAATCGCGGCCTGGCGTAGCGCCTTGTAGCCACCGTTGATCAACGGGTAATCCACGCCAGACTCGCGTAACCATTGCTGGACAATGTGTGAGCGCTGACCGCCCCGGGCGCAGCAGAGATAACCCTGCGGGTGTTGCCGGCAGGCTTCGCGCCAGGCATCCAGACGCTGCTGGCGAATCTCGCCGCAGACCAGTTGATGACCCAGCGCCAGTGCCGCTTCTGGTCCCTGGCGTTTATAGCAGGTACCCACGGCGGCGCGCTCGTCATCATTCATTAAGGGTAAATTTATCGCGCCCGGTATGGCACCCTGCTGAAATTCAACCGGCGCGCGGACATCGATTAAGGGCGTATCGGCGGTAAGGATCGCGCGATAGTCCGTTCCATCGTTCATGAGAAATCCTGAAAAAGACAAACAGCAATGGACGGGATTTTACGCGCGGAAGGAGAGGGCGGGGAAGTATAAGTTAAACTTCCCCGCATTTTACGCGTGATAAAGGCTTATTTGAGCTGGGTTTGCGCCCAGAGGATACCGCTGGCGTATTCCGTCGGCAGCAGCGGGGAAAGTGCTTCCAGCGTGGCGCTCAGGCGAGCGGTGTCGCTGTCGGTCAGATTCAGGTGACCGACTTTACGTCCAGGACGCACCTCTTTGTCGTACCAGTGCAGATGAACCAGCGGCAGTTTCAGCCAGTCATAATTCAGATCGCTGCCAATCAGATTCACCATCACCGACGGACTGTCCACCACCGGTGACGGCAGCGGCAAGCCGGTAATCGCCCGCAGATGCAGCTCAAACTGGCTGATGCTGGCACCGTTTTGCGTCCAGTGACCGCTGTTGTGTACGCGCGGGGCCAGTTCGTTGATCAACAACCCTTCCGGCGTGACAAAACACTCCATCGCCATCACACCGACGTAACCCAGCTCCTGCATAATTGCCGACAGCATGGATTCGGCCTGCGCCTGCTGCTTCGCGTCGGCCCGAGGGAAGGCGACGCTGGTGCGCAGAATGCCGTCCTGATGCAGGTTACGCGTCAGCGGGTAGAACACCGTACTGCCGTCATGCGCACGCGCGCCGACGAGGGACACTTCACCTGAGAAGTTAATGCCCTTTTCGACAATGCATTCGCCGTAGTTGTCGTCCGGCAGTTGATCGGTTTCACCGGCGCGTAAACGCCACTGACCACGACCGTCATAACCGCCGACGCGACGTTTCACGATAGCCAGTTCGCCTAAACGGTTAAAGATGACAGGCCATTCACTTTTATCCGCCAGCAACTGCCACGGCGCGGTCGCCAGACCGAGCTTGTCGAAAAGCTGTTTTTGCGTCAGACGGTCAGCAATGATCGGGAACACGTCGCGGTTCACGAAGGCCGGATGACGCGCCAGTTCACGCGTTAGCGCGGTTTCTGGCCAGCGCTCGATTTCTGCGGTAATTACGCTCTGCTGAAAGGGCACAGCAGCCGGTTCCGCATCCAGACCAACTGGCCAGACAGCGATGCCCAGCGGTTCACCCGCCTGACGCAGCATCCGTCCTAATTGACCGTTGCCCAGTACGCAAACCTGTTTCATGCCGCACCTCGCGGATCCGGATTCTCCAGCACCTCATCCGTTTGCGCCTTGCGCCAGTCGTTCAGGCGCTGATGCAGCGATTTATCATGCGTCGCCAGAATCTGCGCCGCCAGCAGCGCCGCATTAGCCGCACCCGCTTTACCAATCGCCAGCGTACCGACCGGAATTCCGCGCGGCATCTGCACGATAGAGTACAGGCTATCGACGCCGCTCAGCGCCGCGCTTTGTACCGGAACGCCCAGTACCGGCACCAGCGTTTTCGCCGCAATCATACCTGGAAGATGGGCTGCACCACCCGCGCCAGCAATAATCACCTGATAGCCGTTCTCTTCGGCGCTTTCGGCAAAGCTGAACAGTCTGTCGGGGGTACGGTGGGCAGAAACCACTTCAACGTGGTGTGGGACGTCCAGGATTTCAAAGATTTCGGCGGCAAACTGCATGGTAGCCCAGTCGCTTTTGGACCCCATCACGATGGCGACACGCGCCGGATTATTGCGGGAAGACATGCGTCTGAAAACTCCTGTGGTGCGGGACACGCTGCTTTTGAGGCCACAGAGAATAGCACGATACTACGCCAAGGAAAACGGTTGCGTAGCTGGATTTTAAGGCTTCCTGCGACGTCAAAAGAGATTTTGCTGGAAACGTACCGGTTCTAACAGAAGCGGATCAATCCCCTCTGTGCCCCCTGACAAAAAGGGACTCTGTGGATCATGTTTTTTGAAATGGCTGTTGGCTTGATGTTGATTGTGGGTCGCGTAGCAATATTGACATCCATGCAGGCAGGTGTTGTAGGCACCGATGTCTATGCTCTTCACACATCCACAGGCCTCACGTTGACCTGAATCTTTGCTAGTGGGGATTAATAAGCCAAACAAGTCATTAATGAGCGCCTCATCAATACACTTCCCGTGCTGAATACCTTGTCCGGTAAGATTAACTTCTTCGGCACAGGAATAGATGTCCAGTCCGTGTTGCCGGGCTATCTCTGCTAATTTATGCGACAACGCTAAACAGAGTTCATGGTTTTGCGTGATATCGCTGTAAATGAGCGAATCAATCGCCTTCAGGTTTTTTTCCGTTTTTTGATAAAAATCAGCGAAGCTAATTACGACGCGCCGGGTATGGCCTTCTAATTCGGTGGCGATTTTGCTGAACAGGCGGATATGTTCGTCAAACGGAAGAAGATTTGAAAACAAAATGGGGTCATAGCGCCAGATGACTTTTTCAGCGCCTGTTTTTGCTGACAGTCGTTTGAATACGTCGAGCGCTTTATGCGGATTTAAGGTTTTAGACTCAATCAACCGCGGGTACCCGGTGAGGGTGAACTGGAAATAAAAACGATGACCGATGTCAGTGAGCTCATCGATATAGGGGAGCAGCTTCGTGGGGTTGCGTGTCCAGAATACAATCGCGTCAACATCTTCAGGCAGCAATGACACCCGAGAGACCTGGTGATAGTTAAAAGGATTCCGGGTCAGTAAAAAACCGGCACGAATGCGGTTCATTAACCACTCACTATAGAAAGCGGGTATATCGGTGCGACGGCTGGCACTAATGATCATCGCGAGTATTCCAGTATTAATAATGAGAGGGCTTTTTTCTCAAAACGGGAACGCGATCAGTTCCACATCGTCCGGGGTGACTTTGACCATCGATCCTTCGTGATGCCAGGCGCCTAACACGACGCGGAAGGCGGGTTCGCCATTCGCAGTGAGCGGGTGAACATCAGGACGGTGGGTATGGCCGTGAATCAGCCACTGGACGTGGTGTTTTTCCATCTCTGCGATGACGGCATGTTTGTTGACGTCCATGATCTCCAGCGATTTGCTGCTGTTGGCGGCTTTGCTGTCGGCACGCATTCGGGCGGCCACGCGTTTGCGAATACACAGCGGCAGGGCGAGGAACAGCGTTTGCAGCCAGCGCTGATGGACCTTTGCGCGAAACGCCTGATAACCCGCATCATCGGTACACAGCGTATCGCCGTGCAGGATAAGCACCCGACGACCGTACAGATTGAGTACTTTTTCCTGGGGGAGCAACGTCATGCCGCTTTCGCGGGCGAAGCGTTTGCCAATCAGGAAGTCACGGTTACCGTGAATGAAGAAACAGGGGACGCCGGAATCGACAACCGCTTTAATGGCGGCGGCCATTTCACGGTGTAACGGGTTAGGATCGTCATCGCCAATCCAGGCTTCAAACAGGTCGCCCAGGATATACAACGCGTCGGCCTGACGGGCTTCACCCGCTAAAAAACGCAGAAAACCGGCGGTGATCGCCGGTTCTTCCGTGCAGAGATGAAGATCTGCAATAAACAGTGTCGTCACGATTACTCGCTGACGGTCACGTTTTCGATAATGACGTCTTCTTTCGGTACGTCCTGGTGCATGCCGCTGCGACCAGTAGAAACGCCTTTGATTTTGTCAACCACGTCCATACCTTCAACGACTTCTGCAAATACGCAGTAGCCCCAGCCCTGCATGCTTTCGGCGGAGAAGTTCAGGAAGTCGTTGTCGGCAACGTTGATGAAGAACTGCGCCGTTGCGGAGTGCGGAGCCTGAGTACGTGCCATTGCCAGCGTACCACGGGTGTTTTTCAGACCGTTGTTGGCTTCGTTTTTAATAGCTTCTTTGGTGGCTTTCTGTTTCATGCCAGGCTCAAAACCGCCGCCCTGAATCATAAAACCGTTAATCACACGGTGGAAAATGGTGTTGTTGTAAAAACCTTCGCGGCAGTAGTCCAGGAAGTTTTTAACTGTTTCAGGCGCTTTATCATCAAACGTTTTGATTACGATATCGCCGTGATTAGTGTGGAAAGTAACCATTTTTGCATCCTGTTCCGATATAGTGGTGCTTTAACCCAACTAAGGGTCAGAGTTAGGGAGGTGTTATAGCATAACCGCACGCCGCGATCACCTCGCAAAGTGTGCTGCTTCCCGTCCCAATTATGGGTATTATACAGACTTTGTTATCCACACACGTCTTACACGGAATCTTCGATGTTAAAAATCTTTAATACACTGACGCGCCAAAAAGAGGAATTCAAACCCATTCATGCCGGGGAAGTCGGCATGTACGTGTGTGGTATTACCGTTTACGATCTCTGTCATATTGGTCATGGCCGTACGTTTGTGGCGTTTGACGTGGTGGCGCGCTATCTGCGCTTTCTGGGCTACAAGCTGAAGTACGTGCGTAACATCACCGATATCGACGATAAAATCATTAAACGTGCGAATGAAAATGGCGAGAGCTTTGTCGCGCTGGTGGATCGTATGATCGCCGAAATGCACAACGACTTTGATGCGCTAAATATTCTGCGTCCGGATCTGGAGCCACGCGCAACCCACCATATCGCCGAAATCATTGAAATCACTGAACAGCTGATTGCTAAAGGTCATGCCTATGTGGCGGACAACGGCGACGTGATGTTCGATGTCCCGACCGACCCGAACTACGGACAACTGTCGCGCCAGGATCTGGATCAGTTGCAGGCCGGTGCGCGCGTGGACGTGGTGGATGTAAAGCACAACCCGATGGACTTCGTGCTGTGGAAAATGTCCAAAGAGGGCGAGCCAAGCTGGCCGTCACCGTGGGGTGCAGGCCGTCCTGGCTGGCACATTGAGTGTTCCGCGATGAACTGCAAACAGCTGGGAAATCACTTTGATATCCACGGCGGCGGTTCTGATCTGATGTTCCCGCACCACGAAAACGAAATTGCCCAGTCCACCTGTGCGCACGACGGTGAGTACGTCAACTACTGGATGCACTCCGGGATGGTGATGGTCGACCGCGAGAAGATGTCTAAATCGCTGGGTAACTTCTTTACCGTACGCGATGTGCTGAAGTATTACGACGCGGAAACCGTGCGCTACTTCCTGATGTCCGGCCACTATCGTAGCCAGTTGAACTATAGCGAAGAGAACCTGAAGCAGGCACGTTCTGCGCTGGAGCGACTGTATACCGCGCTGCGTGGGACAGATAAATCTGCTGCGCCTGCCGGTGGTGAGGCGTTTGAAGCGCGTTTTGTTGAGGCGATGAACGATGATTTCAACACGCCAGAAGCGTATTCCGTGCTGTTCGACATGGCGCGTGAAGTGAACCGTCTGAAGGGCGAGGACATGGCCGCTGCGAACGCGATGGCCTCTCACCTGCGTAAGATCTCTGGCGTGCTGGGACTGCTGGAGCAGGATCCGGAAGCGTTCCTGCAAAGCGGTGCGCAGTCGGACGACGGTGAAGTGGCGGAAATTGAAGCGCTGATTCAGCAGCGACTGGATGCCCGTAAAGCCAAAGACTGGGCGGCGGCGGATGCGGCGCGTGATCGTCTGAATGAGATGGGCATCGTGCTGGAAGATGGTCCGCAGGGGACGACCTGGCGTCGTAAGTAATTACCTGAATTGCCGGATGGCGGCTAACGCCTTATCCGGCCTACGATGGAATGATCGGTAGGCCTGATAAGCGTAGCGCCATCAGGCACTATTAATGACGTCTATACCACCACAGCATCCCCATCAACAGTACACCCGGCAACCATACCCACAATAACTCGGAAAGAATGACCTGGTGCCCGTACGGTGTGGTATAGCGCGAGAGGGCAAACGGCGCGACCTTTATCACCTGCCACGGCGCGAAGAAGCGTTCATCCGACCACGGCCACAGCCAGCCAACGCCTTTGCCACCGGTAGTGATTGAGTCCAGCAGACTGTGCGACAGCAGTGAAACCGTCAAAAACAGCCAGCAACGCATTAACCCGGCTTTAAACCATCGTCGCCCCATCCACACGCAGAGCAGCGGAACCACCAATGCGAACAGCAGCGAATGGGTAAATCCGCGATGGCCGAACACGTTTCCATAGGCCACACCGAGTTTGAACGAAAGCATGTCAACGTCCGGCAGCATCGCAAGGACGATCCCGGCAAACAGTAAACGTGGGGGAATCACTTTCAGTCCCAGACCCAGCCCAAGGCAAATCGGGACGGCGGCGTGCGTAATAACGGTAGGCATTGGTATTATCCCAGGCAAATCGTAGCAATATAGCAGCGACGGGCGAGGAGAGGTGGGTGGTGAATTCTGAATTTACGCCGATTCGCGCACGACCAGTTGACCGGAAAGGGTAATGCGCTGAATTTGTAGCGCCGGTTCTTTCAGTTTGCGCATTATAAGGACTGCCGCCTGGCGCCCGGTCTCTTCACTGGCGGATGAAACATAGGTCAATGAGGGGGACGTCAGATTCACGTGGAGCATGTCTTCGAACCCAATCAGGGCGACCTGTTGCGTGAGGAAAACATCTTTCCCGACCGTACGCCCAACCTGATGGATGCCGGAGATCGAGCCAATCATCGCTGCGGGCGAATGGCAGAGCAGGGCGGTGATGGTGTTGTTTTTTTCCAGTAACTGGCGCGTGGCGAGTCCTGCCGCCTGGGTGTCGTCGCTACAGGCCGGTGCGGACTCCTCGCGATACACCAGCCCGTTCTGCGTCATGGCACTGCGAAAACCCAGCAGCCGTTGCTCACGAATATGGCAACCTTCCTGACCGCCGATATAGGCGATGTTACGGTGTCCGCGCTCAATGAGATAGCGGGCTGCCAGGTTTGCAGCCTGGCGATTATCACGCATCACCAGATTGCATTTGTCTTCCAGCAGCGACTGAGATACGACCACCAGCGGCAGCGGACACTGGCGAATTTTCTCCGGCAATGTCGCGGCGCGATTATCGGAGGCAAGGTAAATCACGCCGGCGACACCCTGCTGCTTAAACGACAACAGACAGCGTTCGAGGTGATCATCATCGTTAAGCGGTTGACCGAGAAAGACCATAAACCCGTTTTTTTCCAGCTCCTGAACAATACTTGCCATCACCTTGATGGAAAAGCTGTCGCTAAAATCGCGCAGGATCAGGCCGATCAGATTGGAGGTGTTGGCGCGAAGATTCGCCGCGGCGATGTTATGAACGTAACCAAGCGTATCGATGGCAGCATGAACCTTCTCAATCGTTGCCTCTGAGATTTTCCCTTTCTGGCGTAGCACCAGCGAAACGGTTGAAACCGAGACGCCCGCCTGCTTTGCGACATCAATAATGCTGACTTTCTTCAAAATCGCTCCCTGAAAATTACCGGTTATCAGCCAGATACGACAACGTCTCCCAGCGTACAGGAGACGTGTCGTTCAGGCATCTTATTATTTGCCGATCATCGTGGACATGGTCTGGGCGATAAACTGTGCTCTGGCACCGAAAATCACCTGGATACCGTTGTCGCCGACAAAGACCACGCCGCGCGCGCCGAGGCCATTGAGACCATCTCTGTCAACATCGTCGCTTTTCGCCACTTCCAGACGCAGACGGGTGATACAGGAGCCGACGGAGTCGATGTTTTGCGCACCGCCCAGCAATCCGATGATTTCGGTGGCAATTTCGGTATCCGTTTTGTCGTTCGCATTGGCGGTCACTTCGGTACGGCCAGGCGTTTTGATATCGAAGCGGCGAATGACAAAGCGGAAGGTAAAGTAGTAAATCAACGCCATCGGCACGCCGATGATAATGGCATTCAGGAAGTTGGTCTGATAGCCATTGAAGGAGGGCAGGATGCCAAACGACAGGTAGTCGATGAAACCGGCAGAGAACGACTTGGCAATATGCGCATGGAGCAGGTACATGGTCATATAGGCCAGCCCCGCCATAATGGCGTTGAAGACATACAGGATCGGCGCCACGAAAATAAAGGTGAACTCAACTGGCTCGGTAATTCCTGTGAGGAAGCAGGTGAGCGCCGCTGAGAACAGAATACCGGCCGCAATTTTCTTATTCTTCGTGTGCGCTTCGTGATACATCGCCAGACAGGCCGCAGGCAGGGCAAACAGCATCAGCGGGAACTCGCCCTGCATGAACTTACCGGCGTTCTGATAGGTATCGCTACTGAAGGATTTGACCCCTTCCTCCAGCATTT
Organism: Citrobacter sp.; assembly: GCA_019415335.1. The sequence goes on along the minus strand of DXKH01000135.1, from coordinate 185,236 downwards.
TGAACCAGATTGTCTGGTCACCGTGGATCACCTGGCCGGCCTGAGTGGTGTAATCCCCAAAGGAATACCAGAAGGAGGGATACCAGATGTGGTGTAACCCGAGCGGGATCAGCGCACGTTCGACCAGGCCAAAGATGAAGGTTGAGAGCGCCTGATTATCGCCGTTAACGACCACTGAGAGCGCATCAATACCGGACTGAATGTGTTGCCAGACGTAGGGCAGCAGCAGTCCCAGTACGAAGGAGAGAAACGCGGTGGCGATCGCCACAAAACGTTTACCGGAGAAGAAACCAAGGAATTCCGGTAACTGCATAGTGTGAAAACGGTTGTAACACCAGGCGGCGAGAATGCCGCAAATCAGACCGCCAAAGACGCCCATTTGCAGGGTCGGGATACCGACCACCATTGCGTATTTACCGCCCTGGGAGGCCATCTCCGGCGTGATGCTTAGCACCGTGCTGATGGTGATATTGGTGACAAACACGGAGACCGCCGCCGACAGCGCGGCGATCCCTGATTCTGAGGCAAGACCGACGGCAGAGCCGATAGCGAACAGCATCGGCAGGTTATCAAAGATAACGCCGCCTGCGTTCATCATCAGCGGCAGATGGAATTTATCCCCGAAGGCCAACAGCAGACCCGCAGCAGGAAGCAGTGAAATTGGCAGCATTAAGGCGCGACCAATCATCGATAATTTAGACAACGATTTAACAAACCCTGATATCAGACTCATGCTGATTTCCCCCGAGTAGCGCTTTTTAGCGCTGTTATTGTAAGTAGAACGTTATAGTAGAACGTTCTACTTATCGTGATGAAGGTGTGAGTTTCGTGCAACTTAAATTTCACGCTTCATCAAATGAAATCATGATTCTTTGAAGTTGATCGATAATTAACCACTATGGTCATGGGGAGATAAGAAGGAGAGAAGAGAGGGCTTCAACCCGACCTCTCCGGAGGAGAGATCGGGTGAGGCGTCAGACAACTCAGGCCGTTACTGTGATGGTCTGGCCGGCAAAGCTGACGGTTTGCCCGGCCACGATTTTGCAACGTTTACGGGTTTCTACCGCGCCATCAACCTTGACCTGCCCTTCGCCAATGGCAATTTTCGCCTGGGCGCCGCTTTCACTCCAGCCTTCCAGCTTCAGCAGATCGCACAGTTCAACGTGAGGATGCTTGCCTAAAGAAAATGTCGCCATGTTATTTGTCCTGAGGATCGTGATATTCAACGCACGCCTGTAGCGTGTTTTCGATAAGAGTGGCGACCGTCATCGGCCCCACGCCGCCCGGCACGGGCGTAATGTACGAGGCGCGCGCGGCAGCGTCTTCAAATACCACGTCGCCAACCACTTTGCCATTTTCCAGACGGTTGATGCCGACATCCACCACGATAGCGCCTTCTTTAATCCAGTCACCCGGAATAAAACCGGGTTTCCCGACGGCAACGATCAGCAGATCGGCATGCTCAACGTGGTGACGCAGATTTTTGGTGAAACGGTGGGTCACCGTAGTGGTGCAACCGGCCAGCAGCAGCTCCATGCTCATGGGACGACCGACGATGTTAGAGGCGCCGATCACGACTGCATTCAGACCATAGAGGTCAATGTTGTAACGCTCAAGCAAGGTGACAATTCCGCGCGGTGTGCAGGGGCGCAGACGCGGGGCGCGCTGGCACAGGCGACCGACGTTGTACGGATGAAAACCGTCCACGTCTTTATCCGGATCAATCCGCTCCAGCACTTTGACATTATCGATGCCCGCCGGAAGTGGTAATTGAACCAGAATACCGTCGATGGTGTTGTCGGCGTTGAGCGTATCAATCAGCTCAAGCAGTTCCGCTTCGCTGGTGGTTTCCGGCAGGTCATACGAGCGGGAGACGAACCCCACCTCGTCACAGGCTTTACGCTTGCTTGCCACATAAATCTGTGAGGCCGGGTTGCTGCCTACCAGAACTACCGCCAGGCCAGGGGCTCGACGCCCAGCCTCAATACGCGCCTGAACTTTTTGAGCAACCTCAGAGCGCACCTGCTGCGCAATCGTTTTACCGTCAATAATCTTTGCTGACATCAGAGAGAGGATTCCATCTGTTACTTCACGTCAAAGGGGATGGCGCTATTTTGTCAGAAGTGAAGGCGGTTGTCAGTTACCGCTTACCGTTGGCACTGTTTTAGATGGTGAACGATGGTGGATTTACCTTGCGGAAAGGTAGGATGCTCATAACTCAAGCAGTTGAGAGGAAAGCCATTGACCGTTAAGGTTGTGAACGTATAATACCGACCAGTTTTGTGTCAGTCCGCATTGCAGTTCAATGCTCCCTTAGCTCAGCTGGATAGAGCAACGGCCTTCTAAGCCGTCGGTCACAGGTTCGAATCCTGTAGGGGGCGCCATTAGAAATCAACGAGTTAACCATTTCCGCCAGCCTCCATATTTCCCTCGTGGGACATATTTGGGACATCATCGTTAAAAATCGAGTCAATTTGCTTCGCATGTTCGGTCAGGTGATTAGGCGCGAGGTGGGCATACCGACGCACCATTTCTATCGACTCCCAGCCACCCATCTCCTGAAGAACAGACAACGGCACACCTGACTGAATCAGCCAGCTCGCCCATGTATGTCGCAGGTCGTGGAACCGGAAATCTTCAATCCCTGCTCGCTTGCATGCCGATTTCCATGCACGCCCATCATCGACTCTCATTTTCCTGACTGCCGGCGTGACAGAACCATCAGGCCTTCTTCCTGCTTTTGTGTGGACGAACACAAATTTATTATGATTGCCTATCTGATCTCGCAGAACCTTACATGCGGTATCATTCAGCGCTACGCCAATAGCTCTGTTTGATTTGCTGTCTTCCGGGTTAACCCATGCTACCCGGCGCTGCATGTCTATCTGCTGCCACTCCAGATTGATGATGTTCGAACGCCGCAAACCTGTTGCCAGCGCAAACTTGACGACAGACTTTAACGGCTCCGGACATTCATCAATCAGTCTTTTTGCTTCATCTTTCTCCAGCCATCTCACGCGTTTATTGCGCACTGCCGGTATCTTGATGACAGGCGCTTTCTCCAGCCATTTCCAGTCGCGTTCTGCTGCTCTCAGAATGGCTTTCATCAGTGCAAGATGTTTGGCTTTAGTAGAGGTTGTGACAGGCTTCGCTACATACTCCGGTTCTGGATTTCCTTTCTTCCTGGCTGCTGCCACCTTTGCCTTCCATATCTCCAGATGACTCCGGTTATGCATCCTGCTGACTGCTGAGTAAATCCTTGCCTCAGTAATATCCTTCAGTCTCACTCCTTCAAATTGCTCAAGCCAGAATCCCATCCGCCCTTTATCTGTATCGAGCGATTTCTTATCCGATTTCTCTTCAATCCAGCGTAAACAGGCTTCCTCAAAAGTTACATCAGGAAGGTCACCGAGTCTGTCTACTCGCCAGAGTTCGGCTTTTCGCTTGTCGTGCAACTCCTGCGCTTGCCGTTTGTCCGCTGTGCCAAGAGATTCCTTAATTCGCTTCCCGCCCGGGAGCGAGTACGAGGCGTACCATATTTCACCTCTGCGGAAGATGGACATTTGCGATCCTCTTTATGTGCATCACCCGCGCTCACCACGACAGTATGCAACGGCGATCTGAGTGCCGCAATGCAGGCCTGCCTAGTTGTGAGGTAAGGGGATTTAGGTTTTGATGGGTCTTTACGTGTAGCTTGTAGCCTTCCTGAACGGATCCAGTTTGTTGCAGTTGGTCTGGATATTTTCAGAAATGCACAGGCCTCATCTAAAGTAAGGCTGTATTGCTCCATGGTTTTCTCCAGGCAAAAAGAAGCCGGCACATTGGCCGGCAATAACATCAGGTGATAACGGTTTGCACCCAATAGCCGACTCAGTGAATCAGCTATCAGTTGCGTCAGCCTGGAATGACCACGATGACGGTATTCACCATTGTTCCAGATGATTTAAATGCACCTTCAGGCAGTTCTTCGATGTGGCCGCCGCGATCCACGATGAGCTGGCGGAAATCGGTTGTCAGCTTGTTGCTGCGAAACGTCACAGATGAAGCCATTACCGATACCAGCAGGCCGCCCGGCTTAAGGAATTTCAGTGCATGAGAAACGTGCTTGATGTCCGCCTGTCGTCCGAAAGGAGGATTCATAACAATGCGATCGAAAGATGCCATGGGCTCAACAGAAAGGAAGTCTATGGGGTCACCAATTTTCGCGTTTTTGATATTCATACTGTGAAGGTGAGCATTATTTTCTGGCATCAGTTCGAACATATCGACTTTAACGTCCAAAGCTGATTGTTGAGCGGCCAGCGCTAAGGCTCCCTTACCAGCACTTGGCTCAAGAACCCGCATGCCGTTTTGAATATCTGCCAATTCTATTACTCGTTCGGCTACAGCTGGCGGGGTCGGGAAGAACTCAAAATCATCCTTTGGTACAACGACGTCACCGATGAGAATAATTTGCTCGATGCGATCTGAGGCATCGGTATCAAAAATGTGCGCTTTGGCTTTGCGGTTCCATTTTCCTCCAGCCGCCTCCAGCACTTTGTTTGTTCTGGTGTAGAGGTTGCGATCAAGCTGACCGGTAAGGAAGAGTTGCGGGCCATTACACTCTGCCGCGCTCAGTACGTTAAGAACTTCATTATCTACTCGCATTCGTTAATCTCCGGGCGTAAAAAAAGCCCTGATGGGCCTATGTCGATGTTCACGCAGCACGCTGGGCGCGCAGCGATTTAATGTGCTCGCTCGTCTCCAGTTCGGCGCGTATCTGTGCCGCCTCACGGTGATCGAGGTGCTCAAAGTCATTGTTGAATCGGTCGATTGAAGCTGTGTTTATCCGGCCCTGTCGCCAGTAGCGGACTATCTGTGATGTGCAGCTGTGGATGATGACGGGCCAACCTGAATGGTCAGCGTAAATCTGTCCTCTTTGAATGAGTGCAAACATCACGCACCTCGCTGCTTATTCCTCAATTCGATAACACCCTGGCACTCAGCACACGTCTGGCAGCCGGGTACGGCAGCGCGCCGCGGCTCGGGTATTGGTTCGTCGCATTCTTCACAACGCTCAGCTGATACGGCGTTGCGGTTTACTCGGTGAGCGGAGAGGGCAGCGTTACGCTGAAGCTCTTCAATCTCTGCTGCGGTATCGATGATGTCGGCCATGTTATGCGTCCCAATTGATGCCAGCAGACAAGAGCTGTCGGCAATGTCTGATAATTTGAGCGCGGTTGACGATGCCAAGGCGCCATGGAGAGTAGAAGGGGGTTCTATCGATTAGCGCTCCGCCAGAATACTCAGCATCATCCGCTCGACTCATTCCTTCCCAGTCGGTCGTTTGTAGGATGAGGGCATCGTGCAACAGGTAAAAAGCATCCCAGCTATTTGCCTCACCCCAGTAATCGACCTCGCAGACCTGCCATTCCTGATAATCCATCCCAGCGAAATAGCCTTCATCAAGCGTGAATGCCTCTGGAGGGTACTGCTTAGGCATGAGTGCAATCAGCAGACGCATCGCTTCAGTGCTGAATTTCTTCTCAATGCGAGCCTTACGGTTTGTGAATTTGTAGTGAGACATATTCAATGCTCCCGGAACTGTCTGTTAATTCGGTTGAAGGTGAATGCCAGCAATAAAAAAGGCCGCTTTAGCGACCTGGGTATTAGTGCCTTCATGCTGGCTCCTTTTCGGCTAACTCGTCCGGTATGTCCACCACATGACCGAGCTTTGCAAATACAACGGCGCGGCAAATGGCTGTGCGTGGATTGTCAGCAACCAGGCCCCGGCGTCGGCCAGGCGAAACCAGTTCATTCACTCCAACCCAGTGGTACAACTTGCCAGTAGCTGGGTCTGCTGACTGATAGCAGCTGATGGATAAGCTCTCCATCATTGGGCCGCATTGAGTCCATTCCGTTGAAGGGCTCCAAGTAAACCACACATCGCGCTCTTCAAACCAAAGACACCCGGTATCAGCTTCAAAATCCACCTTCTGACCGGTTGCTAGCGCTGCTGCATAATCAAGCTGGATGCCTACTAAATCATCAGTCTTAACCTTCACGATTCAACTCCAAAGCGGCGATTAAGCCTGCCTGTGTATACGACGAACTCCAGGAGGCTAACCCCCAGAGCTTCAATTTTCTTGTGATGCTTGTTGGTGATGGGAGGGACTGTTTCGTTCCAGTTAGGCTTTGGCTTCTTGCGCATGGCCTGCTGTATTTCCTCGGTGCAGCGGCGGCAGGCGGAGCGGATTGCGTTGTCTGTTTCTGGCGTCATGCGGCCTCCGTTTTCACAACGTCGATTGCGCAGCCGGGTAGCAATTCAACCGCAGCAGTGGCGCACTGATTTCCCCAGTGATGCCAGCCTGGCGCCGCGCTGCGGCTAAACAGTTCAATGCGTGGCACATCACCGTAAAGCAGTTCCAGCCGGTGGCGTACTTCCCACGGTTTTTCGCTGTGCGCGCCTAGCGGGCTGTAGACCACCTGCTTAATCCCTGCGTGCTTGCGCTCCAGCCCGGTGCCGCGAGTTGCAATCAGAAGGTCTTCGGTATTGGCCCGGCTGTGGTTGCCGCCGTTCATGCGTGTCTCAGCGTTAAGCAGATCGAGGAAATCGTAAAAGTCGGTGACTTCACCCTCAGCCAGCGCCTTATTGATACGCAGCTCGGCATTCTGATTCAGCTTCACCCAGGTAAAGCCCTTCATTGTGCGAACGGTAAAGCCCCACGCCTCGGCAAGTTCGATAGCCTCCTGGTTATGCGTGCCGGTGTACCACATCGCCAGCACCGCGTTTTCGGCAGCCAGTTCCCAAACCGGCAGACGCTTGATGTCGATGAGCTTCATGGTGGAATAGTGATCGGCGGCAGCGCCATTGCTGATGGTGTTGCCGTAAGACCAGGGCGGATCAGCGTAGATAAGAGAGTAATTACCGCTCATCAAGCGCCTCCTTTCCGAGACATATTCCTCCACGAAGCATCATCATGAGTAAGCCTCCTGCCGTGTATAAAGGCATGAACGCTATGGGCGGGTATCTCCATTTTTTCTGCGATGACAGCTTGTGATAGGCCCTCTTCATGAAGCGCAACACACAGAGATACGTCGTGATCACTGTAAACTGCATGATGATGTCTTTCGCCAATACATAGCAGGCTTAAGCCCAATAGGCTGGCTTTCCACTTAACAGAATCGAGAGTGCGCCCGAGCTTTCCAGCAATTTGAGTGGCACTCATGGTGCCCGCACACGATCTCAATATCTGAAGCTCTACTGAGGTCCACCTGGCGTAGCTTTCTCGAAGATTGAGGGACAGTCTCGTACTCATCGTACGTACCGCAGCGTGAGTGCGGTTAAGTTCTGACGCAATATCACGCAACGTCATTACGCCGGCCATTCTCCGGAGAAAAGCAATGTCGGAATCAGACCAGGGCTTACCATTTGGATAGTTATGCTGCGGCATTTTGTTCCTCCAGTGCACCGTTTCTTATTACGGACACCAACCTTTCAGCAGCTGATTTCTGCGCCGGAACGGAGGCAATGATCGTTGGCCGGTCTTTTTCGGCATTCACACAGACGCCACCCCATCGCGAAATCAGGAAGAAGTCTTCCATCTCAGAGGAGCCCGCACTGCTCGCCAGTTCCTCAATCATCTGGACGATATCTACGATTGAGTGGTCAGCCATCAGCCGCTGAACGGCATAGCCGAAGGCGTTAATCATCACTGCGTGGAACTGAATGTAGTCGCGCTTGTAGTCTGCCTGGCTGGTGCCGTGGCGAATCGCTTCGATCTGCGTCAGGGCCAACCAGGCCTCCCAGATGGATTCGATGTCGCCCATTTCCAGCGGCTTGCTGCCCGCGTTGGCAAACTTGGCCGTCGCGTCGCTAAGCGCCTTGAAGCTCACCCACAACTTACTTTTCGCCGGAACGACGTTGTGCTCGAAGTCTGTCACCTCTGAGAAGGTGTCGTGCTGAGACAGGAACGACACCATCCCCTGGGCCACATCATTACGCCCGTCATAGGCCATGTTGATCGCAGCGGAAGGTTTCGAGACGTTGTTGTTGATATCGGAGAAGAACTGCTGGCGTGCCTTCAGCGGGAGATTATGGGTCAGCATCAGCGGGATGCTGATCGACTCTCCGTAGGTCCGGCAGAACTCTGCCAACCCGGTGGCGCGGTGCTGGCCGTCGAACAGCTTGATCACTGCATCCATAGGGAAGCGTGCGACGCCCACATTCGTATTGCCGAACTCTTCAAACTCAATATCCGCGTCGCAGTTGCCGACCAGCGGCGGGATGATGAAGGGCTCTTTATTTTGGTATGCATTGACGAGGTACTGGTAAAACTTCTTCACGCGCGCCTGGTTAATTTCGCGTTGAGAACGCTCGAGCGTGCTGCCGTGATTGTCGGACGCAAGTATGCGCGTCAGCGCGCGGGCCGGTGCCGTGATCATGTAAGTCACTGTTCCACCCTGGGTGCCGCGCGACGCCGGGAACTCGAAGAAATAATCGCCTACTTTGCTCATGCCGCCTCCTGCCTTTCCCGATATTCCTCAGCGAGCCGCTGCGCCTTTAATGGATTAGTGAACACTTCACCCCATGGCATTAGCCAGCCGTTACCAATGAAGGGAAGGCACAGCGTGCCAACCCTGATGTCGTCGTGAGCGTGAGTCATAGGATGGACTCCATTTCGTCGATGTAGAGGCCCTGAGCAATCAGGCGGCTACGGCGGGCGGCGCGAGCAATGCACTCCCGCCGCCTGCCTTCCTGCGATTGCTCAATGGCGCGCCGGGTGAACAGCCGTGATTTTCCTTGCGGCGTTACAACCTTTGGCTTGCTGGCCAGGCTAAATGCCCGATCGCAGATGCCGTCCTCGTTGATCCACTTTTCCGACTCAACGATCTGCGCTATCTGTCCGGTGCCGCGGGTAATGCCGTTGGCGACACGGTTAAACTCGATGAGCGTTACGCCAAACTTCTCAGCGATTTCGCTACCGGTTACCGGGCGGCCGCGCGTCTGAATCATCCAGATAACGCGCTCACGGAGGCCGGAGAATTGCCCGGTTCGCCCGGGCCTGCGGTAGAAGGGTGTGCGTTTCATTTCCACTGCTCCCCGAACGTGAAGCCGATCTCCGCCAGCGCCTCGTCCATCTTCTCGACGAACTCCGGCACCATTTCGTTGAAATCGGACATGTACTGCGGATCCCGCTCAACGACGACGTGGTGAATACCTTCGCGCTTCATGCGTGGGTCGTAGTTGGCAAAGAACCAGGCGTCTTTCCCTGTTACCCACATGCTGTACTGCACCTGAGCCATGTACTCTGACTTAATGGCCTCAAAACCGCCGAGGCGGAATTTCATGAAGTCGCGAGAGGTGAACGGGCATTTCAGCTCGAGGCCGAAATTGTTACTGCAAAGGCCGTCAGGGGAGCACGCTGTGCGCATGCTCTCGTCACGGAACAGGATCGGAGACTCCGTGACTTTCACGTCGGTGGTGAACTCGAATAGGGTGCGGGCGTCTTCCTCGTACTGCTTTCCCCAGGCCAGAGCCTTGGCGTTAACCTCTGGCGCTACGCCAGTGCATACCTCGGCGAGCAGGGTGTGGAAGTAGGACATCTTCATGCCCGTCCATTTGGTGCCGGAGCGCGGCTTTGAAATGACGTTATGCACTTCAGAGGCAGTGATAACGCCGAGGCGCAGCCGGTGCCACGCCTCATCGCCCTGTTGGATAGTAGTTACGTCAATACCGGTCCTGGACAGGATAATTTCGGGTGTCATGCTGCCGCCTTAGCTTTTTTCTGAAGGAAGTTGAACCCTTTCTGTGCCTCTTCTTCAGTGAGGTCTGACGCCTCAAGAATTGGCCGTTTGAAGATGTCGCTGCACACAGGGAGGAAGTCTTGCTCCCAGTCTTTATTCAGCGATGTTAAGAGATCGGTTATCGCCTGAAGCGTTTCTTCGCTTGCTGCTGGTGGAAGTGCTTCTGTGGTGCTGCGCGGCGTGACGTCACGGATATCAACGTCCAGTGATTTGCCTTCCATTTCTTCGGCGGTAGGCTGCTGTCCAATCTCAGGCCATGCCTTACGTAATGCCTGGGCTTCTGCGCATTTCGCCAGTTGGCCGTATGGGCGTTTTTTCCACATTGCATTCGGCGCCGTGGTGTCTCGGCCGCCGGTGGCGTAGTTTTCAATCCAGTATTCTTTGGCGCTGAACTCGACGATCTCGCCGCTGGGCATGCGCTTGTAGACGGTGTATTTGCACCACTGAGGGAAGGTCACCTCGACGCCAGTTAGCGTCTGAGTTACGTCGGGTCCGAACTCAGGCTCGCGGGCCCCGGCATAATCGCCAGAACGGTCTGCCTGAATGCGGTAAAGCCCGATGCCCGGCATGACCACGTCGCGCCAGTCGCCTTTGCCTGTTTTCGAGTCTTTCACGTACATCGGAACGAGGTGAACAGGTTTAAGCAACGGATCCAACTGGCGGGCGCGACAGTAATCAAGCGCCATCATTACCGATTCGTCTTTGGCGCCAGGGTAGATGCTGTTCTTCAGCGCGCTCCAGGTGGAGACGTCGACGCCTATCTCCTGAAGCGACGTTGCTGTGATTGTTAATTCGTTTGCCATCGTTATCCCCTCAAAAATTAAAACGGGCAGCCGGTACGGTGTTCCCAGTCGTATTCCGCCTGGGCGTAAGCAACTGCCGAAATGAAATCGTTGTAGGCCTCGCCAGCTTTATCGCTGCGAAGTCCTTCGTATGGGCTGGAGTCGATCGGTACTGAGAAGTGGAAGAGGCCGGACGGTTCTTTTGGCATCATGTCTATGATTTGCTGTGCCCGGTCGTCGATCCACTTCTCTTTCTCATCGCCGAGCTGCTGTTCAACCCAGCGCCGATCTTCGATGCGGTCGTAAGTGAGATATGCGTTCATGGTTGCCTCAGTAATGGATTTTCGCGCAGGGGATCAGGTCATCTTTCAGAGCGGTAAGCACTTCGATAGCCTGTTCGCGAGTTAAGCTGGTGTTATTGGTGAGCGCGTTAACGATGTTGGTGCCGACCGTCTTGCGGTGCTTAACGTCAGCCTCGCGCTTTGCCTGCTCATCGGCGATTCGCTTCTCTTCTGCCAGGCGTTTCTCTTCTGCCTGTTTTGCTTTGAGGCGCTCAGCTTCCACTGCCGCAGCTTTTTCTCTTTCCGCCCGGGCTTCTGCTTCCTGCTTCTCGCGTGCCGCACGCTGTTCCGCTTCAATGCGCTGGCGTTCCGCCAGTTCAGCGCGGGCTTTCTCTTCTGCTTCACGGCGTTCTGCAGCTTCCAGTTCAGCCCTGTGCTTCGCTTCGGCATCGCGGCGGGCCTGTTCTGCCGCCTCCTGCTTAATTCGTTCTTCGTGCTCACGCTGTGCCTGTTCCGCCTGTCGGCGCTGCTCTTCGCGGTCACGGTCGAAATCCTTGTTCATCAGTAGAGCCATTTCGTGGTCCGCTTCGAACTTGGCCGCCAGATCCTGATCGAACTTGATGTTCATTTCCAGCGCTTCGGCGTGCAGCGCGTTCATGGCTTCTTCAGCCTTGATGCGTTCCTGCTCGGCTTCCCATTCGGTTAGAGGACGGCGCACTTCATCCTTAAGCGCTTCCAGCCGCTCACGCACAATGCGGCGGCTTTCGTCGATCTGCTTCGGCAGGGCTTTAAGCTCGGCAACCAGATCTTTACCGGCGTTGTCGATGTAGGTTTTGGAACGGGCAACCTTGTGCGCCATGGATGCGATAGCGTCGCGGCCTTTGCGGGTCGACACATCCGGTACCAGGCTGCGAGCTTCTTTCTCGATCGCCTCAATAATCGGGTCGAGCTGCTCTTTGGTGGTGAATACCGCCATTGCGTTCTGTTTCTCAATGACGACTAAATCCGTTACTTCGCTCATGGTTTCTCCTGAAATTTTGATGTGCAGATCCCGCCCGCATTTAGCCAGGCCGATCGGTTGAATATGGTGGTTAGTGCTGGATAGGGTTGCCGTGACCGTCCAGAAGGACGTCAATCACGCAGTCACTGAGGCGGATGATTTCTGCATCGGTGTGGAGGTAAACCAATTTGCGCTCCTGAATGACTGCTGAGACGCGATAGGTGCGGCCTTCATGCATTGCCATCATGCCGGGCGTGATGCACTGGCGAATGAGCGGGGTGGTGCCGTAGTGGTTGATCATACCTTCACCTCAACCTGTTTCAGGAGGCCAGCGATATGCATCTGCCAGCGGTTAAGCGTCAGCTTTTCACGCGGTGTCGATACCGACGTCAGCTGCCACTCGTTATCGTTAAGCTTTTTGGCGGTGTACTGCTTGCCGTTGTGGGTGACTGTCATGATGCCTCCCGGGCGCGGAGCATTGCATCAGCCATCTCGTAAGAGATTTCAGCTACTGACTGAGCATAAATATCCATGCGTTCCACCGGGTTCTCTGGCTTCGGCGCTAACAAAGCCGACTGCATAGCCTTCGCCGCGAAGTAATCGCGCAGCGTCATGCCATGGCTGTCGACTATCAGGTTTTCTTTTTCACCCTTATGAACCCCTGAGTAAGGGAAGGCTGGACCGCCTGTTTTGTTACTCATAAATCCTCTTGGCCTTATCGCGGCGAACGGAACGGTTAATACAAGACTTCTGCGCTTGTGCGGCAAAACAAAAAAAGTGGCGGTGGATGGCCGCCGGTTGTCATAACTAAGCCGCCTCGGTGAAGCGACTGAGGTATGAAAAAACCCGCCGCAGCGGGTTAATCGTCATCACTTTCACCGACAAGCTGACTTAATGCTGCTTGCGATGGCTTTTGCCAATTGAGGATTTGGCCAGTCTCGATATCAATATCCAATTCCAGATAGTCCCCATAATGATTGCCAGGGAAGCAGTCAGGGACGTATTCATTCTCCATGCTTCTTACAGAATTTCCGTCGGCATCGATCACCTCGGCGGTAAATCTATCGCACACCTTAATGCAAGTTTTAATGCGCTTAACGTCGACATCAACCTTTACTCCCAACTGAGTTTTCATGGCCTTACCCCCTGTAGTTACCCGCTGATGCGGGAGAAATGCTTTGGCGATTGGATGGCCGGCGCTGATCTCCGGCATAAGGCGCTTTTTAGGCGGCTGGAGCTGACTTATTTGCTTAGCTATCCTCGGGAGTCAGTCACGTCACCCTGCGCATCAGCCTGCGCATTCATCCAATCCCAAAACATTCCTGTTTTGCTGCACCCAACCCTGTCCGCCGCGCGCCCGGTATGCCATGACCCCTTGAGGTCTGGAGATAGCGGGGAACTGAGTTATGCGAATCTCTTCGCTCAGCGCCAGGTGCAGATTGCATGTTGTTAAAAAGCAGGCGACTTGCTGTCCGCCGCTGGCTAACTTCGCTCAGCTGTCGATGTTTCGTTTCGATGAGTTGAATTTAGCGTGATGCTAAATTATGCGCAATAGCAAAATGCTAAATAAATGGCGAATTTTATTTAGCGTATTGATTAATAAAGGAATAAATTTTTTAGCATGAGGTTGGTGCTATACTGGACAAACGTTGAACAATTGATATGGTGAGAAAAATGAAAGAGGAAGTGGATGAACTAAAGGAAGATCGCATTGCCTTCATGGCTGGCGAGATCGGGGTAGTGGTAATTGAGTTGATTTATAACAGCATAGAAATCAATCGCGACAATATAGTTGGATTTCTTGAGGGGAAGCGTAAGGCGGTGAAGAACACCATTCATAAAGGATTATTACGTGATACTGCCGAGCTTATGAGGAAAGGGAAATAAACCCCGGCGCGTTACCGGGGATATAGCTTAGTCTGCCCATCCTGATTTAGTGTTAATAGCAGACTCTGCCATTGTATATTTCTGCACTTTGTCGTCCTTAAACAAGATGGTCAGCTCTTTCTTCGTGCCATTTGTTCCATTGTGGAAAAGACCGTAGAAGGGGATAAAGCTGGTTCCGTTAACTTTCACCTTGGCAAACGAATACTTCCAGATCTCATTTCCGCCGTCAGTATAAGAGACAGCATCAGGTGATCCAAAGGTAGTTTTCACCTCTGCTTTGGTGGTTTTCCCTTCCTGAATTTTAGTCTGTACGCTGGTTTCAGTCTCATTTTTAAGTTGCTGATTACCTGAAGAAGCACAACCAGCCACGGTTAACGCCACAAGTATTACTAAAGCCATTTTTTTCATTATGTTATATCCATTGTTTGTAATCGTAAGCATCCTAACACGGCGTCTTTTCCAAAAATATAATTGGTTGGTTTTATGGGATATTCAGAATTTTTGCGTCAACAACAACGCCGATAATTTTACAGTTACCGTTTACCTCAAGCATCGGATATTGCGGGTTAAGTGGTTTAAGAAATCGACGACCGGCATCAATAACGAGCTTCTTAAATGTTGCCTCGTTGTCACTTTCGAGTTTGGCAACCACCAACTTTCCGTTTCTGGGTTCCACTAAAGGATCGACAAGAATTGCCGCACCTTCAGGAATACTTAGCCCAACAGGTGAAGTCATAGAGTCTCCCTTCACATCAAGCCAGAAAGAATCTTCTGAACATTCTACAGTGGTGTCATACCAGCGATCTATTGACCTACGATGATAAGGTTCTACTGCTTCCATCCATTGCCCCGCACTAACCCAACTAATTACAGGATAGCTACCTTTCGCATCGTTGATTTCTCGAAAGGAAACATTAGAAGTTTTTTCACCGGTGTGTAAAACGTCCATCCAGCCAAAAGGCAGATTAAGCGTAGTTTCAATTTTGCGAGCCATCCTATCGCCAATATTGCGGTTTGGATTTGGTCCAAGAAGCTGGCTAAGCGCAGCAGGACTTGTCTCGATGAGTTCAGCGAACTGTGCCTTAGTCATTCCAGATTCGTTCTGGCGCTTTTCGTACAGCGATTCCAGGTTGGCCTTTCTGATTTCTTTATTTTCCATCCCTGCATTGTTACCGCTTTTAGCAAAATGATAAATGTGCAAATTGCTAAATGTTGCTTGCGTAGTATTTAGCATAACGCTAAACTCCAAATCAAACGACTCAACCGGAGACATCAATGAGCACTGAACTGCATCGCTGGCGTAAGAGCGCCACAACCGACGAATGGGCGCAGCTTGCAAAACTCGCTAATACGACGCCAGGTTACCTGGACCAGATCGCCTATGGCAATCGTCGTGCATCTCCAGAAATGGCATCGGCTATTGAAGATGCCACTAAGTATTTTCACCGCCAGGCCCCGGTTCTTAAAGAAAGCCTGGTATTTGCATCGCCGCGTAATACAGCGGCCTAACCACGAAAGGGAAAGCAATGCATTCACTTGCGTATCAACACAATACCGGATTCATGGCGAGTCCGTTGATTTCGATTTATCAAGGCGTTCCGCGCAATAACAGTAAGCTGACCAAGATCCGTGAAGCTGTTAAGGCATGGCACAAAGCAACGCCAGGAATGGCTCAGGTCTACATATCGCAACTGGTAGCCAAAGAGTGGCTTGCGCGGGGAGGTCGAGGGTTACTGCTCGCTGGTTCTGAGCACAACACGAAGCAAAATTTCTTCCGAATGATTAATGAACCCGGCCCGAAGAACGACAAAAACCTAGTGGCACTTATCCCGGTGATTGTCGACGTGATGGCGCGGGATAACGAGAAAGTGGCGAGGGAGTTTGGTCTGGTCGCAAAGACTGAGGCCGAACTGATTGCAGAGGCCATGAAAGAGTGCACTGAAGCGCATCAGGCGAAGTTACTTGGTCAGCCGATACAACGCCTTGAGAAAGAGGTGAGAGAAGCTGCTGAAGCACTGCTGCGCTTCCTGCCGAATGAATCCATCGCCGCAGTGGTGACAAGTCTGGCCGCCATGGCTCCGGGAGTTATGTGATGGGAAGTATCAATAAAGGCGAAAGCCGCGCTGTTGGTAGCAGCTACGGCTCTCAAATCACTGTGTTATGTCAACAACACTAACGAGGTAAGTATGTCAGGAATAATCACTACGGGCAATATCCTGAAGATGACAAGCCGCGAAATTGCTGAATTGACCGGCAAAAATCACGCTCATGTTATGCGTGATATCGATGTGATGTTAGAGCAACTCGGAGAGCGTGCTGAGGGGTATATCCAGATTTGGGTACACCCTCAGAATGGTCAGGAATACCGTGAATATGCTCTTGACCGTGAGCATACCGAATGCCTGGTAACCGGATACAGCGCTCAGCTTCGCATGAGAGTGATACGTCGACTTCACGAACTTGAAGAACAATCGCGCCCTCTGCTTCCGCAGACACTACCGGAAGCCCTGCGTCTGGCTGCAGATTTAGCTGAAGAAAAGCTTCAGCTTGAGAATCAACTTTCCATTGCGGTGCCAAAGGTTCAGTTCGTTGACAGCTACGTTAACGCGTCGGGGTCGCTCGGATTTCGCGAGACCTGCAAACTTCTGCACATCAAAGAAAATCTCTTTCGCCAGTTCCTGCTGGAAAACGAAATCATGTATCTGCTGGCCGGAAAGCTGACGCCGTACGCGCAGCACATTGACGCAGGTCGGTTCACCGTGAAAACAGGTGAAAACCAGCTTAACGGCCATGCGTTTACTCAGAACAAATTCACACCTAAAGGCATCCAGTGGATCGCCGGGTTATGGGCCGCTCAGCAGGTTAAGGAGCGTGCAGCATGACAATGGCGAACGTCTATGACTTAAACGCCGCAAGGCAACTCAGGAGCAACAGGATGGAAAACCAGAAGTCTGGTTACATCCCGTTGTACCGGAGCGTGCTTAAGCAGCCATGGGCGAAGGATGTTTATCTTCGCACTCTGTGGGAGAACCTGCTTATGAGCGCTGCCAGACAACCCTACATTGCCTCATTTAAGGGGCGTGAATGGCCTCTGCATACCGGTCAACTGGTAGTAACTGCAGCCGATTTAGGCCTTCAGCTTTGCGACAGAAACGGAGTGCCAACAAGCAGGGATTCTGTTGAGCGAATGCTGTCTGTTTTTGTCCGCGAAGGGATGATCACCATTACTGGAGAGAAGCGAAAAGGCAGGGTGATCACCATCACAAATTATGCTGAATATGCTCAAAAAATGGACGATTTACCCGCACATAAAGCCGCACATACAGGCGCACATGACGAAGCCAGTAATGGCGAGGGTTCAGATGGGTATGCCGCACATAAGTCCGCACAATTCCCCGCACATCATGAACAAGAAGGTAATAACAAGAATATAAATAACTCTTCGTCCGAGAATTCTGACGAATCCTCTGACAAGCCAGGAAAGAATCCTCCTGTCCTGAAACCTGAAGCGGCGATCCAGAGCGGTACCAAGTGGGGGACGTCAGAAGACCTCCGTTGCGCTGAATGGCTGTTCAACATGGTGCAAAGCATTTCACCATCTGCCAAAAAACCAAACTACGCAGGCTGGGCTAACGACATCCGTCTGATGCGCGAGCGTGACGGTCGCACCCATTACGAAATCGCCGCCCTGTTCAAATGGGCCTGTAACGACAAGTTCTGGAAGGGCAACGTGCTGTGTCCGGCAACGCTTCGCGACAAGTGGACTCAACTCGATATCAAACGCAACAAGCAGCAGACAGGCGAAGAAGCTGCTAAGCCGGAGCTCGACTTCAACAACACTGACTGGGCCTATGAGGTGATGCGATGAAATCTCTTGCAGAGCAGATGCACGATTTCGACCGCGAGCAGATGAGCCGCGTCGCTAATAACCTGCCAGAGCAGTACCAGGAGCGCGCACCGGTCGAGCAGGTGGCTCAGGTATTCAACAAGCTGTTCAACGAGCTGCGCGCCGCGTTCCCGGCCAGCATGGCGAACTTCCGCAGTCAGGACGACCTGAACGAATTCCGCCGTCAGTGGCTGCTGGCGTTTCAGGAGAACGGGATCCACTCAATGGCCCAGGTCGATGCCGGAATGCGCATTGCCCGCCGCCAGGAGCGTCCATTCCTGCCGTCGCCGGGCCAGTTCGTCGCCTGGTGCAAGCAGAGCGGCGGGGTGTTGGGAATCACCGTTGAGCAGGTGATCGCCGAATACTGGGACTGGCGCAAACGTGCGTTCGAGTTCACCTCCAGTGAGCAATTCCCCTGGTCGCAGCCGGTCATGTACCACATCTGCGTTGAACTGCGTCATCGCAGCACAGAGCGCCAGTTGACTCATGGGGAGCTGGCACGAGAGGCGGGTGATTTGCTGGACATGTGGGAGAAGCGCGTCACCGAGGGTAAGCCAGTGCCGCCGGTACGCCGGGCGATTGCAGCACCGGCAGCCGAACACGGGCCGACGCCGATCCAGCTGCTGCTGGAGAAGTACAACCGTAACAAGTCGAACGGGATGGTGTGAGATGAAAGGCAAACAGGCAATTCTGCGTTATCTCGAAACGCACCGGACCTTCACCGCGAAGGATGTGGCCACAGAGTGCGGCATGACCATCAACTGCATCACGAAGAACGCTATCGACCTGGAGCGGGCCCGCAAGATTGTGCGTGTGAGCAAGGTCTGGCGAACGGTGACTTATCGCCTGGCGACGCCGGAAGAGCAGGACGGCACCGCGCGCAGCTGCACCAACGGAATATTTCAGGAGTGCCGCAACAGTCCGGCGATGAGAAGGGTATTGATGGTTTGGGGGAGGGCAGGGGTATGAAAATTTACATCGCAGGACCAATGACGAGTTACGAAAATCACAACTGCTCGGTGTTTAACGCAGTTGCCAAGCTGATGCTATCAGGTGGTCATGTGGCATTAAACCCGGCCATGCTCCCCGGTGGGTTATCTCAGCGTGAATACATGGACATCCGCCAGGCAATGCTTCGCTGCGCTGACGCAATTTACATGCTTCATGGGTGGAATGAGTTTGAAGTTGCTGTCGCTGAACATGCCATAGCTAAAAAGCTTGGGATAAAAATCTATTACCAGTTTGAAGGTGCATCAGCATGAAACCAACATACGAAGAGCTTGAAGCAGGAAGCGACGAGCAGGCTGATCAGATGGTTGGTGCCAATAAAACCAACATGGCTATTGCTGCATGGAATAAAAATGCCTGGGAGGACGCCCAATGAGCAACACCACCAAAGTGCTGAATTATGACCCTGCCGACCCGGATAAAATGCGCCTTCCTAAAGGCTCGTGCTGCGGTAACTGCCATCACATCCGTCGTTGTAAAGCTATGTTCGGCCACACAGAGACGGATACCTACTGCGACTGGTCACCATCGCGTTTCATCCCGGTACGGACAGAAGGAGCCGCCCAATGAGCAACATCGACAAACAGGCAGTGCAAGCAGTTGCCGATTTGAAAGCTGGTTACACCCTCGGTCACGCTGATGTGGCAATCCTGAACGATCTGGCGCGTATCGCGCTGGCATCGCTCGAAGCGGAGCCTGTTGCTTACTCTCTGATATTCAGAAATATGGACGGCGTGCTGAATGATTATGTGAATGCAAATACCACATTTTCAACGATAGAAAAGGCACAGGCTTACGGGAAAGGAGGGAGCTATGTCGAACAGAATGACGGTTCCCTGCAATGGGTTTCTGACCCATCGCTAGACCCGGTTGTTGTTCCGCTATACACCGCCCCGCCAGCGCCGGTATCCGTGCCTGATGATGTACTGAAAGGGCTCTTACCTGATGCCGAGAAGGCAGAGTTCTGGTTTGAGCATAATGGGAAAATCCTCTTTGAAGGTGTGAAGTTTAACAATGCGGTATTTGACGCCTGCCGCGACGCCATGCTTCAGGGTGCTGAACCTGTAACGACGGCTTACAAGTTGCCAGCGATTGGTTGGCTACGTGCTGATTATCAGGATGATAATCGCGGTCTGCGGGGTAATGCTCCGCTGTTCGTTTTGGGTAAAAAAGACCCATCATCGGTATGGGGACTAGATTACATCCCCCTTACCAGCAACTCTCCGGTGATTCCGGATGGTTGGAGGCTGGTGCCAGAAGAACCCACCCATGAAATGCTTGAGGCTGGTGATGAACAATTCGGAACTTACGATGTGTATCGCCGGATGATAGCAGCATCACCGCAGCAGAAGTGATCTATAATCCCCTCAAATAACCGAGGGGGTTTTATGTCTAACGAAGAAATGACTCCAGCAGAAAAATATAAAGCTTCAATGAAAAGACATAAAAAGTTCTGGAGGAAATCACAAATTGCAAATGCGAAACGGTTTGATGCTGGAGAGGTTGAATCTGTTGATGGTTTTAGATCTCCTTATGAGACCAGAAAGAAGAGAGGGAGGACTGCTGACTAATGTCTGACTGGAACATTGCAGCAAAGCCGCAGGAAGAACGCGACAAGGTAAACGTAGACCTGGCAGCCTCCGGAGTGGCGTACAAAGAGCGCCTGAACATGCCTGTTATCGCCGAGGTGGTGATGCGTGAGCAACCCGAGCATTTGCGTGATTATTTCCTAGAACGGTTGAGACATTATCGGGAGGAGAGTTTGAAACTTCCTAAGGCAAGCGATCCACGTTACATAGAAATGACAGAAGCCAATACTAAATAGGGGCCTAAATGGAACTGTGGGTTGGTTCAATGATCGGTGGTGCAATCGGGGCAGTAATAGGCCATGGTGCAAACCACTTTATCGGGTGGTTCAAAGAAAATAAGCAGTCTAGCCCAGAAAGAAAATTCATTTGTGCAGAATTGGTATTCCTCCTTGAAAACTATGCTGTTAAGTGTGCTGAGGTTGTCCAGGATGATGGCGAGCCTAATGGTGATCAAGGTGAGTATGAATCTACAACAAAACTTCCTGAAAAAATTGATTATTCATTAGTTAAGGGAAACTGGAAGTCTCTAAAATCTAAAACAATGTATGAAATTTGTAGCCTTCCAATGAAGCAAAATGAGGCTATAAAATCTATTAATTTTGTCGGTGAATACATGTCTTCACCTCCAGATCATCGAGAGTACTTCGATGAGAGACAATACCAGTTTTCCTTACTTGGATTAAAAGCTGCTGAGATTGCTTCGGGAATCCGTAAAGAGAATGGCTTCCCTGCTACCGAACTTGCAAAGTGGGTTCTTCCAGCGCTTGAGGAAAGACTTCAGAAAATAAAAGACAAAAGGCTGAAATACCAAGACGAAGAAGACCTTTGATTTTCAGTAATCAACCCGCCATAATTGAGTCATCGGAGCCTGAACAACTCCGGTGACTTCTGCGCATTTAAGGGGACTTAAATGCGACAACAATCTGAACTCCTCACCTTGTCACAGATGCAGAAATGCACCTGCGATTTTCTGCATTCTGCGGTTTCCGTTAGGGAGGCCGTATGACTCTTCCAGTAGACGGCATCAAACTCCATCGCGGCAACTTCGCGGCCATCGGCCAGCAGATTCAGCCATTGCTGGATGCCGGGCAATGTTTCCGCCTGCAGGTTAAACCATGGCGCGAGAAGCGAAGCCTGTCTCAAAATTCACTTCTCCACATGTGGCTGGCTGAAATCAGCGAATACCTGATTAAATCCGGGCGCACTGACGCCACCCCTGAATGGGTTAAGCGCAACCTCAAGAAAACTTATCTCGGCTGCGAAGAGGTGACCTACACCGACTTCATTACCGGTGAGAAAACCACTACCTGGCAGCCACGCCATACCGCCGACCTCGATACCGGGGAGATGCATATCTTCCTCGTTAAGGTTGAAATGTGGTGCGCTCAGTTCGGCTTGGCGCTGACTATCCCTAACGGTTGCGAGTACCAGCAGCTGCGCGATAAGCAGGAGGCCTGATGTCTACTCCACTTTCTCGCGTCATCACCAATGAAATCTTCCGCGTTACTGCGCGCCGAAAGCGTAAGCCCGCAGTTAAGCCGTCAGACATCCCGACACTGAAAGACTACACCGCCCGCCTGGTGGATCAGAAATGGCTGCGTCTTGCGGCACGGAGGCAGCATGGCTAATTTATGCAAAGCAGCACGTGGTCGCGAATTCCAGGTGCGTATTCCGGGAGTATGCAACGGGAACCCTGAAACGACTGTGCTGGCGCATATTCGTCTTGCTGGTCTCTGCGGTACCGGAATCAAGCCGCCTGACCTGATCGCCACAATCGCATGCAGCAGCTGCCACGACGAGATTGATCGTCGTACACGCCTGGTCGATGCGGAATATGCAAAGGAGTGTGCGCTGGAGGGCATGGCCCGCACGCAGGTTATCTGGCTGAAAGAGGGGCTCGTGAAATCATGAACCAATACCGTATCTCATTGCCATGGCCGCCGAGCAACAACCGTTACTACCGGCATAACCGCGGGCGCACGCATATCAGCGCAGAAGGGCAGGCGTACCGCGACAGTGTCGCCAGAATCATCAAAGACTCAATGCTGGATATCGGCCTGGCCAACCCCGTAAAAATCCGTATCGAGTGCCACATGCCGGATCGCCGCCGCCGTGACCTGGACAACCTGCAAAAGGCAGCTTTCGACGCGCTGACGAAATCCGGTTTCTGGCTAGATGACCAGCAGGTTGATTACTACAGCGTGAAAAGAATGCCGATCGTCAAAGGCGGAAAGCTCGAGCTGACAATCACCGAACTGGAGACAGCATGAAACCAGAACTGATCGAGATGCTACGCACACGTTGGCAGCGCCTCCGTATCTACCGCCGCCCGGGTTCCGTGTTGGTGGATTACCGCATCCTCCGTAACTTCGTTCGCATTTATCACCTTGCAGGAGCCACACAATGAACAGTCAGCAACTGGAATACGTACGTCAGCAGCTTATTGTGGCGACCGCAGATCTTAGCGGGGCGACGAAAGGGCAACTGGTAGCTTTCGCCGAGAACGCGCAATTCACCGCGACGGCGCGCAGCCGGGGCAGGAAGAAAGTCTATGACGTGCAGAAAAAGCGCATGGTTAACCCTGATAGTCCGCCGATGAGCGGCAGCCAGTCCCGCGCCAAGGGATCGTCAATCGCTCTGGTGTGCCCGGTAGAGTTCATGACAGCATCATGGCGCCGCGCTGTCTTGTCTCTTGACGACCATCAGAAAGCGTGGCTGCTGTGGAACTACAGTGAGAACATCCGCTTCGAGTACCAGGTGGCGATCACCCATTGGGCGTGGTCAGAATTCCGGGAGCAACTTGGCGCGAAGAAGGTGGCTGGCAAGACGATTGAGCGCCTGAAGAAGCTTATATGGCTGGCGGCGCAGGACGTTAAAGCGGAGCTGGCGGGGCGCGAGACGTACGAATATCAGGCGCTGGCGGAACTAGCGGGTGTTGCAAAATCAACCTGGACAGAGACGTATCTGCCTCACTGGCTGGCAATGCGTAACAGCTTTAAGCGACTAGATAACGGTGCGCTTATCTCCGTAACGCGATCACGTTCACAACAAAAGGCGACAAATTTAGATGTAAGTCTTGCAAAACCGAACTGAAACGCCTATATTTTATGTAAATCTGATATCGTCGCCATAGCTTCGTAGGTCGACAAAGAATTAAGAGCCTCGCTAAATGCGGGGCTTTTTCGTTTCCGGGCCGGAAGCTCATTTGGTATGAGCGGTCCCCTCATAAGGGAAGGGTAGACAGGTTCGAATCCTTCACGGCCCACCAAAACCCAGCCAGGGTATCTTCAGCCGCAGAGCTGACATTGCCACACCCTCACATTCCCGCCGCGAGCGGGTTTTTTATTTCAGGCCCCGGGAATCATCATCGACATGCCTCATTGTTAAATCCAGCCCGAGGGCCTGACCCTACAACACACAGCTCCCGCATTTACCGCGAGGAGAGAGACTATGAAGATGGACGAAAGATACAGCAACGCGACATACGGCAGCGCTGGTCTTGCGGCTTTCTTTGCCAGCCTGTCATTGCAGGACTGGGGCTTCATCATTGGCGTCGCGTTCAGCATTATCCTCGGCGTCCTGACATACAGGCTCAATAAACGTGAGCAAATGAAGCGCACGAAGATACTGCAGGACATTCTGAACAAGACCGACGCAAGCAACACATCGGCTACAGCTAAAGTCCTCGCCGATCTCGGACAGAAAGCCCCGAAGGAAATCTGATGAACAGTACATTGCGAAATAAAATTGCTGCCTCCATCGGCGGCGGAGCGATTGCGATCGCAACTGTCATGCTTTCAGGTAATGATGGTCTTGAAGGTCGAGAGTATGTGGCCTACCGAGATGTTGTAGGGGTGCTGACTGTCTGCGATGGTCATACAGGGTCCGACATAATCCCAGGTAAGCGATATACCGACAAAGAATGCGATGCACTAACCCGGAAAGATTTAACGCGGATTGCAGCTCAGGTTGATCCGCATATCAAAGTGCAGACCACTGAAACTCAGCGAGCTGCAATCTACAGCTTTGCTTACAACGTCGGCGCTACCGCAACCATCAATTCCACTCTGCTGAAGAAACTCAACTCGAAAGATTACGCCGGAGCTTGCTCTGAGCTAAATCGCTGGGTATATGCAGGTGGCAAGAAGTGGAAAGGGTTGATGAACCGGCGAGACGTTGAATATGAGGTTTGTACCTGGAGTCAGAAATGAGCAGGTTAACCGCAATCATCATCGCTGTGGGTGTCTGCATCATAGTATCGCTGGGATGGTCTGTTAATCACTACCGCGACAACGCCATCGCCTACAAAGATCAGCGCGATAAAGCCACTGAGAAACTCACCCTGGCGAACGACACCATCAAAGACATGCAGACCCGCCAGCGTGATGTCGCGGTACTGGATGCCAAATACACCGGAGAACTGGTAGATGCTAAAGCCACTATCGATCAGCTTGAGCGCGATGTTGCTTCTGGCAAGCGTCGGCTGCAGCTCAACGCCAGATGTTCCGCGAACGGAACGACCGGCACCAGCGGCATGGGCGATGCTTCCGGCCCCCGACTTACTGACTCCGCTGAACGGGATTATTTCACCCTCAGAGAGCGAGTCGTCACAGTGACGAAGCAGGTTGGCTATCTGCAGGAATACATCAGGACGCAGTGCATGAAATGATTTGTGTAACCCCGCAAGGATGGTGATCACATCTTGCTGACGGGTAAGCCGTAAGTGGCTAAGCACTTCTGAGAAGCAGGGCAGCAGCTGCGACACGTGGAGAACGAAATGGCTACCGTTTACAGAATCACAATCACCAAAAAATCCAAAGAGTCCTTCACCGGGCTCATGACCAGAAGCCAGCCAGAAATCGTCAATGGCTATGTCGCTCTGGCAATGGATGACGGCAAATGGCGCTACTTCAGCCAGGACAGCATTGATGACTTCCTGTTTGAGCCTGTAGATCAGCCAGCAGAACAAACGACGGAGTAACCCATGGTTAACGATGACGAGCGCAGGCCTTATCCGCCAGTTAACTTCATCGCCTCCGACAACTGGCAGCCATACACCAGACTGATCCCCGCCAACGAAGTGCATGAGTGGATAAGCCGACAAATACTCAGTGATGACGGAAGCATCCATAACCCAGACCACGAACACCTTCTTGAGGCTGATCTCTGCTTCATGTGGGCGTCTGACTCATTCGCGAAGAAAGGGCGCAACGTTCTCGGTCAGGCTGAACAGGTAATGCTACGCGCCGGTGGCTGGCAGAAAGCCAGAATGGAACAGCAGATGCATGAATGGTTCGGGCGCATCCCGAAGTTCATCATCACGCTGGCAGCCGATTACTGCTCACAATGCAGTGACCTCGAGTTCTGCGCGCTTGTAGAGCATGAGCTTTACCACATCGCCCAGGCCACCGATGATTTCGGCGCGCCTAAGTTCAACAAAGAGACCGGGCTGCCAGTGCTTACACTGCGCGGCCACGACGTCGAAGAATTCACTGGTGTCGTACGTCGCTACGGTGCCAGCAAAGAAGTTCAAGAGCTCGTTGATGCGGCCAATGCGCCCGCAGAAGTGGCTCACATCGATATAGCCAGGTCATGCGGGACGTGCATGTTGAAGCTGGCGTAACGCTTTATTCAGATTGTCATGGAGGTAGCCTGTGGCAGCATTATCGACAGAGGTTAAAGCCTTCATCGTTCAATCGCTCGCCTGCTACGAGCCGCCAGTAAAAGTCATTGAGCTTGTAAAGGCTGAATATGGCATCGATGTCTCACGACAGCAGGTGTCGCAATATACGCCCGGCAACGCAATGGCGGCCAAGTTGAGCCAGAAGTGGATTGACCTGTTCAACGCCACCCGCGAACGCTTCCAGAATGAAATCTCAGACATACCGATCGCTAACAAGGCGTACCGACTTCGCGTTCTCGACCGCATGGCAACGCGTTCCGAGGGCATGAAGAACCTCGCGCTTACTGCCGAGATTATCGAACAGGCGGCGAAGGAATGCGGCGATGCCTACACCAATAAGCACAAGTTTGAACATTCCGGCCCGAATGGTGGCGCCATCCAGACGATCACCATGAGCAAAGAGGAATATAAATCCGCACGGCAGGAGATGATGGAGGATGACGACTGCTGAGCAAAAGGCTTTTGCCCGTAAGGTTGAATGCGAAGAGGACGGGCTCTATTACGCTCGCTACTTCTTCAAGCAGCGCACCGGCGGAAAGATGATAGTCGCGCCTCACCACAAGGTGATTCAGCAAACGCTGGACCGCGTCATTGATGGTGAGATTCAACGCCTGATCATCAACGTTCCGCCTGGCTACACCAAAACGGAACTGGCGACCATCAATATGATGGGCCGCGGACTGGCGCTGAACTGCCGGGCCCGCTTCATGCACCTGTCCTATTCGCACAATCTGGCGCTGCTGAACTCCTCCACCGCGCGCGGCATGATTAAGTCGCAGGCGTATCAGTCAATGTGGCCGATGGCGCTGCGCGATGACGCTGACAGTAAGGCGATGTGGTGGACCGAACATGGCGGCGGAGTTTATGCGTCGTCAGCTGCCGGGCAGGTTACCGGTTTTCGTGCCGGACACATGGAGCTAGGCTGGCAGGGCGCGCTGATTATCGATGACCCGGTTAAGCCAGATGATGCTTACTCAGAGATCGTCCGCGACGGTGTTAACAACCGCTTTAACGAGACAATCAAATCACGACTGGCGATCGAGACGACGCCGATGATTGTCATCATGCAGCGGATCCACTACCACGACCTGAGCGGTTATCTGCTGCGGGGCGGGAGTGGTGAGAAGTGGTATCACCTGAATCTGCCGGTAATCATCGACAACAGTAAGAGCTACGCTGAGCAGTATCCAGAAAATACCCACGCCATTCCAATAGATCATGGTCTGCCTGATGGCTGGCTATGGCCTTTCAAGCACAACGAGTTACACCGGGTATCACTTTTCTCCCATCGGCGCACCGCCGATGCTCAGTACATGCAGAACCCGAAACGCTTCAATGCGGAGGGGGCGCTGTGGAACGAGGAAATGATCAGCGCCGCACACGCGATGCGGATCACCCAGGAACTGGCCCGTACGGTCGTGGCAATTGACCCGCAAGCGACCAACAGCGAAGAGAGTGATGAATCAGGTATCGCTGTTGCGAGTGTATACGGTAGCGGTGATGAACGGCAATACAGCCTTGATGCTGATTACAGCGGCAAATACTCACCCAATGGCTGGGCGACGAAAGCTATCGATGCCTATGTACAGCATGAAGCTGATGCGATTGTCATCGAGACCAACCAGGGCGGCGATATGGCAGAGGACACGCTCCGCAACGCCGGGTTTACCGGCCGCGTTATCCGTGTGCACGCAAGTAAAGGCAAGTATGCCCGTGCAGAGCCGATATCTGCGCTGTATGCCCAGGGGCGTGTTGCTCACCGCGGCAGTCTGTACGAGGTCGAAAACCAGTTCATGGAATACGTACCATCCACTGCGAAAAAATCACCTGACCGACTCGACGCTGCGGTTTATGCACTAACCGAATTATCAGAACCACAATCAATTGGCATGTTGGTGCGATCGCGCTGACGGAGGACATCGTGACCGAAAGCGAAATGAAACAACAGCGCGCCAGTAACTCCAGAGTTGAGAGGGATCGTTATAAAAATCTCTCAATGCTGTTTAACGGCACCAGTAATACCAAACGCCAGCGACTCTATCAGGAGTTCGGTTACCCGCAGCAACTCACGTTTGATGACTTTTACCGGGCGTACCGGCGTAATGCGGTGGCCGGTGCCGCCGTGACGCGCATGCTCGATGGGTGCTGGGAGGACTTCCCGGAAGTTTACGAAGGGGATCAGACGAAGGACGCATCGAAGCAAACAGCATGGGACAAGCGTGTCAATAAGCTACTGAAACGCTGCTGGGAGCAGATTAAAGGCGCTGACCGTCGAAACCTGGTTGGACGTTACTCTGCAATCCTGCTTCAGATTAAGGACAGCAAGCAATGGTATGAGGAAGTCGACAAGACAGTCGTTGGACGCCTTCAGGAAAAGGCACTTGTTAAGTTAATCCCTGCATGGGAAGCGCAGATCGACCCGATTGAATGGGACGATGACCCAGAAAGTGAAACGTTTGGTGAAGTGACGATGTACTCGTTTACTGAGTTGCCTGTCGACGGAAATTTCGATGCGCGACCGGCGCGAATCATTAACGTGCATCCCGACCGCATAATCATCTTGGCTGAAGGATCCGATGATGGCGTCATGACGTCAGGTAAGTCACTGCTTGAGGCTGGCTTCAATAAGTTGCTGGACATCGAGAAAGTGAGCGGCGGGGCCTCTGAAGGATTCCTGAAGAACGCCAGCCGACAGCTTAACTATTCATTCAGCGAGAAAACTAACTTTTCAGCGCTGGCTAAAGCTCTTGGCGTGGCGGAAGGGCAGTTAGCTGAGGCTCTTGATCAGCAGGTGCGCCGCCTGAACGACAGCACCGACAGCGCCAGCTTTATGCAGGCCGGTACTGCCGAGGTATTAAGCGTTCCAGAAGCCGACCCTGAGCCAACATGGCGCACAGCACTGAGCGAGTTCTGCGCGACCGTTCCAATCCCTGTGAAGGAGCTTATTGGGATGCAGACGGGTGAGCGCGCCAGTACCGAAGATGCGAAAGGCTGGGGGCGCACCAGGATGAGCCGACGTAAAGGCTTCCTGACTTACGTTATCACTGACGTGGTTTCTCGCTTCTGGATGCTTGGCATTATTCCACCGGCACAGAATGAGGAAATTACCGTTGGTTGGTCTGATCTGCTGGCGCCTAGTCAGGCAGAGAAGATTGCCAATATGGATAAACTGGCGGACGTGGCAGTGAAATCAACGAATGCCTTCGGGCGTTCGGCTATCACTGAAAACGAAATCCGCACTGCTGGCGAATTACAGCCACTGCCTGAGCTTGATGATGAGGTTCCGCCTGATGGCAACAAACCAAATCCTGATCCTCTGGCCGACCCTCAGTCAGAAGCCGAAAAGTCCGGTGATACCACGGTCGAAAGTTGACCCCACAATGTCGCGCAAGTCAGTCAGCAAGATGGAACGCGACATTGAGGACCGGTATTACGCGATAAAGGTGGCACTGAAAGCTCTGTTCGACCAGCGCCTGACCGGGCGAGAGCGTGAGGGTAATAGCCATAACTGGCACTTCCTTTGCCATGACCACGGCGCGGATATGCGGCTCTACCAGGTCAACGCTGGCAAGTTCATCTATGACATGTCGGCGCAGGAACTGGCTAATCTGCTGGAAGCGGTGCAGGGCATTCTCGACGATTACCTTCTGGATGGTGGCGAGCAAAACCTCTGGGCGATGGATTACGTCGTCGCAGAAGCGCAGCGCGGCACGCTGGAGGCGTTCAACAACCTATCGCAGCAGTCTCAGGTGTACGCCAGCCAGACAACGCTACAACAACTATTAAGCAGCCCCGGTCACCTTAATCAGGTAGCGGCAGCCAGGCTGACAACATTCAGTGACTGGAAGGTCATCAGCGACACTGCCCGCGGCGATCTGACCAACATCATCACCGATGCGGTAGCGCGTGGCGTGAATCCTCGCGAGACGGCCAGCGCCATCAGCAAGCGCCTCGATGTATCGATGTCGAAGGCCAAGACCATCGCTCAGACTGAGCAGGTAGGCGCACTGCGGCAGGCGCAATGGAACGAAACCGACTGGGCTGCTGACAGGCTGGGTCTTAATACCGGCCTGCTGTGGCTGTCGGCGCTCAAACCAACAACGCGCACCTGGCACGCCAGCCGTCATGGCAAGGTCTACACCACGGAAGAGGTGCGGGACTTCTACGCTGTTAATGGGAACCGTTGGAATTGCTATTGTTCGCAAATACCATGTTTGCTGACAGATGACGGCGACCTATTTAACGAAGGATTAGCTGACAAACTTGCTGCTGAACGCAAGAAATGGAAGCCTGACGAAAAGTGAAGTGGTAAAATTGACGTGCGGCTAGACCGGCCAGTCGAAGAGGGTGAACGTAGACACCCCTGCCGCACCCATCATCTACGAAACCTGCTACGAGGTTTAGAATGAAATCATGCAAGAAATGCGGCGAGACCAAGCCGTTAGCCTATTTCTATAAAAGTGACCGGTGCACTGATGGTTATCGTGGTACGTGCAAACAGTGCGCAGCTAAAACCAAGTGCTTACCGGCAGCAGAGAATGGTGTTGTTCCCATACCATCAGCCGATCGGCTAAATGAGCTATTCGAGTTATCAGGTTCTGACCTGGTCGCAAGAAAGTCCAGAGGGCGGGTAAAAAGCGGTTCCGTCTGCGGCTACAAGCGAAAAGATGGCTATATCAGAGTGAAGGTGGATGGCGCGTTGGTAATGGCGCATCGGATAGTTTGGAAGATGCTCCACGGTGATGAACCCAGCTTTATCGACCACATCAATGGCGATCGCTCCGATAACAGACCGGAAAATCTTCGGGCCGTAACAAGTTCTGATAATAAGAGCAACGAGTCGCTCAGGGTCGATTCAACATCAGGATTTATCGGTGTTACCTGGCACACCCCAACCAGCCCGACCAAAACGGCAAAATGGGTTGCCAAAATAGCCAAGGATGGAAATGAAAAACACATTGGCTACTTTGCTGACCTTAAAGAAGCAGTGCTTGCCTATAACGCTGAATGCCTCAATTTGCATGGCGATTATGGGTTGAGAAAAGTACAACACAATCTATCCCGCCTTGCAGAATTGGGTATGATGCAATCTGGTGGTGATGACTTGCACAGTGGGCGAGGTTGAGATGAAAAACAACTACACAGTGGACCTTAAGGACGCGGAAAAGGCTGGCTCTGTTGATGTTCTTAATGAAAAGCGCATTCAGGCCATTTCACAGCTACAGCATGAAGAAGAAAGCGTTTATCGATCCGCCATTGCTAAAAGATTTGGTGAGTTTAACGATGAAAACGCAAAGAAATGCTCGTTACGAATGGCTGGCAGAATTAAGCAACTCATGTGCGGCGAAGATATTCTGTGTGAAGTGTATCCGTTTGAGCAACCAACTTTCCCCGGATCAAGCGCAACGAACCAGATAACGCTTACGCTCAAGTACAGAATTTTTTAGTAATTAAAGTTACGAATCAAGGTCGCCACGGCGGCCTTTTTTATTGCCTGAAATCCACCAATGAGGACGCAACGTGAAGCTATCCAGCATCCACGTTAAATCCCTCGCCATCAACGCCTCCAACATCTCAACGACCACCATCAACGGCCAGGAACACTATGTTATTCGTGGTGTTGTTCCGATCGTGGATGACATCGTCATGAATGGCGGGCTGTACCCGGCTGAGGAGATTAACAAAAGCTTCAAAACCATGGAGCGTAAATTGATGCCGATCGGGCATCCCATGGTTAACGGGAAGTATGTTCCTTCGACCGATCCAGAGGCGCTGAACACATACTACGCCGGAGCCTGGGCTCAGAACGTCAGCAAGAGCAATGACAAAGTCGTTATGGACGTGTACGTCAACAAGTCCGTGGCAGAGTCAAAGCCTGACGGTCAACGCCTCATTGCACGCCTTGACGACATGATGTCTGGGGAGAATATCGACCCAATCCATGTCTCTACTGGGCTACTGCTCAACAAAGAACAGCGCGCCGGGGAGTCGAAAGGGAAGAAACACTCTTGGGTTGCTCACAATCTTGATTTTGAGCACACAGCGATCCTGCTCGACGAGCCCGGAGCCGGAACGCCTGAAGAAGGCGTCGGTATGTTCGTCAACGCTGACGGGCAAGAGGCTGATGTTGAATCGACGAGCCTCATCGATGCAGCCAACAGCATGAAAGATGGTCTGTGGAATAAGGTGAAGTTTTACCTTTCAAACGCATCGAATTACACATTCGATGACATCAACAGGGCTATTACCTGCAGATTACGAGAGGGGCAGGGTGAAGACTCCTATCTCTGGCCGGAAGCCATTTGGCCTGACAGCTTCGTCTATCGCGACGGAGAGCAATATTTCAAACAAAAGTACCTGATTGACGATGAGGGCAAGGCTGTCTTTGTCGGTGATCGTGTAGAAGTCGTGCGCAAACCAACTGAGTACGAAGTCAAAACCAACGGAGAAACAAACCCGATGAAAGAGAAGATGATCGCCGCGCTCAATGCCGCAGGCGTTAAAACCGAGGGGCTGACCGACGATCAGGTCTGGGATGCCTACAACCAGCAGATGCAGAAGAAAGATGGCGGCGGCCAGGCTCAAATTAACTCTGACGTGATCACCGCGGCCGTTAATGCGGCACTCACCCCGCTGAATGAAAAATTGGGCAAGCTGGAAACCCAACTGCAGGCGAACGCTGAGAGCGACCTGAAAACCAAACGTGACGCGGTTAAAGCGAAATTCTCGTTCATGACCGAAGCAGCGATCAACTCGCTTTCCGGCGAAGCGCTGAACGACATGTACTCACAGTGCCAGACCAGCACTCCGCTGAACCCATCATTCCAGTTGGTCAACTCTGAAAACGACCAGTGGAAAGACTATGACCTCAACGCTGGCATCGATCAGGAGAAAAAATAATGACTAACGTCATCTATCGTGGCCCGGTCGAGCGCGAGCCGGAAACCATCAACCTGCCTGTGGCTGCGGCGCTTAACCCAGGCGTGGCAGTGAAGGTTGCATCAGGCAAGCTCGCAGCAGCCGCTGATACTACCGGGCGCTGGTTCATCCTCGGCAATCGTCGCTTCATCGGCCAGGCAATCATCACCGCATACGCAGCCAATGAAACCGGCGTGGCGTACCGCGTTGAAGGTGAGCAGGAATACAACGTTCGCCTGGCAGCGGCGGCCTATACGGTAGGTCAGGAGCTTACCATCGGTACCGGCGGCGTATTCAAAGCGGCCGCAACCGGCAACCAGGTCGTCGCAACGTTCGACGAAAAAGCAGGGCGCACTCTGGCGGCGGAAGGTTTCGCCGACGTGGTGATCCTCTCCACTCCGTACGCCAAGGCATAAGGAAAACAAGAATGTTAAAGTTTACTCCACAACAGCAGGCGCTGATTCTTAATGCGCGTCGTCGCTGGGATGCAATGCAGCGTAACATGGCTGCTCAGCATGGTTTTGCGGTTAATGACGCAAACGGCAAGTTCATTGCCTTCGACGAGCTCGTTGGTAACGCCTCCGTGCTGCCGAAAGATGTCTGGGGTGAATGGGACCGCTCTGCGATTACCGTTCAGCGCGACGTGCTGTCAGTGTTTAACGACCTGGCCGCCAGCGTTTCCCGCCCGATGGCACTCGGTAAGATCGTTCACTACTTCATGACTCTGTCAGATTCCGGCGATGTAAACATCAGCCTGGATGGCCGCGGCAAGGCGAAGGGCGATCAGCCTGTCATGGATTACGAAGGCACTCCGCTGCCTATCATCGACAGCGAGCTGACTTTCGGCTGGCGCCAGATGCTGGCAGCGCAGACTGAAGGATACTCTCTGGACAGTGACGCCATCTCCAACCATCAGCGCAAAGTGGCTGAGAAGCTGGAAGACATGGTGCTGAACGGCGATCCAAACATCAACGTCGGAGGCGCGACCATTTACGGCCTGCGCACTGCGCCAAACCGCGCAACCGGCACGCATGGTCTTGACCTGAACGGCGCTACCGGCGCTCAGTGGGTCGGCGCCATCTCCGCGCTGATTGGGCTGCTGCAGTCCAAGAATTTCTACGGCCCGGTAACCATCTACGTGAACTACAAAGACTGGTTCTACGCGTCTGTGAACGACTACGCGGCCAACTATCCGAAGACCATCCTGTCCCGCATCATGGAAATCCCTGGTGTTGCGGCGCTTGTTCCTGGTTCGAAGGTACCGCAAAACGAACTGCTGGGTGTGGTCAAGCGCCCTGACGTTGTGCAGATCCTCAACGGCATGCCGATGACTATGCGCCCGAAAGCTCGCCAGAATCCGGAAGACGATTATGTCTTCTCCGTGCTGGCTGCAGCTGCGCCGCAGTTCAAACACGACGCGAATGGCCAGGCCGGTTACGCCCAGCTGACAAAAGCATAATTCATGGGGCTCAGGCCCCATCTTTTTTACGGAGGCCGTATGGCTGGTAAAGAACAAAAATGGTTGCTCACCCACGACAGCCACGAACTGAAAAAGGGTGAAGTCTACAAAGGTGAGACTCTCCCGCTGTGGTTGGCTGGCAAAGCGATCCCGGTAAGCGACCAGGTCCTGGAAGTTGCGACACCTGCCGACGTGCAAAAGCTGCAGGCTGACCTCGACGAGGCCAGTGGCAAAGTGGAGTCGCTGACTGCTGACAACGCAAAGCTGCAGGCTGACCTCGACGAGGCTCAGAAACAAATCGACGAGCTGAAGAAAAAGGCGAAATAACCATGGCTGACCCAATCACAGCGGCAGACGTGCAGGCGTACCTCGGTGAATTGGGTTACACCATTCCCATGGCATTGCTGGATCCGATTCTCTGCGCGGTCAACAAAATAATCCCGTGCCTCGATGGCGCTGGATACGATGATTGCACTGCGAAGCTGATCTTGATGTACGCCTCCGCGCTTATGGCTACGTCATCCGGCGCGCGCCGCATCAAATCGCAGGGTGCGCCGTCTGGCGCGTCCCGTTCGTTTGAATATGGCGACGACAGCATTACCTGGTTGCGCGACTCGTTGGCCCGGCTCGATACCAGCGGATGCACCAGTGAGCTGCCAATCAGCGCCGGTAACAGCGTCGGCCTGTTCATGGTGGTAGGGGGCTGCTGATGGCGTGGACATCTGTTAGCGTCCGCCTTCCTCGCTCGTTTACCAGCGTCTGGGTGATGACTGACACCGGGCGGGAGACTACTGGCTATGTGAAATCGGACGGCGAGTGGCATATCAACTGCCCTCGCATTCGGGCAACTGGCGCGAAGGTGCTGAGGTGGAAAGAATGACAGAGCGAGTGAAGAAGGCGAGCGATAACCGTTTATCGTTCATGTGTCCAGGGTGCGGCAGTCGCCATGTGGTGCAGGTTGGCATTGGCAATGGTCCGCGATGGGGATGGAATGGAAGCGTTGATAAGCCGACGCTGACTCCAAGCGTTTTGGTTACTGGCTTCATGCCCAGCGATGACCCAGAACAGTTTGACGACGCCACGAAAGACAAGCCGTTTACCTGCCATTCATTTGTGACAGATGGGCAGATCCAATATCTGAATGACTGTACGCATAGCATGGCAGGCATGACGGTGCCGCTACCAGAGCTTTGAGGAGTGAGCGATGTCGAGCGTAGCGAACTGGTCATATACCGCCAGAGCGACAATCTGGCGAAACCTAGGCAATAACGAATATGGCGACCCGCTGGGTTATGCCGCTCCTGAGCAAATCCTCTGTGACTATGAGGGAGGTCTCAGCAAGAAGTTAGCCAGTATGGGCGCTGAAATCGTCGTGAAGAACACCCTCTGGACGGAGTTCGCTCTCGCGGCCGCAGGTGATTACCTGCTGATTGGCGTATCGACAGAAGCCGACCCGGTTGTGGCCGGTGCCGACGAGGTGCGGCAGGTTATTCGCTACGCAGACACGTTCGAGCGCCTGGCTGATGATTACGCCATCCTGACGGGCGTATGATAAAATCACGTAGTGGCTAGGCTGATCACCGAAAGCCCGGAAACGTCACCGGGTTGCCACAATTTAATGACGAGCAACTATGACGAGGTTGTGTATGAGAGAAGTAAAAGATTTGGACTTTGATAAAGCATCTCAAGATGTATCGGAAATGATTGCAGATGCTCTCGTTAGGTTCGCTGTTGAGATCCGTAATGACCCAAAGAAAATTTATGACAGCGAGTGGTCATGGGATGAAGTGCAAGGCAGGAAATCATTAACTGTCGAATCTCTAGACATCCGATTTAAGTAAAGAAAATATCAAAAACAGGTCGCTACGGCGGCCTTTTTTATTGCCTGGAGAAAGCCATGGGCATCAAAGTGAAGGGCATTGGCCAGGCGAAGAAGAATCTGAACGACATCATCAATGATGTGCGTGGGCGCAAAGTGGTACGCGCCTTACAATCAGCTATGTTGCTGATTGGCGCGCGGGCTGCGTATTACACCCCGATCGACACCTCAACTCTGATTAATAGCCAGTTCCGCGAAATCAACGCTGGCGGGGTGCTCATCACCGGGCGCATCGGTTACTCAGCCAACTATGCCGCCTACGTGCATGAGGCGTCAGGCAAGCTGAAAGGCCAGCCGCGCGCGCACTTCGGTGTGACCAGCAACAGGTCTGAGTTCGGCCCTCAGAAACCGAAAGAGTTCGGTGGCGGGACAGGAAATGGCAACTACTGGGATCCGCATGGTGAGCCCCAATTCCTGACCAAAGGCGCAAATGACGAGCGCGATAACGTTGATGCGGTGATGCGCAAGGAGCTTTCGCTATGACACCCATGATGCACGAGCGGGTGCGCAACATGTTCGGCGACGCCGGGCTAACGACCGGCTTCACGGTGCAACAGCTGATGTACGACGACCCCGGCGACCTGTCGAAGGCGATCATGGTATTCAGGCCAAACGGCGGGTCAAATATCCGTACCGATCTAGGTTCGGAATATCACGTTCTGGTCGACGTCGTCGGCGCAAAAGATAAGCGCAAAGACGCTCTCAGCGCCGTGCAGCGCATCGTCGATTACGTCCAGGCTAACCCAATGGCTGACGAGTGTGTCGGCTACATCCAGAACATGGGCGCAATCCCCGCGCCGGTGCTCACAGAAGAAGGGCGAATAGTCTTCCGACTCCAGTTCATGTGCGTTTACGGAGAATAACCCCATTACCAACCCATCAGGCTGCCATCCGGCGGCCTTTTTTATTTGAGAGGTACACATGCAAGGCTGTGCTAATGATTTTGGCAAGCTGATCGGGAAAGTAGCTGTGCTACGCATGGCCTTTGGCTGCCCCGACGCAGTGCCAGCGCTTTCCGAGTGGAAGCGTCTCGGCGCTATGACGACCAAGGGCATCGACTATTCGATGAACACTATCAACTCCGAGGCAGATGATGCTAAAGGGCTGGTGGAAAACCTGGTCAACAACATGGATCTGACGATCTCCGGTGAAGGAGAGTTTCGCAAGTCCGATAAAGACAACGAGATTGGCGCGTGGCGTCTGTCGAAGTACATCTTTGATGAAGTACAGGCAGGACGTCAGCCTAACCTGTGGGTGCGTTTCGACTTCGCGGGTGAGAACGCCGGTACTTACATCCAGGGTTACATGAACACCACGTCATGGTCTGGTGACTTCGGTACCAGCGATATCTCCACCTTCTCCGGCGAGTGGAAGGTCTACGACGCCGACACCGTTGTGTTTGAGGTCGCTGACTCTATCGCGGCCACTGGCGTTGAGGTTACCCCTGCAACTGCTTCTCTGGTCGTTGGCGCTACCCAGCAATTGAGCGGTGCAGTTCAGCCAACCGACGCGACTAACAAGGCGATTACCTGGACGACTTCGGCACCATCTATCGCCACCGTCAGCTCAACCGGCCTGGTAACGGCCGTCGCCGCCGGCACAGCGACTATTACCGCTACAACCGCAGACGGAGACTTCACCGACACCTGCGCTGTTACCGTCACTGCTGCGCCGTAATCACTACAAAGGGCGGCGTGCTGCCCTTGATACTGGTTATGGAGACCGATATGACCCCTTTGAAAGAAATTGGTGAGTGCCTTATCGGCGCTGGCGGCCGTGAATACTTCTTTCGTCCATCCTTCCGTAACATGACGCGGATCGGCGAACCAGAGCATATAGTCCGCACTTTCTATGCGTTGTTCAATGACGACGTAGCTAAGATGCTCGAGGAAGCGAGAGAAATTCACAGTGCGATACCAGAACATCAGCGGAAGTTTTATGCTCACTATTTCGGTGATGTTACATTTCCGCGATGGGCCATCGATGCGGTAGGATCGGCAGCTTTTTTACGCGAGGCCTTACTCTCATCCATCAACGTGATTCAATCTTGCTGTGACGAAGATTGTGCAGAACTAATTGGCTGGCATGAGCCATCACGCACTGGCAGGCGTGCGTTTGTATGGCGCCGCGGCGCACTGCCTCCTGAGAACCTGATTCTTATAGCTCAGTCACTGATCATGCATGGCATTATTGGCCGGGCGAAGGTTCGTAAGTTGCAGAAGCATGAAACCAAGGAGACGACACCAGCGTTTCATGCGACCGAGTACATCATGGCTGCGCGTAATCATTTCGGTATCAGCAGAGAAGAAGCAGAAAACCTTACCATGACCGAATTTTCCATGATGCTGAGCTCGAAGTACCCTGACCAGAAAGGCTTCACCAGGGAAGAGTATGATGCGGTTATGGATGATGATGATCGCCGATGGCAGGAAATGATTGAGCGCGAAAAATTAACAAAGAAAGCCTCTTGAGATAATGAGTAACTAACCACCACTGGGTGGTTTTTTTATGCCCGGAGAAAAGTGATGGCTGAAAAAGCAGGCGAGATTTACTACGACATCGAGGCCGATGTATCTGGCTTGCTGAAGGCGCAGGGTAAAGCCAATAAAACTCTGGACTCAATCGGAAATTCAGCTGCTGGTGCAGCAAAAAAAATGGACCAGTTGCAAACTGGAATCAACAAAGTTGCAGGAGCAATTGCTGCGTCTATTGTTGCTGATTGGGGAAAGGCATTCCTTGTTGCTGCCGACAACATGTCGCAATTAAATGCACGGATTGAGCGCCTAACCGGGAGCGCAGAAACCGCTTCACAAACCATGCAAAGCCTGATGCGTATCAGTTCGGCAACTGGTGGCTCTCTTCAGGATACAGCTAAGTTATGGGAATCATTGAGCACTGCATTACGCGATACCGGAGCGACAAATGGGCAAGTGCTCCAGTTAACTGAGACTTTGCAGAAAATTGGGCGCATAGGCGGATCCTCATCTGAGGAAATGGCTAACGCTCTACGTCAGTTCGGCCAGTCTATTTCATCTGGCACTGTCAGGGCGGAGGAATTTAACTCCATCCTTGAACAGATGCCTGAACTGGCTCGCCAGATTGCAGCCGGCATGGGCGTCAGCATTGGCGAGTTACGGCAAAGAATGCTGGAAGGGAAGCTAACTGCTGAAGACGCTCTCAACGCTATTCAAAAACAGACTGGTGTGGTAAATGCAGAGTTCGAAAAATTACCCAGAACGCTGTCACAGGCCAATACCGCGCTCACGAACTCCATGCTTGGAATGGTTGACTCCATTAACCAGGCAACAGGAGCCAGTACAGGACTCGTAGCGGTTATAGATTCCGTAACGGCCGCTCTCGATCGCCTGGTAGGAAAAACTGCATCGGCGGCATCTCAGATTTCTGATCTGACAAGCACTGGTGAAATGTTCGAGCGTCGGGCGCGGACATGGGGATGGCTTGGCCTTGATGGCTGGGAGGCACAAAACAAAGCGCTTGCCGGTCTTAGCAATAGAGCCGCTATGCTCGTTGGAGACCTTGATGCAGTTACTAAGGCATCAAATCAGGCAGCCAACACCAAACCAATTCAGATTAAAACGACCTCTACCGGCAACAAGCCGAAAGCAGGTAAATCGCAGGCTCAGAAAGACGCAGAGCAATACGCCAGGACGCAGGATCAAATAGCGCAAAAACTTGACGAGATGCGGCAGAAGTCTGAACTGTCAGCAACAAGTGTCGGTGAGTTATCGCGTGCTCAGGCTGTTCTTAATGCTCAGCAGTCATTGGGGAAATCCGCTACTGAACAGCAGATAGCACTTGCTGGTGAATATGCTGCGAAGACATGGGATAACGCCAATGCAATCCGCGAGCAGGCGAAAGCAGAGAAGGAGCGCTCAGAGGCCAGTAACAAGTTCAGCGCGATTCAGGGGCGTACCAGCAAAACAGCCGGACTGGACAGCCAATATCAGCAGGACATGGCTGATATTAACCAGTACGCACTGCTGTACCCTCAAAAGATTGCGCAGGCCGAGGCAGCGCGCGCCGCTATAGAACTTCAGTACCGGCAACAGCGTTCTGCTGCGATGTTTGAAGAGTGGACGCAACTCAACCTGGCAACGCAGATGGCAGGGGCGGCTTTCACTTCATTCGGCAACAATGCCAGCAATGCTTTCACCGGGATTATTACCGGAAGTATGTCTGCTCAGGAAGCAATCTCATCACTGGTAAGCAACGCCCTTAACAGCGCAATTAACGCAGTTGTCCAGATGGGTATTGACTGGGTTAAATCAGCTGTGATGGGACAGACCGCACAGGTTTCTGCTGTTGCAGCAGCTACTGCGGCTCAGACGGCTGGACTTGCAACCACAACTGCAGCAAGCACCACGGCAGCGACGACAACGATGGCAGTCTGGACTCCGGCGGCTGCCGTAGCTTCAATCGGTTCTTTCGGTGGTGCTGCGGCGATCGGTATTGCGGCTCTTGTGGCAGCGATGGCCCTTGCTGGTGGGCTGGCTGGTAAGCGTAAAAACGGCGGTCCGGTTGCTGCCGGCTCGATGTACCAGGTAGGTGAGGGCGGCATGCCTGAAATCTACCGTGCCAGTACCGGCAAACAGTACATGATCCCCGGCGATAATGGGCGTGTCATCAGTAACAAGCAGATGACGTCAGGTTCCGGCGGTGAGTCGGTTCCTGTCTACATCAACATTCAAAATTATACCGGCGCAACGGTAGACGCTCAGGCTTCTCAGGATGGCAACGGCGTGACCATCGACATGATCGTCGCTGACCTCAATCAAGGGGGGCGCGTTAGCCAGGCCATTCAGCAGAACCATCAGGCACCACGTAAAGCGAGGGAATAATGCCAATACCATATCCAGACTGGCTACCGCTGGCGCAAAAAGGAAAGTCACCGACAACCGATACTGGTTTTCGAACGGATCAGCCAACGGTCGGCGCGCCGATATTCCAGAAACTGACTGATGACCTGAAAACGTCGTTCTCGCTGACATGGATATTCACGCGTGACCAGCACCGGGCGTTCATGCAGTGGTTGCGCAGCCCAAACTACCTGGACAACTGCAACCAGTGGTTCACGATGCCTGTCGGTACCGGAACAGGCGGAACAGGTATTGAGGTGCAGGAGTTGCACTTCATCGCCTGGCCGTCGTGGTCGCAATCAGGTTCAATCTTCACCTGGAGCGGTGACGTTATCGCGCGTGAACTGGTTAACTCTGATGACGAATTTGACGACATCATTGTTGAGCTTCCTCCGCCGTGGGCTTCATGGCTCGACATTATCGTGACCGGGTATCCTGACGATCGAGATCCGCAAAGCTTGCCGAGGGTGCCGTAATGCCTACATTGCGAGAATTTCAAAGCCAGCGCCCGAACCGGATCCTGTACGAAACCATCACCTTCTACAACGAGACATTCGGGTATGTGCGTCTGGTGAATAACCAGATATTCCCCAAAACTCTCGGCGGTCAGGTGTTCACGCCGTGCCTGATGGAACTGACGGAAAGTCAGCAGAGCAATACGCCGGTACTCGACAGTACAGTTAAGTTCAGCCGACTGGCTCAGGACTTTAAGCAGAAGCTGAAACTCTGGAAAGCGCACGCGCGCATCACGCCGATCTCCGCAACCTATCAGGTGTTTGATTCCGCAGATATGAGCACGGCCATTAAAACATGGACGCTCTATGTATCTGACTGTTCGATGGATGACAAGGACGTCACATGCAGCCTGACGCGTATCAATCCGCTTAACCGCAACGTCGGCCGCCTGTACACCGTAGAAGAATATCCGGGGCTTCAGAATGTCTAAAGACGACTTCCTTTCACGTGTAAACGGTATCCCCTGGCAGAACCGCGCATGCTCTTTCGAAGCTGCGGATTGCTGGGGGTTAGTGGTGCTTTACTACCGTCACGTTCTTGGTATTGAGATACACCAGACGGCTGACTACGAAAGCGGTAGTGACTTCCTGACCTGTTACGACAGTGATGTTGTGTTCTGGCACCGCACTGAGTCTTTCATGGATGACGGCATTTTCGTTGCGTGGATCGGCAGCAATCCTGTCCATGTCGGTCTGATTGTTGACGGGCGCGCGCTACATAGCCGCGGTGAAAACGGTCATGTCAGGTCAGACGCGATCCGCACCATCCAGAAACTATTCACAAAAGTGGAGTTCTACCAGTATGCCGGTAATAGAAATTCAGCGAGTGCCAGGGCTGCCTAAAGACCGGGATATTGTCAAAGCTGGGACAGTGTTTTCTGAATGGCTCAAGCAGGAAAGTTTTCACCGGGACATTCGCATTCACCTTAATGGATCTGAACTGGGGCCTGATGATGAACTGGCATTTCCACTACAGGAGAATGACCGGGTAATCATCTTTGATCAGCCGAAAGATGGCGGTTTAATAGGCACAATCCTGAATCCGCTCGAGCACTTCAACCCAATCAAATTCACCCAGAAGGTTCTGGCCGGTTTAATGCCAAAACCTAACGCCAGCGCTGCAGCCGGCAACAGCAAGACATCCCCGAACAACAGCCTGAAAGGACAAACTAATATTGCCCGTAACGGCGAGGCCAAGCCTGACAACTTCGGGCAGATTCGCTCATTCCCTGACCTGGTTCAGGAGTCGATGTTCGAATACGTAAAAACAGGAGATCAGGACCCTGGCATAAAATACGTCACTGAGTTGATGTGTTTTGGCCTTGGCCGTTATGACATCTCATCTGTTCGCTTCTCTGAATCGAATCTGGGCGCGATGGCAGGGGCAACATACACCATCTATCAGCCTGGCGATGTAATACCGACAGTTGTCGAGGGCTACCAGTTTGACGACGTCGACGGGCAGGAGTTACCTGGTCCGAACGAGAGCGAATCGCAGCCTCAACAATCAGCTACCGCGAACACCGTGATCAGCGGTACGTACTCGGGTGGCCAGATCGCAATGAAGATTGTGAAGCAGGATGAATTCGACTTCTTCAAAGACCTGCCTAAACCGTCGCCGGTGAAGTTCACTATCAACGTAACCTACGCTACCGCGACCGGTAACGTAACTCAGGACGTCACTATATTCGGGAACCTGATTTCGTGCGTTCAGAGCGATAACGGCGCCGTAATTAATCCGGTTTATTACTACACCTTTGCTTTTGATAGTCTGAGTGGACCCGGCATCCCGATCGAAACGGCGACAATCAACACGACCAAATTTATCCTGGTGCAAAACTCAGGCGTGGATGTTGGCCCGTTCTTTTCTCCAATACCATCGAGCCAGTTGTGGATCCATACTCAGTCCCGCCTGGCTGGGCGTAACGACGTGACTTTCAAGGTAGTTATCTGGAAAGTTGATGATGACAATAACCAGGTGCCAGGGACCACGCAGACATTCAACTATCATCAGTCAAACTCGAATAAAAACGTATCAGATACGTTTTATCGCACTGACAAGATAACGCCAGCCGCTGGATTTGGTCGGTACTCAGTCACGCTCACAAGGACGAACAACAGCACTGACAACAGTCGTGCCACTGTAGAAGAGATCCATGCGGTGAACATCCGTAGTAACGTTGTGCATCCTGAAGATGCTCTGGTGATGATCCGTGTACGGGCAACAGAGAACGCTACCGGCAGCAGGGACAGGAAATACAATGCGCTAATCACCCGGCACGTCATCAGCTACAACATGACCACGAGACAAGTCGATTACACGATCCGTCCGTCACGTAAGTTCGCTGATATCGCTTTGCATAACTGGTTGATGGTTGGTGGACAGTCTGAATCAAGCATTGATATTTACGGGCTATACCAGATCCAGGCAGAGATTGACGCTATCGACCCGCGCCTGGGTTATTTCGACTACACCTTCGATGATGAAGATGTTTCGCTCGGCTCCCGGATGGAGACCATCTGCGATGCCGCCAGCGTTACTGTCTATGATGACAACGGCGTTTTGTCGTTTACCCGTGACAGCAAGAAAACCTCCGCAGCGACAATCTTCAACCGCTCCAATACAAAGTCAGACCGATACTCACTGTCATACGACATGACTCTACCTGGTGGATACGACGGCGTTGAAGTGCAGTTCCGTAACCCGGACACGAACAAGCAAGATTTCGTCCGGTACCGCATTGTCGGAAACAGTATTGTGGAAGGGACGCCAACGAAAGCCAAGAAGTTCGAGATGATGTCTATCAGAAACAGGTTCCAGGCCAATGAGCGAGCTCTGCGTGAATGCAA
The DNA here is from genome assembly GCA_019415335.1 of Citrobacter sp. The sequence continues at coordinate 140,836 of DXKH01000135.1, read as the reverse complement.
GCGTATCATCTATTCCAGGATGACTATGGCTATTACGGCTATGGCAGACGGCGAGTGGGTGAATATCGGTGACATGGTCCAGGTACCGGACACTTACGATACTAACCAACAAGCTGGATACATCGTCTCTCGATCTGGTAATGACTTCGAAACCAGCGAACGTATTAATTTCTCCGGCTCGATGTATGTGCAGATCACCGATTCATCAGGCGCTACAACGGCCCGTTTTCCTGCATCACCTCGTCCAGATACACAGTTCGGGTTTACCGCATCAGTTCCTGACATACCACTGAACCTATACGACGGGGTCGACGTTCAGTCGCCATCACGATATGTGATAGCCACATCAGAGGAACTGGACTCCGGACAATGGACCATAACCGCCAAACAACCAGATGGACAGGGCGGCACAGCAATTACGCTTTCTGAGTACAGCGAACTGATTTACCAATAAGACCAATCCCGACCACCTCAACCCGACCATTGCGTCGGGTTTTTTTATGGAAAAAAATATGGCTACCACACCGACAAATCTGCCTGTGCCGAGTGAGTCTCCACGAGACCTGAAATTTAATGCCGGCAAGATTGATGAGTTCGTTACCTCTCTTGCTCATTCATATATTGACCGCTTTGGTAACGAGCATTACACAATTGAGGGGCTGCGTTGGTTAATACAGCAGGCAATTTTGCAGTATGGATGGATTCCAGTTGGAACATTTCAGGATGGTGCTACGTTAACGATACCTAACCAGATTCTGAAAGATGAAACTGATGGGGAGTATTACCGTTGGGATGGAGAATTACCTAAATTGGTCCCGGCAGGATCTACTCCTGCTTCCACTGGAGGTGTTGGCCCAGGAGCGTGGCTGAGTATTGGTGATGCTGTCCTTCGTTCCGCTCTGGCTGGTATTGATGGTTATTCCTTAATTGGCGAACTTAAGTCAGTTGCCGATTTCTTTGGCCTGGTTAAACAGGATGGGGCCAGAGTTAAGCTGCGTAGTTGGTACGCTGGCTGGGAATCCACTACATATGGAAAACCATCTGGAGGTGGTGATTTTATTTATCAGGCCAGTGTGCCGAAGTCTAAGCACGATGGATGTATCTATTTCAGCCCGACCGTTCCTTATAGCACCACATTGTCTGAGTACGTAACCGGTACAGGTGAAACCGATCCTTCTGGCTCAGGTGTATGGGTCAGAGATGTAAGTGATGCAACACATGTTCACACTGACTGGGCTGGTATTAATGATGGATCTACAATTTCCAGCTCCTCTGCGCACGCTGACGCCATACAGAAGTTATTCAATGCCGCTGCCGAGTTTAGTAAGCATGTACAACTAGGTGTTGGCTTTTTCCACCTCGAGAAGGCAGTAATATTACCGTCGTTCTCATCTAATGCAGGGGTGCTACCGCGCATCGAAGGAGTTGACCTTAACAGTAGCTGTTTTGTATGTACTCCTCTTGGTACAGATGTATACAACCTTACCTGTCAGCCAGCCACAGGTTTTACTCAGTCATGGGGTTTAAAAGACTTCCAGATTCGAGAGAAAAATCTGACGCGTACTGGGTATCTGATGAAGCTTGGAAGAATTACAGGGGGTTTATTTGAGCGTATTAAATTCGGCGGTGGGTATCAGCAATTATACGCGATGAGCGTTTTATCATGCACATGGATAGAGTGTGCGTGGTTTAGTGGTTATTGGGGCGCAAAATTTGAGGCTGGCGGAACGGTGGGGTCAGGATATGCCAACCCCAATGCAAATCGTTTTATACGTCCACAAATTTTATCTATGGAAAAACAAGGTTTCTGGATAGTAAATGCGTCACAGTTCCAGATAGCTGGTGGCAGCATTGAAGGGTGCGGTGCCCCCGGAGACACTACATTCAGAGGATTCTACGTGCAGGGTGGGGGGTCTGATGGTACCGTTGGGATGGTAGTCGATGGGTTGTATGTAGAAAGTTGCAGCGGATATCCATTTTATATTACACATTCAAATAACCGCTCCATAAAACACGTAATTTCTAATAGTCTGTTTAATAATAACTCAGCACAATACCCGGTTAGTCAAGTCATAGTGCTTGGTGGTAATTATGCCTACCCGTCGGGGGTTACTATGACTCTGGAGATGCGAGGAAATACCATGTTGCCGGTTGGATATACTGCGTCAGCATCTCGTCCAGATGTAAACATCGCACAGTATTCATCTAACGATCAGGCAATATTTCTCGACTACGACAACAGATGGATTCCCGGACAACCACCGCTTCTTGATCCTACTGTAAAATGGAAGTTCTCACCAGATTTCGCCTTTGCTTCAGGGGTGAGGGGAAGCGCAGCTTCATTATACAGTAGTCGTAATGTAACCAGTGTTAGTAGAGGATCCGCCGGCGTGTACACCATTACTGCAAACCATGACATCACCGGTGTTTTAGTCAATGTGAGTGTTGTTGGAGCTATAGGAAGTGGAATTTTAAATGCTGATCCGTCTGGGAATACTTTTGTAGTAAGAACATTTAATGCTTCCGGTGTTGCGACAGATATGGATTTCAGAATCATTGGAATAGATTACAGGTCAAAAGTTAACGGAACTTGATACACTTATAATTTAGTGATACGGATCACGTTTTGAATTTTTGTGGCGACACGGTTTGATAATTGCTATGATCAAAAAACCATGGAACAGTGAGAGTTAATCGTGTCGACCACTAAAAAAATAGATGCTCTTGATTTTATGAGAGCTATTTCAGTTATCTTGATAATATTATTTCACTCCATGAATGCAGCATTAAGAAATGGAGGGTCATGGGAAAAACATTGGATTACAGCCCCGATGGGCTCTATCGGTGTTTCATTTTTTATCATTATATCTGGCGCAGGTATATACCTGAGCTCTCGTAGCTGGAATGGTGCTCTTTCTTTTTATAAAAAAAGAGCTAAAAACATATATCCTACATTCTGGTTTGTTTACGCTTTCACATCATGTTTCTTGTTGATCTTTACAGGAAGGGTTTATATAGGCGCAGAACCTTTTAAATGGCTGATAACAATATTTGGGTTTGATGGCTACATGTCTTGGTATATGCCGACATATTATATTATAGGCGAGTGGTTCCTTGGGTTTATTATTTTGATGTATGTCATCTTCCCATTGGTCAGACCGATACTGCAAAAAAATAAAATCTTGGCATTGATAATTTCAATTGTCATATCTTTAGTTATTTACTTTAACAATAAAGAGCTATCTTCTGCCATTCCTATTTTTAATGCTAGTGCGCAATGGAACCCTTTAGTTCGTTTGCCTGAATTTATATTTGGAGCTATTATTGCCAGCATGATAGTCACCGAGTCTCGCTGGTTGCTATATTTGCTTCCTGTTGCAGTAATATACCTGATTGTTTCAATGGTAACGTTTGATAATTTAAATAAAGGGTATTACAGCATACCTTCATTGTGTGCTCTATTTTACATATTGGTTTATGGGTTAAGTAAAATTAAATTCTCAGACAGTATAATGTCAATTGTTAGATTCTTCTCTGCGACTTCCTTTGTTGCATTTTTAGTGCATCATAAAATTATTGATATTATAAAAATGAATGTAAATATTAACATTAATAATCTTCCGGCATTATATCTTTATATGGTTACAATCCTATTTTCGGTGTTTATTGTTGCATCATTTTTATCTACCCCATTAAAATATATTAATGCTGCTATAGGTAAAAATAATTAATGCAGAGTCATGTAAATACTCTTTAAGTTTATGTAGTGAGTTAGTAGTAACTACAACCATGTATAACCTACTAACTTTTAATGTCATACATATTAGGGATTACGAACAAACATCATGCCTTACCATCGCGACCTGAAAAAGGTGCGTACAAGGCATGATTATGAGTAACCAAACAAAATTCACCGTTCCACCAAGCACATAGCCCACCAATGTGGGCTGTTTCGCATTACTCGCTTGATCTATCTTATCAACAAATAATACTGTATATACGAACAGTATTATTTGAGGTGAATTATGCCGCGTCTTTATGACATTGAGGCCGCATTCAGGTCTGCTGTAGTTGTTGAGCCCAGCGGTCGCAGGACACTACGAACCGTTGATTTTGTGCGGGAACTTAAAAAGGTTAACTGGGATTTCTCCTTGCGGGATGCAAATGCCTGGATAGAGTCCAGCATAAGCACGTTCAAGGATATTTCCCCTACGGAAGGTGAGGATCGTTTGTTCATGCTCTATAACCCAAACGGGGGGCTATGACATGGGGTTTCCATCACCAGCAGCAGACTACGTAGAGCGAAGCATATCGCTTGACGAAAAATTCGTTGAACATCCAGCATCTACATACTTCATGAGGGCAGGACAAACTTACTGGCGAGAAGGCATTCAGAACGGCGCTTTGCTGATCGTGGATAGCTCACTTAAGCCATGTGATGGCTCTCTGCTCGTTTGTAGGATAGAAAATGAGTTAAGGATAAAGCGTTACCGTATTCACCCAAAACCTCATCTGGTGAATCTGGAGAACGGAAAGCGTGAAGAGATACCAGGGCAGACTGGTGACTACAATGTGTCATCACCGGTATTCGGGGTGATCACCTACATCATCAACGATGCGCGTTCAGGCGAGTTCGACGACTGCCCGGTGATGTGAGACAGGAATGAGACACACAAAGCTTTGCAGTGGTTTGCAAGGCTTTGTATGTTTTTCTAAGGTGGGACGTGTGAGCGCCGTGGTGATGGGGTAAGTTACTGTTATCTTAGATAGTCCTAGGAACTTCTAAGCCGTCGGTCACAGGTTCGAATCCTGTAGGGGGCGCCATCAATTCTCTTGTCTTTCTGGACTGCGTAGGCCGGATCAGACATCGCCAACATCCGGCATACCGATAAAGGCATTATTCTCGATAAAAGTCTGTAATATCGACCGTGTTTTCTTTCACTGCATCCATCGCAGAAATAAACGCATTTTCATGTTCTTCTTCTTCCTCACGTGGTAACGAGTTGCCATAGAAACGGCCATTTTTATGGATAGCCAGAGAATCACTTTTCACCTGACCATTCACAATACCCTGTGCATTTATACTGACCTCGCCACCAATACAGTTTCCATTCAACACACCATCAACGGCGATAGCGTAAGCAATAATATCACCTTCAACGTGTCCACTTTTTAAGATATGAACAGTTTTTTCTGAGCGAATAATACCGTCGATACGGCCATTAACGTGAATATCGCTGGTAGAGTTCAGTTCGCCCTTAATAATGCAGGTTTCAGGAATAACAGCAACAGAGGGTTCCATCTGTACGCTATGTGAAGGTTTTACGGTAATATCTACGTCGTCACCGAGGTAGGAAACCTGGGAAGAATTAAGAGAAGATGCAATGTTAATATCTGCGTTAGTATCAGCAAAGGTCGCGTTTTGCGCTTTACGTTTAAACATGGTTCGGATCCCCGTCGATGATGAAAGTAAATAAACAGCATAAATTAAACCGCAGCTTAAAATAATTACGACAACAATCTTCCATCGCGATTTTAACGTGGTATAAAAGTGTTGATCACCTATGCCGTAATGTATAATGAGGTAAAGCCAAAGCCCCCAAACAAGCCACAGGAGGTTATATTGCATAAAATTTTACATCATCTCCTGTTTGTATTTATAACTGTTTGTATGTATTGCGACGGTATCATTTAGCGATTGGTTTCACAATAAAAAACAAACTTCGTTTTATTTGGTATGTAATAATTAAAATTTAATCTGTTTAAAAAATATCAACGTAACATTAACAATGAGCTATAAATAATAAATTTAAAATTGTACATAATAATATCTGAAATAATTTTTCAGGGATGTTTCAGCAATAGCCATGGGGCGATTTTTCGGATTTTTATTCCTCTTTTGCAAATGATTTTGTGCAGTAGTTTTAAGTTTTGACGATGAGGATCTGCATGGGCAGGGATTGTCTGTCGGATAACGCGCAATGTGCTATCCGACAGAAGAGAAAAGCATGATGGTCAGTCAGGTCGTCGCGGAGGGGGATTCATGAAGGTCTGAATGTAATTCAGATGTAAAAAATATGTGGTAATGAAAAATAGACAACGATAAGCCGCTGTTTTTTTTAGGATGAATCCTGGAGTCTCTGATGCTGAATATGACGCGACGCCACGAGGTACAGGCCAGTCAGACCTGCTCCTTCGGCAAACTCAAGGTAAACCGGGTCACGCTGGCATCCGAGGTTACCGACACTTTCCCGTGGTGTGCAGTCACAATCGATTTCACGATCGCCAGTCCGATGCCGCTGCCTTCGCCTTTGCGCTGCCGGGACGGATCCACGCGATAAAAGCGATCAAACAATCGTGGCAGATGTTCGGCAGGGATGGGCGTTCCGGGATTTTCAATGATGATGTGCGCCAGGTCGTCCGCCTCTTTCAACCGGACGGTAATGGTCTGGCCCGGCGGCGTATAGCGCATTGCGTTGGAAAGGAGATTGCTGATCGCCCGACGCAGCATCCCGGGATCGCCGGAAACCAGACATGGACGCCCTTCAAAATGCAATCCGACTTCCCGCTCTTCCGCCAGTGCTTCAAAAAAGTCGAACACTTTACTGACTTCATCCGCCAGATTGATCGCTTTTTTCTCCGGGATCAGTTGGTTGTTATCGGCCTGCGCCAGAAACAACATATCGCTGACCATTTTTGCCATATGGCTAAACTCTTCGAGGTTGGAATAGAGCACCTCTTCCAGCTCCTTCTGGCTACGAGGCTGGCTAAGGACAATTTCCGTTTGCGTCACCAGGTTGGTGATAGGGGTACGGATCTCATGGGCAATATCAGCAGAAAAATTGGACTGGCGGGTAAAAACGTCCTCAATACGCTCGATCATATGATTAAACGAGAGCACCAGCCGTTCCAGTTCAATAGGCACCGACCGGGGATCCAGTCGGACGTCGAGATCTTTCGAGGTGATGTTCTGAATCTGCCGACTGACGCTGCGGATCGGTTCGTGGCCTTTATAAACGGCAAACAGCACGATAAAAATGATCAGCATGCTGATGATCGACGCGGTCATGATCAGCTTGTTTTTCAGGTCGTTAATGTAGTGCAGGTGAAAATCGATCGACAGCGCCAGATACAGGGTATAGGCCGGTTTACCGTCTACCAGCGGCCCGACCGGCAGGCGGATCATGCGCCAACTGGAATGGGTGCCGTGGCCTGCCATCTGCATCGACGGACCATTAATCAAATAGACGTTGCCGCCCGGAACGGTTTTATCCGCCGTGGCGCCAGCAAGAAACTGGCGGATGTCCGGCATATGAGGGGAATGAAAGAGCGCCTGCTGGTTGGCATCTTCCAGCGAAATGATGACGTTTGAGTAACCGGCCACCACGTTTTTCAGGATCTCCAGACGGCGGGATTCCGGCTCGTCGGAGGGGCTAAGGATACGTTCGAGGGTGGCGCTGATTTCGGTTAAGTCGTTGATGTCCTGTTCGGCAAAATGCACTTTTACCGACTGAATCATGATCCAGGCAAAGGCAAAAAAGGAGGCAATGGTCGCGAGGCTGATAAAAAAGGTCAGGCGCGTCGCCAGCGAAAAAGGGCGGGGTAAACGCTTACTGACCATCCGGCACCTCGAGTACATATCCCACGCCACGCACGGTCTGAATCAGCTTGGGTTCAAAGTCGTTATCAATTTTGCCGCGCAGGCGCTTCACGGCCACGTCGATGGCGTTGGTGTCGCTGTCGAAATTCATGTCCCACACCTGAGAGGCAATCAGCGAGCGGGGTAACACTTCTCCCTGGTGGCGCAGAAAAAACTCCAGCAGGGTAAATTCTTTGCTGGTGAGTGTGATGCGCGTTCCGCTACGACTCACTTTGCGGCTCACCAGGTCAACAACCAGATCGGCCACCTGGAACTGACTTTCGACAATCACCGCCGCCCCCCGGCGCAGCAGCGTTCTGACGCGCGCCAGCAGCTCGGCAAAGGCAAACGGCTTAACCAGATAATCATCCGCCCCTAACTCCAGCCCTTTCACCCGATGTTCAATCGTTCCCAGCGCGGTAAGCAGCAGAATCGGCATGCCTTTATTGGCAGCGCGCAGCATCCGGACAATATCCCAGCCGTTGACGTCGGGCAGCATGATGTCAAGGATGAGCAGGTCATAATCGCCGGTCATCGCCAGGTGATAGCCGTTCAGACCGTTGTCGGCAAGATCGACAACAAAGCCTGCTTCCGTCAGCCCTTTGGTCAGGTATTCACCGGTTTTTTTCTCATCTTCGACAATCAGAATCTTCAACACGTCCTCCTTCACCACGCGAATGTCATGGGGCCACTCAATTCTAGAGAAGCCAGATCGGATAGCAATCGCATTCTGGGAAAATGACAGCTTTGTCATTTTGCTGTCACGGGTCGATCAGAGAGCGCCAGGTAAAGTTGCTGATATCAACCCACATGAAAATCAGGCTTATGCGTAATTTTAAGCTTCTCACGCTCTCAATGGCGTTACTGCTGGCAGGATGTTCACTCGCGCCGGACTATCAGCGCCCGGCGCTCCCGGTGCCGCAACAGTTTTCTCTCAGCCAGAACCAACTGGTAACGTCACCCGCGGGTTATCAGGACAGCGGCTGGCGGCAGTTCTTTGTCGATCCGCAGGTGAAAACGTTGATCGATGAGGCGCTGCGCAGCAACCGTGATTTACGCATGGCGACGCTGAAAGTGCAGGAAGCGAGGGCGCAATATCGGGTGACCGATGCCGATCGCTATCCGCAACTGAACGCAGAAAGCAGTGGAAACTGGAGTGGAAAGCTCAAGGGTGACACCCGCAGTACGCGTGAATATGAGGCCGGGCTGAATCTGAGCTTTGATCTGGATTTCTTTGGCCGACTGAAAAACATGAGTGAAGCCGACCGACAGAACTTTTTCGCCAGCGAAGAGGCGCGCCGGGCGGTGCATATTCTGTTGGTGTCCAACGTGGCGCAAAGCTATTTCAATCAGCGCCTGGCCTTCGCACAGCTTCAGGTGGCGCAAGAAACGCTGAGCAACTACGAACGTGCATATGCGCTGGTGGAAAAACAACTGGTCACCGGCAGTACCAACGTGCTGGCGCTGGAACAGGCGCGTGGCGTGATTGAAAGTACCCGCAGTGACATCGCAAAACGTCAGGGGGAGCTGGCGCAGGCGAACAACGCGTTGCAACTGTTGTTGGGGAGCTACGGCACGTTGCCGGATGACACGCGACAGAACGTCGGCGATATCAATGGCGTGACGTTACCGCCGTCGCTCTCATCGCAAATCCTGTTACAGCGTCCGGACATCATGGAAGCCGAACATGCGCTGAGGGCGGCAAACGCCAATATCGGCGCGGCGCGGGCGGCATTTTTCCCCTCCATCACGCTGACCAGCGGGATCTCCGGTAGCAGCAGCGATCTCTCCAGTCTGTTTTCAGCGGCAAGCGGGATGTGGAATTTCATTCCGAAAGTGGAGTTGCCGATCTTCAACGCCGGACGTAATCAGGCCAACCTCGATCTGGCTGAAATTCGCCAGCAGCAGTCGGTGGTCAATTATGAGCAGAAGATCCAGAACGCGTTCAAAGAGGTTGCCGACGCGCTGGTGCTGCGCCAGAGCCTTACCGATCAGATTCGCGGTCAGCAGCGTTACCTGACCTCGCTACAAATCACTCTTCAGCGTGCCAGAGCACTCTATCGCAACGGCGCAGTGAGCTACATCGAAGTACTGGACGCCGAACGTTCGTTATTTGCGACGCAACAAACCCTGCTTGACCTGAATTACGCCCGACAGGTTAACGAAATTACGCTCTATGCCGCGCTTGGTGGCGGTTGGCTGGAATAAATCTAATGACATCACAGGAGATTGACATGAACACAGTATGTAAAGCGGCGGTATTCGCGATTTTCTCTACGCTGGCGATTAACGCCCAGGCCAATGAACATCATCATGGCGATATGTTGAGCGCTATGCCTGCCGCCGAACAAAGTCCGGCGATCAGCACCACCGGTGTGGTAAAAGCGGTTGATACGGAAAGTAAAAAAGTCACTATTGAACATGGCCCCATTCCTGCGCTGAACTGGCCGGCAATGACCATGCGTTTTACCATCACCCCACAAACGCAGCTCAACGATATTAAACCCGGCGACAACGTGGCGTTTACGTTTATCCAGCAGGGCAATCTCTCTTTATTGCAGGATATTAAAAGCCAGTAATTCTCTCTTATTTTAACGTTGAGCATGACCTCATGAAAAATATCGCGCTGATTATCGGCAGCATGATGGCGGGCGGCATTATCGCCGTGGGCGGTTACGCGTATTTCGCCGCTGCGCACCCGTCGGCGAATACACCGCCTGCCACGGAAAAAGAAGCCCGCAAGGTGCTGTTCTGGTACGACCCGATGTATCCGAATACCCGCTTCGATAAACCCGGCAAATCGCCCTTTATGGATATGGATCTGGTGCCGAAATATGCCGATGAAGAGTCTGCCAGCGCTGCTGCGCCGGGCGTTCGTATCGATCCGACGCAAACGCAAAACCTCGGTGTGAAAACCGAGGTCGTGCGCAGTGGTCCTCTCACGTTTGCTCAAACGTTCCCGGCCAACGTCAGCTACAACGAGTATCAGTTTGTCATCATGCAGGCGCGGGCCGCCGGATTTGTCGAGAAAGTCTGGCCGCTCACCGTGGGCGATAAGGTGAAAAAAGGCGCACCGCTGCTCGAACTCACGATCCCTGACTGGGTGGAAGCGCAAAGTGAATATCTGCTGCTCAAAGAGACTGGCGGTACGGCGACACAGGTTGAGGGGATTCTGGAGCGACTGCGCCTGGCCGGAATGCCAGAAGCGGATATTCGGCGTTTGACCGCAACGCGCAAAATTCAGACCCGCTTTACCCTTACGGCACCCATTGACGGGGTGATTACCGCCTTTGATTTACGCGCGGGGATGAACATCGCCAAAGATAATGTGGTGGCGAAAATTCAGGGAATGGATCCGGTGTGGGTCACCGCCGCGGTGCCTGAATCCATCGCGTGGCTGATTAAAGACGCGTCACAGCTTTCGCTGGCCGTTCCGGCGCGTCCGGACAAGTCCTTCACCTTCCGCAAGTGGACGCTGCTGCCGAGTGCGGATGCCACTACCCGAACACTGCAACTGCGTCTGGAAGTTGAGAATCCTGACGAGGCGCTGAAACCGGGGATGAACGCTTATCTCAATCTGAAAACCGCCAGTGAGCCCATGCTGCTGATCCCCTCTAAAGCGCTGATTGATACTGGCAACGAACAGCGGGTGATTACGGTGGACGGTGACGGGCGTTTTGTTCCGAAGACGGTCTCTGTCTTTCAGGCCTCGCAGGGGGTTACGGCGATCCGTTCCGGGCTGGCTGAAGGTGAGAAGGTGGTTGCCAGCGGTCTGTTCCTGATTGATTCAGAAGCCAACATCTCGGGGGCACTGGATCGGATGCGCGTGCAGCAACCATCGGCGACACCCGATCACGCGGCCCATGCGCACTGAGGAGAACGCAGATGATTGAATGGATTATTCGCCGCTCGGTCGCCAACCGCTTTCTGGTGATCATTGGCGCGCTCTTTCTCAGCGTCTGGGGGACCTGGACCATCGTTAACACGCCGGTGGACGCGCTGCCCGATCTGTCCGATGTGCAGGTGATCGTCAAAACCAGCTATCCGGGGCAGGCGCCACAGATTGTCGAGAATCAGGTGACCTATCCGCTGACCACCACCATGCTGTCCGTACCCGGCGCGAAGACGGTGCGCGGCTTCTCGCAGTTTGGCGACTCGTATGTCTATGTCATTTTTGAAGATGGCACCGATCCATACTGGGCGCGTTCTCGCGTGCTGGAATATCTCAACCAGGTGCAGGGTAAGCTCCCGGCGGGCGTCAGCGCGGAAATGGGTCCGGACGCGACCGGTGTGGGCTGGATCTTCGAGTATGCGCTGGTTGATCGCAGCGGTAAGCACGACCTGGCGGAATTGCGGTCGTTGCAGGACTGGTTTCTGAAATATGAGCTGAAAACCATCCCGAATGTGTCGGAAGTCGCCTCTGTGGGCGGCGTAGTGAAAGAGTATCAGGTGGTGATCGACCCGATGAAACTCGCTCAGTACGGTATCAGCCTGTCGGAGGTGAAAGGGGCGCTGGATGCTTCTAACCAGGAGGCGGGCGGCTCGTCGGTAGAACTGTCGGAAGCGGAATACATGGTCCGCGCCAGCGGGTATCTGCAAACGCTGGATGACTTCAATAATATCGTCCTGAAGTCAGGGGAAAACGGTGTCCCCGTATACCTGCGGGATGTGGCGAGAGTGCAGATCGGCCCGGAAATGCGCCGGGGGATTGCCGAACTCAATGGGGAGGGCGAAGTGGCTGGCGGGGTGGTCATATTGCGTTCCGGTAAAAACGCGCGTGAGGTGATCTCGGCAGTCAAAAGTAAACTTGAGACGCTGAAAAGTAGCCTGCCGGAAGGTGTGGAAGTCGTGACCACTTACGATCGCAGTCAGTTGATTGACCGCGCCATCGACAATCTCAGTTACAAACTGCTGGAAGAGTTTATCGTCGTGGCGCTGGTTTGTGCGCTGTTCCTCTGGCACGTGCGTTCCGCGCTGGTGGCGATCATCTCGCTGCCGCTGGGGTTGTGTATCGCCTTTATCGTGATGCATTTCCAGGGGCTGAACGCCAACATTATGTCGCTTGGTGGGATCGCCATCGCCGTGGGGGCGATGGTGGATGCCGCCATTGTGATGATCGAAAACGCCCATAAGCGACTGGAGGAGTGGGAACACCAGCATCCGGGTGAAGCGCTTGACAACGAAACGCGCTGGAAGGTGATCACCAATGCGTCCGTGGAGGTCGGCCCGGCGCTGTTCATCAGTTTGCTGATCATCACGCTCTCTTTTATTCCCATCTTTACCCTGGAAGGGCAGGAAGGGCGTCTGTTCGGACCGCTGGCGTTCACCAAAACGTATGCGATGGCAGGGGCGGCATTTCTGGCGATCGTGGTGATCCCGATCCTGATGGGGCTGTGGATCCGCGGGAAAATTCCGGCGGAAAGCAGCAACCCGCTTAACCGCTTTTTGATCCGCATTTACCATCCGCTGTTGCTGAAAGTCCTGCACTGGCCGAAAGCCACGCTGCTGGTGGCGGTGCTCTCGATCCTGACGGTGGCCTGGCCGCTGAGTAAAGTGGGGGGCGAGTTTTTACCGCAGATTAACGAAGGCGATCTGTTGTACATGCCGTCCACTTTGCCGGGGATTTCAGCGGCAGAAGCAGCAAGTATGCTGCAGAAAACCGATAAGCTGATCATGACCGTACCGGAAGTCGCCAGGGTCTTTGGTAAAACCGGGAAAGCGGAGACCGCCACGGATTCAGCACCGCTGGAAATGGTGGAAACCACGATTCAGCTCAAGCCGCAGGATCAGTGGCGTCCGGGGATGACGATGGACAAAATCATTGAGGAGCTGGACAAAACCGTCCGTCTGCCGGGGCTGGCAAACCTGTGGGTGCCGCCGATTCGTAACCGTATTGATATGCTCTCTACCGGGATTAAGAGTCCGATTGGGATTAAAGTTTCCGGAAACGTACTGGCCGATATCGATGCGATGGCTGAGCAGATTGAAGAGGTCGCCCGAACGGTCCCCGGTGTGACATCCGCGCTGGCCGAGCGTCTGCAAGGTGGCCGCTATCTCAACATCGACATTAACCGTGAAAAGGCGGCCCGTTACGGTATGACGGTGGGTGACGTGCAATTGTTTATTACCTCCGCTGTCGGTGGGGCGATGGTGGGGGAGACCGTTGAGGGGATTGCCCGTTATCCTATCAACCTGCGTTATCCGCAAAGCTATCGCGACAGTCCGCAGGCGCTGCGCCAGTTACCGATCCTGACGCCGATGAAGCAACAAATTACGCTGGGGGATGTGGCCACCATTAACATTACGCCGGGACCCTCGATGCTGAAAACCGAGAACGCGAGGCCGACCAGTTGGATCTACATTGACGCGCGCGACAGGGATATGGTCTCTGTGGTCAACGATCTGAAAAAGGCGATTGCCGATAACGTCCAGTTGAAGTCAGGTACCAGCGTCGCGTTTTCTGGTCAGTTTGAGTTGCTGGAGCGGGCGAACCATAAGCTCAAGCTGATGGTGCCGATGACGTTGATGATCATCTTCGTTCTGTTGTATCTGGCTTTCCGCCGGGTCGGGGAAGCGCTGCTGATCATCACCAGCGTGCCGTTTGCGTTAGTGGGGGGGATCTGGTTCCTGTACTGGATGGGATTCCATCTGTCGGTGGCGACAGGGACTGGGTTTATCGCGCTGGCGGGGGTCGCGGCAGAATTTGGTGTGGTCATGCTGATGTACCTACGCCATGCCATTGAAGCCGATCCTTCGCTGGACAACCCGCAGACGTTCAGTACAGAAAAACTGGATGATGCCTTGTATCACGGCGCGGTGCTACGGGTACGGCCCAAAGCGATGACCGTGGCGGTGATTATTGCCGGTCTGCTACCGATTTTATGGGGGACAGGCGCCGGTTCGGAAGTGATGAGCCGGATTGCTGCGCCCATGATCGGCGGTATGATTACGGCGCCGCTGTTGTCTCTGTTTATTATCCCTGCGGCATATAAACTGATGTGGATGCGCCGTCACCGCAAAATATCACATTGATGCCTTCATTATCCGGTCTGTGGCAATAGCGCGGGCCGGATAACATCATTCTGACGGTATGGTTTTTATCCTTTCTGACATATTCCGCAATACTGTAAAATGCTTTTTCTGATGATGACGTTTATCCCTTCCTGAATCCCCATTTATTACGTATTAATTCTCCTTATATTTAATTTTGCCGTTATCTGTCAGCAGGTTGTGCATAAAAAGCACAACTTGTCATCTTTATTGCGAAAGGTGTAAATATCATCTTTATATTTCAGGAACGTGCGGGTTATCTCATTTTATTCATTTTTGTTATCAAGTTTTCGTTAAGTTCAGGCTTTTCTGCGCATAATGCGGGCCACTTTTACACTTCACTGAATGTTTTTACATATCAATTAATCAGTAAAAATAGCTAAAAACTTAATATCATACGAAATATCTGAAAGATAATCCCTTATGGTAATCAAAAACCAGGAATCGGAGCCATTCTTAGTCTTTTATCATAAACACGAATGAGAAGTATCTGAAATGCAAAAAATAAGGATTTTACTATGGGATTTGGGATGGCAAAGGACAATAAATTTGAGATCGTGGCCATTATTCGCGAAGAACTTCTCAGAAAAACTAAGGTGGAACTGAAATTTAAAGACGCCAGCGTGGTAACGCAATTAGAAAAGGTTGACTTCGACTACTTCGTTATTGCTAACAATAGTGAAATCCCACTCTCTACCATTCAGTCTTTTATCCTGCACAGTGACAGCGGCATTATCAAATTTAATGCCAGATTCAGTCAGTCGCTGACCGATAAACTGGGATGTGGGTTGGCGTATCGCATACCTGAAGTGATCTTATTGGTTCAGCGTCGGCAGCACCAGCGTTTCTCCTTTTTAAAGGGATATCACTTTTACTGTTCTGGGCGCTATAAAAATGGTGAGAATTACTCGCTGCAAATTAAAAATATCTCTCGCGGTGGTTGTGCATTGATTTCGCAAAAAGTGAACACGCGTTTTCTTTATAAAAATGCGCTGATCAAAGGGGCCTCTCTTGATTTTGAACAATTTGGCTGTTTTCAGATCGATCTCCGGGTTGTCAATGTTGTTGCCATCAATGAGTTCGATGAAAACAATCAGCTTTATTCCTGCCAGCAGATCTCCTGCAAATTCGAATGTAAACATCCCCGCGATGCGTTGGATGTCGAAAAGGTCATTATTCAATTTTTGATGAGTAACAAACTGAAAAGTTTATAAGGGAAGGTGAACTTCATGTTGATGTGTGGAAATGACGATTTAGTCGGCAGCAGTGTCTCAACTTATTTAAAGAGTAAAAATGCGGAGGTGACGAGTGTCCCCTGGCAGGTCATGGTGGATTACTCCGCACGCTATCGCCATCGGTTGATGATTTTTAATATTATCAGCCATGAACAGTCTTACGCCGATTTTGTCAGCTATTTAAATAAGAACCGTTTTAAAGTTTACGATAATGCGGTGGTGGTGATTGCGGATAGTCGTCTGGCAAAGTTGTGCATTGAGTTGCTGTATATCGAAAAGGCCATTGTGTTGACTGATAAATCACCGCTGCGTGATTTTGGTCGTCTGACGACCCTGACAGGCGAGTGCTGGAATCCTCGCTTATTCCGTTCGCAAAAACGGCTGAGCGATCGTGAACAGCAAATCCTTAGTTTGCTGGTGAGCGGGTATTCGCCAAACGAGATATCGGATCTGATCAGTGTGAGCTATAAAACGATACAGACCCATAAAATGCGAATTATCGCGAAACTGGGTCTGGCCCATTCGACTGAACTGAATAAACTGATCGTCAGATTCAACCATCAGTTCTCTTTTTTATCCTGAGTGTGTCATCAGCCTGATGGCGCTTCGCTTATCAGGCCTACAGGTGTCCTGAGTAACGTATTGCTTTCACGACATTTGTAGGCCGGGTGATGCATCGCGTCACCCGGCCTACTCCCCTCAGAGGTTGTCAGAACGATTTTTTAAAGCCAATGGAGGCATTGACTGGCGCTTCCACCTGCGATTTATGCCCGCCGTTGTTGAACTGCGTTCCCAGTTCGCCGTACACCTGCAGGTCGCGGTCGATATTCCAGCTCAGTCCCGCTGCCACTTCGGTACTGGAGTACTGCTGCGAGGATTCCAGCGTGGTGGTAGCGACAGCATTGCTGAAGTGGGTTTTATCTTTCGCCCCCAGCCCCTGCCACAGGTTGACGCGGCCATAAGGCTGAATCTTACCGTGACGCGTGTCATAGTCAGCTTTCAGCCGCAGCCCGACGCGGGCGGTAAAGGCATCGGCAGTATCGAGTCTGACCTTTGTCTTCGTCGCGCCGCCCAGCGTGCTGTCATCAAAATCGCTGTACTGATAGATCAACTGCGCCTGGGGTTCCAGACTCCACGCGCTTGCCCCTAAGCGGAACGCTTTGCCGATCTCCGTTGAGGCGGTCAGCGTATGGCCTTTCACGGTATGGGAACCCTTGTTTCCGGATGCTGACAGGCGAGCGTCATGGTTACCGTATTGCAGGACGTTATCCACATACAGGCCATCGGTGGAGAACCAGGTGGCGTAACCGCCCAGGTAAAACGCGTTGTCATCGATGTTACCGCCTTTACCCGCGCTACCTGCGTTGCTGCCTTTGACGCTGCTGTCGATATCCAGAATGCTGGTGTAAACACCGGCTTTCCAGCTGGCATCCGCATAAAGGTCAACCCCCGCCTGAATCCCCATCGTGTGGCTGGTGGTCTGCGTGCCGGTGACATCGTCCAGTTTGGTTTTACCGGAGTAGCCAATCATTCTTGCCCATGCACGGTTGTCTTCATCAAGACCCGGTCGTGCATCATCCCCCATTCGCTGGTGCATGTTGCCTAACAGGCTCAGATCGCCCTGACGCACCACGCTGGCGAGACCGGAGTAGAGCATGGTTTCCGGACGGTATTCGCTGCGCAGATACCAGTTTTCGCCCTGGCCTTTCGCGTTACCAGCATACAACTGGTACTCAAACGCCCCGGCGGACATCCGGTTGCTTGCCAGGTAAAAGCCGTCGCGTGTAGATTGCGCCGTGGTGGTGGCACCGTTCTTCGCCGTCACCACTTCGATCCCATCGCCCACCGTCGGCGCGCCCAGTCCGGAACCGTCTACGTTCAGCAGCGTACTGCCGATGACCTGACCGCCATCAATCACCAGTCGGTCCGCAATCCCTTGGCCGCCGCTGTTCTGCGCTGCGGCTAATTCAAGCGTCCCGTTTTTGCCGCTGTAATTGCCTTTCACCGTTAACGCAGAACCGACGGCGGCCCCCGTCAACGACACGTTGCCGCCGTTGGTTAATCCCGCGACCGTCTGGTCGTAACCTTGCGTTTTCAGCGCGGTTTCACTCGCTACATAGTGATGAGACGCTGCGCTCAACGTATTGGTACCGCCGGCCTGTAGAACGCCGTTGGTGACAAGCGTTGCGCCTTTGTAGCTATTCGCGCCTTCCAGCGTGGTAGTGCCGCTGCCGGTATGGTGGAGTTGTCCTTCGCCGCTGATGTTGCCGCTTAAGGTGTAGTTGTTGCAGCGTTTCACATTGAGGATGCCGTCGGCGATGATATCGCCCTGTACGCTGCCGATCTCACCGCCATTACCCAACTGCAACGTGCCCTGCACGACGTGGGTACCACCAGTGTAGGTGGTGTCCAGCGTAAGCATCAGCGTACCCTGACCGGTTTTCGTTAACTGACCGCTGCCTTCAACGTCGGTCAACAGTTCGACGTTGAAGCCGTTGGTGTCGAAGGTCCCGCCGCCGGATTCCAGTGTCACCTGGCGGGCGGTATTAAATGCGTCGCCATACTTCAGTGTGCCGCCGTTAAAGGTGATGCCGGTATTGGCTGCGCCGAGGTTTTTATCGCCGGAAACTTGCAGTGTCCCTGCGGTAATGGTCGTGCCGCCGCTGTAGCTGTTCTCGCCGGTCAGGATCAGTGTGCCGAGGTCGCTTTTATTGACGCCGCCGGTGCCACGGATTTCACTGTCGATGGTGGCGATATAGCCTGCGCCATCGACGGTGCCGTCGCCGACGCGAATCAGCGTATTGGCGGTGTCGGTGGTGATGGCATCGCCTGCTACGCGGTAGCCATCGGTGGCAAACTGCGCGCCGCTGATAATCACATCGCCCAGACTGTTATCGACGGTGACATTGCCTGCCGCTCCCTGGAAGACGGCGAATGCGGCATCGGTGAACGGAGCGTTCAGCGCGCCTTCCGGCGTGGATTCATCGGTAGTCCAGTTATCGTTGCCGTGGCTGGATTGCCAGATACCGTCGCCGCCGTTGATCACGCCGTTGTTTTTCAGTTCGCCATTTTCACCGCCGGTGCCGTCCCAGAAGCGCAGCGTCAGACCGCCGTGGTTCACCAGATTGACCTGATTGTTAACCGATGTCTGCACGTACAGACTGTCTGCCGCCGTCGGGGCGTTGGCAATGTCCATCACGTTGTTGGTCAGCGTGCCGGAGTAGTTAATGACGCGATAAACGCCGACATCAAAGCTGCCGCCGGGTGAAGTTGCAATGTTGAGCTTGCCGTCGAGTACCAGATCGCCGTTGACGTTAATCAGGTCGTTGAAGGCACCGCCCGGGGTATACGCCTGGCCAAACTGATAATCCAGTTGCGACAGGTCATTCAGCGTCAGAGCGCCGGTGGTCAGTTTGCCGACGCTGTTAAGTGTGGAACCGGCGGTAATATGGCCGTTATCCGCAACGTTCACCGCGCCGCCAATAATGCCGTTGCCGCCCAGCGTCGCGCCCGCCTTGACCGTTACGTCACCGGTTGCCGCCGCCTGATTACCGTTGACCAGCAGTACGCCCTCATCGACCGATGTGGTGCCGGTCCAGGTGTTGTCACCGGTTAAGGTCAGCGTTCCGTCACCGATTTTCACCAGATTGCCGTTATCACCGCTGATGATGCCGCTGATGGAGTCATCCAGCGCCAGATTACCGAGGGAGAGCGTTTTATCGCCCAGCATAACGTTGCCCGCGCCGGACAGCGAACCGATGGACGTCGCGCTGTCGACGTGGCTGACATCCACGTTACCGCCGAAGAGGTTTTTTACGGTGGTCATTTCCGCCAGCGCGCGATCGGCAAAGGAGATCAATCCGCTGTTGGTCACCGTTGCGCTACCGCCGCTGGCATCCTCTTCCAGCGCCAGCGTGCTCTGTTCAGACACGTTAATGGTCGACTGTCCTGCGGTTGCATTGCCTGCAATCAGCGCCTTTGCCGTGCCGTTCAGATTCAGCGTCGCGTCGGCGGCAGTGACCGTGTCTTTTAGCGTTAACAGGCTGTCGGCAATCTCCAGCGTCAGGGATTGCAGACCGGTTGCTGCGCCGCTGACGTTCAGCGTCGCGCCTTTCGTGACGCTCACCGTGCTGCTGGCGTTACTACCAAATGTTCCCGTCTGGCTGGCATTTACCGTGACGTTGTGAGCTTGTCCGGTACCTTCAATCAGCGTTGTGCCCTGATAGCGGTTAGCCCGGTCAAGCGACAGTGTGCTGGCCGCATCATGGGTACTACTGGTGACTTTCAGGTTGCCCACGCCCGCGATATCGCCAACAGGGGAGAAGTGGTGCGAATTCAGATCGAACACAGCCTCCGCGCCAGATGTCCCCAGGGTGAGGGTGCGCTGAGTGGTGAAATCTGCGCCCAGCTGTAGCGTTGAACCGTTATTGATGGTGACGCCGGTTCCCGCCTGACCCAGATTGTTATCCGCCGAGATTTGCAGCGTGCCACCGTCAATGCGCGTGCCGCCATGATAGGTGTTGTCGCCACTGAGGATCAGGCGTCCCAGGTCGGTCTTGACCAGCGTCAGGCTATCCGCACTGTCACCTTCGCGGATCGTCGATGCGATCGTTGCGGTGAAATTATCGCCTGCACCACCGGCACCGACGCGCAGCATCAGCTCATTGCTACCCGCGGTGGTTTCCCACGCGTTCAGCGCATCGCCTTTGATGATATAGCCGTCCGCGTCAAACTGCGCGCCAGAGAACTGAACGTTGCCCGCGCTCTGATCGACCTCGACCGTACCGGCGTTGCCGGTAAAGACCGCGAAGGCTTTCTGCGCCCACGGCGCGTTGCCGATACCGTCCTGCTGCGTCCAGTTGTTATCGCCCAGACTGCCGATCGCCATCCATTTGCCATCGCCACCGTCAATTTTACCGTTGCCTTCAATCCCGGTTTTACCGTGGCTTTCACCTGTCTGCGCGCCGTCCCAGAACTGTAGCGTAACGCCGTTGGCGTTGACCAGGTTGACCTGGTTAGCCAGCACCGTCTGGACGAAAATGTTGCTCTTATCCTGACCCGCCGGAACGTCGCCCAGCGCCAGCGTCTGGTTGTCGAGTGTGCCGCCGTAGTTATAGAGACGGTAAACGCCTGGGCCAAACGTGCCGCCAGCGCTTTGGCTGACGTTCAGCGTGCCGTCGAGCAGTAGATTGCCAGCCACATCAACCAGATCGTTTTGTGCGCCACCGGGCACGAAGGCTTGTCCCAGCTCAAACGCGGAGGTGGTTTTGCTGCCCAGTTGCAGGCTACCGTTGATCGTCAGCGTCCCCGCGCCGCCGTCGCCCGCGCTGAGTGTGGTGGCGTCATTCATCACGACGTCGCCGCCGAGGGTACCGGTCCCCCCTAACGTCGCAATGCCGTTCACGGTTGTCATGCCCGTCGCGGCAGACTGATCACCATTGACCAGCAGCGTGCCGTTGTCGACGGTGGTCTCCCCTTTATAGCTGTTGGCACCGGTTAAACGAGTGATACCTTTACCGATTTGCTCCAGCGCGCCGATACCGGAAATCACCCCGTTAAGCAGGACGTTGTTGCTGCGATTCACGGTCAGAATACCGTCATCAATGATCTGCGAAACCGGGTTGATACCGCCCGTCGTGCCGCCCTGACCGAGATGTAAAATCCCGCCCTGATTGATTGTGGTCGAACCGCTGTAGCTATTGTCGGTGGTGAACACCGTCGTGCCGCCCGTTGCGCGAACAAAGTTGCCGCTACCGCTGATGGTGCCCTGATAAATCTGGCTGTCAGCACCATGGCCTTGCGTATCAAAGATGATATTGCTGGCCTTACCGCTGGTGGTAATGCTGTAGTTGCCAATGGTCGCGCCGGTATTACTGGCATCGCGATGGTCGCCCGTGCGCAGCGTCGCGCCGTCGTTAACGGCCAGGGTGCCGTCAGTCAGCGTCAGGCTATCCACGATGCGCATATCCGCCTGCGCGCCCGTCAACGTTAACGTATTCCAGCCGCTGCCAATGTGGGTTCCCAGACTGAGGTCATCCGCCAGCAGCGTACCGATATTACCCCTGGTGTTTGTGAAGGTGAGGGCGTTACCTGTACCGGCGAGCGTGGTGATGTGACGCGTGTTCGCCAGCGATACACTACCGATGTTGGCCTTGTTGTTGGTTGTCCCCGCGAAGTTCACCTCCCCGGCGAACGTTCCGCTGGTCCAGATAAAACGATCGCTACCGGTGCCGGTATTGATGACGCCGCGCGTATTGCCGCCGCTGATGTTGATGGTGTCATTGCCTTTACCGGACTGAATCGCGACATCCTGATCGGTAGCGGCGAGGATCGTGCCGCTGTTGGTGATGGTTTTGCTGCTGTCACCACTGGCATCCACCACCGGACCGTTCACGCTGTTGGAGGTGATGTTGCCGCTGTTGGTGATGGCGGAAACGTCTTTTGCCAGAATCGCTGAACCGCCCGTCGCGTCCTGAATGGTAATATCGGCGCGGGTGGTCAGTCTGCCGTTGGTGCGGGCGTCGATCCCGTTCCCCGTGGCGTTTCCGGTGTCGTTGTGCACCAGCACGGTGTAACCGGTGCCGATAACCAAATCGCCGGTCGCGTTGTCGCCGTTCTCTTTCATGAAGGCAAAGCCTGAGCCAGAGCCGGTGACGTTGAGCATATTATTGGCGCCGTCTTTCACGTTCAGCGCCACGCTGGTACGGATCCCCGGACCGTCGTTGGCGTTAATCGTCACGTCGTTCAGCGTGATATCCGAACTTTCGGCATGGTTCTGAATGCCTGCGCCGCTGCCCAATGCGCTAATGGTGACGCCTTTGGCGGTCAGCGAACCGGCCCCCGCTTCAAGACGGATACCATCCGCCGTGCCGTTGGTCGTAATGGTATCGGCTAATCCACCGGTTCCCGCAGTGATATTCAGCGTTGCGCCATTGGTCAGCAGCACGCCTGCAGTACCGTCATCCACCTCAATCGCGCCCAGCTTTTTGATCTGTGCATCTTTACCAGAGGCGCGAACGCCAATCCCGTTGCTGACATGCAATGCCTGGGATGCGTTGTTGGTTAACCGTCCTCCTTCCTGCACGTCGACACCGATACTGTCTTTACTGGCGAGATCGATAACCGCGTCCTCTTGCAGCACGATGTTGCCGAGATTCTTTGCCACATAGGCGATGACGTTCAGCCCCGTATCCAGGGATTTAATGACGGCGCTGGAGTTAAGAATGGTTTCGACAGGGGTGCCCTGTTTGTTACCGTTCAACAGATGCGCCTGACCATCGACAATCCCGGCAGTGGTATTTGAGCCGGTCAGTTCAATAAGGGTCTTATCGCTGATAGTGCCTTCTGCGCCCCCTTCGAGCAGCAGTGCCGCCGCGCCGTCGCCGCTTACCGTAAATGTCGCTTCACCCGTATCCACCGTGCTGCCTTTACCGGTTGCGAAGACGCCAATTGATTTTTCGCCCGTTAAGGTCATCTCGAGTTTAGATGGCTGGTGCGTCAGCGGGTCGAACGTATTGCCGGCAAAGTTTGCGCCATTCGCAATGCGGAACAACGTGGTGCGCGCCTGACCGTTATCGTTCATAACGGCTTCGCCGATATTGGCGGTCGCGTTTTTGCCGTACAGGTAGTAGCCAATTTGATCGCTATTTTTGAACAGCGGACTGCTGGTACTGTTAATGTTTGCCACCGCGTTATCGCGAACATGAACGCCAATGTTGCCGACTTCTTCCAGCGTGATTGTGGAATACACGTCGACGGTGGCCTGGGATGTGGTACTTCCCTCAGCCCAGATCGCATAGTTACGGTTCGACGTGCCGCCGTCGCCCGCGACGGTAATCGTCCCTGTATCGCTGGATGTCACATGCGCGTTTTTCGAACTGGCGGTCAGATGGATACCGATGTTGTTGTGGCCGTTGACGGTAATCTCGCCGTCGTTGCGGATTTGCTGGCCGTTTTCGCTGCCGCTGTCGCGTACGGAAATACCGAAGTTCTGGCTGGTGCCGGACGACGAGTCGCCATTGAGGGTGATTTTACCCGTGTTGGTAACATTCCCGGTGGCGTTGCCGACCAGGATCCCCGCCGCGTTACGTACGCCAGTTCCGAGGGTGATCGTTCCGTCATTGGTGACATCGCCCGTGCTTCGCGTCAGGATCCCGGCACTGGGACTGGCACCGCCGCCCATCGCAATATCTTCAGCGGGTTTGTCGATATTACGTCCAAGGTAAATGGCGCCGTCAGTGGTGTTAGTGAAGGTGGCATTACCGGACACTTCAACGCCGTAAGCCGTTCCCTTACCAAATGAGGTACCGTTACTGCGTCCGTCCACGACGTTGATGTCACCTTTGTTGGTACCGGCGGTATTTCCGGCCAACTGCATGCCGATGGCGAGCGTTAGAGAACTGTCAGGATTATCGGTTGACCACGGGTCGGCTGCCGCTGCTGTCCCGTAGTTGTTCGTCGTGATGGCCTGGTTAATGGTCCCTTCGTTCACCACGGTGCTGTTTCCCAGCCCCTGCATGCCGTAGGCACCGTAACTGCTTACGTTCTGATTACTATCTTTATCGATAAACAAGCCGGCGTTAATCGTGCCACGGTTAGTGGCGCTGGCGTCACTGGCCAGCATGCCAATCGCCAGCCCCTGACCGGTAGAAGTTCGCAACACATTCAGGGATCCGTCATTGAAGATAGAACCACCGCCATCGGCCTTCATTGCCCCATTGATACTGCCATCAACCGCCAGAGTCGCTCCCGCAACCAATGTACCAGTGGTGCCTTGTCCGTTAGCGTAGATGGCATGTAGTTCTCCAGTGGCCGCTGTAGTGTTATTGGTGTGCGCCTGTCCGTCAGTCCAGACATCGTAATCCCAGGTCAGCAGGTCGGCATTGGTACTGGAGGTCAGCAGTTGGTTGATGAGACTGGCATAGTAAGTTTGTGCATCAGACACTTTAGTGATAGCGCCAGAATCCAGCCACAGCTGGATTTGGCTGATATCTTGCCCGTCGGGTGTTTTGGCGCTCTCACTACCCGCGCCAATCAGCCAGTTGTTGAAATTCGCCAGATCCGCCGTGCTTTTGATGGAAAAGGTGCGGTTACCCGTTTCAACGACCTGGCCCTCTTCGTCGTAGCCATAGGTCATTAAGGTAATGTCGTTGCCAAACACGGTGGTCTGTTTCGAACCG
This sequence comes from Citrobacter sp., assembly GCA_019415335.1. The sequence continues at coordinate 115,733 of DXKH01000135.1, read as the reverse complement.
GCAAAGGTTTTGCTCGGAACGACCGGAGCCGCACCGAACTGGATGTAGTTATCGGATTGCCAGTTGACCTTGCTGTTCGGGTCTTGCGCCTTGAGCAAAGAAGAGTCTTTTGCCAGCAGACGGATAGCATTTTCTCTTACTTTCAGTGAATTATCGCCAATATTAAGATTGGCGGTTGCGCCATCTTTGGCAAGAGCAAAGCCAAACTGCTTATAGATTTGCGAGACATTGGCATCAAAGGTGTTAAGGACAGCATCGCCAATCTGCGAGACGCTGATAAAGCTTGCCAGGCTTGCGGTATCAAACACCTTCAGGGTAGAGGTTGTTTCCGGATCGGCCGGATCAATCACCTGAAACTCCACGCTTTGTTGCGGGGTGGACGACTGCGTATGACTGAGGTATTCCGCCAGTTCATCAATTGTGGTGATGGATTTTTGCTCGTGGGCGAGGTTAGTGGCGGTAATAATAATTTTGCCGCTTTCCAGCAGATCCCGGATGGTAGACGATTCCACAATGCCGGTCTGTCCGTAGGCGATGTCGGGGATCGCACCGGTGATGTTCAGTTCATTGGCGTTGTTTTGGTTTTCATATAAAAAACCGTAGTTGAATACGTCCTGATGGACGCCTGCGGAGATACCATCCTGGTAATCCACGGCGATATCGCGTGTGCCATCGGTCACGATCGGCGCGGCGACGGCAGTGAGAGAAATGCCTGCGAATAAACCGGAAACAACAAGCAGTCCGGTTTTACGCGAGCTGCTTTTTTTCTTCCCTTTTGATAATTCGGAAGCGACAACCCAAAGCCCGAGTGCCGCATTCCATATGATGTTGTAAACCTTATTCATAATAACCTCGTCTGCATTTCTGTTTTTAGTTGGTTGACACGTTGCGTTTGTGGTTAGGGTTGGCTCACAATGCGTACGGCCTGGGTTGTTGAATTTTGAAAACAGGAGTCCCTTCCGCAGGGCGGAATAATTTTTTTTGTGGTTGATAGCGCCTTAAATAGTCATCAGTCGTCCGTGTCTTATTTCCTCTGTTGAATGTTAGCGATAATGGGAAAGCATATATTTCAGATGGCTGTTGCTGTGCCCCAGTTTTTTAGCAATATTGCTTTTATAAGTACCGATCGTTTTTTCGCTTTTACGCGCAATATTGGCGATTCTGGTCAGCGACCAGCCACGGGAATACATCATCATGACGTTAAATTCATTAACGCTCATGGCATTAGCCAGAGGATGGTTCACACTTGTGTTCTCGCCGCTAATGAGGTGAACAACCCGGTTGTGCAGTGCGTCGAGGCCCAGCGTGTGGTCGATAAAGTGCATCTGGATGCCGCAAATGGCCTGGAATACCGCAAAGGTTTCGGCATCCGTCAGCACGAGCAGCGTAAAGGGCGAATGCAAGGAGAGACGGCGAATGATGCCGGCGTATTTCAGAATATCTTTCTGCTCGGGATGAATAATGAGGTAATCATTATTCTGGACCGCAGGAAGAGAGGATGATGGTAAATTGGCCGCGTAATATTGGATGCCATAATAAATTGACGTGCCACGCAGGATATTTTTCATGCCAAGCCAGGTGTAATAGTTATCACCAAAAAAAATAGCTTTTGACATAACATTCTCCTTGAATCGGCAATAGCATCCTGCCCCTCTTTAACGACTTAAAAAAGGGTTCTTTCCCAGGTTGGGAATTCGTTTAAATCCGCATCCTGTATTGGGATTATTCTCAATTGAAATATTACGCTTTGTTAAAATTTAAGATAAATCGTTTATTTCGCCTTCTGGCGAATGATTGATAGATTTCACTTATGGATTGATGAAAACCGCTGGGAAAATAATGAAGATTTTGCGGGGAAGTCTTAAAAAATCACGGAGACAAACGGGAGAGAAGGGGCGCAATCAGGTGAGGTGGGATAAGCGTGACGATCCCGGGCATTGTGCGTTAGGAATATTCCTGGTGAATGTCGCAATGGAGATGTTATGGCTGGTGCAAACGGTTTAATAAATTGGAATTGTTAGTTAATAAAACTGTATTTGTTGCCTTTTTCTGAATCAAAGAACCATGTTTTCATTGATTGGTGCGGTTAAATGTTGTTTTTGATTATTTGTGCTGATTCGGATTATTCAGGTAGGCCAGCGGAGACAGAACGTATTTTGTTGCAAAAAAGCCTTAACCCGCCAGCAGATCCTGCTCAACATGTTTGACCTGAGTTTCAAGCGTATCGCGCAGTTCGGCCAGCGCACGTTCCTGCTCGGAAAAGTACGCCTCTTTATCGCGAAGCGATGTTGCCAGACGCCAGGCATTTTCTGCTTCCAGTCCGGCTATTTCTTTCAACAGCGCATCAATCTGGATCCTCAACTGCTGGATTTTCTGCCGCAGATGGTCGAGATTGTTCAGCCGGTCACTGGCCATCATTGGTTCCAGACCGGTTTGTAACTGAGTGAGGAGGGCACGAATGGCCGCCAGATCGGCGTTTTGCCGCGCCAGATTAAGCTGCACCATCATCTGATGCGCTTTCTCTTTCAGTTCATCAGCAACGACGTCCGGGTGACACAAACGACTGGCCTGGCGCCACAGGCGCTTAAGCTCATTACGTTCATCCGTCGAAAGACGCTGATCGCGTGCGAAACGGTGCTGAGCATCCTGCTGCTGTTCCTGATACTCCTCATATTCATGCGCCGCCTCTTCCTGCGCCTGCCGCGTGTCGCTGTCATCCTGACGTGAAAAATCGGCTTCCAGTTCACGAATCTCGGCGAGCAGGTCGGTAATGAGCTCCGTTTGCTGCTGGATGCGCTGACGAATGTCGACTGTCGCGCGAGAGGCTGAATCCATGCCCATCCACTGTTGCTTGAGCTGGGCTAAGCGATCGACCGCCAGCGAGATGTACTGCTGACAGGCGAGGTAATCTTTCTCCCGGCGTCTGCGTTCCGCTTCTTGCCGGCGCTGGGCGCTGGCCGCGAGCTGTTTACGCAGTTCGAGAATACGGCTCATTAACGGCCCGAGGCGCAGATGATACTGGTCGTTAAACTCATCCAGTATCTGAATACGGGTATTACGGGTGTCGATCAGCTCACGCAACTGACTTTCCAGTGCCTTAAGTTCCAGCTTACTGGCGGCAATCGCCGGATCCTGCCAGCTGGTTATGGCGCGCTGATTTTGTAGCCAGGTGGCAATTTCACGCATTGCATCACTGAACCGGCGCGTTTCGATAGCCTGGGCAATTGCCGTTATTACGGGATCGCCAGATTCCCGCTGCAGATGCACAAGCTGCTGCTGGATGATCTCTTCATCTTCAAGTTCGATGGCGCTTTTAATGATTTCGAGTCGTTTGATGATTTTATTCATGACACCGTAGCCTGGCGTGACCGACACATGAATGACGATATTTAGGTTAAGTCATTCGTTTGAAAAATATAAAAAAAGTGCAAATCGCATTCTGTGGCCTGCGGGGCCTGTTCGTCCAGAATAATTCGCAGAAATTATCGAATACCCACCATTTTCGTTTGAACTCTCATAATTCGAACCTCTGTTTCATTAAGGGTATTTTTTGTGCGAAATACGCTTGCTTCGAAAAGGAGAATAAGTATAGTTCTCATTCTCTTTATTATTTGATGCGTCTCTTTTTTTGGTAAGGAACCCAGGAATGAAAAAAAACATAACGGCACTGGCAGTGCTGATCGCGGCGACATTAAGCGGTTGCGCGGCCACGACACCCGCCATCATGCCGACAAACACCGTTGAAAAAGCGGCGACGCCAGCGGTGGCAACCGATTCATTAAAACGCGATCTGGCGGATGGTCTGTATGAGATGGCGTTAAATCCAGCCGGGGACGCGCTGTATGTCGCCAGTGCCGAAGGCTTTAAAGATGTTCAGGGTGGAGTCGTCTACAAACTGGATGCCAAAACTCTTAAGACAATCGGCCGCAGCCACACGGATCTGAAAAACTATGGCATGGCGATTTCGCCTGACGGCAAAACGGTGTATGTCACCAACTCGCTGGACGGTGGCCTGAGCGCGCTGAACACTGCGGATGGCAAAGTCAAAAATCGCGTCCTGTTCCCGGAGCGGAACGCGGAAGGTTTCCCGTATGGCGCACGCCAGGTACTGCTGCATAACGGCCTGCTGTATATCGGTGCAGTCGCCGATCCTGCGGTTATCTGGGTGGTTGATGCCGAAACGCTGAAGCTGAAAACGCGCATTAAAAACACCGGCAAATGGATGACCGGTCTGCACTACTCAGAAACCACCCAGCGCATTTACGCGGCGAATGGTGGTGGTGAGATCCTGGTGATCAACCCGCGTAATCAGCGTGTCGAAAAACGCTGGAAGCCGCTGGGCGATAAACCGGCGCTGCTGCTGAATATGGCGGAAGATCCGCAAACCGGGCGTCTGTTCGTGACCGACAACTCCAAAGCGAAAACCACGCTGGTGCTTGATATCCACACCGGCAAGGTGTTGAAACAACTGGATGTGGGCGATTCGCTCTCCGTTAAATTCAACGCGAAACGCAACGAAATTTACATCACCCAGCGTGATTCCGGGAAGCTGCTCAGCCTCAACGCAACCGATTACAGCGTGAAGAAAAGCTGGGACCTGCCGCCGAATCCAAACAGCCTGCTGCTCTCTGCTGACGGTCAGACGCTGTATGTCACCGTGAAACAGAAATTTAATAAAGACCACTCAACCGACGCGCCGGACAGCGTTGTACGTATTGAGCTGAATAAATAATAAAAATCAGCCGGGGGGCGGATGCCGTCCCCCGGCACATTGACTCCTTTTGATGGCATTCACATGAACAACACCAAAACAATTCTGGCGCTGACGATTGGCGCGATCTCTGGCACGGCCTGGGCGGCAGATACCGCGAAAAAAGCGGAAGACACCATTGTGGTTCAGGCGACAACCAATAATGATTTCAAACCCGGTGGCGACACGCCGCTGCCGGCGTTTCTTGATGGACAAGTCGCCAACGGCGGCAGGCTGGGGATGCTCGGTCAACAACGCGCGATGGACGTACCGTTCAACGTCATCAGCTACACCTCTAAACTGGTTGAAGATCAGCAGGCAAAAACCATTGCCGATGTTGTGGCTAACGATGCGGGCGTGCAGTCTGTCCAGGGCTACGGTAACAGCGCAGAAAGCTTCCGTATCCGTGGCCTGAAGTTTGACGGCGATGACATGACCTTTGGTGGCCTGTCCGGCATTCTGCCGCGTCAGGTTGTAGATGCGCAGATGGTGGATCGCATCGAAATCTTCAAAGGAGCAAACGCCCTGATGAACGGTGCTGCCACCTCTGCCGTCGGCGGGATGATCAACCTTGAGCCGAAACATGCAGGCGACATCCCGCAGGCAAAAGTCGGCGTGGACTACACCTCAGATTCACAGATTGGCACCACGCTGGATGCCGGTCGTCGCTTTGGTGACAACGACCAGTTTGGCGCACGGGTGAATCTGGTCCACCGTGAAGGCGAAACCCGAATTCAGGACGACCGCCGTCGTACCACGCTACTCTCCACCGGTCTGGACTACAGAGGCGATAACTTCCGCACCTCGCTGGACGTGGGATACCAGAAGAAAACGTTCCACGGCAGCCCAACCAGCGTCAACATTTCTGCGGTCGATTTCGTTCCAACGCCGCCGGACAATGATCGCAACTTCTCGCAAAAGTGGGCGTACAGCGATATTGAAAACGAGTTCGGCATGTGGCGTAGCGAATACGACATCACCGACAACTGGACCGCCTACACCGGACTGGGCGCTCAGCATGCGCACGAGGAAGGTCTCTACAGCGCGCCGAAACTGCTGGATAAGAGCGGTACAGCCACCGCCAGCCGTCTTGATACCAACCGCATCAGCGACACGGTGAGCGGCATGGCGGGGATTCGCGGCAATTTCGATACCGGCTTTGTCTCGCACAAAGTGAACGTCGGCTACTCAGCACAAAGCAAAAACGAAAAAATCGCGTGGAAGATGTCTAAAGCGGCGGATAACCCGTATACCAACATCTACCACAACAGCGGCGTTGATGCGCCGGCCAGTACCAACTCGAACGGTAAAGGCGGTAACTACAGCGATCCGTTGACCAGCGGACGCACCCGCACTCAGGGCTGGTTGCTGAGCGATACGCTGGGCGTGCTGGATGACAAACTGCTGTTTACCGTCGGGGCACGTCATCAAAAAGTGGTGATCCGGGGTTATGACAAAATCACCGGCGCGGAAAACGCCGCTGACGGTTTTGACGGCAGTCGCTGGATGCCGACTTACGGTGTCGTCTATAAACCGTGGGAAGCGATCTCTTTCTACGCCAACCACACCGAAGCGTTACAACCCGGTAAAACGGCACCCAATACCGCAACCAACTATGGTCAGAGTACCGGTATCGTCCATTCCAAACAGAATGAAGTGGGTGTGAAGGCGGACTTCGGGCGTGTTGGCGGCTCGCTGGCGCTGTTTGAGATCAAGATGCCGTCGGCAATTCTTGACAGTGAAACCAAACATTATGGTCTGGATGCCGAGCAGCGTAACCGTGGCGTTGAGCTGAACGTCTTCGGTGAACCGATGCTGGGTATGCGTCTGAACGCCAGCGCCACCTGGCTGCAGGCGGAGATGACCAAAACCAACAACGGCCTGAACCAGGGCAATGATGTTATCGGCGTGCCGAACTTTTACGCCGTGCTGGGCGCCGAGTACGACATCAAACCGATTGAGGGTCTGACCGCCACGGCGCGTGTGAACCACTCCGGTTCTCAGTATGCCGACCTGGCCAATACCAAAAAGCTCGACAGCTACACCACTCTGGATCTGGGCATGCGCTATCGTTTCGCGCTTAACCAGAACCAAAATCAGATGACCGTTCGCGCGGGCATCGACAACGTCACCAACGAAAACTACTGGGCCAGTGTCGATGACTCCGGCACGTACGTCACACTGGGCGAACCGCGCACCTTTAAAGTGTCCGTTGGTTACGAGTTCTGAGTTCCACCTCGTTATCAGGGGCAAGGATGCCCCATCCATTCCCGTGCCTTTAACTTGCCACCTCCAGCATGAAGTGTTAAAACGTGCCCCTTCTAAAAAAGAGACAGGGGTAGGGCGTGAAAGACGCGTCATCCGCTTCAGGCAACGGCCGTTCTGAAGCGTCGTCGGAACAGAGTCCGACGCTGCAACGTGGTTTGCAAAATCGACATATTCAGTTAATCGCCCTCGGCGGCGCGATTGGTACCGGGCTGTTTCTGGGTATCGGTCCGGCGATTCAGATGGCGGGGCCAGCAGTACTGCTGGGTTACGGCATTGCCGGGGTTATTGCCTTTCTGATCATGCGCCAGCTCGGCGAAATGGTCGTTGAAGAGCCGGTATCGGGGTCCTTCGCTCACTTTGCCTATAAATACTGGGGGCCGTTTGCGGGCTTCCTGTCAGGCTGGAACTACTGGGTGATGTTTGTGCTGGTCGGGATGGCTGAACTGACGGCCGCCGGTATCTATATGCAATACTGGTTACCCGACGTCCCCACCTGGGTCTGGGCTGCGGCCTTCTTTATTATCATTAACGCCGTCAACCTGGTGAACGTCCGTCTGTACGGCGAAACCGAATTCTGGTTTGCGCTTATCAAAGTGCTGGCGATTATCGGCATGATCGGTTTTGGCCTGTGGCTGCTGTTCTCGGGCAACGGCGGCGAGCGGGCAACCATCGACAACCTGTGGCAGCACGGCGGTTTTCTGGCGACGGGCTGGAAGGGGCTTATTCTGTCGCTGGCGGTGATTATGTTCTCCTTCGGCGGGCTGGAACTGATCGGTATCACCGCGGCGGAAGCATGCGATCCGCATAAAAGCATTCCGAAAGCGGTTAACCAGGTGGTGTATCGTATTCTGCTGTTCTATATCGGTTCACTGGTGGTTCTGCTGGCGCTCTACCCGTGGGTAGAAGTGAAATCTGATAGCAGCCCGTTTGTGATGATTTTCCACGATCTGAACAGCAACGTGGTGGCGTCTGCGCTGAACTTCGTGATTCTGGTGGCATCCCTGTCTGTCTATAACAGCGGCGTTTATTCCAACAGCCGTATGCTGTTTGGTCTGTCGGTTCAGGGTAACGCGCCGAAGTTTCTGACTCGCGTCAGCCGTCGTGGCGTGCCGGTGAACTCACTGCTGCTCTCTGGTGCGATCACCTCGCTGGTGGTGCTCATCAACTATCTGCTGCCGAAAGAGGCCTTCGGCCTGCTGATGGCGCTGGTGGTGGCGACGCTGCTGTTGAACTGGATCATGATCTGTCTGGCGCACCTGCGTTTTCGTGCCGCGATGCGTCGCAAAGGGCGCGATACCCAGTTCAAAGCGTTGCTCTACCCGGCAGGGAACTACATCTGTATCGCTTTTCTGGCGATGATCCTTGTGCTGATGTGTACCATCGACGACATGCGTCTGTCAGCGATGTTGCTGCCAGTATGGGTCATCTTCCTGTTTATCGCGTTCAAACTGTCCCGCAAAAAGTAACCTGTTGATGCCCGGTGGCGCGTTGCTTACCGGGCCGACAAAACCTATTACCTGCCAACATCACTCTCCACCTTTATCGTGACCCTTCTCCCAATTCTGTTTCGATCCACAGGATCTTTATTTTGTAATCGATTACTTTTTATGTGATGCAATTTGTAATCGATTACTTTTTTAAAGGCGAGGCTCAAAATGGTGTCAACAACGGAAAGTAGTGGAAAGGCGATAGGGCAGCATCGGCTGCTGGTACCCCGACTGTCGCTGATGATGTTCTTACAGTTTTTTATCTGGGGAAGCTGGTCGGTGACGCTCGGTCTGGTCATGACGCAACACAACATGTCTTTGCTGATTGGCGATGCGTTTTCCGCAGGGCCGATCGCCTCTATTCTTTCGCCGTTTGTGCTCGGTATGCTGGTGGATCGCTTCTTTGCCTCGCAAAAGGTGATGGCGGTAATGCATCTGGCCGGAGCGGTGATTCTGTGGTTTGTGCCGGGGGCATTGGTTGCCCAGAACGGGGCACTGCTGATTGGCCTGCTGTTTGGCTATACGCTGTGCTATATGCCAACGCTGGCGCTAACCAATAACATTGCGTTTCACAGTTTGTCGAATGTCGATAAAACCTTCCCGGTGGTGCGCGTGTTCGGCACTATTGGTTGGATCGTGGCGGGGATTTTCATCGGCGTCACCGGCGTGGCGTCCAGTATTACCATCTTCCAGGTGGCGGCGGTCAGTTCCGTGGTGCTGGCGTTGTACAGTCTGACGTTGCCGCATACGCCGGCACCTGCAAAAGGGCTGCCGGTTCAGGTGCGCGATTTGTTCTGCGCCGACGCATTTGCGCTGCTCAAAACGCGCCATTTCTTTATCTTTTCGCTGTGCGCGATGTTGATCTCGGTACCGCTCGGCACCTATTACGCTTACACCGCCTCTTATCTGGCGGATGCCGGTATTGCGGATGTCAGCACCGCAATGTCGTTTGGGCAGATGTCAGAAATTTTCTTCATGCTGGTGATCCCGCTGTTGTTCCGCCGTCTGGGCGTGAAATACATGCTGCTGATCGGCATGCTGGCGTGGTTCGTTCGCTATGCGTTTTTTGCGCTTGGCGTCAGCGAAGAGGGTCGTTTCCTGCTGTATCTCGGCATTCTGCTGCACGGCGTGTGCTATGACTTTTTCTTTGTAGTCGGCTTTATCTACACCGATCGTGTGGCGGGTGAAAAGGTAAAAGGTCAGGCGCAGAGCATGATCGTGATGTTCACCTACGGTATCGGGATGCTGCTGGGCTCGCAGATCTCCGGTGCGCTGTATAACCGGCTGGTTGCCGGACAAACCGTGCCGCAGGCATGGGTCACATTCTGGTGGATCCCGGCGGTGGCGGCCGCGGTGATAGCACTGTTTTTCCTGTTCTCGTTCAAGTATGACGATGACAAGGCGTAATTTTCTGGAGGTGGTATGAGGACGATTAAAGGGCCAGGTATTTTTCTGTCGCAGTTTATCGGTGGGCAAGCGCCGTTTAACACACTTGAAGGGCTGGCGGGGTGGGCGGCAGGCAAGGGCTATAAAGCGGTGCAGATCCCTTGCCATCAACCGCATATTTTCGATCTGGCAAAAGCGGCGCAGAGTCAGACCTATTGCGATGACATCAACGGTAAGCTGGCAGAGCACGGACTGGTGATCAGCGAGTTGTCGACCCATCTGGAAGGGCAATTGATGGCAGTTAACCCGGTCTACAGCGATGCCTTTGACCACTTTGCACCAGCGGAGGTGCGTGGCAACGATGCGGCGCGTCGGGCGTGGGCGACAGAGACGCTGAAACAGGCGGCTGCGGCGTCGGCAAAACTGGGACTCAAGGCCCATGCCACCTTTTCCGGCTCGCTGGCCTGGCCGTTTTTCTACCCGTGGCCACCGCACAATGAACAGCGTTTTCAGGAGGCGTTCAGCGAACTGGCCAACCGCTGGCGACCGATTCTGGATACCTTCGATACGCACGGTGTGGATGTCTGTTTTGAGCTACATCCCGGGGAAGACTTGCACGATGGCGTCACGTTCGAGCGCTTCTTGCACCTTCTGGATAACCACCCGCGCTGCAACATTCTTTATGATCCCAGCCATATGCTGCTGCAGCAGATGGATTACCTGGCCTTTATCGACATCTATCACCCGCGTATCAAAGCGTTTCACGTGAAGGATGCGGAGTTCCGGGCGAACGGACGCAGTGGGGTATACGGCGGCTATCAGCCGTGGATCAACCGGGCAGGGCGCTTTCGCTCTCTGGGTGACGGGCAGATTGACTTCAACGGTATCTTCAGCAAGCTGACGCAGTATGACTTTGACGGCTGGGCGGTGCTGGAGTGGGAGTGCTGTCTGAAAGACGGTGATACCGGAGCCCGCGAAGGCAGCGAATTTATCCGCCGCCATATTATTCCCGTCTCCGGACGGGCGTTTGATGATTTCGCCGCCGGAGGTGCCAATGATTAACGTCGGCATTATTGGCAGCGGATTTATCGGTCCTGCGCATATCGACGCGCTGCGTCGCCTCGGGTTTGTTCAGGTGGTGGCGCTGTGCGACGGGAGTCTTTCTCAGGCGCGGGAAAAAGCGCAGGCACTGAACGTGCCGCATGCCTATGGCAGCGTTGAAGAACTGCTCGCGCATCCGAATCTGCAGGTGGTGCATAACTGCACGCCGAACCATCTGCATGCGCAGATTAACCGGCAGATCCTGCGGGCAGGCAAGCACGTGTTCTCTGAAAAGCCGCTGTGTATGACGGCGGAAGAGGCGCGCGAGCTGGTGATGCTGGCGGAAGAGGCCGACGTGGTGCACGGCGTCAGCTTTGTCTATCGTCAGTTTGCGATGGTGCGGCAGGCGGCCAGTATGATGCGCGCAGGCAGTATCGGGCGGCTGTTTGCCACGCATGGCAGCTATCTGCAGGACTGGATGCTGCTGGAAACCGACTACAACTGGCGCGTGGAGGCGGCGCTCGGCGGGGCGTCGCGTGCCGTGGCGGATATTGGTTCCCACTGGTGCGACACGGTGCAGTTTGTCACCGGACGGCGCATCACGGAAGTGATGGCCGATCTCGCGATCGTCTGGCCGACGCGCAAGGCAAACGTTGCGGGTAACCAGACTTTTACTCACGACTCGAACGCCCGGTATGAAGATAAACCGGTGAACACCGAAGATTTTGGTTCGGTGCTGTTCCGCTTTGACGATGGCAGCAAAGGCAGTTTTCGCGTCTCACAGGTGAGCGCCGGGCGTAAAAATCGCCTGTCGTTTGAAATCAACGGCAGCGAGCTGTCCGTGGCGTGGGATCAGGAAGTACCGCAGCAGCTGTGGGTGGGGCATCGTGCGCAGGCGAATCAGATCCTGAGCGATGATCCTGCACTGATGAACCGCGATGTCGCCGACAGCGCCCATTTTCCCGGCGGACATATTGAAGGCTGGCCCGATGCCTTCAAAAATATGATGGCGCAGTTCTACCGTGCCGTTCAGGCAGGCAAAATGCCGGAACAGCCATTGTTTGCCACCTTCCATGATGGCGCGAATGTGATGTATATCATTGATGCGATAGTAAAAAGTCATCAGCAGCAGCGTTGGGTACGCGTTGAGTGATGACGCGTTGCCCGGTTCGCCGGGCAACAAATTTATGATAGCCTGCATAAAACGCTAACCGCAGGATGTGTCGTCGTTATGTCTATTCAGAAAATCGCTCAGTTGGCCGGGGTTTCGGTGGCGACGGTGTCGCGCGTGTTGAACAACAGCGACAGCGTGAAAGCGAAAAACCGTGAGCGGGTTTTGCAGGCAATCAAGGAGAGCAACTACCAGCCCAATCTGCTGGCACGTCAGCTCCGCACCGCGCGCAGCCATATGATTCTGGTGATGGTATCCAACATCGCCAACCCGTTCTGCGCCGAGGTGGTCAAGGGCATCGAAGCTGAGGCCGAGAAAAACGGCTACCGTATCCTGCTGTGCAATTCAGGTTCCGACATCGATCGTTCCCGCTCAGGGTTAAGCCTGCTGTCGGGGAAAATCGTCGACGGTATTATCACCATGGATGCCTTCTCCCGGCTGCCGGAACTTGCCGAGTTAATCGGTAACGCCGCCTGGGTTCAGTGTGCCGAATATGCCGATGCGGGGACGGTTTCTTGTGTTGGGATCAACGATGTGGACGCGTCGCAGCACGTGGTCAGCCAGCTTGCGGACAGCGGGCGTAAGCGGATCGCCTTGATTAACCACGATTTAAGCTACAAATATGCCCGTCTGCGTGAACGCGGTTATAAGAGCGTGATCCATCTGCGTGATCTGGCCTATCAGGCGGTGGAATATGCCAGCGATCTCAGTTCAGCGGCCGGGATGGCGGCAATGCAAAAGTTGTTGAAAGAGAACCCGCCGGATGCGGTGTTTGCCGTTTCCGATACGCTGGCAGCAGGGGCACTACGTGCCATTGAGCAGGCAGGACTTCGTGTACCGCAGGATATCGCCGTGGTCGGGTTCGACGGCACCGAACTTTCTGAGATGGTGTCGCTCACGACTATTGAACAGCCGTCGCGGGAGATTGGCCGCAAAGCGGTTACCTTACTGCTCAATAAAATCGATAATCCGGATGCGCCAACGGAAAGGGTGATGATGGACTGGCGCTTTATTTCACGCGCCAGTACCTGAGTTATTTGGTGAACGCGCCCGCCAGCGAGCGAATATCATTGCCGGTGGGCGACTGATGAATACGTAAGCCGAATTCTTCCACCACCGCAAAAATATGGTCGAAAATATCGGCCTGAATACTTTCATATTCCAGCCAGACCACGGTATTGGTAAAGGCGTAAATCTCAACGGGTAAACCATGATCGTCCGGCGCTAACTGGCGCACCATTAAGGTCATGTCTTTACGAATACGCGGATGGTTGCGCAGATATTCGTTCAGGTAGGCGCGGAAAGTCCCGATATTGGTCATCCGTCGATGGTTTAATACCGATTCTGGCGCATCCAGTTGTTGATTCCATTCATCGATTTCCTGATGGCGCGTGTCCAGATAAGGCTTCAGCAGACGTGCTTTATACAGGCGCTGCTTTTCATCATCATCCAGAAAATGAATGCTGGTGGCATCAATGCTGATGCTGCGTTTAATCCGTCGACCACCGGAGGCCGACATCCCGCTCCAGTTTTTAAATGAATCAGAGACCAGTGACCAGGTAGGAATGGTGGTGATGGTATTGTCCCAGTTGCGGACTTTCACCGTCGTCAGACCAATATCAATTACCGCGCCGTCCGCGCCGTATTTCGGCATCTCCAGCCAGTCGCCCAGTTTCAGCATGTCGTTGGCGGAAAGCTGAATGCCGGCAACCAGTCCCAGAATCGGATCTTTAAATACCAACATCAGCACGGCCGCCATCGCGCCCAGGCCACTAATCAGGATTGCCGGGGATTGCCCCATTAACAGCGAGATCACCAGAATGCCAACGATAATCGCGCTAATCAGTTTAATACCCTGAAATATGCCTTTGAGCGGAAGCTGAGAGGCTGCCGGTATTTTTTGCACCAGATTTAAGATGACATCCAGTAATGAAAACAGCGACAGCAGGGCATACATCATGATCCACAACTGCGCACAGGTGGTCAGAATGTCTGACGCTTCACTGCCTTTTTGCAACCACAGCGCGGCCTGAATATTGACGATAATCCCCTGTAGGGTAAACGCCAGACGATGGAATAATTTGTTCTGGGTAATAATCTGTAGCCACAGACGGGAACTGGCGGTGGCGCGTTTTTCAAATGTGCGCAGTACCACCCAGTGCAAAATAATATGCACAATGACGGCAGTGAGAAAAATAATACCGAAAATCATCACCAGTGAGGTGGTGTGATTCATCTCAATACCCGCTAAATCTTCGACCTGGGTAATTAATTCCTGCATAACCTCTCCTTTATAAAACAGCGGTCAATGATGACCGCTGAGGGGAAATTATGCAAACGGAGGGGGATGGGTGAATTACACCTCTGTCAGCGTGGTTTCCAGCGGCAGGCGAGATTTGGGCAGTGACGCGTTGAAATCTTCGACGCTGTGATGGCCCACTGGAACCACGACCACACTGGTGAAGCCTTTTTCTTTCAGGCCAAATTCCGCGTCGAGAATGGCAGCGTCGAATCCTTCGATCGGTACCGCGTCCAGACCCAGCGCGCCAACGCCTAACAGGAAGTTACCGACGTTCAGATAAACCTGTTTTGCCATCCAGTGCGCGTCATCTTTCAGATCTTTACGGTGCATGTCGGCGAAGAAAGTACGACCTTTATGGTTGGCGGCTTTCGCGTCGGCAGACGCAAAACGCCCATCGGCCTCTTCCTGATCGACCACGCGCTCCAGCCACGCATCGTCCATCGCCGTTTTGGCGCAGAACACCACAACATGCGAGGCATCAAGCATTTTACGTTCGTTGAAGGCATAGCTACCGGCGGCCGATTTTGCCACGCGCGCTTTGCCTTCCTCTGTGCTGGCAACGATAAAGTGCCACGGCTGAGAGTTAGTGCTGGACGGGCTGTATTGCAGCAGCGTTTTGATTTTTTCTGCTTCTTCAGTGGTCAGCTTTTTATTAGGGTCGAATGCCTTCGTGGAATGACGCTTTAAGGCGACTGAAACGATATCCATAACTACTCCCGGTTGGTTTTAATACCCGCAGGGTACAAGGTTCTCTGGGCGATGATAAGAGAGATAATACGAAAACAGTTTTCGGCTTTCGCGACCAATCAGAGAGGGCGGATTCGTTTTTGGTCGCGTTTAGCCAGGCCATCGACGACTAAATTCCACGAATCGTTGACCAGTTCTTCCAGCAATGACTCACTGATGTCATCGCCGGGGGCGACGGAAATCCAGTGTTTTTTGTTCATGTGGTAACCGGGGGTAATGCTTGGGTAAATCTGCTGATTCAGCAGTGATTTTTCCGGATCGGCTTTCAGGTTAATCACTGCCCGGCGATTAAATTCGGTCACGATCATAAAAATCTTGCCGCCAACTTTAAACACGTCGTACTCAGGACCGAACGGCCAGCAGTGCTCGGTAAACGGAAACGCCAGCGCCAGACGTTGCGCGCACGCGTACAGCGTTTTTTCGTCCATTATGCTTCCTCACGGGTGAGGGCGCGCCACATCGCTTCAAAGCCCAGGGAGATAAATTCGCTGGCACGCGCCGGTTCGCGAGCGGCAAATTCCATTGTTGTTTCTGCCAGCGTTAAAAACAGCGCATCGCCGAAGGCGCGATACTCATCGGACATAAAGACCGGCAGCACCGAACGGTGGCAGAGATCGCGTAGCTCAGGAAACAGATCGTCGGCTTTCTGTTCCGTCTCTTTGGTGATTTTTTCACTGACCGCCAACTGGCGAATGGCGCGATGTCCCTGCGTATTGTTGAGGCCCCAGCTGATATAGCTGCTCCAGATGAAAAAGGTCAGCACTTTGGTATCCGTCAGTGAACGATCGAGGTTCTCGATCAGCGACTGGCAAAGGCTTTGTTTAAGATGAAGATAAAGTTCGTTGATTAACTCGTCTTTAGTCGCGAAATAGCGAAACAACGTTCCTTCTGCCACGCCTGCGTTGCGGGCTATCACAGCGGTCGATGCCGCGATCCCGGATTGCGCAATGGCTGTGGTCGCAGCCTCCAGTAATGCCTGTTTTTTGTCTTCACTCTTCGGACGAGCCACTACACTTTACCCTTAAGATTGTCTAAAAAGGTGATTGAAACACGGCCTTTGCAGCGCCGCAACGGCGAATGTCAAAGATTGAAAATCATCTTGACGCGAAACTTCCGATTTCTATAATGAGTGCTTACTCACTCATAATCAAGAGTCAGCCGCGCAAACCATCGGACCGGAGCGCGTTTTACAGGTCAGGATATGAAGCCTCTCTCCGTTTGTGTGGTTGTTATTATGCTCATTGCCAGTGCTGCAACGTTACCGTTTGTCCTCAATGCTGGCTTCGGCCAGGCGCCGCAGGGCGCTCAGCTTAGCCAGGTAGAACAATCTGCAAACTACCGTGATGGGCAATTCCATAATCAGGTGCCAACGCCGGGCTATACCGGAAACAAAAGTATGCTCGCGGCGTGGTGGGAGTTCCTGGTCGCGAAGCGTGAAAATGCGCGGCCTGCGCAGCCCTTACCGCTGGTTGCCACCGATCTTGCCAGCCTGCCGGTTGAGCAGAATACCCTGATCTGGCTGGGGCACTCCTCGTGGTATCTGCAACTGAGCGGCAAACGTATTCTGATCGACCCGGTTTTCAGCAGTTATGCCGCACCGTTTTCGTTTCTCAACAAAGCCTTCGCCGGCGAGTATCCGTGGACGGCGCAGGCGATGCCGGCGATCGACCTGCTGATCATTTCTCACGATCACTATGACCATCTGGATTACGCCACTATCACTGCGTTAATGCCGAAGGTGAAGCGTGTGCTCACGCCGCTGGGCGTTGGCTCGCATCTGCGTTACTGGGGAATGAATGGCGACATTATTGAAGAGCGCGACTGGAATCAGTCGGTCAGAGTCGACGATTCGTTGATGATTCATGTGCTGCCTGCACGGCACTTTTCCGGGCGTGGCATCAAGCGCAACCAGACGCTGTGGGCCAGTTTTCTGTTCGAAACGCCGGAACAGAAAATTTATTACAGCGGCGACTCGGGCTATGGCCCGCACTTCAGGGCGATTGGCGAACAGTTTGGTGGCATCGACCTTGCCATCATGGAGAACGGTCAATATGACCAGGACTGGAAGTACATTCACATGATGCCGGAAGAGACCGCGCAGGCCGCTCTGGATTTGCGGGCAAAAGCGATATTGCCCGGTCATGCCGGACGCTTTGTGCTGGCAAAGCATAGCTGGGATGACCCTTACAAGCGACTGGCGCTGGCCAGTCGGAATAAAGCCTACCGTCTGCTCACTCCGATGCAGGGTGAACCGGTGAAGCTGGATGATTCAGCACAACGGTTCACCACATGGTGGGATCAGGCAACACAATTGCAGGAGAGGAGTTCCGAATGACCATTTCTGCTCAGGTTATCGACAGCATTGTCGAGTGGATTGATGATAATTTGAATCAGCCGTTGCGCATTGACGACATCGCCCGCCATGCGGGTTACTCCAAGTGGCACTTGCAGCGTCTGTTTTTGCAGTACAAAGGGGAGAGCCTGGGGCGCTACATTCGCGAGCGCAAACTGCTGCTGGCGGCGCGGGATCTGCGCGAGTCCAATGAAAAAGTGTATGACATTTGCCTGCGCTACGGGTTTGACTCACAGCAGACCTTTACCCGTATTTTTACCCGCACCTTTCACCAGCCCCCGGGTGCTTACCGTAAAGAAAACCACAGTCGAGCGCACTGATCCTTTCCTGGTAGCGAGAGCTATCAGGAAAGGTTTCCTCTCTTCGCGTCTCTGTAATTGCCTCAATCTTATTGCAAATCATTCCCATTTACATTAGCGTGGCTAACAAATTTTATAAGGAACGGTTGGCCAATGAAGATGGCGTGGAGTGGTTTGCTGCTTGGGCTGGGGACGATGTCGGCTCAGGCAATGCCGTGTTCGACTCCCCCGGAACAAGGGGAGCAACAAGGGAAATTTGATGCCAGCGGGGAAATCTGTTTTGTCCTTCCTGCGCTAAATGAAAACTATGTCTCCGCGACACTTTCCGGCATTACCGATGCCCGATTGCTTGACGGTCAAAATCGACGTATTCGTACGCTGCTGGAAGGCGGCCCTGCCGATGGCGAGCATCAACTGCTGTTTTCACTGCCTCAACAGCAGGTCACCTCGCTGGTGCTACACGGCAATGAAGGCATGCGCTGGCGCTTCTCCTGGCAGATGAAAGAGACGACGCCATTACCGCGAACTCAGCGTGTAGCGCCCGTCAGCCCCGTTTTGCAGCAACTGGAGAAAGCCCTTGCAGCGGGCGCAGGCACCACCGAATTCTGGCAGGATCGTCAGCGTTACGGTACGCCGCTGGTGGAACCCTACGATGCTGACCATAAGCGCGTGACCTTTCTCTGGCGTGGCGCAAAACAGAACGTTTTTCTTTTTGGTTCCCCGGCGGGCGATCACGATCCGCTGTTTCGCTTAGGCCATTCCGACGTCTGGTTTCGTAGCTACGTCGTCCCGGCGGATACGGTTATGCAGTATAAGCTGGCGCCGGATGTTCCATTGGTCGGTGGATCGCCGCGCGATCAGCGGCGTGCCATCCTGGTCAGCGCGCAGGCCGATCCGTTCAATCCGCTGACGATCGGCGCGAAATTTGCCGATCGCTGGAATCAGTCGTCTTTACTCGATCTGAGTCCATCCCGTTTTTGTTCTGCTCAGGCCATGTCGCAGCCGCTGCGTCACGGTTCTCTGATGCGGAAAACGATCGCCAGCGAACGGCTGAGTAATACGCGGGAAGTTGCGATTTATCGTCCGCACACCGTGCAACCGGCGCGCTGGACGCTGATCCTGTTTGATGGCCAGATCTATCTGGATGAATACCATATCGATCGGGTTATTGATGGGTTGATTGCCCGCCATCAACTCCCGCCGGTCAATGTAGTGTTTGTGGATTCTCTCGATCACCCACGGCGCGGTAAAGAGCTGCCGCCAAACCCGGTGTTTGCCGATTTTATGGCGTACGAACTGCTGCCCTGGTTGCGTCAGCAGGGCATTGCTCTCACGCGACACAAAACGGTGCTGGCCGGTTCCAGTTATGGTGGGCTGGCATCATCATGGGTGGCGCTGCGTTATCCGCGCCTGTTTGGCAACGTGCTGAGTCTGTCTGGTTCCTATTGGTGGGCGCCGAAAGGGGAGGAGGCCAGTTGGTTGACCCGGCAATATCAGGATTCACCACGTTATCCGGTGAAATTCTGGCTGCAGGCCGGACGCTTTGAAATGCAGGGGCCAAATGGCGGAATTTATCGCAACACGCTGGCGTTTCAAAAGGTGCTCCGGGAGAAAGGCTACACGGTCAGCTTTCACCCGTGGTCAAGCGGCCACGACTATACCGCGTGGTGTGAAGCGCTGGTCTATGGAATGCGGGATTTCACCGGCTTAATGAGCCAGCGAAAACCAACGACGCCAGACATAGCGAATCACGAAATATTCGACAGCGCCAAGCGCTAAGAACCACAGGCAGAACAGCAGCGTATAGAGCTGGTTGAGATCCATCAGATGGAAGGTCGCTACCAGCTTTTGCGCCAGCACCAGTCCCAGTGACGGCGCGGGAAGCAGCAGGCAAGAGAGAAATGCCAGCAGCAGAATACCGGCGGAGGTCATCAGGGATTCAAGCGGGTGTTTCATGGCATTGTTAAACTTGAGTTAAAAAAGCCATTGTCCGGGATCTTCTTCGTTAACGCAAACCCGCTCCGCTTACCCTGCCCAGATCTCACAATGTTTTTTCACCAGTCCGATGAGCGAACCGCCCTCGCTGACAAAGTCACGCATTGTCTGCGCTTCATTGAGGCCGTTATTCACCTGGCGGGTTAACGCCTCGATGGCACTGGTTGCCCCCACTTTATCTGCCGATGGCGCCACCTTTTCCAGCAGGCGCAGGGTATCGTCTGACAACGGATGGTGATCGCCGGTATGCACATCGGTCAGAATACCCTCCAGCCCATAGCGGCAGGCCTGAAAACGGTTGAATTTATACAGCAGGTAATCACGCTCCTGATGCTTAAATGGACGCTCGTTCAGCAGCCAGTGGGCGGTGGCCTGGATTAACCCGGCGATATTGACCGCATGCGACAGGGTCAGCGGCGTATCCATCACCCGCACTTCGACAGTACCAAAATGCGGGCTGGGGCGAATATCCCAGTGCAAATCCTTAATGCTGTCGATCATGTTTGTATAGCTGAGGCGACGGAATAGCCCCTCAAATTCCTGCCAGTTGCTGACCCACGGCATCGGGCCGTTATCGGGAAAACCGGAGAAGATATTCAGGCGTGACGAGGCAAAGCGGGTGTCGGAGCCCTGCATATAGGGCGAGGCGGCCGAGAGTGCAATAAAGTGTGGGACAAAGTGCGACAGTCCGTGCAGCAGATAAATGGCGTCATCGCCGCTGGAACAGCCGACGTGGACGTGCTGTCCAAATACGGTGGCCTGCTGGATGAGATAACCAAAGTTCTCCAGCGTCCGCTGATAGCGCTCGTTGTCGCACACCTGCTGGCGCTGCCATTTCTGAAACGGATGAGTGCCGCCGCCGCAAATTTCGAGGTGATGGTCAGCTGCCGCCTGCAGGATCACCAGCTGCATAGCGGAAAACTGCGCGGCGGCCTGATCGATGCTGTGGCAGACGTCGGTGGCCATCTCCAGCATGCTTTCGGTGATATCGTGCTTCACCTCTCCGGCGCTCACCCGATCTTTCACCGCAGCAATCAGCGTCGAAGAGTCCTGGCTCAGGTCATAACCAGGTGGATTCACCACCTGCATTTCCAGTTCAATGCCGAGGGTATACGGTTCCGAGACGTGAAATTCGGGTAGTGTCATGGCGTTCGCTTCTCCTTTGATTTGTCAGATGAGTATAGAAGTGAGCGCGGGTTTCGGCGTGGTGAAAGAAATCTGAATCCGGTGCTTTGAAGGCGCATCGGGAACTGCTATAACCAAATTTTATCCTTGCGTAAGGAGTAATAGGTGCCGGAAATCAATGAATACGGTCAGACGGTGGGCGATGCGCTACCGGACTGGCATGGCGCGTCGGTTCTGCAACGAACCGTGCTGGACGGTCGTTACTGCCGCCTTGAGCCGCTCGATCCAGAACGTCATGCCGGAGATCTGTTCGACGCCTATGCGCAGGCCGATGACGAGCGAGACTGGACGTGGCTGGCGAGCCGTCGCCCCGACAGCGTAGAGGCGACGTTCCACTGGCTCAGCGGGAAGGCGAATGATGACGCGCTGGTGCCTTTCACCGTGATGGATATCCGCGCTGACCGTGCGGTGGGGTTAGTCTGCTTTATGGCGATCGAACGCGAGCACGGCAGCGTTGAAATAGGCCATGTCACCTGGTCGCCGCGGATGAAAAATAGCGTACTGGGCACAGAAGCCGTCTGGCTGCTGTTGCGGTATGCATTTGCGCAGGGCTATCGCCGCGTGGAGTGGAAATGTGATTCTCTCAACCTGGCGTCACGCCGGGCAGCAGAGCGGTTAGGGTTTGTGTTTGAAGGCCGTTTTCGCCAGAAAATCGTCCGCAAAGGCCGCAATCGGGACAGCGACTGGTTGTCGATGATTGATGGCGAGTGGCCTGAATGTGACCGCGCATTGCAGCGCTGGTTAGCGCCGGAGAATTTTGACGAGCACGGCCAGCAGCGGCAAACGCTGGCGCAGTGTCGGTTGCTATAAGTGAAACTCCGCTCTGTTACCAGAGCGGAAATCGTTTTAGCGCTGTGCCGGTTTACGTACCGGCGCATCGCCCGCCACGTAATAGCGTGCGGTGCTTTTTGCCAGCGGCGCGCGACCGCGAATGGCATCGGCAATTTTCTCGCCAATCATGATAGTCGTTGCATTCAGATTGCCGGTGATAATTTGCGGCATGATCGACGCATCTACCACGCGTAAATTTTCCACGCCGTGCACATTGCCTTCGCCATCGACCACCGCCATCTCATCAAAGCCCATTTTACAGGTACCGCAGGGGTGGAACGCCGTTTCCGCGTGGTTACGTACAAACGCATCCAGCTGTTCGTCGCTCTGGCAGTCAATGCCGGGACTGATCTCCCGTCCACGGAATTTATCCAGCGCCGGCTGGTTGATGATTTCACGAGTAAGACGAATCGCATCGCGAAATTCCTGCCAGTCCTGCTCTGTCGACATGTAGTTAAACAGAATCGCCGGATGCTCGCGCGGATCGCGCGACTTGATCTGTACATGACCGCGACTCGGCGAGCGCATCGAACCAACGTGGCACTGAAAACCGTGCTCTTTCACCGCGTTAGAACCGTTGTAGTTAATCGCCACCGGCAGGAAATGGTACTGAATGTTCGGCCAGCTAAATTCTTCGCGGCTGCGAATAAATCCGCCCGCTTCAAAATGGTTGCTGGCGCCGACGCCGGTACCGCCAAACAGCCATTCGGCGCCGATCTTCGGCTGATTCCACCACTGCAGGGCAGGGTAGAGTGAGACCGGTTCTTTACACGCATACTGCAGGTACATTTCCAGATGATCCTGCAGGTTCTCACCGACGCCCGGCAGATGGTGAACCAGCGGAATAGCATGCGCTTTTAACAGCGCGGCATCGCCCACGCCGGAGCGTTGCAGAATTTGCGGTGAAGCAATCGCGCCTGCACACAGCAGCACTTCTTTCCGGGCCGTCGCGCGGACGGGGATCGTGCTGTCGCCTTCGAGCCACTCCACACCGATCGCTTTTTTACCGTCAAAGACGATGTGGTCGGTCAGCGCATGGGTCACGATGGTGAGGTTAGGGCGTTTTTTCGCCTGATCCAGATAGCCTCTGGCGGTGCTGGCGCGACGCCCCTGTGGTGTGACGGTGCGGTCCATCGGGCCAAAACCTTCCTGCTGATAGCCGTTCAGGTCATCGGTTCGCGGATAACCCGCCTGGACGCCCGCCTCGATCATTGCATCGAACAGCGGGTTCACGCCCGGTTTTGAGGTGGTCACGCTGACCGGGCCGTCACCGCCGTGATAGTCATTCGCGCCGACGTCGCGGGTTTCCGCTTTGCGGTAATAGGGCAAGCAGTTGAGGTAGCTCCAGTGCTCAAGTCCGGGTTCTTCTGCCCAGTGGTCGAGATCCAGCGCATTGCCACGGATGTAGCACATGCCGTTAATCAGCGAGGAGCCGCCCAGTCCTTTGCCGCGTCCGCACTCCATGCGGCGATAGTTCATATGCGGTTCGGGTTCGGTTTCGTAGGCCCAGTTATAACGCTTCCCCTGTAACGGGAAAGCCAGCGCTGCCGGCATTTGGGTGCGGAAGTCTGCACGGTAATCCGGACCGCCCGCTTCTAAAAGTAAAACGGTGGTATCGCTGTCTTCTGTCAGTCGTGTTGCCAGTACATTGCCGGCAGAGCCGGCACCAATAATGATGTAGTCAAAATGCAATGAAACCTCCTGCTTAAAATACGGACTGGAATGGCGCCATCTCGAGCTGAATGGATTTCACCTGGGTGTAGCTTTGCAGCGTCATGACGCCGTTTTCACGCCCGATGCCGGAATGTTTGTAGCCGCCAACCGGCATTTCTGCAGGGGACTCACCCCAGGTGTTGATCCAGCAGATCCCGGCTTCCAGTTGGTGAATGACGCGATGCGCACGGTTGAGATCCTGGGTGACAACGCCTGCTGCCAGACCGTAGTCGGTGTCGTTGGCGCGACGAATAACCTCGTCTTCACTCTCGTAAGTCAGAATCGTCATGACCGGGCCGAAGATCTCTTCGCGCACGATGGTCATCTCATCGCGGCAGTCGGTGAACACTGTCGGGGCAACCCAGGCGCCGTGATCGAATGCGCTGCCCTTCAGCACATCGCCACCACAAAGCAGCGTTGCGCCTTCGTTTTTACCGCTTTCGATATAGCGCAGGACGTTTTCGCGATGTGGGAAGCTGACCAGCGGGCCAAAATTGGTCGCTGAATCAAACAGATCGCCTGCACGGATCCGCGCCACGCGGGATAATATGGTTTGCTCAAATGCGCTTTTCATCCGTGCCGGAATAAACACCCGCGTCCCGTTGGTGCAGACCTGGCCGGAGCTGTAGAAATTCGCCATCATCGCGATATCGGCGGCAAGATTGACGTTGGCATCCTCGAAAACGATCAGCGGCGATTTCCCGCCCAGTTCCATCGTTACTGCTTTCAGCGAAGAGGCGGCAGCGTTCGCCATCACTTTTTTACCGCTGGCGACGCCGCCGGTGAAGGAGACTTTGGCGATGCCCGGATGTTCAGTCAGATAGTGGCCCGTTTCCGCGCCCTCGCCCGGCAGGACATTAAAGACGCCGTCCGGCAGACCGGCTTCGCTGTAGATTTCTGCCAGCTTCAGGGCGGTCAGCGGGGTGACTTCGCTGGGTTTGAAGATCATCGCATTACCCGCCGCCAGAGCCGGTGCGGATTTCCACAGCGCGATTTGAATCGGGTAGTTCCATGCACCAATCCCGGCAACCACGCCCAGTGGCTCGCGGCGGGTGTAAACAAACGCGGTCTCGCGCAGCGGGATTTGGCTCCCTTCCAGCGCGGGAATCAACCCGGCGTAGTATTCCAGTACGTCTGCGCCGGTGACGATATCGACGCTGGCGGTTTCGCTGAACGGTTTGCCGGTATCCTGCGTTTCCAGCGTCGCCAGTTCGTCATTACGTTCGCGCAGAATCTCCACCGCCCGGCGCAGAATGCGCGAGCGTTCCATCGCGCTCATCGCCGCCCAGATTTTTTGTCCGCGTTGAGCGCTTTTCACTGCGCGGTCGACATCCTCACGCCCTGCGGCCTGTACGGTGACAATGACCTCGCCGGTGGCAGGATTGATCGTCTCGAAAGTCCGACCGCTGGTGGCGGCGGTATAGCCACCGTCAATGTAAAGCTGTTGTTCTGCCATTCGGGACATGCATTCTCCTCGGTGAGTCAGTGACTTTTTTGTAAGTGCTGACTGATGAAATGGGAGGTCAGCGCCTGGGCGAGACTGAGGTTGAACGGCTTACCGCTTAGTGCGGCACGCAGCCATAACCCGTCTATCAGCGCCGCTAATCCGTAGCCCGCCTGTTGCGCCTGTTCACGCGGCAGTTCGCGCATGAATTCGTACACAATGTTCGATAACAGACGTTTACTGGCGACCTGTTGCAGACGGTACAGCATCGGCTGGTGCATGCTGCTGGCCCAGAACGCCAGCCAGGCTTTCATGGCGGCGTGGCTGATCTGGGTCTCGTCAAAGTTTCCCGCTACGATGGCGCGCAATCGCAACTCGGCGCGTGCGCCCGGTAGCGCATGGAGTCGATGCAAAACGGCATGACGCAGCTGGCTGGTGATGTCGCGCATTGTCGCCTCCAGCAATCCATTCTTATCCTTAAAGTAATGGCTAATGATCCCGGTTGAAACGCCAGCACGACGGGCGATTTGTGCAATCGTCGCATCGTGCATCCCGACTTCATTTATCGCTTCCAGCGTGGCGTCAATCAGCTGCCGTTGCCGTATCGGCTGCATCCCCAGTTTGGGCATTTTGGGACTCCATTCATCAGTTTTGTTTAACCATTAAAGCGGTTTTTGATTGGACGTTCAATATAAAATGTGTCTTAATTGTTGCGGATTTGATTTTTAATAGTTACAAAAAATGTGAGGATACTGGATGTCAGACCTTCCGCAGAGCAGAGAAAAGGACAAAATCAATCCGGTGGTGTTTTACACCTCCGCCGGGCTGATTTTGTTGTTTTCCCTGACGACTATTTTCTTTAGTGATTTCTCCGCAGTCTGGATTGGCCGGACGCTGAACTGGGTTTCAAAAACGTTTGGCTGGTACTATTTGCTGGCGGCCACGCTGTACATCGTCTTTGTTGTTTTCATTGCCTGTTCGCGTTTTGGCTCGGTAAAGCTCGGGCCGGAACAGTCGAAACCGGAGTTCAGCCTGCTCAGTTGGGCCGCCATGCTCTTCGCTGCGGGGATTGGTATCGACCTGATGTTTTTCTCTGTGGCGGAGCCGGTGACGCAGTACATGCAGCCGCCGGAAGGGGCAGGGCAGACCATTGAAGCGGCGCGTCAGTCGATGGTCTGGACGCTCTTCCACTACGGCCTGACCGGCTGGTCAATGTATGCCCTGATGGGCATGGCGCTGGGATACTTCAGCTATCGCTATAACCTGCCGCTGACCATCCGTTCCGCGCTCTATCCGATCTTCGGTAAACGTATTAATGGACCGATTGGACATAGTGTTGATATTGCCGCCGTTATCGGCACCATTTTTGGTATCGCCACGACGCTGGGGATTGGTGTGGTTCAGCTCAACTATGGCCTGAGCGTGTTGTTTGATATCCCGGATTCGATGGCGGCGAAAGCGGCGCTGATTGTCCTGTCGGTGGTGATCGCCACGATTTCGGTCACGTCCGGGGTGGATAAGGGCATCCGCGTACTTTCAGAAATTAATGTCTTGCTGGCGTTGGGGCTGATCCTCTTTGTCCTGTTTATGGGCGACACCTCATTTTTGCTTAACGCGCTGGTGCTCAACGTGGGCGACTATGTGAATCGCTTTATGGGGATGACGCTCAACAGCTTTGCCTTCGATCGTCCGGTTGAGTGGATGAATAACTGGACGCTGTTTTTCTGGGCGTGGTGGGTGGCCTGGTCGCCGTTTGTCGGCCTGTTCCTTGCGCGAATCTCACGCGGGCGTACCATCCGTCAGTTTGTCTTCGGTACGTTGATTATTCCGTTCACCTTTACCCTGCTATGGCTGTCGGTGTTCGGCAACAGCGCGCTGTATGAAATTATCCACGGCGATGCGGGTTTTGCCCAGGAGGCGATGGCGCATCCGGAACGTGGATTCTACAGCCTGCTGGCGCAGTATCCGGCGTTTACCTTCAGCGCCTCGGTGGCAACCATCACGGGCCTGCTGTTTTATGTGACGTCAGCGGATTCCGGCGCGCTGGTGCTGGGAAATTTCACCTCGAAACTGAAAGATATCAATAGCGATGCGCCGTCATGGCTGCGCGTCTTCTGGTCGGTGGCGATCGGTTTGCTTACCCTGGGAATGCTGATGACGAACGGAATTTCAGCTTTGCAGAACACCACGGTGATCATGGGGCTGCCGTTCAGCTTCGTCATTTTCTTTATTATGGCGGGATTGTATAAGTCGCTGAAGGTGGAAGATTATCGCCGCGAGAGTGCTAACCGGAATACCGCGCCGCGACCCATGGGTGTGCAGGACCGGTTGAGCTGGAAAAAACGTCTATCACGCCTGATGAACTATCCCGGCACACGCTACACCCGCGAAATGATGGAAAACGTGTGTTTCCCGGCGATGGAAGAGGTGGCGCAGGAGTTAACACTGCGTGGCGCGCACGTAGAACTGAAGAGTCTGCCGCCGGTAGAAGGTGAGAGCCTGGGACACCTGGATTTGCGGGTGCACATGGGAGATGAGCGTAACTTTATCTACCAAATCTGGCCGCAGCAGTATGCGATTCCGGGCTTTACTTATCGCGCGCGTAGCGGGAAATCGACCTATTACCGTCTGGAGACCTTCCTGCTGGAAGGCAGTCAGGGCAATGATCTGATGGACTACAGCAAAGAGCAGGTGATTACCGATATTCTCGACCAGTATGAACGCCATCTGAACTTCATCCATCTGGATCGCGAAGCGCCAGGCAATGGCGTGCTGTTCCCGGGCATGTAGGACACTCTAAACGTTTTCCGAAAATGCGCTTTAACTGTGTAAATATACAGTGATGAATGAGAAGAAGAGTACGATAACGGCGGGTGCCTGATGCTGTCCAGCTTCAGGCCATTGCTGAGGTCTGGAAAGAAGAAAGCCCCAAGGTGACAGTTCTATCAACCTTGAGGCTACCACTCCAAACCTGAACAATTCGGATGGTAGTCTCTTCTTCGCATGGAGGCAATACATGCTGACGAAATATGCCTTAATGGCAGTCATCGCACTCTGTATTACGGTGCTGGGATTCACGCTTCTGGTGAGGGACTCACTCTGTGAGTTCAGCGTCAGGGAGCGTGGTATTGAGTTTAAGGCAGTTCTCGCTTACGAATCGAAGAAGTAGCCGTTATGCGGGGAGCTATCCCCGCATATCCGCTTGTCAGGTCTGGATGAGACGGCACCCGCTTTATCACTTCGCCCGCAGTCAGCCATGGCTGCGGGCGAATTTCGGTTTACCAGCAGATAAATCCGCCATCAACAACGAGATCGACGCCGGTGCAAAACGAGGCCGCATCGCTGGCGAGGAACAGCGCCGGACCTGCCATCTCTTCCACTTTTGCCATGCGCTGTATTGGCGTCTGGCTCTCAAATTCACGCGTCTGATGAACCATTTCAGGACGGGTGTTCATCGGCGTGGCGGTGTATCCCGGGCTGATGGAGTTGACGCGAATGCCTTTTTCAATCCATTCCATCGCCAGGCTCTTCGAGAGGTGAATCACCCCCGCTTTAGCGCTGTTGTAATGCGCCTGTTCAAGACCACGGTTGACGATGATCCCGGACATCGAGGCGATGTTGATGATCGAGCCGCCGCCAGATTCCAGCATCAGTTCCGCTTCGGCCTTACAGGAGTTCCATACGCCCGTGAGGTTGATGTCGATAACGCGCTGCCACTGTTCGCTTTCCATTTCCAGCGCCGGGTTAGCGTTGGCAATACCGGCGGCGTTGACCGCGATGTCCAGACGACCAAACCGTTCTTTGGTCAGGGTGATGGCGGCGCGAAGGTCGCTAAGTTGACGAACATCTCCGGTATAAAGTGCCGCCTGACCGCCCATCGCGTCGATATGATTCGTGGTCTCTTTCAGCCCGCCGTCTTCGCGCAGATCAAAACAGACGACCCGCGCGCCCGCGCTGGCCAGCGCCCACGCAATGGTCTGACCGATGCCGCTGCCTGCGCCCGTGACAAAAGCGACGCGTCCTTGCAGGTTAAACAGTTGTTGAGCAAAATCTTTTGCGATCATAGTGATAACTCTCTTCATAAATACCCTGACGGGTATTACGACATAATCAGGCCACCATCAATATTGATGGTTTGTCCGGTAAGATAGCGCGCATCGTCAGAGGCCAGGAAGGCGACCAGTCCGGCAACATCTTCAGGTTTACCCGCGCGTTTCATGGGGATGCCCTTAACCCACTCCGCCATCAGTTCGCCTTTGCCATAGCGTTTTTCATCGGTACTGAGGATCTCGCCCCAGACGCGGTCGTTGTAATCCCACATTTCGCTTTCGATGATCCCCGGACAGAAGGCGTTGACGGTAATGTTCCATGGGGCCAGTTCATGCGCCAGGCTCTGCGTGATACCAATCACGCCCATTTTGCTCGCAGCG
Organism: Citrobacter sp.; assembly: GCA_019415335.1. The sequence continues at coordinate 86,331 of DXKH01000135.1, read as the reverse complement.
TAGTGCGGGGTATAGATGAAGCCCTGACGACCCTGGCCGGAAGAGGTATTAATCAGGCAGCCATGGTTCTGTTTCACCATATATTTCGCTGCTTCCCGACAGCAGAGCCACACGCCGATGGTATTAACCGCGAGGGTTTTTTCAAAATCAGCTTTCGGCATCCGGTCAAAGTAATCAATGGTGATTACGCCCGCATTCTGGATAGAGACATCAATCGTGCCAAAGCGCGCTGCGGCTTGCTCGTACAGTGCCTGAACCTGCTCTTCGTTAGTGACATCAACCTGCAATGACAAAATATCAGCCTGGTAACGCTGGCGTAGTTGCTCTGCCGTTTCGTGAACGCGCTCAGCGTTGGAGACCATCACCAGGTTTGCGCCGTCCCGGGCAAAACGTTCAGCGATACCTGCGCCAATCCCCCGGCATGCTCCGGTGATGACAACCGTCTTACCATGAAAATCACGTTGCATATTTCTTTCCCCTGTATAAGCCGGACACGCGATGCCCGGCGGAGTGATGCTACTTAACTGGATACGGTATTTGTTGAGGGTGCTGTCGTCTGTTTCTCTTCATGGCGACGCATCAGAATGACTTTGTTCTGTAGCTTTTGCTGGAACTGGTCGACAACCACGGCGGTGACGATAACGACACCCTTAATGACCATTTGCCAGAAATCGCTGACGCCCATCATAACCATGCCATCGGCCAGAAAGACGATGACGAAGGCCCCGATGATGGAGCCGGATACCCGTCCACGACCGCCGGCGAGCGCGGTTCCGCCCAGAACGGTGGCACCGATGGCGTCCATCTCAAACATATTGCCGGTCATTGGGTGCGATGTTTGTAACTGGGACGCGACAATCAGCCCAACAAAGGCGGCGCACAACCCGGAGAAGGCGTACACGAAAATTTTCGCTTTGACGATCGGCACACCGGCCAGGCGCGCCGCAGATTCGTTACCGCCGATCGCGTAGATGTAGCGACCGAGCGGGGTTTTGGTGGTGATCCAGTAGCCCAGAACCAGGAAGGCAATCATCAGCCAGATGGGTAGATAAATCCCGAGCAGTGTGCCAGATCCCAGGGTGGCAAAACCCGTATTGCCCAGTGCTTCCATACCGTTAAGGTTGGGGTAGGTGCTACCGTCGTTAAACAGCAGGGCAGAGCCCCTGGCAACGTACATCATGCCGAGGGTACAGATGAATGGGGCAACACCAAAGCGAGTGATGACCGCGCCGTTTACGAATCCGACGAGAATGCCGAAGATGGCAACACAGAGGATCACTTCCGGTACGTTGAAGAAGAGGATGTTACCGCCCCAGATGGGCAAACCATTGGTGAGTAACGCACCCGCCACCATGCCGCAGATGCCGGCAACGGCACCAACCGACAGGTCAATGCCGCCGGTCAGGATCACCAGCGTCATGCCAATCGCCAGTAAGCCGGTAATGGCTACGTGCTGGGTCATAATCAGCAGGTTAGATGTGGTCAGGAAATTCGGTACCATCACGCTGAAGAATGCGATGACCAGCAGCAGAGCGATAAACGTTCTGGCCTTCAGCAGGTACATATAAATCATATATTTCTGGTTCATGATGGATTCCAGCCTGATTAATCTTGCGGTGTAGAAGCCGCGATCAACTTCTCGCGGGTGACGGCATGACGAGGGACATCAGCGGTGATCCGGCCATCAGCCATCACCAGAATGCGGTCCGCCAGCGCCATCACTTCGTCCAGCTCTGATGAAGAGAACATCACTGCCAGCCCTTGTTGTGCCATTTTGCCGATAAGGTGATACACGTCGGTTTTCGCCCCGACGTCGATGCCTCGGGTCGGCTCATCGAGGAACACCACCTGCGGCTGCGTCATTAACGCTTTCCCCAGCACCACTTTCTGCTGGTTGCCACCGCTGAGTGAGGTAATGGGCAATTCAGGATCGCTGACTTTGATGGCAAGTTGCTGAATCATCTCCTGCACGCTGGCCTGCTCTTTTTGTGGATTCAGCCATTTCCAGGCCCGACGAAAACCCTGCAGGCTGAAGTCAGAGAGCGTCATATTGGACTGAATCGACATCATCTGAATGACGCCTTCGCCCTGTCGGTCTTCCGGCACCAGCGCCAGCCCTTTTTTTAGTCGCGACTGAAAGTGGGCTTTATCGATGCACTCACCGTTGAGTTGAACGCTGCCGCTCTGGCAGGGCATCAGGCCCACCAGTCCTTTGAACAGTTCGGTGCGTCCAGCGCCCAGCAGACCGTAGATACCAATCACTTCGCCTTTATTCAGGCTAAACGACACGTCATTGAGCTTATAGCCGCCGCTGGAATGGAGCGCAGTCAGTCCCTGCACATTGAGAACCGTATCGCCTTGCGGGGCCGGTTGATAATCGAAGTGTTTTTTCTTATCGCCCACCATCTGTTCGATGATCCACGGAATGCTGGCATCGCTGACCGGACGCTCGCTGATAAAGCGACCGTCCCGGAAAATGGTGATGTAGTCACCAATTTCCATCAGCTCTTCCAGCCGGTGGGAAATATAGATAATGGTGACGCCGCGTCGTTTGAGTTGCTCAATCACGTTGAACAGGATTTTGACTTCAGACTGACTCAGCGCGGAGGTCGGTTCATCCATGATTAAGACACGCGTATCTTTTGACAGCGCACGGGCAATCTCGACCAGTTGCTGGTGGCCGATCCCCAGTTCTTCTAAGGGCGTGTACGGATCTACATCCAGTTCCAGCCGCTTGAGCAGGGTTTGCGCCAGCGCATACTGATATTTTTCGTTAATTTTCCCTTTCTGAAAAAATTCGTTAGCCATGAAAATATTGTCCATGACGTTCATATTCGGGAATAAATTCAACTCCTGGAAAATAATACTGATACCCAATTTTTCGGCCTGATGCGTCGAATTCATCGAAACAGGCGTGCCATCCAGAAAAATTTCACCGGAGGATGGGGTTTCGACACCAGCAAGCATTTTCATCATGGTGGATTTACCCGCACCATTTTCTCCGATCAGAACATTCACTTTATTCCGATATACCCGATAATTGACGTTATCTAATGCCACCACGCCAGGATAGACACGAGACAGGCTGCGGGTTTCGATAATGACTTCCGATTCGACGGGTTGGGGAGCGACGATATCTTGCTGTTGCATGTTATTGTCCTCCTGCAGGCGCAATTTTTGCGGGCGTAATATCAGGGATTGTCTGAGGAATATCCCAGGCGGAAAATACGCCATACACTTGCGTGGCTTCGCCGGTTTTAAGTTGGGCCGCCTGAATCATTTTTATCGCCTGGTCGTTAATGGCGCGTCCATACTCGCCAAATAACACCTGGTCGTTAAAATCACCGTAAGTCGCCCCTTTATAAGCATCACGTAATTGCGTACCGCGTAGCGTTGGACCAATCTGAACAATAATATTGCTGCCGCTTTTATCCGCGACGGTCATCTTTCCGCTGCGGGAGGCGGTATCGATTGTGCCAATCTTGCCTTCAACCTTGACGTAAAAGATGCAGGGGTTCTCTTCCTGTGAGCGATAGCCCAGATTTTTACAGGCGCTATCGAAGTCTTTCTCGGCCTGTAAAGCAGTCATTAAATCTGCCACCGGACGAGCCTGCCCAACAATTTGCGGCACAATTTTGTTTTGCCACGTTTGGTCTATATCGGCCATATGGGGATTTGGCGGAGATTTGAGATCCGCAAGCTCCTGCTGCGAGACGATGCGGCATCCACCCACGGTCAACACGACCAGCGCCAGCCAGGCTTTTTTAGACATAATGTTCTCCTCTGCGCCTCCGGAGAGGCGCAACTACCCGAGATCAGGACTTGATATTGAAATCCTGTACTTTATCTGCGTTATCTTTGGTGATGAGAATGCCGCGGAACATGACGCGCTGTTTCTCTGGTTTCACCCCTTTTTGCAGGTAGTTATCCAGATCGGTTACGCCCTGTGCGGCGATAGCCTGAGCCTGCAGCATGACGGTGGCCTGCAAGGTGCCGGCTTTCACCGCATCGCGTTCATCGTTGCTGCCGTCAATGCCGACAACCACAACGTCATTGCGATTTGCGGCTTTCAACGCAGCGATGGCACCCAGCGCAACAGGACCGTTACCGCAGATGACGCCTTTCACATCCGGGTGAGCTTGCAGAATACTGTCCATAATTCGCTTACCGTCGATAAGCGTCCCTTTCGCATCCTGTCTGGCAACGCTGACCATATCCGGGAACTGGTCAATCACCTGGTGGAAAGATTTAGAACGGGTAACGCAGTTATTATCGGCGAGGTTACAGGTCAGCTCGGCGTATTTCCCTTTTTCCCCCATTTTCTCAACGAAAACGTTGGCAACTTCAGAGCCTGCCTGGAAGTTATTATGGGTAATTTGCACTAGTGCCACATCATCAACGGGAATTTCGCGGTTGATTAATATGACGGGAATACCGGCTTTTTTCGCTTTTTCAATGGCGGCAACGCTGGCCGTTGAATCCGCATTATCCAGAACGATGCCTTGAACTTTTTTGCCGATAGCGGTATCAATCAATTCATTCTGTTTTTTGACATCTTCGCTGTGCGACAAAATAGTGGTTTTGTAGCCTAACTCCTGGGCTTTTTCACTGGCGCCTTTGGCTTCCGACGCGTAATACGGATTATCCAGTGAATTCACCATAATCATAATTGTCCCTTTTTCTGCCGCATGGGCAGTAAAAGACAAAGCAGTCAGGGTTGCAGCGGTTAACAGCGTTAAACGTAATTTCATGACAATGTTCTCTCTGTGTTGTTATTGTCGGGTACGGTGAAACAACGTAAAGCATGAATTCTTGTAAAACAGGGCTAATGGTCCGGAGTTCTCCTTCTGTTAATGAGTAGGGGGGTCACGCATCTTCCCTGGTGAGGCGTCAGGCGGACGGGGCCGGTTTCCATAGTGTTCTGTTCACCGCATTGCGCCACTCCTGCCATCTTTTTTGCAGGCGATGATGGCGAGCCATGTCGGGCTGAAATGCGCTGTGTACGGTTAAAAAGGCTTTTAAATCAGTGAGCGAGCCAGGATGGAGCGCTTTGCGTGCCAGTAACGCGGCACCAATGGCCGACAACTCAGGCACATCGCTGCGCATCACCGGACAGCCCAGCAGGTCAGCCTGGTATTGCATTAACCAGTCATTCTTTGTCGGGCCGCCGTCGACCATCAGTGCCGACAAGCTAAAGTCCTCATGCTGTTGCATGGCGACCACGACATCGGCGATTTGATAGGTGATTGACTCCAGGGCGGCGCGGATCAGATGGGCGCGTTTGACACCACGACTCAGCCCGCAGATCACGCCGCGCGCGCTATCATCCCACCAGGGGGCGCCGAGCCCGGTTAATGCCGGGACGAAGTACACGCCCAGGGTTGATTCAACGGACGCAGGAAGCGTATTCAGTTCATGAGCCAGTTCGGCGTCTGAAAGTTCGCTCAGCCCGGTACTATCAGCCATCCACGCCACCGCATCGCCCGTGTGTGGAATGTTGCCTTCCAGGCCGTAAATGATGTTCTCACCATCGTGCCAGGCAATGGTGGTCGCCAGTGCGCCAATATCGCACTGGGCTGAGGTCACCGGTGCCATCACGGAGGACCCGGTGCCGTAAGTGGCTTTAACGCACCCCATCTCGCCGAGGGCGTGACCAAACAGTGCGGCGTGCGAGTCGCCGACCATCGACATCACCGGGATATCATCCGGAATGCCGCTCAGGCCACGGGTATAGCCAAATAATCCACTGGAAGGTTTAATTTCCGGTAACGCGGTGCGTGGGATGTGGAACAGTTCCAGCATGGTGTCATCCCACTGCCCGGTGTGCAGATTGAGCAACTGGGTGCGGGCTGCGTTGGAGTAGTCGCAGCAGAAGGCTTCACCGGCGGTTAAATTCCACAACAGCCAACTGTCGATAGTGCCCAGACAGATTTCCCCCTGCGCCGCGAGTTGCGGACCATCGGCTACCGACTCCAACAGCCAGCGCATTTTAGAGGCGGAAAAAAGCGGTGCAATCGGCAGGCCGGTCGTGGTTTTGATCAGGTGTTCTTTGTTTTCGTGGCGTAGTTCTTCACAGTACGCTGCACTGCGCGTGCACTGCCAGGTGATGGCGGAATTCAGCGGTTTGCCCGTCTGGCGATACCAGCCAATGGCGGTTTCACGTTGGTTGCTGATCGCCAGGGCCGCGACGTTGTCCGCGCCGACGTGATTGATCGCTTTCGCAATCACATCGAGTGAGGCATCAATCAATACCTCACCGGATTGCTCAACCCAACCTTCTCGCGGCGTCTGAATGGCCAGCGGTTGAGAAAATTTGGCGACTACCTGACCCTGTGCGTCCAGTGCGACCGCTTTAGCGTTGGTGGTTCCTTCATCCAGCGCAATGATGAACTCTTTCGTTGCTGCACACATAGATTGATTATCTCCTGAGTCACATTGCGTCCCGGCGTTGAAGGGAGGAGGGGCTCCCTCACTGTCGCGTCATTACTTAATCAGGCTTGATTGTGACATCGTGTTTTTTTAATGTCTTGAATATATATTCGATGCTGATTATTTATTTAATACCTTAGCCAGAATCTTTCAGTTGGGCTATAGAAAAAATCATCAATTGTGCTGGGAATCACACTTACCCAACGGGAAGAATATCAGGTTTGTGTGAAATTAACGCGGAGGTGAATCCTTTCAGTTTATTGAAATATAGGGATTTTTATACGGTCTTTGCGTTGAGTCCGTTTTACGCAAAGACCGTAGAGGGGGGAGAGATCAGGCGGTGACTAACATCCGCGCGGTAGGATAATCAGTGATCAACACGTCGATATAACCTCCGTTCAGAGCCCCTTTGATGGCGGCAACTTTATCCGTTCCCCCCGCCAGCGCCACGACGTTGGGGCATTTTTTGACTTTATCGAGCGCCATGCCGATGACGGGATCTTCATCATCCTGTAAGACCGGCTGACCGTTTTTGTCGTAGTAGTGCAGGCAGATATCTCCCACAGCACCGCGATCGGCCAGTACCTGTAACATATCTTCGTGGTAGTAGTTACCCGATGTCTTAAGCAACTGGGATGGCTCCAGAATTCCCACCCCCACAATGGCGATATCGACATTATCGAAACGTGAGATCACCTCGGCGACATCCTTGCTGGCGATCAGACGATTTTTCTCCTCAACCGATCCCTCAATGCTTTGCGAAGGGAGCAGCCAGGCCTCACAGTTAAGATGTTGCGCCAGCGTCTGGGTTAAAATAGTCGCCTGCACATTGCCGTTTGGTCCGACGCCGCCGAGGAGTTGGATCACGCCACCCGCTTTCAGATTCTGGGTATGCACTTCGTCAACCATCGCCCGGATGGTTGAACTCCACGAGGAGACTCCCACCAAATCTTTGGGTCGCAGGCGGGTTTCAAGATAGTGGGCGGCGGCGGAACCGATGGCGCGTTTGATGCTGTGGTCGGTGGCATTGTCTTCGGTATCCACCACGATCGCCTGTTTGAGCCCGTAACGATCTTCGATCCCTTTCTCAAGATTCAGAAAGATATTTGAGGGCTGTACGACGCTGATTTTTACCACCCCTTCTTTCTGACAGCGGGTGATGGCTCGGGAGATAAACGACTGAGAAAGCGAGAGAAGTTGAGCAATATCGGACTGTTTGCGTCCTTCAAGATAGTAAAGGGTGGCGATTTTAACCAATAGCCGTTGTTCGTCCTGCTTAGCCATATATTTCCCCGAAAATCATTTACGTACAGCCATTATCTTAAAGACTTTTATCATACGCGAAAACAGAAGGCAGGTAAGTGTGATAAAGCTCTAACTTTAACCAATCCTCAAAAACAGGGATGGACAAATACGGAAATGTGGTTGCATAATTGAATAAAGAATCATTTATGAATATATATTCATGGTGATTTCAGGTCAACTGATTATTCCCGACGTCAATGTGGTCGCGGTGAGGAGGCAGAATGTTCCTGAGTAAGATACCGTGGCGTAAGCCGTGTGATGCGAAGCAAAGGGATTTCTGGTTTTTTTAGTCCCTGATGGAATAAATATTCCATATTGAAAATAAATTCAGAGGTGTTAAATGAATCCCTGGCACTATGATATCCAGACTCTTGAGCGCACAGCGCGAGCGGTGCGCCGTCACATCGTCAAATTAAACGCCTACAGCCCAGCAGGAGGGCATACCGGTGCGGACCTGTCTCAGGTTGAACTACTCACCGCGCTTTATTTCCGAATTTTGAATGTCGCTCCGGATCGTATCGACGATGGGGAGCGGGACATCTATATCCAGTCCAAAGGCCACGCGGTAGGTTGCTACTACTGTGTTCTGGCGGAGGCCGGTTTTTTCCCTGTTGACTGGCTGAGTACCTACCAGCACGCCAACTCTCATCTTCCGGGCCACCCGGTACGCCAGAAAACGCCGGGTATTGAACTGAACACTGGCGCGCTGGGCCACGGTTTGCCTGTTGCGGTGGGACTGGCGCTGGCAGCGAAAAAAAGCAACAGTGCCCGCCGCATCTTTTTAATTACCGGCGATGGTGAACTGGCTGAAGGCAGCAACTGGGAGGCTGCGCTCGCGGCGGCGCATTATGGACTCGATAATCTGGTGATCATTAATGACAAGAATAATCTCCAGTTGGCCGGTCCCACGCGTGAAATTATGAATACCGATCCGCTTGCGGATAAATGGCGCGCCTTCGGCATGCAGGTTACTGAATGTCAGGGAAATGATATGGCGTCGGTCGTCAGTACGCTGGAAGGACTGAAACAGGAAGGGAAACCTAATGTCGTGATTGCCAATACCACAAAAGGCGCGGGTATCTCGTTTATCCAGGGGCGTCCTGAGTGGCACCACCGGGTGCCGAAAGGTGAAGAGATTGAACTGGCTCTGGAGGAGTTGAAAGATGAGTAATGCAGAACATCTCGCGAACGTCATGGTTCAGGCGTTTATCGATGCGGTAGAAAATGGCGTTGATCTGGTGCCGGTTGTGGCTGACTCAACCTCCACCGCGAAAATTGGCCCCTTCATTAAGCAGTTCCCGGACAGACTGGTCAACGTGGGGATTGCCGAACAAAGTATGGTCGGGACGGCGGCAGGGCTTGCGCTTGGCGGCAAGGTTGCGGTCACCTGTAACGCGGCACCTTTCCTGATTTCCCGTGCTAATGAGCAAATCAAAGTTGACGTTTGCTACAACAATACCAACGTGAAGCTGTTTGGTCTGAACGCGGGGGCCAGCTATGGTCCGCTGGCGAGCACGCACCACGCGATCGACGACATCGCCATTATGCGTGGATTTGGCAATATCCAGATTTTCGCCCCCTCTTCACCGCGAGAATGTCGGCAGATCATCGACTATGCCATTGGCTATCAGGGGCCGGTGTATATTCGTATGGACGGAAAGGCGCTCCCGGAACTGCATGACGAGAGCTATCAGTTTGTGCCGGGTGCCGTGGTGACCTTACGTGAAGGCGACGCGCTGGCGCTGGTGGCGACGGGCTCTACGGTCCATGAAATTGTTGATGCGGCCGCACTGTTAGCCGATTCGGGTATTCAGGCGACGGTCGTGAGTGTGCCGTCTATTCGTCCGTGTGATACCAAAGCACTGTTAGCGGCCCTGAAAGGCTGCAAAGCGGTGATCACCGTTGAAGAGCACAATATCAACGGTGGACTGGGAAGCCTGGTGGCGGAAGTCCTGGCGGAAGACGGTACGGGCGCGGTTCTGAAGCGCTTAGGGATCCCGGATGGCGAATATGCGGCGGCAGCTGACCGTGGCTGGATGCGCCAGCATCATGGTTTTGATGCTCAGTCGATTGCGGCCCAGGCGCGGGAAATGCTGTGAGGGTTAACGCGTTGCCACGGTAACGACATGGCTATCTGTTGAGAGCCACTGAACATGCCAGATCTGCTCGAAGGCTTCTAGCCTCATCTGGTCAGGTTGAACGTCGAAAATGTTATAGTGCATAAATCTGCAGCCTGCCTGCATTCGTTCCGGGGTTGCCTTAAAGGCGCTCTCTTTGGCGGAAAACGCCAGTGTGAGCGCCTGTTCAAAAGGTAATCCGCTCGCTGCCAGCCGTGCTTTTTCTGCCTCAGTGACGATACTGTCTGCCAGCTCAGCCGCCGTTTGCGGCGTCACGATTTCTTCAATATCAATTCCAACCGGCTTGCGCGACACCACCGCCAGCGCGGTGGTGTCGCAGTGGCTGATGCTGCCAAACAGACCTTCCGGCCATAACGGTTGTCGCTGTTCACCCATTCCCGGCACGTTTTTATGACCCTGCTCGCGTAGCGCATGCACGGCGGCAATACGACCGGCCAGGTGTTCGGCTTTACGTTTACGCCCGGCACGTACCAGTTGCGCATGATGAGGAAGCCACAGCAGATCGTGCTCATGGAAGGTGTCCGGCTCGAACGTCACACAATGCAACGTGTGGTGCGCCAGAATCAGAGGGGAGTGGGTTGTCTTCATCGCGTCATCAAAATCCCTCCTCCTGGCGGAGGAGGGAAGAGGGCATCAGAAGTGGGTGTTAACGCTCATGTACCACGTACGACCCGGTTCGTTATAGGTGTACGCACCTGCGCCACGCATATAAGAGACATCGGTCGTGCTACCGGTCGTTTGCGCATTACCTTCACGCCACAGACGTTTGTCGAAGACGTTATCCACGCCGCCGGTCAGGCTGACATTTTTGGTCACATCCCAGGTCGCGCTTAGACCCACGATGCTGTATGGGCTGATGGACTGTTTATCTGAACCGGTCACCGGTTTACCCTGGTAATCGTATTTCTTCGGCTCCTGTTTGCCGTACCAGGTAAAGGTGGATTGCAGAGAAACATCCTGATGTACCTGCCAGCTCAGCGTTGAGTTCAGCGTGTACTCCGGAATAATCGACAGGCGTTCGCCGGTCTCTTTGTTTTTACTCTGCAGCATGTAAGTGATGTTGTTGGTCCAGTTAACGGTGTTGCTAACCGGTACGTTCAGCGTCCCTTCCAGCCCTTCCACGACCGCTTTAGGCACGTTCTCCCACTGATAGATATCGGTGTAGGTGGTTTTGCCTTTGTTGGTAATCGATGTGCGGTCCATCGGTACTGTGCCGGCTTCGATCTTATTGCGATAATCGTTACGGAACCAGGTCACACCCGCCAGCCAGCCATCACGTTTGAACTCAAGACCAATCTCTTTGTTGACGCTGGTTTCTGCTTTCAGATCGTCGTTACCCATCATGTAACAGCCGATACCGGTCGCGGCACCCGTGGCGTAACAGCCCTGGCCTTTACTGTACAGAATATAGTTCGGGTTGGTCTGATACAGGCTTGGCGCTTTATACGCCCGCGCAATGCCCATCTTCAGGGTGAAGTCATCGCCCAGACCCTGTGACAGGTTCAGCGATGGGCTCCAGTTGTCGCCCACGATGCTGTGGTGATCGAAACGCAGGCCCGGCGTCAGCATGGTGCTGTCGGTCAGCTCCATGTTGTTCTCCGCGAACAACGAGAAAATTTCCGCTTTCGAATAAGGGCTGCGGTCGGTGCTGCTGGAGCCTGGAATATCACCGCCCATAAAGGTCTGCGAGTTGGAGAGCATGTCCTTCATGCGCTGCTGGGTCCATTCGGTACCCAGCGTCAGGTTCTGGTTAACCAGCAAATCGAACGGCATGCTGATTTCACTGTGCAGCGTGACGTCGTTCAGGTCGGCATCAACATATTTCTGTGACGCTTTCGGGTCGAAGATCCCTTCAGTACCGCCCGCCAGACCTTCCGGCGTACGGGAGTTGCGGGTATGTTCGTACTGCACCCAGTTGGTGGTGGTGACACCGTTATCCCAACCGCCGTTCCAGGTCAGCGAGTAGTTCTGGCGGTAGAGACGGTTGGTCTCTTCGCCGTAGTTATCTTTCACCAGTTGGTTGGTGTTGGTGTTCTGCGTGTCCCCGGCGTACAGGTTACCCTGGCGGCTGTAACCGGCTTCCAGTTCAATCGACTGCATCGGTGCGAAATCCCAGCGCACCACCCCGTTAATGTCCTTGTTGATGACGCCTTCACGACCGGCAGGCAGCGTGTCGGCATAGGTGCCGGTACGTTCAGACTGATGGCCCTGGTTGATGTTACGTGCATCGGCCTGCGTTTTATCCAGGTTACCGAACAGGCGGAAGCTGAAATCCCCGCCCAGCGGGCCGTTGAGGGTGAAGTTTGTGCGTTTGGTCGCCCCTTCATCTTTGTGTTCAGGCGCGTTGAAATAGGTATTCCAGGAGCCGTGCCACTCATTGCTGCCTTTTTTGGTGATGATATTCACCACACCACCGGCAGCACCGTTACCGTAACGCGCGGCGGCAGGTCCGCGCAGGACTTCAATACGTTCGATCATCTCTGGTGGCACCCACGAGGTATCACCACGGGTATCACGCTCACCACGCCAGCCGAGGCGCACGGAGTTGCGGCTGGTCACCGGTTTACCGTCGATCAGGATCAGGGTGTTTTCTGGCCCCATCCCACGAATATCAATCTGACGGTTATTGCCGCGCTGGCCGCTGGTCGAGTTACCTGTCAGGTTAACACCAGGCATGGTACGGATGATTTCAGAGACGTCGCGAGCGGGAGGATTTTTGCGAATTTCATCTGCGGTGATAGTCGACACGCCAGGAGCCTGCAAGTTCTGCTGGGCGGCGGTAACCACAATAGTATCTTCATGAGAGACGGCGGTGCTATCAGCGGTTTCTTCTGCCATTGCGGGCAGCGCTACCCCGTAAATCCCTAAGTTGACCAATAAGGCCAGGGAATGAATCTTCTTGTTCATTGTATTTCCTGCTTTTCTTTAGCCACGTGTACCAGACACCTGAGATCGGTATCCGGCCCGATGTCGCCCGCCTCTGCGAAAACCCTCCATTCCAGAAAAGCCCGCAGCGCGGTTGGTTAAAAACTGTTCGCGCTTCCCACGGCGCGTCAATACGCTATTGCAAATGCAAATAGTTATCAATAATATTATCAACATATTTCATTAAACAATGAAAAAAATCACAATTAACATGAGGTTATGACGGTGACGGCGTTAACGGTAGGCAGTGAGGCCTGGTGGCAGTCAAAAAACGGTCCGCAATGGACGCGTGAAGCAGACGGAAACTACCGGGTGACCTTCTGGTGGCGCGACCCGCAGGGGAGTGAATTTCACTCAGCGATTCAGCGAGTCTGGGTGTATATCACCGGCGTGACCGACCATCACCAGAATGTCTTTCCCCAGACGATGCAGCGCATTGCTGGAACGGATGTCTGGCAGTGGCAGACCGTCTTAAGTGCCAACTGGCGCGGCAGTTACTGCTTTATTCCCTCAACGCAGGACGAGTCGTTTGCGTCGCTGAAAGCGGGTGAAGCGCTGGATCGCACGGCGCTGCGCGAAGGCTGGCGGCAACTGTTGCCACAGGCGATTGCCGATCCGCTTAATCCGGTAAGCTGGAAAGGGGGGCGAGGGCACGCCGTGTCGGCGCTTGAGATGCCGCAGGCCCCTGTACAACCGGGCTGGGATTCCCCGCAAGCGCCAGCGTCATCGCCGGTAGTTCTGCACTGGAACAGCGCGCGTCTGGGCAATACGCGCCGGGTGTGGGTCTTTACAACCGGTGATGCGCAGCCGGATGAACGCCCCCTGGCGATTCTTCTTGATGGGCAATTCTGGGCGCAGAGCATGCCCGTCTGGCCTGCGCTCACTTCACTCACTCAGCGGGGGCAACTTCCCCCGGCGGTTTATCTGCTTATTGATGCCATCGATACCACACACCGCAGCCGTGAACTTCCCTGCAATGCGGATTTCTGGCTGGCGGTGCAACACGAGTTATTGCCGCAGGTCCGGCGCGTTGCGTCATTCAGCGATCGTCCTGAGCGCACGGTCGTTGCAGGACAAAGTTTTGGCGGGTTGTCATCGCTGTTTGCCGGGCTGCACTGGCCGGAACGCTTTGGCTGTGTGCTCAGCCAGTCTGGTTCTTACTGGTGGCCCCATCGCGGCGGTCAACAGGACGGGCTGATTATTGAACAACTTCGCACTGGTACGCTGTCCGCGAAGGGATTGCGGATTGTCCTTGAGGCGGGAGTCCAGGAACCGGTTATCTTTCGCGCGAACCAGGCGCTTTACACACAACTACAGACGACACAGCAGTCGGTTTTCTGGCGTCAGGTTGACGGCGGACATGATGCGCTTTGCTGGCGTGGCGGCCTGATGCAGGGGTTGATCGACCTCTGGAAGCCGCTGCGCTAAGTGAGCGATTTTCCACGACAGGAGTTGAGTATGGAATTCAGTAATCCCTTCGATAATCCGCAGGGACAGTTCTACATTCTGCAAAATTCGCAGCAGCAGTTTAGCCTCTGGCCACAGCATTGCGCATTGCCTGCCGGCTGGCAGGTGGCATGCGAACCGCAGTCTCAGGAAGCCTGCCAGCAGTGGCTGTCGCGCCACTGGACCACGTTAATTCCCGGCCATTATGCCGTTTTGCAGGAGGCGCAATGAGCCCACGTTTACCGCTTGTCGCCGCACAGCCTGGCATCTGGATGGCCGAAAAACTCTCCACATTACCTTCCGCCTGGAGCGTCGCACATTATGTGGCGTTAACCGGCGAACTGGATGCGCAACTGCTGGCGCGCGCGGTGGTCGCTGGCATGCAGCAGGCCGACACCTTACGGATGCGTTTTACCGAGGACAACGGCGACGTCTGGCAATGGGTAGATGAGTCCTTTACGTTTGCTGAACCGCAGATTTGCGATCTCCGTAGCGCTGCGAACCCGCACGATGCCGCGCTGGTGCTGATGCAGGCCGACCTGCAGCAAAATCTGCGCGTCGATGGCGGCAAGCCGCTGGTGCATCATCAGTTGATCCAGGTTGGTGACGACCAGTGGTACTGGTATCAGCGTTATCATCATTTACTGGTCGATGGCTTCAGTTTCCCGGCGATTACCCGCCAGATAGCTGCGATTTACAGCGCATGGCTCCGGGGTGATGCGACGCCTGACTCACCCTTCACACCGTTTGCTGGGGTGGTGGAAGAGTATCAGCGGTATCGTCAGAGTGAGGCCTGGCAACGCGATGGCGCGTTCTGGGCCGAGCAGCGCAAACAGCTTCCGCCGCCAGCGTCGCTTTCACCCGCACCGCTGCCGGGACGGGCGGTGACGTCTGACATTTACCGCATGAAGCTGAATGCGCCGGAAGGCGCGTTTCGTCATCTGGCGGCGCAACTGCCTGACGTGCAGCGAACCGATCTGGCACTGGCGCTGGTGGCGCTCTGGCTGGGACGACTGTGCAGCCGAATGGAGTATGCGGCAGGCTTTATCTTTATGCGTCGCATGGGATCGGCGGCACTGACTGCCACCGGACCGGTACTCAACGTATTACCGCTGGGTGTGCGTATTGATGCCGCAGAGGGTCTGGCAGAACTGGCTAAACGGTTGTCCGCACAGCTTAAAAAAATGCGCCGCCATCAGCGTTATGATGCGGAGCAAATCGTCCGCGACAGCGGCCGGGCGGCCGGGGAAGAACCGCTATTTGGCCCGGTGCTTAACGTTAAAGTCTTCGACTATCAACTGGAGATGCCGGGCGTCACGGCGCAAACCCATACGCTGGCGACGGGACCGGTTAACGATCTGGAGCTGGCGCTGTTTCCGGATGAAGAGGGTGGGCTGAGCATTGAGCTTCTCGCCAACCAACAACGTTATGATGAAACCACGCTCAAACAGCATGCGTCACGTCTGATGGCGCTGATCGAACAGTTTGCCGCCAACCCGGCCCTGCGCTGCGGCGACGCCAATTTGCTGCTGCCGGCTGAATATCAGCAGATTGCGCAGGTCAACGCCACGGCGGTTGAGATCCCGTCCACCACGCTCAGTGCGCTGGTGGCGGAACAGGCGAGCAGAACGCCGGACGCGCCCGCGCTGGTGGATGCCCGCTATCAGTTCAATTACCGCGAAATGCGCGAACAGGTGGTGGCTCTCGCCGGCATGCTGCGCGAACACGGCGTGCAACCGGGCGACAGCGTCGCGGTGGCCTTACCGCGCTCCGTATTTCTGACGCTGGCGCTGCACGGGATTGTTGAAGCCGGTGCGGCCTGGCTGCCGTTAGACACCGGTTATCCGGACGATCGTCTGCGAATGATGCTGGAGGACGCGCAGCCGAAGTTGCTGATCACCACGGCGGAACAGTTACCACGCTTTAGCGATATTCCAGGGCTGGAAAGCCTCTGCTATAGCGAACCGCTGGCGGCAGGCAACAGCGCGCCGCTGGGGTTATCGCAACCGCAGCATACGGCGTACATCATCTTTACCTCCGGTTCAACGGGCAGACCGAAAGGGGTGATGGTCGGGCAAACCGCTATCGTCAACCGTCTGCTGTGGATGCAAAACCAGTATGGGCTGACGACGCAGGATGTGGTGGCGCAAAAAACACCGTGCAGCTTTGACGTCTCGGTGTGGGAATTCTTCTGGCCGTTTATCGCCGGGGCGAAGCTGGTGATGGCGGAACCGGAAGCACATCGCGATCCGCTTGCCATGCAGCGCTTCTTTGCCCACTACGGGGTGACGACGACCCACTTTGTGCCATCGATGCTGGCGGCATTCGTCGCGTCGCTGACGCCAGAGCGCGTCGGTGAAAGCTGTGCGACATTACAGCATGTCTTTTGCAGCGGCGAAGCCTTACCCGCCGATTTATGCCGCGAATGGGAGCAACTGACGCATGCCCCGCTGCATAACCTGTATGGCCCAACGGAGGCGGCGGTTGATGTCAGCTGGTATCCGGCCTGGGGCGATGAACTGGCAAAGGTCACCGGCAGTAGCGTACCGATTGGTTTTCCGGTGTGGAATACCGGACTGCGGATCCTGGATGCGATGATGCATCCGGTCCCTATCGGCGTGGCGGGGGATCTCTATCTGACCGGCATCCAGCTCGCGCAGGGCTATCTTGGCAGACCGGACCTCACGGCGAGTCGCTTTATCGCCGATCCATTTGCGCCGGGAGAGCGGATGTACCGCACCGGAGACGTCGCGCGCTGGCTGGAAAATGGCGCGGTGGAGTATCTGGGACGCAGTGACGACCAGCTTAAGATCCGCGGTCAGCGTATCGAACTGGGCGAGATCGATCGTGTGATGCAGGCGTTGCCTGATGTTGAACAGGCGGTGGTTCACGCCTGTATCTTTAATCAGGCGGCGGCAACAGGGGGCGATGCCCGCCAGTTGGTGGGGTATCTGGTCTCGCAGTCAGGACTTCCGCTTGATATCCCCGCGCTCCAGGCGCAGTTGCGTGAGAAACTCCCGCCGCATATGGTGCCTGTGGTGTTACTGCAACTGGCGCAACTGCCGCTCAGCGCCAACGGTAAACTGGATCGCAAAGCGTTACCGATGCCGGAGTTAACGCCGCGCGCCAAAGGGAGAACCCCGCTGCCGGGCAGTGAAATGACGGTGGCGAAGGCATTCAGTGAACTGCTGGGTTGTGACGTCAACGACGTGGAGGCCGATTTCTTCGCGCTGGGCGGTCATTCGCTGCTGGCCATGAAGCTGGCGGCGCAACTGAGCCGGACCTTCGCCCGTCAGGTGACGCCGGGGCAAGTGATGGTGGCCTCGACGGTAGCGCAACTGGCGGAATTGCTGGATGCGGACGATGACGCACAGGCGCAACGTCTGGGATTTGAAACGCTGCTGCCACTCCGTAAAAGCGACGGCCCCACGCTGTTTTGCTTCCATCCGGCATCAGGATTTGCCTGGCAGTTTAGCGTACTGTCGCGCTATCTCAGTCCGCAATGGTCGATTACGGGGATTCAGTCGCCGCGTCCGCAGGGGCCGATGCAGACGGCAGCCAATCTGGACGCGGTCTGCGAACACCATCTGGCGACGCTGCTGGAACAGCAACCGCACGGCCCGTATTACCTGCTGGGCTATTCTCTCGGCGGTACGCTGGCGCACGGTATTGCCGCACGCCTTCGTGCGCGGGGTGAAACGGTCGCCTTCCTTGGCCTGCTGGATACCTGGCCTCCGGAAACGCAAAACTGGTCAGAAAAAGAGGCTAATGGACTCGATCCGGAAGTGCTGACGGAAATTGATCGCGAGCGGGAGGCATTTCTGGCCGCTCAGCAGGGGAACGCATCAGGTGAATTGTTTAGCACGATTGAAGGGAATTATGCTGATGCGGTTCGCTTACTCACCAGCGCGCACAGTGTCCCCTTTGACGGACGCGCGACGTTATTTGTTGCCGAGCGCACCCTGCCGGAAGGCGTCAGTCCGGAGCGCAGTTGGGCGCCGTGGATCGCGGAGCTGGAGGTGTATCGTCAGGACTGCGCGCATGTAGAGATTATCTCTCCGTCAGCCTTTGAAAATATCGGTCCAATGATCGCCGCATGCTGCAATAAATATAAGCATGGCTAATTAATATTCAGCCCTCTCTGTGTCCTCCGTAACAAGCGTCATGGTTACGGGGGATTTTTTTTATTATGATAATCATCGGCATTAAGAATATTACTAATGGGAGCTAAATTCTGAATTTAACGTCATCCGTGTTTTAGTATTTCAGAATGTTCTGAGGCTTTGTTACGCTGTTAGCAGGAATTGATTTTTATGGAACCTGCGACAGGACGTACAGTATGCCGTCACTTAATATTAAGCAGAATAAAAATACTGAATTTACGGGTTTTCCGTTGCCTCACACTCAGAATAATGAAATCGATTTATTAAAGCTGATTGATATTTTATGGCTGGCTAAGAGACGGATTATTGTGTGCTCGCTAGCGTTTGCGTGTGTGGGGTTATTCGTCACATTCTTTTTGCCACAACGCTGGACCAGTGAAGCCGTGGTGACGCCTGCCGAGTCAATTCAGTGGCAGGAACTACAGAGAACGTTGACGGGACTACGTGTTCTGGACCTTGATGTCAAAGTCGATCGTGTTAACACCTTTAACCTCTTTATCAAGAAATTTCAGTCCTCTTCATTGCTGGAGCAATATTTGCGCTCCTCTTCGTATGTGATGGCGCAATTAAAGGGCGCGGAAATTGATGAACTGGACCTGCATCAGGCCATTATTGCGCTGAGTGAAAAGATGAAGGCGGTGGACAGCAATACCGGAAAGAAAAATGAAACGGCACTGTATACCTCATGGGTATTGAGTTTTACTGCACCGGTCAAAGAAGAGGCGCAACAGATTCTGGCGGGATATATCCAGTATATTTCTGATATTGTGGTACAGGATTCTCTGGAAAATATCCGCAATCAACTGGAAGTCAGAACACGTTTTGAGAAAGAACGTCTGGCGCTGGACCGCGTAAAACTTAAAAATCAGCTGGATACAAATATTAAGCGACTCAATTATTCACTGGAGATTGCTAATGCAGCCGGAATTAAAAAACCGGTTTACAGTAATGGTCAGGCGGTAAAAGACGATCCTGATTTTTCTATTTCTCTGGGCGCCGATGGGATCCAGCGAAAACTGGAGATTGAAAAGTCGGTAACGGACGTGGCGGAACTGAATGCTGAATTACAAAACCGGCAGTATCATGTTGAGCAACTGGAGTCAGTGAATATCCGTGATGTGACATTCTCGCCGTTTAAATACCAGCTCGAGCCGTCATTGCCGGTGAAAAAACAGGGACCGGGAAGAAAGGTCGTGGTCGTTCTGGCGGCAGTGATAGGGGGGATCGTGGCCTGTGGTGGCGTACTTCTCCAGCATGCGATGGCATCACGTAAAATGAATGAAACCCTTGTCAGAGAACGTCTGGTTTGATTAACCGCCGGAAAGGACAGCGCCTTCCGGCGATCGGTTAACGACGGCCCAGCGGGACGACCAGCGGTGTGCCCGCCACAGGGTCGTCGATAATCATGCAGCGTAACCCATAGATTTTCTCAATCAGTTCTGCCGTGACGATCTCCTTCGGCGCCCCCTCAGCGACTATTTTGCCTTCACGCAATGCGATCAAATGGGTGGCATAGCGGCAGGCCTGGTTGAGGTCATGCAGTACGGCGGCGAGGGTGTAGCCCTTCTCGCGATTCAGTTCGCTCAGTAATTCCAGCAGATCAATCTGATGACTGATATCCAGCCAGGTCGTCGGTTCATCGAGCAGCATGATCGACGTTTCCTGCGCCAGCACCATTGCTATCCATGCGCGCTGACGCTGACCACCAGATAGCGTATCCACACTTTGCCTGGCCAGATGCGTAATACCGGTGGCGCGCATCGCCTGCGTCACGGCATCTTCATCTTCTTTGCGCCAGCGGGTAAACAGCGGTTGATGCGGATAACGACCGCGCGCCACCAGTTCCTGCACGGTGATATCGCCCGGGGTCGTGGCATTTTGCGCCAACAGACCGATACGACGAGCCACTTCCTTACTGGGGTAGCGTTGGATAGGTTCACCGTCAAGCCAGACGTGACCGTTTGCCGGGGTCATCAGCCGACTGAGGGTCCGCAACAGCGTCGATTTTCCGCAGCCGTTTGGCCCGATAATGGCCGTGAAATGACCATCGGGAATGGTGACGTTGAGGTCTTCGGCAACGGTGAACTTTCCATAACCCAGCGTTAACTGGTCGCCACGCAAACGGGCTACTGAGTCGGTCATTTTTTGCGGGACTCCTGAATTAACAAAGCGATAAGGTAAATACCGCCGATACTCACGGTGACTACACCCACCGGAAGCTGATAAGGCATAAACAGTTGCTGTGCGCACAGATCGGCCGCCAGCAGTAACAGCGCTCCGCAGAGCGCGGCCTGAGTTAATCCCCAACGCGCGGTGCCGCTCAGGCGACAGGCGATATGTGGGGCAACCAGCGCAATAAAGGAAATTGGTCCGGCCAGCGCGGTGGCGGCAGCGGTTAACACTACGGCGACCAGCATCATGGCGAGTCGCGAGCGCTCCACGCTGACACCCAGCGCACAGGCGCTGTCATCGCCCATCTCCAGCAGCCGCATACGTCGCACCAGCAATCCGGCGCCAGCCAGCATGAGAATAATGATTGGTGCAGAAGGCCAGGTTTTTGCCCAGGTCAGACCGTTAAGCGATCCGGCATTCCACAATCCTGCGGTCAGCGCGGTGTCCAGCGAGGCCTTCAATAACAGCCAGGTATTAAACGCAAACAGCATGGCGCGAATGCCGATACCGATAATAATCAAGCGGAAGGTTTCAATACCGTTGCGCCAGGCCAGTAGCCAGACGACCAGCGACGTCAGAATACCCCCGGCCATCGCCGCCAGCGCGATAGCCGTCAGATGCTGACCAAACAGCACCATCGCGACCAGTACGCCACTCCAGGCGCCGGTATTAAAGCCCATCACGTCCGGGCTGCCGAGCGGGTTACGCATCAGAGACTGAAAAATCGCCCCGCTGACGCCGAGTGCGGCGCCAATCAGCAGCGCCATTAACACGCGCGGCAAACGCCATTCGGTCACGACCATCGTCAGACTGCGCGGTGCATCGCCGGTTAAGGCGGCAATGATTTGTGGAATTTCCAGCGTCACCGCACCACTACGCAGGCCCCAGAGCGCGAAGATCAGGCAGCCGACCGTCAGCAGCAGGCACGCGATCAGCAGGCGACGCGATACGTACATCATGCGGCACCTCGCGGACGACGACGAACCAGAAAGATCAGCACCGGAGCGCCAATAAAAGCGCTCACTACCGACACGCGCAGTTCGCCGGGAACAATCAGGCGGCCAATGATATCGGCAAAAAGCAACAGAACAGGGGTGGCGATCAGCGTCACGGGGAGCGACCAGCGATGGTCGGCACCGACCAGCCAGCGCGACATATGCGGCATCATCAGGCCGATAAACGCAATTGGCCCGACAATCGCCGTCGCGCTACCGCATAAGACGGTGATGGCTAACAGGCCGATGAGTTGCGTGCGTGCGACTTTGCTGCCGAGCGCCGTGGCGGTATCACTTCCCAGACTCAGGCTGTTCAGCGCCCGACTGAGCATCAGCGCAGTGGCACCGGCTATCAGTACCGGCACAATCACCACCTTGAGGGTTTGCAGGTTACGGATATCCAGTGAACCGGCCTGCCAGTAACGGAGCTGATCGTAGACGTCCGGGTTTAGCAGGGAAATACCGCTGGTGAGACCTTCCAGAACCGCAGCGAGCGCGACGCCCGCCAGCGTCAAACGTACCGGGCTCAACTGACCGCCGCCCTGACTGCCCGTAAACGCCACAATCAGTGACGCCACCAGAGCGCCGATAAAGGCCATCACCAGTTGTTCCTGCGGTGTGGAAAAGCCGAACAGCGCCGCTCCCAACACAATGGCAAAACTGGCTCCGGCGTTGACGCCAAGCAGCCCAGGATCGGCCAGCGGATTGCGGGTGAGCGTTTGCATTAACGCCCCGGCGAGTCCCAGCGCGCCCCCGGCCAGCAATCCTGCCAGCGTTCGTGGCAGGCGGGCGTCCAGTACGATAGTGCAATCAGCACTTTGACAGGTGCCGGTGAGCGCTTCCACAACCACGGAGACGGGTAAGGATTTTGCACCGATGGTCAGACTTAATGCCGTGGCGATAACCAGTAATAACAACAATCCGGGCACGGCAATGGCTCGCGTCACGGAAACAGAACATGACATATCAACTTCCCTGATAATGATAGTAATTATCGTTATCGATCTTATTTGATTATGTTAGCATGTGCAGCCATTGAATGGATAATGAAAAAAAGATCGCATTAAGGCGTTGTAATGAATCGACAATCCTGGCTGCTTAACCTCAGTTTGCTGAAGACACACCCGGCATTTCGCGCTGTCTTCCTGGCCCGTTTTATCTCTATTGTCTCCCTCGGACTGCTCGGCGTCGCGGTACCCGTACAGATCCAGATGATGACGCATTCCACCTGGCAGGTGGGGCTTTCGGTAACGCTGACCGGCAGCGCGATGTTTGTCGGGCTGATGGTCGGTGGTGTTCTGGCCGATCGTTATGAACGCAAAAAAGTGATTCTGCTGGCGCGCGGTACCTGCGGCATTGGCTTCATCGGTCTGTGTCTGAACGCCATGCTGCCGGAACCTTCGTTGATTGCGATTTATCTGCTGGGTATGTGGGACGGCTTTTTTGCCTCGCTGGGCGTGACGGCATTGCTGGCAGCAACGCCTGCCCTGGTGGGCCGCGAAAACCTGATGCAGGCCGGGGCGATTACCATGCTGACCGTGCGTCTGGGCTCGGTGATCTCGCCGATGCTGGGGGGACTGCTGCTTGCTACCGGCGGCGTGGCGTGGAACTACGGTCTGGCGGCGGCAGGTACTTTTATCACCTTACTGCCGCTGTTGAGTCTTCCGGCACTGCCGCCACCGCCACAGCAGCGTGAACATCCGCTTAAATCGCTACTGGCGGCGTTTCGTTTCCTGCTGGCCAGTCCACTGATCGGGGGGATTGCGCTGCTTGGTGGCCTGCTGACGATGGCAAGTGCTGTGCGCGTGCTCTATCCGGCGCTGGCGTTGAGCTGGCAGATGTCGGCGGCGCAGATTGGCATGTTGTACGCCGCCATCCCACTCGGGGCGGCGGTCGGCGCACTGACCAGCGGGCAACTGGCGCACAGCGTGCGCCCGGGATTAATCATGCTGGCCTCAAGCGTGGGATCGTTTCTGGCGATTGGCCTGTTTGCTCTGATGCCCGTCTGGGCGTTAGGCGTGGTCTGTCTGGCGCTGTTCGGCTGGCTGAGCGCCATCAGTTCGCTGTTGCAGTACACGATGCTGCAAACGCAAACGCCCGAAAATATGTTAGGGCGTATCAATGGCCTGTGGACGGCGCAGAACGTTACCGGAGACGCCATTGGTGCGGCGTTATTAGGCGGTCTGGGAGCGATCATGACGCCGGTGGCCTCGGCGAGCGTCAGTGGCTTTGGACTGGTGATTGTGGGACTGCTACTGCTGCTGTTGCTCAGTGAGTTACGTCGATTCCGGCAAACGCCGCCGGAACCGGCATAGTTTCAGGCTGGCCGGATAAGGCGCTATCCGGCAATGGCGATTAAAACAGCGTGGCGAGACGGTCGAGCACTCGCATCGCGCTGTAATAATCCAGGCGGAAAGACTCAGTGCCCAGAGCATAAACGCGCTTGCTCTGTACCGCTGGCAGATGTGCCAGCAGTGGGTTGGCGTAAATCGCCTGCTCGTCTTTCTCGTCACCTGCAAACAGGAACAGCGCTTCGCCGTTCAGTCCGGCAGCCAGATTCTCACCGCCAAGCTGAATAATATCGTGACGTTTCCCCTGGCTTTGACTGGGTTGCAGTCCGCCTGGCAACGTTGCCAGCGTAAAGCCGAGTTGCTCCAGCATTTTTCCCTGCGCGGACTCAGGCGTCCACAGGTTGGCTCTGTGGGCGGCGGCGGTGTAAACCAGCGCGCTCACCGGTTGCGGCGGCAACTTCAGTTGCTGCTTAACGACGGCCAGTTGCTTATCAAATTCAGCAATACGTGCGGCGGCCTGTTTCTCCTGGCCGGTAATGTCGCCCAACTGCATCAGCAACGACTGCCAGCTTTTATCGTCGTAATTAATGATAAGCGTCGGGGCAATGGGAGAAAGCTGATCGTACAACGCCAGCGCGGAATCGCCTCCGGTTGCGCTAATCAGAATGAGGTCGGGCATTTGTGCTGCCACCGCTTCGGCGTTCGGTTCGCCGATATAGAGGCGCGTCAGCTTGCGTGCTTTTGCCACGTCGCTCCACTGACGTAAGAATCCCTGGTCGTCAGCCACGCGGTTGTTTGGCGTCGTCGCCCCGCTGGCGACCACCGGCGCATCAATCGCCAGCAATGAACCGGTGAGCGTGACGCTGGTGGAGACGATACGTTCAGGTTTGTGTTCCAGCGTATGGCTGCCGCGAACGTCAGTCACCTGACGCGGCCAGTCCGCGGCGTGGGCTGAGGAGAATCCGAAAATGATGAGCGTAATGAGCAGGCCGGACAGGGAAGACAGTCTCACAAATCAGTTCCTGTGCTGAGTTATTAATGCTTCTCATTTTCATTATTAAGCGCAAGGGATGCAAGCGTAAGTCGCACTTTGTGCTACCTCAAGAGTTGACATGTCGCCTGTTTGCTTTTAGGTTAGCGCCCGAAAATATAAATGATAATCATTATTAAAACCTTTATCATTTTTGGAGGATGATATGGATACGTCTTTGGCCGAGGAAGTTCAGCAGACTATGGCAACACTTGCACCCCATCGCTTTTTCTTTATGTCGCCGTATCGGAGCTTTACGACGTCAGGATGCTTCGCTCGCTTCGATGAACCTGCCGTTAACGGTGATTCGCCAGACAGCCCCTTCCAACAAAAATTACAAAAAATGTTTGCTGATGCCAAAGCGCAGGGTATCGCAAACCCGGTCATGGTGGGGGCGATTCCGTTTGACACCCGCCAGCCATCATCGCTGTTTATTCCCCAGAGCTGGCAGACCTTCTCTCGCCAGGAAAAACAACAGTCATCACGCTACTTTACCGGCCATCAGGCACTGAACGTCACGGCGCGCAACGCGATCCCTGAACAGGAGACGTTCGAAGAGATGGTTGCACGTGCTGCCGCGCTGACGGCGACGCCGGAAGTCGACAAAGTGGTGCTCTCGCGATTGATTGATATCACCACCGATGCCGAGATCAACAGCGGTGCACTGCTGGAACGTCTGGTGGCGCAAAACCCGGTTAGTTACAACTTCCATGTACCGCTGCACGATGGTGGCGTCCTGCTTGGCGCGAGCCCGGAACTGCTGCTGCGCAAAGAGGGCGATCGCTTTAGCTCACTGCCGCTGGCGGGCTCCGCGCGTCGCCAGCCTGATGATGTGCTGGATCGGGAAGCCGGAAACCGTCTGCTGGCTTCTGAGAAAGATCGCC
Source organism: Citrobacter sp. (assembly GCA_019415335.1). The sequence continues at coordinate 60,553 of DXKH01000135.1, read as the reverse complement.
ATGAACACGATCTGGTTACGCAGGCGATGAAAACCGTGCTGCGCGATCGCAGTCAGGATCTGCAACTGCCGTCTTCGCCGCAGCTCATCACCACGCCCACGCTTTGGCACCTCGGTACGCCGTTTGAAGGAAAAGCCAATGCCGGAGAAAACGCCCTGACGCTGGCTTGTCTGCTGCATCCGACACCTGCGCTGAGCGGCTTCCCGCATCAGGCGGCGAAACAGCTGATTGCCGAACTGGAGCCGTTCGACCGTGAACTGTTTGGCGGCATCGTCGGCTGGTGCGACGCCGAAGGCAACGGTGAGTGGGTGGTGACCATCCGCTGTGCGAGGTTACGTAAAAACCAGGTGCGCCTGTTTGCAGGCGCAGGGATTGTCCCGGCCTCTTCACCGGTAGGAGAGTGGCGTGAAACCGGCGTCAAACTCTCCACCATGTTGAATGTTTTTGGATTGCATTAAGGAGCGATGATGAGCATTCCTTTCACCCGATGGCCTGACGAATTTGCCCGTCGTTATCGTGAAAAAGGCTACTGGCAGGATCTGCCACTGACGGACATATTGACCCGCCATGCAGAAAATGACCATATGGCGGTCATTGAGGGCGATCGTCAACTGAGCTATCGGGAACTGAATCAGGCGGCGGATAACCTTGCCTGCACGCTGCGCCGTCAGGGGATCAAATCCGGTGAAACTGCGCTGGTGCAACTGGGCAACGTGGCGGAGTTGTATATCACGTTCTTTGCGCTGCTGAAGCTTGGTGTCGCGCCCGTGCTTGCCCTGTTCAGCCATCAACGCACTGAACTTACCGCCTATGCGACGCAAATCGAACCCGCGCTGCTGATTGCCGATCGTCAGCACGCGCTGTTTGCCGACGACGATTTTCTGAATACGTTTATCGCTCAGCATAATTCTATTCGCGTGGTGCATCTGCTCAATGACAACGGTGAGCACTGCCTGGAAGCGGCGATAAACCAGTCAGCAGAAGGGTTTGTCGCCTCGCCATCGCCTGCGGATGAGGTGGCTTACTTCCAGCTCTCCGGCGGCACGACCGGGACGCCAAAGCTTATCCCGCGAACCCACAACGACTATTACTACAGCGTGCGCCGCAGTAATGAAATCTGTCACTTCACTGCGGATACGCGTTTTTTATGCGCGATCCCTGCGGCGCATAACTACGCCATGAGTTCACCTGGATCGCTGGGCGTATTTCTTGCCGGTGGCACTGTGGTGCTGGCCGCGGACCCGAGCGCCACGCTGTGCTTCCCGCTGATTGAAAAACACCAGATCGACGCGACGGCGCTGGTGCCGCCTGCGGTCAGCCTGTGGTTACAGGCGATTAACGAGTGGGGCAGCAATGCGCAACTGGCTTCGCTAACGCTGTTGCAGGTTGGCGGTGCGCGCCTGTCCGCATCGCTGGCAGCGCGGATCCCGGCTGAAATTGGCTGTCAGTTGCAGCAGGTCTTTGGCATGGCGGAAGGCTTAGTGAACTACACCCGTCTCGACGACAGCCCGGAGCGGGTAATCAATACCCAGGGGCGTCCGATGTGTCCGGATGACGAAGTGTGGGTGGCAGATGCCGACGGTAACCCGCTGCCGCAGGGAGAAACAGGACGGCTGATGACGCGCGGTCCGTACACCTTCCGTGGCTATTACAAAAGTCCGCAGCATAACGCCAGCGCCTTTGACGCCAACGGTTTCTACTGTTCTGGCGATCTGATCTCCATTGACGAGGATGGCTACATCACCGTTCAGGGGCGTGAAAAAGATCAGATCAACCGTGGCGGCGAGAAGATCGCCGCGGAAGAGATCGAAAACCTGTTACTGCGTCATCAGGCGGTGATCCATGCGGCGCTGGTCAGTATGGAAGACGAGCTGATGGGGGAGAAGAGCTGCGCGTATCTGGTGGTGAAAGAACCCCTGCGCGCGGTACAGGTGCGTCGCTTCCTGCGCGAGCAGGGCGTCGCTGAATTCAAGTTACCGGACCGGGTGGAAATCGTTGAGGCGCTACCTCTGACCCCGGTCGGTAAAGTCGATAAAAAACAATTACGTCAGTGGCTGGCAACACGTTCGGCCTGAAGGAGAACACGCAATGGCAATTCCTAAACTGCAGGCTTACGCGCTGCCAACCGCGCTTGATGTTCCGGTCAATAAGGTCAACTGGGCGTTTGATCCGGACCGTGCTGCGCTGCTGATCCACGATATGCAAGACTACTTCGTCAGCTTCTGGGGTGAAAACTGTCCGATGATGGAACAGGTGATCGCCAATATCGCCGCCCTGCGCAGTTACTGTAAAGCGCACAATATTCCGGTTTATTACACCGCGCAGCCGAAAGATCAGAGTGATGAAGATCGCGCCCTGCTTAACGACATGTGGGGGCCGGGGCTGACACGCTCGCCGGAGCAGCAAAAAGTGGTTGCCGCGCTGGCACCGGATGAAGCCGATAATGTGTTGGTCAAATGGCGCTACAGTGCATTTCACCGTTCCCCGCTGGAACTGATGCTGAAAGAAACCGGACGTGACCAGCTGATTATCACCGGGGTGTATGCGCACATCGGCTGTATGACCACGGCGACGGACGCCTTTATGCGCGATATCAAGCCGTTCATGGTAGCGGACGCGCTGGCCGATTTCAGCCGTGAGGAGCACCTGATGTCGCTGAAGTATGTTGCGGGACGTTCAGGTCGCGTCGTGATGACTCAGGAGTTGTTGCCCGCGCCGGTTCCAGCCAGCAAAGATGAACTGCGGGCGCTGATTTTACCGCTGCTCGATGAGTCCGATGAACCGATGGATGACGAGAACCTGATCGATTACGGTCTGGACTCGGTGCGGATGATGGCGCTGGCGGCGCGCTGGCGTAAAGTGCACGGCGATATCGACTTCGTGATGCTGGCGAAAAACCCGACCATTGATGCGTGGTGGGCGCTGATCTCCCGCGAGGTGCGCTAATGGCCGGATTCGATTTTCACAGTAAAACGGTATGGGTCACCGGCGCCGGTAAAGGCATTGGTTATGCCACGGCGCTGGCGTTTGTCGAGGCCGGCGCGCAGGTCACGGGCTTCGATCGCGAGTTTGCTTTACAGGATTATCCCTTTACCACAGAAGTGATGGATGTGGCGGATGCCGGGCAGGTGACTGAGGTGTGCCAGCGCGTGCTGGCGCGCACCGAACGGCTGGACGTGCTGGTGAATGCGGCGGGGATTTTACGCATGGGCGCGACTGACGCGCTGAGTCCGCACGACTGGCAGCAGACGTTTGCGGTTAACGTCGGTGGCGCCTTTAACCTGTTTCAGCAAACGATGGCGCAATTTCGCCGTCAACAGGGCGGGGCGATTGTGACTGTCGCTTCCGATGCCGCGCATACGCCACGTATCGGCATGAGCGCCTATGGCGCATCGAAGGCAGCACTGAAAAGCCTGGCGCTGACCGTCGGACTGGAACTGGCGGGCAGCGGAGTGCGCTGTAACCTGGTGTCACCCGGATCCACGGATACCGACATGCAGCGCACGCTGTGGGTCAGTGATGATGCGGAACAGCAGCGTATTCGCGGCTTTGGTGAGCAGTTCAAGCTCGGTATCCCGCTGGGCAAAATCGCCCGGCCACAGGAGATCGCCAACACCATTTTGTTCCTCGCCTCCGATCTGGCCAGCCACATTACGTTGCAGGATATCGTGGTGGACGGCGGCTCTACGCTGGGGGCGTAACGATGATCTGGAAACGTCACTTAACGCTCGACGAACTGAACGCTACCAGCCAGAACACGATGGTGGCACATCTGGGCATTGTCTACACCCGGCTCGGGGATGACGTACTGGAAGCGGAAATGCCGGTTGATACCCGCACGCATCAACCGTTTGGTTTGCTGCACGGCGGGGCATCGGCGGCACTGGCTGAAACGTTAGGCTCAATGGCGGGTTATCTGATGACCCGCGACGGGCAGTGCATTGTCGGAACAGAACTCAACGCCACTCATCACCGGGCGGTTTCGCAGGGCAAGGTGCGTGGCGTCTGTCAGCCACTGCATCTGGGGCGGCAAAGCCAGAGCTGGGAAATCGTGGTATTTGATGAGCAAGGGCGGCGGTGCTGTACCTGCCGGCTGGGAACCGCGGTGCTGGGCTGAGTACGGGTAATGCCATGAGATTGCAGCGCTAACGGGTGAATGGAGTGATCCAGTTAACAATGCGATGTAAATAGTCGGTGATACTTCAGGTTTATTGGGTTGTCAGGTTGTTAAAACCAGAAAAGATGTTATAGAAACAAAATGTAACATCTCTCTTCTCTGGAACACGCAAACGGATAACAACCATGAATAAATCAGGGAAATACCTCATCTGGACAGTGCTCTCGGTAATGGGCGCATTTGCTCTGGGTTATATTGCGCTCAACCGTGGGGAACAGATCAACGCGCTGTGGATAGTCGTGGCGTCGGTCTGTGTCTATCTCATCGCCTATCGTTTCTACGGTCTGTACATCGCCAAAAATGTGCTGGCGGTTGACCCGACGCGTATGACGCCTGCGGTGCGCCATAACGACGGGCTCGACTACGTCCCCACCGACAAAAAAGTGTTGTTCGGTCACCATTTTGCGGCGATTGCCGGTGCGGGTCCGTTGGTCGGACCGGTACTGGCGGCGCAAATGGGCTATCTACCGGGCATGATCTGGCTGCTGGCCGGCGTGGTCTTAGCCGGGGCGGTACAGGATTTCATGGTGCTCTTCGTATCGACGCGTCGCGATGGCCGTTCGCTGGGGGAACTGGTCAAAGAAGAGATGGGCCCAACTGCAGGGGTCATTGCGCTGGTGGCCTGTTTCATGATCATGGTGATTATCCTCGCGGTGCTGGCGATGATCGTGGTGAAAGCGCTGACCCACAGTCCGTGGGGAACCTACACCGTTGCGTTCACCATCCCGCTGGCGATTTTTATGGGCGTTTATTTACGTTATCTGCGTCCGGGTCGTATCGGCGAAGTGTCGGTTATCGGTCTGGTATTCCTCGTGTTTGCCATTATTTCCGGCGGCTGGGTCGCGGAAAGTCCAACCTGGGCACCGTATTTTGACTTCACCGGCGTACAGTTAACCTGGATGCTGGTGGGCTACGGTTTCGTGGCGGCGGTACTGCCGGTGTGGCTGCTGCTTGCTCCGCGCGACTACCTCTCTACCTTCCTGAAAATCGGGACCATTGTCGGTCTGGCGGTGGGCATTTTGATCATGCGCCCGACGCTGACGATGCCTGCGCTGACTAAATTTGTTGATGGCACCGGGCCGGTGTGGACGGGTAACTTGTTCCCGTTCCTGTTTATCACTATCGCCTGTGGCGCCGTTTCGGGTTTCCACGCGCTGATCTCCTCTGGTACGACGCCGAAGATGCTGGCGAACGAAGGTCAGGCTTGTTTCATTGGCTACGGCGGTATGCTGATGGAATCGTTCGTCGCCATCATGGCGCTGGTTTCTGCCTGTATCATCGATCCGGGCGTCTATTTTGCGATGAACAGCCCAATGGCCGTGCTGGCGCCTGCCGGTACGACTGACTTGGTGGCCTCTGCTGCTCAGGTGGTCAGCAGTTGGGGCTTTGCGATTACGCCGGATACACTGCATCAGATTGCCAACGAGGTGGGTGAGCAGTCGATTATCTCCCGTGCGGGTGGTGCGCCAACACTGGCGGTGGGGATGGCCTATATCCTGCACGGTGCGCTGGGCGGCATGATGGATGTGGCCTTCTGGTATCACTTCGCCATTCTGTTCGAAGCGCTGTTTATTCTGACGGCGGTCGATGCGGGGACGCGTGCGGCACGTTTTATGCTGCAGGACCTGCTGGGTGTCGTTTCTCCTGGCCTTAAACGTACGGACTCATTGCCTGCCAACCTGCTGGCGACCGCACTGTGCGTGCTGGCGTGGGGCTACTTCCTGCATCAGGGCGTGGTGGATCCGTTAGGCGGTATTAACACCCTGTGGCCGCTGTTTGGTATCGCCAACCAGATGCTGGCGGGTATGGCGCTGATGCTCTGCGCGGTTGTCCTGTTCAAGATGAAACGTCAGCGTTATGCGTGGGTGGCACTGGTGCCGACCGCATGGCTGCTGATTTGTACTCTGACGGCGGGCTGGCAGAAATCCTTCAGCCCGGATACGAAAGTCGGCTTCCTGGCGATCGCCAATAAGTTCCAGGCGATGATCGACAGTGGCAATATTCCGCCGCAGTATACGGAATCGCAGCTGGCGCAACTGGTGTTTAACAACCGACTGGATGCGGGCCTGACCATCTTCTTCATGGTGGTGGTCGTGGTACTGGCGTTGTTCTCCATTAAGACGGCGCTCGCCGCTCTCAAAGAGGACAAGCCAACGGCGAAAGAGACGCCGTATGAGCCAATGCCGGAAAATGTGGAAGAGATCGTGGCGCAGGCTAAAGGCGCGCACTAACGTGTAATTATTCCCCTCTCTCAGCCGGGAGAGGGGATTTTCTGACAGGTGGTAATGATGTTTGATACGCTTTCAAAAGCCGGGAAATACCTGGGTCAGGCCGCGAAACTGATGATTGGCGTGCCGGACTACGACAACTACGTCGAGCATATGCGGATCACCCATCCGGATCAGACGCCGATGACCTATGAGGAGTTTTTCCGTGAGCGTCAGGATGCGCGCTATGGCGGAAAAGGCGGAGCGCGCTGCTGTTGAGTGTGAGAAAAGTCGGGCCGGATAAGCACGCCATCCGGCACAATCAGGTTATTTCACTGTCCAGGCTTTTGAAAACCGGCGACCAGCAAACAGTTCCTGAAGACCGTTGATCTGTTTCAGGCGCAAGACTTCGTCCTCATCCATCCCCAGCTCTTTGCCGATCTTTTCATCTTCCCATCCCAGTAACGCCAGTTCACGCACGATTTCAGACATCGAGTGGATCTGATGTCGCCCACGGGCGCGGTTGTGGCGAATGGTCGCCGCCATGCGGTCATGACGACTCCCCTCCAGACAGGTAATCGGCAAATAGCCTTTGAGACGGGACTTGAGCGAAGCTTTGCCTTTGCCTAACTCATGGCGATGAAAGCCGTCGACGATCTCGTACTCCTCCGGGCTGGACTGCGTAGCAACAATGGGCTGGGTAAAGCCATCGGCTTCGATGGATTTCAGCAGCAGCTTTTTCTCCGGCGGAGCAACGTTGTTAGGGTTGTAATCGTTAGGTGAAACATGTTCGTTTTTTATCCACAGCACACAGTCAACCGGTTCGTTGCGAAACGGACTGACGCTGTGAATTGCCATTCTGAATTCATTAATAGCCTTAATTCGTTCTTCATCAGACAGGTCAGAGAGGAAGCCGATGAGATCCTGTGTCAATCGTTGTTGCATAATATTCCCCACTCCTTGCGTCTCGCTTTCATGCGTTCGCTATAACGCTGGTAATTTTTCGGTTTAGTTGGGCTAAAAGAGAGTGCCCGACACCAGTAATCATTGTTCAGTATCACTTTGCAGATGCGTCGCCAGGAGGGGATATCTTTTGAGCCAATATCGCCAGACTGCGTTTGCGGGATCTCATCCATGCCGTTTTTCTTATACCACTGCAAATAGATGGCGATTTTATTGCGGTAATGCTCTGCGGTATTTTTCGGCATGCTGAGCAGTAACATCATGGCGTAATCCTGCCAGCTCAAGTGATCGGGCTTGAGAATTTTTCGATGGCCATAGAAATGATTATCCTGCCCGGCGTAGATCCCGCCACTTTTGACGCCATTGACGCGCTCGCACATCGCCGCCCACCTTTCGGGTTCGATAACGTGATAGAGCCATAATCCCTGGCGTTGTTCAGGTCCAAATGGTTCGCAAATGCGCATGTAACGGGCCGGGACACCGGCCTGATACATCAGGTTGTAGAGCGGATTGCAGGGCAGATTCGTCCGGCTGAACCAGGTCCAGATATCGGCCGTTTTCCAGTCATACAACGGATAAATGTACCAGGTATGTCCGCCAGGGGCGGCGGTCGTCCAGGGCTTATCATCGGCAAAACGCTGTTTACGTAAACTGGCGATCGCCACAAAGCGATTGTAAGACTCGTCCGCCCGGATACCGATCATAATCGCCGCCGGGCGTTTATTCGAAAACCAGTCGGCAAATTCACGCACAAACTGTTCGAAGGTCATACCGGGTTGATAGAAAGAAAAATAACCCGGATCGGTGATCGCGTCCGGAGGCGGTTGGCGAACCCATTGGGTATCGGGTTCCCAACACTGCCATTCAGGTTGAAACTGAGACAGTGAATTTTGGGTCGTAAGCGGCAGGGCAACCCAATAGAAATGCTCGATGACGTCGGCATACATGTCGCGCAATGCGGAAATATAGCTAATGGTACAGGAAAATTGCGCTTCCCAGTCAATGAACAATACGCTGATTTTTTTGTTTAGCGTGCGGGCAAGATTTGCCGTCAGATGCAACATCAGCCCGGAATCTTTGCCACCGGAAAAGGAGACACAGACGCGGGGAAGATTTTCGAGAGTCCAGGTGATGCGTTCTTCAGCGGCTTCAAGAACATTTTGGTTTAATGATATTTTATAAACAGACATGTATTGCTTGTCCTTAAACGTTAACGTCGTGCGCCTGGCCGGAAATAGATATCCCTCTATAATATAAGTCTTTTTTTTGGACATGCAATGCTTAAATAAATTCAATGGGTTAATTAATTCATGGTTAATATATTAATTGTGGATTTATTCTAATAGATATCAAAAGTCCGCTATATAATCTGGCGTGGTTAACAATAATGAATTCATGCAAAGGCATTATTCTTTCTGGCGTGAGTATTACTTTAGCGAGGCTTAAATCACGAAGTAATTTTTACAACGTGTTATGAAATTATTCAGGGTAATTATATCTAATTGCATATAATTACCCGTATTAATTATGGATGCGCCATCATGGCATCCAGTTGCGCTTTTTCGGGTAAGCCAACCACCTGCTGGAGAACGTTATCTTTATTCATATAATAAATGGCGGGCGTGACGTTTGCGCCTAAATCATCCATGATTTTCTCGTTCATATTGAGGGTTTTCATGTGATCCGGAGAAATGGTTTTAGGCAGGGTGAGCGCCATTTTTCCCCCCGAGGCTTCGTAATCATGCCAGGTTTTTGCCGGATCGTTTGATGCCAGAATGGCTGCGGCGGTGGCTGGACTCTCAGGTTTGATGACGCCGACGAGTAGCGTACGCAATTGGACTTTTCCAGATTCCACCCACGGACGCGCCTGTTGCCAGAACTGTTTGCAGTATGGGCAGAACGGGTCAGCAAAAACATAGAGCACTACCGGGGCCTCTTTCTTGCCATCCAGTAGCCAGTGGGCTTTTTCCATACGCTGCCACATTTCTCGCCCGGCTGGGGCATAGATCTCTTTCTCTATCAACTGATTGCTCAGGTTTTCACCCTTTTCATTGTACATATAGCCTGAAATGGCCTGTTTACCATCAGGCGTCAGGTAGATGGTGACTCCCATATCCTGATATTTCCCGAGATAGCCTTTCATCCCGCCAGGCGCATCGAACGACTTAATAATGGTAATCCCTTGTTTTTCTATCGCTTTGACGGGGGCGGGCAGATCTTCGGCCCAGGCAAAGAGAGGGAAAAGGGAGAGCAATAGCGTACGTTTTAACATCTTTTATCCTTATAAATCAGAGCGATTGCGAGTGAGGTGAGAAAACCTATCACAGCCATAGGTAAGACCTCAGCCAGGAACATTGCCCTTTCAGGAGTGGGGTGGTGTAATCCTTCTCGCTGTTACAACCTTTGTTAAGGTAATGTAGAGCGCAACACATAGCCAGTTTCACTGGCGCTGAAGTTACCCACGGGTAGTTCAGGTAACGGGGCTGCCTGCAAAGGTGGCCCTTTTTACTTTGCGTCGTAGCACGTTCACAACGTTGAGTTGAGAGGTTTGTTAGCTAACGCTTATTGATTTGATAAAGGAAACGCATTAGCCCTGTCAGTCAATCTTCGGTAACTTATCCCTCAACGAAAACATGGAGGAAGTACAGATGTCTTTGATTAATACCAAAATTAAACCTTTTAAAAACCAGGCGTTCAAAAACGGTGAATTCATCGAAGTGACCGAGAAAGATACCGAAGGCCGCTGGAGCGTCTTCTTCTTCTATCCGGCTGACTTTACTTTCGTATGCCCGACCGAACTGGGCGACGTTGCAGACCATTACGAAGAACTGCAGAAGCTGGGCGTAGACGTTTACTCTGTTTCTACCGACACCCACTTTACCCACAAAGCATGGCACAGCAGCTCTGACACCATCGCCAAAATCAAATACGCGATGATCGGTGACCCGACTGGCGCCCTGACCCGTAACTTCGACAACATGCGTGAAGACGAAGGTCTGGCAGACCGCGCAACGTTCGTTGTTGACCCGCAGGGTATCATCCAGGCGATCGAAGTTACCGCTGAAGGTATCGGCCGTGATGCTTCTGACCTGCTGCGTAAAATCAAAGCCGCTCAGTATGTTGCTTCTCACCCAGGCGAAGTGTGCCCGGCTAAGTGGAAAGAAGGCGAAGCGACGCTGGCTCCATCTTTAGATCTGGTCGGCAAGATCTAAAAATTTCTATGTCTTTCACGCCATGGTGGCGTAGGCGTCACCTTCTGACCCCGGTCACTTACTTGAGTAAGCTCCCGGGGATCATCAGGCTAGCCGCCTTGCCCTGACGCGAAATCCAAAGGAAATTTAACCATTAAACGGATGCTTTTTTGCATCCGTTCTTTAAACCCCATGATGCAAGTTGCATTTACGCAGGCCGATTAAGGCAGCTTGCATGATGATGTTTTCAGAGAGGGAAGAACAATGCTCGACACAAATATGAAAACCCAGCTCAAGGCCTATCTTGAGAAACTGACGAAACCTGTTGAGCTGATTGCGACGCTGGATGACAGCGCTAAATCGGCAGAAATCAAGGAACTGCTGGCTGAAATCGCTGAACTGTCAGAGAAAGTCACCTTTAAAGAAGACAACAGTCTGCCGGTGCGTAAGCCCTCTTTCCTGATCACCAATCCGGGTGCAAATCAGGGGCCGCGCTTTGCCGGTTCCCCGCTGGGCCACGAATTTACCTCACTGGTTCTGGCACTGCTGTGGACCGGTGGACACCCGTCAAAAGAAGCGCAGTCTCTGCTTGAGCAGATCCGCGATATTGACGGTGATTTCGAATTTGAAACCTATTACTCGCTCTCCTGCCATAACTGCCCGGACGTGGTGCAGGCGTTGAACCTGATGGCGGTGCTGAACCCGCGTATCAAACATACGGCGATTGATGGCGGTACATTCCAGAACGAGATCACCGAGCGTAACGTGATGGGTGTTCCGGCTGTCTACGTTAACGGTAAAGAGTTTGGTCAGGGCCGCATGACGCTGACCGAAATCGTGGCGAAAGTGGATACCGGTGCAGAAAAACGTGCCGCCGAAGAACTGAGCCAGCGCGATGCATATGATGTTCTGATTGTCGGTTCCGGCCCTGCAGGCGCGGCAGCAGCAGTCTATTCTGCACGTAAAGGCATTCGTACCGGCCTGATGGGTGAGCGTTTCGGTGGTCAGGTGCTCGACACGGTGGATATCGAAAACTACATCTCTGTCCCGAAAACAGAAGGGCAGAAACTGGCCGGCGCACTGAAGGCCCACGTCGATGATTATGACGTTGATGTGATTGACAGCCAGAGCGCCAGCAAACTGGTGCCAGCGGCCAGCGAAGGTGGTTTACATCAGATTGAAACGGCATCCGGCGCGGTACTGAAAGCACGCAGCATTATCATTGCTACCGGTGCGAAATGGCGCAACATGAACGTTCCGGGCGAAGATCAGTATCGTACCAAAGGCGTCACCTATTGCCCGCACTGCGATGGCCCGCTGTTTAAAGGCAAGCGCGTGGCGGTGATTGGCGGCGGTAACTCCGGCGTGGAAGCGGCGATTGATCTCGCGGGGATTGTGGAACACGTGACCCTGCTGGAATTTGCCCCGGAAATGAAGGCGGACCAGGTTCTGCAGGATAAAGTCCGCAGCCTGAAAAACGTCAATATCATCCTGAACGCCCAGACCACAGAGGTGAAAGGCGATGGCACGAAAGTGATCGGTCTGGAATACCGCGACCGCGTGAGCGGCGACGTTCACAACGTTGAACTGGCGGGGATCTTCGTTCAGATTGGCCTGTTGCCGAACACCACCTGGCTGGAAGGCGCGATTGAGCGCAACCGGATGGGGGAAATCATCATCGATGCGAAATGCGAAACCAGCGTGAAGGGCGTATTCGCGGCGGGCGACTGCACCACCGTACCGTACAAGCAGATCATCATCGCGACCGGCGAAGGGGCGAAAGCGTCACTGAGCGCCTTTGATTACCTGATTCGTACGAAATCGGCATAAAAAGAAAGTAAGACTATACCTGCAAAATGAAAGAGGTGCCGACCGGCACCTCTTTTTTTGTCAGTTATAAGATGATTAACGCACAACCAGTACCGGCAGGGTCGCATGGCGTACCACGCTTGAGGCATTAGAACCCAACAGGTGCGTGGAGATTGATGGATTACGCGAACCAATGACCACCACGTCAGCATTCAGCTCTTCACCCAACTCATTAACCACGTCGCGGACGCTGCCAAAGCGGACATGCTGCTTAATGCGAGAAGGATCGATACTGAAGTGACCGACCATCGTTTGTAGTCGGGTTTCGGCTTCATGTTGTAAATGCTCTTCAAAACGACGAACGTCGGCGGCGAAGCGATGCAGGCTCAGGCTGGCAGAACCTGGCAGCACGTGCAAAAGATGAATGACGCCATCCTGCTGCGCCAGAAATTCAGCGTGGCGAATCGCTTTATCGCTGAGTTCCATTTCAAAAACATCAACCGGCATAATGATTGTCTTATACATACCCGTTTCTCCCTGTTAATTAATACTCAAATCATTCAAGCATATAATAATAATTCTGTCTGCTTTCTGCAGGGTATTTTTCGCATTGTGCGGCGATTCCTTGTTCATTCGCTACCAGTGATTCTCCAGGTAAAGCACGGCTCCGACGATGATCGCCGCCATGATGAAGAATCCCAGTAATATGCTGAATGTTTCGTTCATGACCGCACCTGCCAATGAAACCGATTCAGTGTGGACGAGTCAGGCGAAAGGTGAACCAGGCAGAATGGGTGATTTTACGCAAGGTGGCGGAAAGAGGATGCGAGCGCATCCTCTGGGTAAAGCGGGAAGTCGCTTATACAGATGGGATTAACGCAGGAAATCGCCTGCTGCTTCTGGCTGATATTCCAGCTCCAGCACTTCGAGGTGGGTGGATGCACCGCCCGGAAGTTCCCAGTGTATGGTGTCACCTACACGCACGCCCAACAGTGCTGCACCGACGGGCGCCATGACTGAAAGTTGCGTATTGCTGTCGGTCATCGCCGCAGGATACACCAACGTACGCACGCGAATTTCGCCATCGCTGAGATTGCGGAATTTAACGCGGCTGTTCATGGTCACGACGTCATGCGGCATGTTTTCTGGCGAACACATTTGGGCACGATCCAGCTCGTCATTCAACGCGTCGGCAATGGGTAAATCTGCATACGCGGGTTGTTCCAGCAAACGATCGATGCGTTCTGCATCAAGGTCGTTAATGATGATAGTTGGTCTGGACATTTTTACTCCATGTCGTCAGTACTGCGTTTTGCCGCAGGTAATATTCCCAAAAGAAAACCCTCACCGTCTGGCGGCAAGGGTTTAACTCTCCCGATGATACTGAGACTTACCCTGGGTTTGAAGTGATTTAGTTCACATTCGGGTAAATAGCCAAAAAAGCATCGCTGGTATGAATTTTATTCGATAAACGTGATCGTTCTCAAATTTGCATTATGCTTTTTAAGCGCGCGCCGCGGGTGCGCCACTTTCTCAGTGTTCCGTTACAGGAGATCTCATGAGCCAGTACGACAAAATTACTCTCAAAGATGGCAGCTATCTGTATTTTAAAGACTGGGGTAACCGCAGTGGACAGCCCATTGTCTTCAGCCACGGCTGGCCGTTAACGGCGGATGCCTTTGAAGATCAGATGCTTTTTCTTGGCTCGAAAGGATTTCGGGTGATCGCTCACGACAGGCGCGGGCATGGGCGATCCGCGCAACCGTGGGAGGGACACAACATGGACCAGTATGCCGACGATCTGGCTGAACTGACCGCACACCTGAACCTGCAAAATGCGGTGCACGTTGGTCATTCGACTGGCGGTGGCGAAGTGGCGCGTTATATCGGGCGGCACGGGACACAGAGGGTGGCGAAAGCAGTATTGATTGGCGCGGTGACGCCCATCATGGTGAAAACGGATTTCAATCCGAACGGGGTGCCGAAAGACGTGTTCGACGGTATCCGTGAAGGCGTAGTCAACGATCGAGCTGCCTTTTTCTATGAACTCACTGCCGCATTCTACGGTTATAACCGTCCGGGAGCGAAAGAGTCGAAAGCTGTGCGGGAGAGCTTTGTTGAGCAGGGACTACAGGGCTCAATAAAAGCACTGTACGACTGCATCAAAGCATTCTCGGAAACGGACCTGCGCGAAGACCTGCGCAAAATGACCATCCCAACGCTGGTCATTCACGGTGATGACGATCAGATTGTCCCGTTTGAAACCTGCGGCAAGGTGGCGGCGGAAATACTGCCTGATTCGCAACTGAAGGTTTATGCGGGCGGTTCCCACGGCATCTGCACCACTCATAAACAGCGGATAAATCAGGATCTGCTCAACTTTATTCAGTCGTAATCTTTAACGGATTGCTCTACGCTGATCCTCTTCCATCAGGGGGATGAGCGGAGCGTAATTCGTGCTTCACCGACGTTAAATTCATCAGAGAATACTATGTATTTCTATCAACCCTCGCAGGGACACGGCCTGCCGCATGACCCGCTGAATGCCATTGTTGGCCCCCGGCCAATTGGCTGGATCGCCTCTCAGGATAGCGCTGGCCGGGATAACCTGGCGCCTTACAGCTTCTTCAACTGTTTCAACTATCATCCGCCGATTATCGGTTTTGCCAGCACTGGCTGGAAAGACAGCGTGCGTAACATCATGGAGACCGGCGAGTTTGTCTGGAACCTGACCACCCGCGAGTTAGCCAGCGCGATGAATGAAACCTCTGCCAGTCTGCCGCATGGCGAAGATGAATTTTTAGCTGCCGGGCTGACGAAGGCGGAAAGTCGGCTGGTGAAAGTGCCACGGGTTGCGCAAAGTCCGGTGAATTTTGAATGTCGCCTGTCGCAGAGTATTCAACTGACGACTGCGCAGGGTGAAGCCATCGAAACCTGGCTGATTCTGGGGGAAGTGGTGGGGATTCACATTGCCGAAACGCTACTGGAAGAGGGCATTTACCAGACTGCAAAAGCACAGCCCGTGCTGCGCGCGGGTGGCCCGACCGCCTACTATGCGATCAGCGAGTCGCACCGCTTTGATCTGGTGCGTCCCGATGCGCGCGTAAAACGTTGACCCCTGTTGCCGGCGCGGATTTCGCGCCGTGACAGTGAATCAGTAACCCACTTTGTCGATGACGAACTGTTTACCACAGTTTCCCGGATGGGGCTGCGGGGCAAACGAGTCGGCGGAGAGCGGCGCGTTGATGGTGCTGGCCTTCAGCGAAAACTGGATCTCCGTCAAATAAGCCGGATTGCCGTGACAGCTCAGTTTTACCGCTTTGATAGCCTCTTTTCCCCAACGTTTAGCTACTGCCGCATCGAAGGCGCGGCGACTGACGCTCTTACCGTAATTCTCACCGAGAAATACGCCTAATTCGCTGGCCTTGATCTCTTTGTTCAACCGCACCATGGTGTCGAAATACGCGTCCGGGTCGAAGCCAAAGCAGGCACCGTGTTTCGCGTATTCATAGCGTTCGAGGCAAGAGCGTCCACCCGCTCCCGGCATCACGTCACTGAGTTTGGCGGCGGTTTCCAGCGAAAGCCCTGTTTCTGGCGCGGAACATTTGCGACTGGCGCGTGCTTCTGGCTGATTGGGGATGGGACGCGTGGCGCAGCCAAATCGCATCCAGCGGCGTTCATCGACTCCACGTGAAGCGACTGATTTGGGCAAACCTGGCCATAAACCGTGAACGGTCAGGAAATCGACTTTGTTGGCGGTTTCTTTTTGCAGGCGACACTCGTCAGGTTCGTGGCGGTCGCGCTCATGCTGGCTCTGGCAAAATCCCGTCTGCCAGGAGAGCGCCAGCACGTAACGGTCGAAATCGCCATACTGCGTTGCCTGTAATTCGTTGGCGGTTGCGGTAGAAAGAGGGAGGAGTGGGGCGGCGAGCCACACCCATTTTTGCCAGGTCGGTTTCATGATGATTCTGAACTTATATAAAATCTGAATAGTATCTATTTAACCATAAAAAAAGCCCGCGAGGTGTGTTTACCCCGCGGGCTTTGATCAATTCAGCGTTTTACGTCAGAACTAGCTCCACATCGCCAGAATCGGCCAGCCAACCAGCAACAGCATCGCAATGTAAATGACCCCGAAGATGGCACCAAGACGCCAGTAATCCTTAGATTTTACATAGCCGCAGCCGTAGATGATGACCCCTGGACCCGTTGCGTACGGTGTCAGGCAGCCCATGATCCCAATGGACAGCACCAGCAGGATACACAGATGCTCCATCGGCACGCCCGGAATGCCTTTACCGATCGCCAGAATAACCGGCAGCATGGTTGCGGTGTGTGCCGACAGGCTGGCAAACAGGTAGTGAGCAAAGTAGAACACCAGCACCAGCACAATTACCGTCGCGTTAGGCGAGAACCCTTCCAGATGGGTGCTCATGGTACTGGCGAACCAGTCGATAAAACCAGAACGGGTTAAACCGTTTGCCATGACCACGAGGGTGGCAAGGTTCACCAGCGTGTTCCAGGCGCTGTTGTATTTGGTAATGTCTTTCCACGGCACCACATGCAGTGCCAGCATCAGAGAGACGGCTAACAAACCGACGGCGGTGGCGTCGATGATCTCACCACCAAAGACCCACAACCCTAAGCTCAGCAGAACCAGACCGATCAGCGTCCACTCTTTGCGTGTCAGGGTGCCCATGGTTTTAAGTTCATCGCCCGCCCAGGCGGCGACTTCCGCACTGTGTGTGACTTCAGGCTTGTAGAGAACATAAGAGAGCCACGGCGCAACGATCAGCAAAATGATACCGACCGGCAGGAAGCTCAGGAACCACTGCAGCCAACTGATCTGCACACCGGCGATTTTGCTGACAAATTCCAGACCCAGTACGTTTGGCGCTGCGCCCGTCACGAACATCGAAGAACTCAGGCTGGTACTGATGACCATCATCCACATCAGGTAGCCACCGATACGACGCGCGGACGGATCGTTCGGGAACGATTTAAACAGCGGCGGCAGGTTTTTAATGACCGGGAACACGGTGCCCCCGGTACGGGCGGTGTTGGACGGCGTAAACGGTGCCAGCAGAATATCGATGATGACAATCGCATAGCCCAGCGTCAGGGTACGTTTGCCCATGAATTTCACCAGAAACAGCGCGATGCGGCGGCCAAGACCGGTCACTTCATAGCCCAGCGCGAAGATGAACGCACCGAACACCAGCCAGACGGTGGTACTGGAGAAACCCGCCAGACCCCATTTCAGCGCCTGTTTACCGGCATTGAATGCCGGGTCCGCCAGCTCTTTGGCATCAAACAGCAAGTAGTTACTACCAATTACGCAGATGGTCACTGCGATAAAGCTGATCGCGGTAGCCGGGATCGGCTCCAGGATCATACCAATGATCATCGCGACGAAGACGGCGAAGTAGTGCCATGCCTGAGGGGGCATGCCGTCCGGGACAGGGATAAGAAACATGACGCCCATGACTATCAAAGGGGCGAACAACTTCCATATACTATCTTTCGATAAAGACATAAGTGATTCTCCGGAAAGGATCTTTTCAATAATTGTGTAAATGTTTAACTTGAGAAATCTGGGCTAAAAACCACGTGACGATCAGCAGGTCGGCACTGCCGCCAGGGCTGAGATTGCGTTCAATACAATGGCTGTCGAACTGATGCAGATGATCGAGATCGGCGGGGGTTCGGATGCCCCCTTGTTGTAACAATGCGTTTGCCTGCTGCTGTATCCAGCGCAGTCCTGTGGCACCGCCGCGCGAGGCCACGTTGGTGTCGCCGTTGCGCGCAATCAGCAGGAGTAAGGTGTCAAGCAGCGCCAGCTCGGGATCGCGGCCCTCGGCTAACAGAGCGCGATAGTGTGGAAGCGCATGGTGGATCACCAGCGGATATCCCGCTTCGGCTTCACCACGGGCACCGGTTAATCCCAGTTGCTGATAAAGTCGTTGGCCTGCCGTGAGTTGTTGATTGTTGTTGCGCAGTTCGCGCTCGGTCAGACCGCGGCAAAAGCGGGCGGCAGTGGTACAGATCGTTTCCGGGGTAACGGGTTGCTGCTGCTGATGCAGACGACCAATCGCGGCGCAGAGCAGGCCGAGAGAAAAAATGCTGCCCTTATGGGTGTTCACGCCCGCCGTGGCGCGAAACATGTCCGCTTCACAGGCCATACCTAACGGGCGTAAGCCGGTTAATACGGCGTCGGCCGGCATCTGCGCGCAGCATGCGCCGTATTCAATAAAACGCGGCAGCCAGGCCTGAATCGCCAGCGCGCTGCGGTGAAAATCCGTCAGCGACATGTCTTTATGCGCGCCGCAGTTCAGACGATCGACCAGCCCGGGTTTTGGCGACAGGTTGACTTCCGTCAGCATTGCACGCCACGCCAGATGGCCGTACGCGTCAAACAGCGTGTGAGGCAGGGCGGTGGTTTCAACGGGCATATTGGGAATCGGCAGCATGCAGCAGCGCCTCCATGTGGGTGATCAGATCGGAGAGCGTATGAGTTTTCCCACGCGCGCATTCGGCAGCGCTCTGCTCGCACAGCAGGCAGCGGCGGGCGGGAAGGGCGAAATGGCGGCGGGAGAGAATTTCACCTCCGGGAGTGAGCACATCAATGTCCCACAAACGACCCAGAGGATGGGTCTGTTCGAGCTCAATGGTCGCGAGCTTGATGTCACGGGCCGGTGCTTCAATCGAGAGCATGCCTTCCGGCCCGCTGGCTGAGGCCAGTGCAGCCTGCTCCCTGATGTGCCAGTCCGCCTGTGCCGCCAGCGTACGCAGGGCAGTCACACCATGATTAAAGAGGCGACGGGTGAGCTCGCTGTCTTTAATCGGGCCAGGCGCTACCACGGTAAAGGAGACCAGTGGAATGGGATGGCGCGCCAGCCAGACGTGTTGCCGTGCTTGTCGCTCATCCCGGCTGACGAGCAGCTCGGGAATTGAAACCGCGTGGCGGGTGGCAAGTTCAGGGAGCAGGTGCATGGCTTATTCCTTCACCTGATGAACAACATCGATCACTGAACCGTCGCGATAGCGCACCACGGCAATCACACGGTCGGTGAATTCGATGGGACGTGGTTCGCCCGTGAGTTGTTGCGCACGTTCACGCAGCCACTCGATGGAGACCACCTTCATCCCGGCTTCTTTCAGGCGTTCCGCCAGTTCCGGACGCGCCGGGTTAACCGCAATTCCATGATCGGTAACCAGAATATCGACGCTGGAACCCGGCGTAACACAGGTCAGCACGTTATCTACCAGCGTCGGAATGCGGCCACGCACCAGCGGTGCGACGATGATCGACAGCGCTGCGGCAACGGCGGTATCGCAGTGGCCGCCGGATGCGCCGCGAATGACGCCGTCAGAACCGGTCAACACGTTGACGTTAAACTGGGTGTCGACTTCCAGCGCACTCAGCACGACCACGTCCAGACGGTCAACGGAAGCCCCTTTTGAACCCCAGTTGGCATATTGGTTCGCGCTGATTTCGATGTGATTCGGGTTGCGCGCCAGTGACTCTGCGGCATTGCGGTCGAAGCTCTGTACGTCCAGCAGTTTGCGAATCAACCCTTTTTCATGCAGATCGACGATGGTGGCAGTGATACCGCCGAGGGCAAAATCGGCGCGGATATCGCGGCTACGCATTTTGTCTTCCAGAAAGCGTGTGACCGCCAGCGAGGCGCCGCCGGTACCGGTTTGCAGTGAAAAACCTTCTTTGAAATAGCCGGAGTGGGCAATGACCTCCGCCGCACTGCGGGCAATCAGCAGTTCGCGAGGATTGGTGGTCATACGGGTGGCATCAGCCCCGATTTTATCGGCATCGCCGACCTGGTCTATCTGTACGATCAGATCAACCTGATCCTGAGTAATGCTGGCTGGGTTGTGTGGATAAGGCAGCAGTTGTTCCGTCAGTAGCACCACCTGGCTGGCGCTTTCAGCGTCAACACGGGCATAACCGAGTGAGCCGCAACATGCTTTACCGGTGTAGCCGTTGGCGTTACCGAACGGGTCACAGGACGGGACTCCGAGGAAGGCGACGTCAATGTTGAGCTCGCCGCTCTGTACCAGATGTACGCGACCACCGTGGGAGTGAATCTGAACGGGTTCGGCGAGCAGGCCGCGAGAGATCTCTTCAGCCAGCGGTCCGCGCAGACCGGAGGTGTAAATACGGCTAACGACGCCGTGACGGATATGGTCGACCAGCGGCGCGTGGCAATCGCTCAGGGAGCTGGAAGCCAGCGTCAGGTTTTTAAAGCCCATGCTGGCGAGGGTTGCCATCACCAGATTGATGGTCAGGTCGCCGCCGCGAAACGCATGGTGGAAGGAGATGGTCATGCCATCCTGCAAACCGGAACGACGGATCGCCTCCTCCAGGCTGGCGCACAGTTTCTGGTCGCGCGGTTTTTGTTCCTGCAGGGCCTGTTTTGCAGCGCTGGTATAGGTGGAAAGGTCGCTTTCAGCCTGGCGGCTCCAGGCTGCTACCCGTTCCTGTCGTTGAGACTGTTCGTTTTTCTGGGTCATTGTTTTTGCCTTATTCTTCGCGGATGCCGGAAAGTTCTGCACGGGAGAGCACCAGACGTGCGCGCTCGATCACCGGGCTGTCGACCATCTTGCCGTTCAGGGAGACCACCCCGAGTCCTTCGCGGGCGGCGGCTTCTGCGGCTTCCACGACCAGACGCGCGTGCGTCACTTCTTTTTGCGTCGGGGCATACAGGTTGTGCAGCAGGTCAATCTGGCGCGGGTTGATCAGCGATTTGCCGTCAAAACCCAACTGTTTGATGTGGGCCGCTTCGTGCAGGAAGCCCGCTTCGTTGTTGGCATCGGAATAGACGGTATCGAAGGCCTGAATCCCGGCAGATCGCGCGGCCTGCAAAATGGAGCAGCGGGCAAACAGTAATTCAGTGCCCTCTGGCGAACGCTCCGTGCGTAGGTTGCGTACGTAGTCTTCCGCGCCCAGCGCGATCCCAATCAGTCGTTCAGAGGCGTGGGCGATTTCCACGGCGCGAGTGATGCCTAACGGTGACTCAATGGCGGCCAGCAGACCCGTGCTGCCCGGCTCGCGACCACAGGCTTTTTCAATGCGCAGAATTTCGCTTTCGATATCGATAACATCCTGAGCAGTATCGGTTTTCGGCAGACGAACCACGTCAGCACCGCCGCGAACGACCGCTTCCAGATCGTTGATTCCCCATTCGGAATCCAGTGCGTTAACGCGCACGATGGTTTCGACATCGTGATAGAGCGGATGCTGCAGCGCGTGGTAGACCAGGCGACGAGCGGTGTCTTTTTCACGCAGCGCGACGGAGTCTTCCAGGTCAAACATCAGGGCATCTGCCGGATAGATAAACGAGTTGCTGACCATCGCGGCATTGGCACCGGGGACAAACAGCATGCTGCGGCGAGTGCGCGTTTTGCGCTGTTGCAGAGACGCGGAAATCATTGACGATCCTCCCAGGGCAGGGCCGGGATGCCGCTGGCGCGTGCCAGTAATGCTTCCAGTCGTGCACGTAAAATGCAGTCCAGTGCGCCTTTATCATCGACATTCAATTGCACGCCGCGCACGTCATACTGCGCCAGAATATCCAGAATGGTGGCGCGAATGGCCTCGACAAACTGTTTCTCAACGCTGCTGTTGATCTGCAGGTCAATCTCCTGCGTATCGAGAGGGGCGATGCGTATCATCACATCACCGGACTCAAGTGTGCCTGCGACGGCAGCCTGGTTTATTTTCATTTTTCACCTGTTACTAATGCGGGGGTCTTTTGGCGGACTGTCGCGTGAGCGGGTGTGCGCTCAGGCATGCTTTGCAGGTATTGCAAAGTGGCTGAAGGCACCAGCGACGCGATAGCCGTGAGATCTTTTTTCACGAGCAATTTGCGTACCAGAGAGGCGGAGATTGGCGTCCCCTGGAAACACAGTCGTTCGATTTCCACCAGTTCAATGGGCGGGGCGGGAAGAGTCGGCGTTTCCAGCCAGAAACGCATGTCGTGGTTATACTGGGCGGTTACGCCGCAAAACGGTTCCGTACCGACAAAGCGATGGGTGATCCCCAGTGCGGGAGCCAGATACTGACGGAAAATTTTCAAATCGATTTCGGTATAGCAGTGGTTGATGACGCTCTGCTCTTTGATGAAGTAGCACGGGAATGTGGCACGCGAAATGATGTATTCCGAACCACGATGGACGGTGAGGTGTGCAATATCCGCCGTGCCTTTAAGTACCAGGTCGAGTCGGTCCTCATACGGGAAACGGGAGGTATCTTCTTTCACCAGGAACAGATGAAGCCAGTCGCACTGCGCCGCTGCCTGTTGGATCAAATAGCGGTGGCCATTGGTAAACGGGTTGGCATTCATCACGATGCAGCCGATTTTCTTGCCGTCATGACGCAATTTGCCCAATGACTCCGCATAGCGTTTCAGACGCGTGGTGCTGTTCTCCATCAGCACCATGATGCCGGGAACGCGGGTGAGGGTTGAAAACCCGCACTGCCTGAATAACGTTTCATACTCTGTTTTGGTATAAATGAAGAGATGCGTGCAGTGTCTTTCGTAGGCGAGATTGATCAGTTCCGTCGCCAGCGTGAGCGCTAATCCCTCGCCGCGTACCGATTCGCTAATGGCTACACACTTGATGATATTTCCGGCGATGCCGCCGCAGGCGATGAGTTTTTCATCACGGGTCACGGTAATAAAAACTTCGACGGTGGTATCGACGCTCAGATCATTCTCTTTCAGGAATTGCGTGATCGCCGCCATTTTTATATTTTCTGAGCGTTTGACGCGCGTGAACACATTATTACCAAACATAGTAGATGAGTCCTGAAGATATATTGTTGTTGCCAGTTTTGTGTGTATGTTGTACGTAAATACGATTTGATAACGTTTTGTTTTCATTCCGGGAAAAAGACGATTTTGCAACGACCTATTTCTTTTTTTCCCGAATGCATACATCGTAAGGAGTATTTTTGAGATAAATTTTGATTTATTTCACAAAGACTTAGATGGTTTTTATGGGTTTAATGGTTTTAAGTTTTTTAATTATTCTTATCGCAGATTGTGACGTGGCGTTAAATGACTTAATTGATTTAATGTGGTGAATCTGTAACGATCGTCTTTATTCCCTGTGTGTTCGAATAAAACATTTTTATTACATTTGTTGGCGATCTATACCTTAAATAATTCGAGTTACAGGAAGGCGGAAAGGGAGTGAATCCCCAGAAGCTTACTTTAGTAAGTGACTGGGGGGAACGAGCGTAGCCAACGCACCTGTAACTTGAAGTATGACGGGGATATACCGAATAATGCCCGTTAAGGAACAATTATGCTGGTTCATAAAAATAAAAAACCGTTTTCTTTTTTTCGTCGACTGGCATTTCCGTTGCGCATTTTTCTGCTTATTCTGGTTTTCTCCGTGTTCATTATCGCCGCGCTGGCACAGTATTTTTCCGCGAGCTTTGAGGATTATTTGAGTACGCATGTCCGCGATATGGCGATGAACCAGGCGAAGATTATTGCCGCCAACGATAGTGTCATTGCGGCAGTGAAGGATCGCGATTACAAACGACTGGCAACCATTGCCGGTAAACTGCAGAGCGATACTGATTTTGACTATGTGGTGATCGGCGATAGCCACTCTATCCGGCTTTATCATCCTAATCCGGAGAAAATCGGCTATCCAATGCAGTTCACCAAGCCAGGAGCGCTGGAGAAGGGAGAGAGTTATTTCATTACCGGAACGGGGTCGATCGGCCTGGCGATGCGGGCAAAAACGCCAATCTTTGATGAGGGTGGTAATGTCATTGGCGTGGTCTCTATCGGTTATCTGGTCAGCAAAATTGACAGCTGGCGGCTGGATTTTATTTTGCCGATGGCTGGCGTGTTTGTTCTGTTGCTGGGGGTGCTGATGCTACTCTCCTGGTTTTTTGCCGCTCATATCCGGCGCCAGATGATGGGGATGGAACCGAAGCAAATTGCCCGGGTAGTTCGTCAGCAGGAGGCGCTGTTCAGCTCGGTTTATGAAGGACTGATTGCCGTGGATCCGGACGGCTATATTACGGCCATTAACCGCAGTGCGCGAAAGATGCTCGGCCTGCGTTCGCCGGGTCGACAATGGTTGGGCAAACCGATCCATGAGGTGGTGAATCCGTCGGATTTCTTTACCGAGCAGATTGCCGAAAAGCGCGTGGACGCGATGGTGAATTTCAATGGCTTGAGCGTCATCGCCAACCGTGAGGCGATCCGCTCAGGCGATGAATTGTTGGGCGCGATTATCAGTTTTCGCAGCAAAGATGAAATCGCCACCCTGAACGCGCAACTGACGCAGATTAAGCAATATGTGGAGAGTCTGAGAACGTTACGCCATGAACACCTGAACTGGATGTCAACGCTCAATGGTCTGCTACAGATGAAAGAATACGATCGGGTCAGGGAGATGGTGCAGGGAGAATCGCAGGCGCAGCAGCAGTTGATCGACAGCCTGCGCGAGGCATTTGCCGATCGCCAGGTGGCAGGCCTGCTGTTTGGGAAAGTTCAGCGCGCGCGCGAACTGGGTCTCAAAATGACGATCGTGCCCGGCAGCCAGCTTCAGCAACTGCCGGAAGGGCTGGATAGTACCGAGTTTGCGGCGATTGTCGGGAATCTGCTCGATAATGCGTTTGAAGCCAGTTTGCGTACCGGGCAGGGGAATAAAGTCGTGGAACTGTACCTGAGCGATGAAGGCGATGATGTCGTGATCGAAGTTGCCGATCAGGGATGCGGTGTCCCTGAAGCATTGCGCGAAAAAATATTCGAACAGGGTGTGAGCACCCGTTCCGATGAGCCGGGTGAGCACGGCATCGGACTGTACCTGATTGCAAGTTATGTGAGGCGCTGTGGCGGAACGATTACTCTGGAAGATAACGATCCCTGCGGCACTTTATTCTCTCTTTTTATTCCGAAAGTGAAAAAGAACAATGACGGAACCATTAACCCTATTAATCGTTGAAGATGAAATGTTGCTTGCTGAGATGCATGCAGAATACATCCGCCACATTCCTGGTTTTAATCAGATCTGGTTAGCCGGTAATCTGGCGCAGGCGAGAATGATGATTGAACGGTTCAAACCGGGTCTCATTTTGTTGGATAACTACCTTCCGGACGGGAAGGGGATCACACTGTTGCATGAGCTAACGGCGTCGCATTATCCCGGTGGGGTGGTCTTTACCACCGCAGCCAGCGATATGGAAACAGTGGCAGACGCAGTGCGCAGTGGGGCGTTTGATTATCTGATCAAACCCATTGCCTATGAGCGCCTGGGGCAGACGCTCACGCGTTATCAGCAGCGCAGACGGATGCTGGCAGAAAACGACAGCGCCAGCCAGCGACAAATTGATGAGATGTTTAATGCCTACGCGCGAGGCGAGCCGAAGGATGAGCTACCCACCGGCATTGATGCGTTAACGCTCAATGCGATTAAAAAGCTGTTTGCGGATCCGCAGGTACAGCACACCGCCGAAACCGTCGCTCAGGCGCTGACCATCAGCCGTACGACTGCCAGACGGTATCTCGAATATTGTGCCAGTCGGCATTTTATCATTGCGGAAATTGTGCACGGTAAGGTGGGGAGACCGCAGCGTATTTACCACGGTTAATGACGCGTATGGCCGGATGAGACGCATTGCGCCACCATCCGGCATTGGCCCTGAATCAGCCTCCCGTTACCGCAGAGGATGAACCCGGCACCATCACTTCGGTCGCGATGATAACAATTAACAGACCAACCATGACCGGTACGGAGGTGCGTTTCACCACTTCGAACGGCGAGATTTTTGCCATCCCTGCTACCGCCACGACTACGCCGGAGACCGGGGAGATCGTACGGCCCAGGTTGGATGCCTGCAGCATCGGAATCGACAGATACGCTGGGTTGATGCCCGATGATTGTGCCAGTTTTGGAATCATTTCGACGAAGGCATAGAACGGCGCGTTACCGGAACCGGTAGTCATCGCGGCCAGCATAGTCAGAATCACCAGTACCAGCATCAGAATGATGCTCGCCGACCCAAACGAGGTGGCGATGGAGATCAGACTCTGGATGAAACCAATTGTGCTCAAACCCTGAGCGAAAACGCCCGCCGCGACTAACAGCATCACTACGTTCGCAAACGCATCGGCCATGCCGCGATATGCCACTTCCAGACCTGAATACACTTTCTGGGTGTTGAAACCCCGGACGAATTCCAGCACCGCCGCGATAAGCATACAGAGCACCAGAATCGTAATGATGTGCAGCTGTGGTCCCCACTTACCGTCAAAAATCAGTACCCCGATAATCGGCGTAAACGGCAGAATGGCGTAGAACGCCGGTGCCGTGGTGGTGATTTCATTCACGTCCAGCATTTCGTGGGCAGCGTTCTCTTTTTTATCCAGATAGCGCTGCCAGAAATAGTGCGCAATCGCCATCCCAATGATTGCCGCAATGGAGATTGGCAGCGTGGTTTTAAAGGCAAAATCGATCAGCGGCATTTCGGCCGCTTTGGCAGCCAGCACGACGTCACCGGAGGTGGGGGAAAGGATAATTGCGGCAGGCGAGGCACAAATGGCCGCTGCAGCACCACGGCTAATCCCCACGTTAACCATGATTGGGAAGAGCGTTGCCATCAACAATACGCCGAGTCCGGTGGCGGAAGAAACCGCCAGGGACATCAAACAGGCGACGAAATAGGCGGCAATCATCAGCAGATAAGGTGAGTTGATGTACTGCAACGGTTTGGAGGCCAGTTTTACGACCATATCGTTCGCGCCGATATGGGTCATGTAGGCTGCAAAACCGCAGAGCATCATGATCATCATGCCGAGATCACCACCACGGCTCATCAGCAGGATTTTGATGTACTCAACGATATCCGTCGCGGAATAGCCTGTAGTGGTCTCACTGGAAGGCAGCACTTTATGACCCATCAGGGCACTAATAATCAGTAATACCAGGCCGCCAACAAAGAGCACGCCGGTCGCCGAATACCCTTTAATGATGTAGCGCGCCACACCCACAATAACCACAACTCCAATAAGGAGTTCGATAAATGTCAACATTGTTTCCCCTGTCGCGTAGACACCCAGAAGTGAAATTAAGAAAATGCCAATAAGTTGGTGTAAAAATGTGCCGAATAAGTGCGAACGACTTGCTGATTAAAATCAATAAACAGAACGATTAACCGTCTATAAACGACTAATTTTTCGTAGAGGTGATGAAGCCGAAATTTTTAATTTTTCATATTTTCCGGAAAACTCTCAATTGTTTCAATTTTGTTTTATTTGTGATGTTTTGTTGTTAGTAAATGGCGGTGAAAGAGTGTTTGTAACGTCATTGAGTTAAAGATAAACAATATCTGACTGATAATTCAGCGATAAATAACGCCACAAAGATTAAGGGTTAATTGTGAATTAAAAAATCTTAGAACAATCTGATTTAGGTCAGTACCACCGCTGTTAAGGTTTCATTCAAGTTATTTTTGGTATAATAAAAACTGAACTTAAGAATGGTAATAAACGTTGTGAGCACAGCTAAAAAATATTTTCTCCTTTTTTCATTTCTTTTTATTCAGTTAGCGATGCTGCCACAGGCGTTGGCGGAAGAGAAAGGGTGGTTTAATACCTTTACAGATAATGTTGCCGAAACCTGGCAGCAGCCTGAGCATTATGATTTGTATATTCCTGCCATTACCTGGCATGCGCGTTTTGCCTATGATAAGGAAAAAACCGATCGGTATAACGAGCGTCCGTGGGGCGGTGGATTTGGTCAGTCTCGCTGGGATGAAAAGGGAAACTGGCACGGCCTGTATATTATGGCCTTCAAAGATTCATGGAATAAATGGGAACCGATTGGCGGTTATGGCTGGGAGAACACCTGGCGACCTCTGCCGGATGACAATTTCCATCTGGGATTAGGCTTTACCGCCGGTGTGACGGCACGTGATAACTGGAACTACATTCCTCTTCCAGTCCTGCTGCCGCTGGCCTCCATCGGCTACGGTCCGGCGACGTTTCAGATGACCTATATACCTGGTACCTATAACAACGGCAACGTCTACTTTGCGTGGATGCGTTTTCAGTTCTGAACCGATGAATGGCATTAAATTCCATATAAAACAGAGCGATATAAGCTTATGCCAAAAAATAACGCGACATTTATCACTTTTTGCCAAAGTTCGACTGGACAAAGTGAACCACAATTGGTGTACTGATACCCGACACAGCATTTGTGTCTATTTTTCATGTAAAGGTAATTTTGATGTCTAAGATTAAAGGTAACGTTAAGTGGTTTAATGAGTCCAAAGGATTCGGTTTCATTACTCCGGAAGATGGCAGCAAAGACGTGTTCGTACACTTCTCTGCAATCCAGACCAATGGTTTTAAAACTCTGGCTGAAGGTCAGCGTGTAGAGTTCGAAATCACTAACGGTGCCAAAGGCCCTTCTGCTGCAAACGTAACTGCTCTGTAAGCTTACGTCAGCAAGATTTCAAAACCCGCTTATTAGCGGGTTTTTTTTGGACTCTAATGCGCGCTGGAGGCGGAAAATAGCCAGAATGCTAATGCCGTCATCGCAAATGATCCCAACAGGTTGACCAACACATTCAGCATTGCCCAACCCACTCGACCTTCCTGAAGCAAAAAGACCACTTCCGCCGAAAAGGTGGAGAAGGTTGTCAGGCCGCCACAAAAGCCGGTTGTGATCAGCACTTTCCACATTGGGTCGATATTAGTCATGCGACTAAACCATGCCAGTCCCATACCAATGATGAATGCACCCACTAAATTTGCGGTCAGGGTTCCTATCGGAATCGCCTGATGCATGGGGTTAAACCGCATACTGAGCATCCATCTCGCTACACTTCCTGTGCCACCGCCAATAAAAACTGCTAAAAGAAGTTGTAACACTGCCTAATCCTGCTATTTGGTTGGTATATAAGATAAGTGTAACGCCGAATAATCATCGTTGGCGAGCCTGACAACCTGACCGGAGGAATTATGTTAGTTGCTGCAGGGCAATTTGCCGTCAGCCCCGTGTGGGATAAGAACGCAGATACCTGCGTCACACTCATGTCGCAGGCGGCGGAAAACGGTGCGTCACTGCTGGTTTTGCCAGAAGCATTGCTGGCGCGAGACGATTCGGATCCCGACCTGTCGGTGAAATCCGCCCAGCATTTAGAAGGGGATTTCCTGAAAAAGCTGCTGCGGGAAAGTGCGTCGAATATGATGACCACCATTCTCACGGTTCATGTCCCTTCGCGTCCCGGCCGTGCGGTGAACACACTGGTGGCGCTGCGCGGAGGGAAAATCGTGGCAAGCTACGCCAAGCTACATCTTTATGATGCATTCTCCATTCAGGAGTCCCGTAATGTTGATGCGGGTAACGTTATCGCACCGCTGCTAGATGTGGATGGACTCAGAGTGGGGCTGATGACTTGCTACGATCTGCGCTTTCCCGAATTGTCGATGGCGCTTGCGTTGCAGGGTGCAGAAGTGCTGGTGCTGCCAGCTGCCTGGGTCAGAGGGACGCTGAAGGAACACCATTGGTCAACGCTGTTAGCTGCCCGCGCGCTCGATACTACCTGTTATATGATTGCGGCAGGGGAGTGTGGCAACAAGAATATCGGACAGAGTCGCATCATTGACCCCTTTGGCGTGACGATTGCCGCTGCGGCAGATGTCCCGACGCTTGTCATGGCGGAGATCTCCGCTGAGCGAATCCGTCAGATACGGGCGCAATTACCGGTATTACGTAACCGCAGATTTGTGCCACCGCAATTATTATGACGTTTTTTTAAACACTGCTTGATTCACCTTGTTACAGATTGCTATTGTGTGCGCGCGTCAAATGACCGTTAATATTCTCAGGTTACTAAGGGCGCGCTACGCCGCCTGTTTTAAGTTAAGAAGGTATCTATGGGTGAGATTAGTATTACCAAACTGCTGGTGGTGGCTGCACTGGTCGTTCTGCTGTTTGGTACCAAGAAGTTACGTACACTGGGTGGAGACCTGGGCACGGCGATTAAGGGTTTCAAAAAAGCGATGAATGATGAAGATGCGGGCGCGAAAAAAGACGCAGACGGCAGCATTCAGGCTGAGAAACTCTCTCATAAAGAGTAATACCCGGAGCTAAAAACGCTTATCCGTTTTACTCAGACGAGAAAAACCCGCGATTACGCGGGTTTTTTATGGGCGAAATGTAAGTATTTATTTCGAGATTACTTCACTTCCATCCCTTTCGCCTGCAGGTCGGCATGGTAAGACGAACGGACGAACGGTCCGCAGGCAGCATGGGTAAAGCCCATCGCCATCGCTTCTGCTTTCATTTCTTCAAATTCGTCCGGGCTGACATAGCGCTGAACGGGCAGGTGATGACGACTCGGTTGCAGATACTGTCCCAGTGTCAGCATAGTCACGCCGTGACGACGCAGATCGCGCATCACTTCAATGATTTCCGCATTCGTTTCGCCAAGGCCAACCATCAGACCGGATTTGGTCGGGATCTCTGGATGCGCTTCTTTAAAGCGTTCCAGTAATTTGAGCGACCAGTTGTAGTCAGCGCCCGGGCGCACCTGACGATAAATGCGAGGCACGTTTTCGAGGTTATGGTTGAAAACGTCCGGCGGAGTGGCGGTCAGAATCTCCAGAGCGCGATCCATACGACCACGGAAGTCGGGCACCAGCGTTTCAATTTTAATCGTCGGGCTTTTCTCACGAATAGCAGTAATGCAATCGGCAAAGTGCTGAGCGCCGCCGTCACGCAAGTCATCACGGTCAACAGAGGTGATAACGACATAGCGCAGAGCCATATCGGCAATCGTTTGTGCCAGTTTTACCGGTTCGTTGGCATCCGGTGCCACAGGGCGCCCGTGGGCCACATCGCAGAACGGGCAGCGACGGGTACAAATGGCACCGAGGATCATAAACGTGGCAGTGCCGTGGTTGAAACACTCCGCCAGGTTTGGGCAAGAGGCTTCTTCACAAACAGAATGCAGGCCATTCTTACGCATTGCCGCTTTGATGCCCTGGATACGAGTGGAGTCCGCTGGAAGCTTAATTTTCATCCATTCCGGCTTGCGCAGCAGGGCTTCGCGCTCTGTAGCCACATTTTTGACCGGGATAAGGGCCATCTTATCGGCATCGCGGTATTTAACACCGCGTTCCATCACAATGGGTTTACTCATAGCGTGCATGTTCCAGTTGCGAATAACGAAGGAAAGCGTTTTAATTCAAGGGAATGTTGTATTTATCAACTATTTTTGAATTCACTGCACGCAGTATATCATTGAAACGGGTCTTAAAGCAGCCTGAGTGACCGGCAAAATGTAAAATAGTTGTTGTTTTGTGCCATTTGCCTGGCATCAGTTTTGACCAGGTCGTAACATTTCTTTTTCAGAAGGCGTCGCGGATCACCGTAATGACGTTCTCCAGCACCGGATCGCGTAAGCTCAGCTTGTTGTAATGCAGTGAGAAGTCGATTTTCTCATGGTTCAGGGACGGATGAGGGATCCGCTGGAGCGGCCAGCAATGGTTGAACAGCGTGAAGAAACGTGCGGGCATGATACCCACCAGGTCGCTGTGCGCAATGAGCGACGCGAGTGTGAAAATGTTGTAGCTGCTAAAGCTGATTTGCCGTTCGGGGAACAGTTCCTGAATACGCTGGCGCAGAAGCGTGAAGCTTTGGCCTTCAATCATTAGCAAACTATGTTCTGCGTCATCGAGCGCCTCAGGGTCCAGAGAACGCACCAGGGAAGGGTGGTTCTGACGACAGACCAGTTCAATTTTGTCAGAAAACAGAACATGATTCTCTACTGCACGGTTGTTGTAGATGTGGTTATCGATAATCAAATCGCTCTGAAACTGGCTGAGTTGCGTTTCGGCGTCATGGACAGGGATGTTACGCAGATGCAGTTGCGGATGGCGGGTTTTGATGGCGTGATAAATGGTTGGCATCACCAGTGCGCCGATAGACGGTGTGGTCCCGATAGTAATTGTCCGTTGTTTATCGTAGCTGCCGGTAAGATCCAATGCGCCGAGAATAGACTCTAGCCCCTGGCTGATATACTCGTGCAGGTGGGTGGCATAAGTAGTGGGGGTCACCCCCTGGCCTTTTCGGATAAACAGAGGGTCGGGAAATATCGTGCGCAATTTTTGAATAGATTGGCTGATCGCAGAGGGTGTCAAATTGAGAATTTTCGCGGCATTAACGATCCCCTTATGAACGTAAACGGCTTCGAAAATAGTCAGCAGGTTCAGGTCTATATTTCTCAGCGTTCTGAAAATTTGCGGCTTATCTTCGGGGCGATGCTCGTAGAAATTTCTTTTCGGCTTACTATTCTCACTCACGCGTTCACTCCAATTTAATTCACATTATAAATAATAGCGGTACTTGTATTTGTTGTAAGTATGCAATTTCACCACTATTGTTCATCTCGCGCATCGATAACCATTTTTACGGTAATTGATTGAAGGTTTAACGTTTGTATAAAGAAAAATCCTACGTCGATTTTTATGACGAAGTAAATGCGTTAAAAATTCAAGCTAAGATAGACAGAAAATATAGAAACCAGGAGGCATTGTAAAGCATTTGAGCGGGAATGAGGGCAATGGCCCGCGGGTTTTTGGGCCATAGCATTCAATAAGTTAAGCAGGAATATATTCGCAAGGGGGATTATTTAGTAGTGCTAAAATATTGGCTAATAATCGTGGTTGGATATTATCCGTCGTGGCCTCGCTATTCCATTGAGATATTTTTGCCATTTCCATACCTGCATAGCCACATGGGTTAATTCGCAAGAAAGGAGATAGATCCATATTAACGTTTAACGCCAGCCCGTGGAATGAACAACCGCGACGAATACGCAAACCCAGGGAACATATTTTCTTTTCACCGACATAAACGCCAGGGGCATCTGCTCGCGGGTGGGCGTCAATATCCAGCTCCGCCAGAGTATTCACGACGGTCTGTTCCAGTAGCGTGACCAGTTCCCGCACGCCAAGTTTACGCCGCTTCAGGTTCAACAGAACGTACATGACCTGCTGGCCTGGTCCGTGGTAAGTCACTTGCCCACCGCGATCGCTTTGAATAACCGGGATATCTCCGGGCATTAAAACATGTTCCGCTTTGCCTGCCTGACCCTGGGTGAAAACTGGATAGTGCTCAACCAGCCAGATTTCATCGGGAGTTTGTTCATCGCGGGTGTTGGTAAAGTCGTGCATGGCCTGGGAGACGGGTTCGTAGGGTTGAAGACCGAGCTGGCGGACCAGTATTTTATCCTGAGACAAAACAGCATCTCCGTAGAGAAGTAACAAATGGGGGAGAAAAGTATATCACAGCGAAAGGAAGGTGGGGTGGGCACCCGAACAAGGTCGGGGCCCGAACCTGAATTACAGAACCATGCGGACGATTTCGATGTTACCGAGCTCTTCGTACAGCGTTTCAACCTGCTCAATATGGGTTGCGTTGATGGTAATCGAAACCGAATGGTAATTGCCCTTGCTGCTGGGTTTTACTGTCGGGGAGTAATCTCCGGGCGCATGGCGCTGTACCACTTCAACCACCTGTTCAACCAGCTCAGGTAACGCCTGCCCCATAACTTTGTAAGTAAAAGGAGTAGGGAATTCAAGCAGTTCGTTAAGTTTGGTTTTCATGTCAGCTCCGGCGTAACGTAAATAAATAACAACTCCCGCCAGAGGGCGGGAGTTTTACTGATGCTTAGTATATGGGGATGGAAATCACACTTTCAAGTGTTCAATTTTTAACCAAACCAGTGATGGAACATTAACTTAATATAATCAATGATTTTGCTGAAGAAGTTACCTTCTGGGATTTCCTGCAGTACGACCAGAGGGCGTTGCTCAATGGTTTTACCGTCAAGCTGGAAGTTAATGATACCCACCACCTGATTTTTCTGCAGCGGCGCATGCAGCTCCGTGCTGTTCAGTACATAGCTGGCTTTCAGGTCTTTCATACGACCACGAGGAATGGTCAGATACACATCTTTATCGACCCCTAAGGAGGCGCGATCGGTATCACCAAACCAGGACGGTTCAGACGCGAACTCTTTGCCTGCTTTCAGCGGGTTAACCGTTTCAAAGAAACGGAAGCCCCAGGTCAGCAGTTTTTTGCTTTCCGTTTCACGCCCTTTATAAGTGCGACCGCCCATGACCGCTGAGATCAAACGCATCTGACCTTCGGTCGCTGAAGCAACAAGGTTGTACCCGGCTTTGTCGGTATGACCCGTTTTGATGCCATCTACCTTCAGGCTGTTGTCCCACAGCAGACCGTTTCGGTTCAACTGACGGATGCCGTTAAAGGTGAACTCTTTTTCTTTGTAGATGGAGTATTCGTTAGGAACATCGCGGATCAGCGCCTGACCAATCAGCGCCATATCACGGGCAGAACTGTATTGACCGTCGGCATCCAGGCCGTGGACCGTCTGGAAGTGCGTGTTTTTCAGCCCCAGCGCGTTCACGTAGCTGTTCATCAGCCCGACAAATGCATCCTGGCTACCGGCAGCAAAGTCAGCCATCGCAACGCAGGCGTCGTTACCGGACTGCAGGTTAATCCCGCGAATCAGTTGCGATACCGGAACCTGCATACCCGGTTTCAGGAACATCAGCGATGAGCCTTTAAAGACCGGATTGCCCGTGGCCCAGGCGTCATTACCGATAGTGACCAAATCCGTTTCTTTAAACTTGCCCGCTTTCATGGCCTGACCGATAACGTAACTGGTCATCATTTTGGTCAGACTGGCCGGGTCACGACGCGTATCGGCGTTTTGTTCCGCCAGCACTTTACCGGAGTTATAGTCGATGAGGATGTAGGACTCCGCGTCGATCTGCGGAACACCCGGGATCATAGTTTTAATATTCAGGTCATCGGCATGCGCGCCTGAAATTGCGGCTGTGCAAAGAGCCGTGGTGAGCGCCATGCGCTGCATGAAACGAGCGGAAAAGGTGGTCTTCATGGTCTGAACTACGACGTCCGTGATGGAATTAAAAAAAGTGCCCTACTATAGCAAATGCAATACCGGCAGGCATCAGACTTTCCGCATGACTTTGTTAACGTTGTTAACGTCACTTACAGAAATTGACACTTCTGATGCCCTTGTTACGTTACTGCGCGCCGGTAATGAAGGACTGTAATTGAGCTTCAGATTGTAAACGCTGTTGTAGTGCGCTGGCTTGTGCTTTGCTGGCGAACGGACCGAGCTGAATACGCCATACGGCACCGTTCTGCGTGACGCGTCCCGGTACGCCAAACTGCTGACCTAAGCGCTGCTGATACTGTTGGGCACGCCCCTGATCGCTTACCGCACCGACCTGGACCACGTAACTGCCGCTGGCAGAAACGGCGGCAGGCGCAGCCGTAGCGGCAGGTGTTACGGCTGGAGCACTGACGGGAGCCGCCGTAGTGGGCTGTGGCGCTGGTGTCGGTTCACTGCCTTCCAGCACGCCTGCGGCCAGTGTCGTCGGTGCGCCGAGGAAACCGCTGCTCTGAACCGGTGCGCCGGCGTTGTCTTCACTTTGTAGCGTGGAATTGCTGATGGCGCGAACGTCACCCTGAGGCTGCATCGCTTCCGGTGCGGAAGAGGCATTACCCATTCCGCCGCTCAGGTCTGGACGTGAGGGCAGGGCATAAGTCTGTTTGGCCACAGTGGTACAGGCCATACCCGGACCAGACAATGAACCATCCTGCGCGACAATAATCGGGTCGATGCGCACTTTGGTGTTATTGGACGTATTCAGGCGGTCAGCAGCGGCACGCGACAGTGAAATCACGCGATCGTTGCCATAAGGACCGCGATCGTTAATGCGCACCACGATCATCCGCCCATTGGCGAGGTTAGTGATTCGCGCATAGCTTGGGATCGGCAATGTCGGATGCGCTGCGGTGAGCTGCATCGGATCAAACGCTTCACCGGAGGCGGTCAGATTGCTACCGGGTTCGGCATCGTAGATCGCCGCGAATCCTGCCTGACTAAAGCGTGAGGCATCCTGCACAATCTTGTAGCTCTTACCGTCTCGCTGATAATCCTGATTAGCGGTCGGGTTGAGCGGTTCAAAACGCGGGTCGGCCCCGCTGATTTCAACGACGGGTCCATTACATACCGCTGGCTGCGGCGCGACGGCATTCTGTTGCTGACCATCATCACTCGTACATGCCGCGAGCAGCATAATTCCTGCTGCGACGCAGACTCCAGGCAACTGCTTACGCATTGCGCACCCCTTACACGCTTTTCGATAACATTTTTCTGTGGGTGTGGATCGACATGACAATTCCAAACCCGGCCATCAACACGATCAGTGCTGAGCCTCCGTAACTGACCAACGGAAGCGGAACGCCTACAACAGGCAGAATCCCACTCACCATACCAATATTAACGAAGACATAAACGAATAAAATCAACATTAAGCCACCGGCCATCACGCGACCAAAGGTGGTTTGCGCGTGGGCGGCAATCCACAAACCACGCATAATCAGCAGAATATACAGCGCAAGCAGGATCAATATCCCAATCAGACCAAGCTCTTCCGCCAGGACGGCGAAGATAAAGTCGGTGTGGCGCTCGGGCAAAAATTCCAGTTGCGACTGGGTTCCGTGTAACCATCCCTTGCCGCTCAGTCCACCGGAACCAATCGCAATTTTAGACTGAATGATGTGATAACCGGCGCCCAACGGGTCGGTTTCCGGGTCAAGTAACATCATTACACGTTGACGCTGATAATCGTGCATCAGGAAGAACCACAGGATCGGAATGAACGCCGCGAGCAGCAGCACAGCGACGCCAATCAATCGCCAGCTCAGACCTGAGAGGAACAACACAAACAGCCCGGAAAGGGCGACCAGAATCGAGGTTCCGAGGTCAGGCTGCGCTGCGACCAGTAGCGTCGGCATAAAAATCAGCACCAGCGCGATGGCCGTGTTCTTTAGCGATGGCGGGCAGACGTCGCGGTTGATAAAGCGTGCAACCATCAGAGGGACTGCAATTTTGGCGATTTCAGAAGGCTGAAAACGTACGATACCGAGGTCCAGCCAGCGCTGCGCGCCTTTGGAGATCGCCCCGAAGGCATCGACCGCTACCAGCAAAATAATACAGAAAATATAGAGGTACGGCGCCCAGCCCTCGTAGACGCGAGGTGGGATCTGCGCCATGACCACCATGATCACCAGACCCATCGCAATCTGGCCGACTTTACGCTCCATCATGCCAATGTCCTGGCCGCTGGCGCTCCAGATAACCATTGAGCTGTAAACCAACAGAGCCAGTAAAATCAGTAACATGGTGGGATCAATATGGATTTTATCCCAGAATGTTTTTTTGTTCGGATTATCCGTCATGGTTATTGATCCTCCGCCGCTGCAACCGCCGGGTTTTCCGCTGGCAGATCGGTGTTGTTATCGCCCAACATGATGTGGTCAAGAATCTGACGCATAATGGTACCTACCGCCGGGCCTGCCCCCCCGTTTTCCAGGATGATGGCAACCGCCACCTGCGGGTTGTTGTACGGCGCAAATGCAGTCATCAGTTTATGGTCACGCAGACGCTCGGCAATTTTATGCGCGTTATAGGTTTCGTTGGCTTTCAGACCAAAGACCTGCGCGGTACCGGATTTGGCGGCAATTTTATACGGCGCGCTGGCAAAATATTTATGCGCGGTCCCGTTACCACGGTTGGCGACGCCATACATACCGTCTTTCGCCAGTTCCCAGTAGCCGGAGTGAATATCACCGACCGGTGGTTCCTGTGGTTGCACCCAGGGAACCTTCTTGCCATTTTCTGCGGTGCTCATCAGCAGATGAGGCACCTTCACCACGCCATCGTTAATCAGAATCATCAGCGCCTTACTCATCTGAATCGGCGTTGCCGTCCAGTAACCCTGACCGATGCCGACCGGAATGGTATCGCCCTGATACCAGGGTTTTTTAAAGCGCTTGAGCTTCCATTCGCGGGTCGGCATGTTGCCGGAACGCTCTTCCGCCAGGTCGATGCCGGTATAGTGACCGTAACCGAATTTGCCCATCCACTCGGAGAGGCGATCGATCCCCATGTCATAAGCGACCTGATAGAAAAAGGTATCCGCCGATTCTTCCAGCGATTTGGTGATGTTCAGGTGTCCGTGGCCCCATTTCTTCCAGTCACGGTAGCGTTTTTCTGAGCCGGGCAACTGCCACCAGCCAGGGTCAAACAGGCTGGTATTGCGGGTGATAACGCCCGCGCTTAATGCAGAAACGGCGACATACGGTTTTACCGTCGACGCTGGCGGATAAACCCCCTGCGTTGCGCGGTTGACCAGCGGCGTGTTCGGATCATTTAGCAGACCGGAATAGTCTTTACTGGAGATACCGTCGACGAACAGGTTCGGGTCGTAGCTTGGCATTGAAACCAGCGCCAGTACGCCACCGGTACGCGGGTCGGTGACCACCACGGCTGCGCGGCTGCCGGCAAGCAGCGTCTCGATATACTGCTGCAGTTTGAGATCCAGCGTCAGGTAGATATCGTGTCCGGCCTGCGGTGGAACTTCCTTGAGCTGGCGGATGACGCGGCCACGGTTGTTGACTTCGACTTCTTCGTAGCCGGTCTGACCGTGCAGCACATCTTCGTAGTAGCGCTCAATTCCCAGTTTTCCGATGTCATGCGTGGCGGCATAGTTAGCCAGCTTGCCGTCTTTATCCAGTCGCTCAACGTCTTTATCGTTAATCTTCGACACGTAGCCAATGACGTGGGTGAGCGCAGAACCGTACGGGTAGAAGCGGCGTTTATAGCCTTTCACTTCGACACCAGGGAAACGGTACTGGTTAACGGCAAACCGCGCCACCTGCACTTCAGTCAGGTTGGTTTTGACGGGAATAGAGGTAAAGCGGTGCGAACGTGCGCGCTCTTTCTTGAATGCCGCAATGTCGTCATCGGTCAGGTCGACGACGTTACGCAAGGCATCCAGCGTCTGCTGCACGTTATCGACCTTCTCAGGCATCATTTCGATCTGGTAAATGGTGCGGTTCAGGGCGAGAGGAATGCCGTTACGATCATAAATGATGCCGCGACTGGGGGGGATGGGCACCAGTTTAATCCGGTTTTCATTCGAGCGAGTCTGGTAATCGGTAAAACGGACGATCTGCAGATTATACAGGTTGGCGATAAGCACGCCGGTGAGCAGTAAGATACCCAAAAAAGCGACCAGCGCCCGGCGCACAAATAGCGCGGACTCAGCCGTATAGTCGCGAAAAGAATTCTGTAATTTCATCCGCTGCTTAGTCTACTCAAGCTCAGTGATCACTCACGGTGATAAGGGTGATTAGTGGTAATGCTCCACGCCCGATACAGGCTCTCTGCCACCAGCACCCGAACGAGCGGATGAGGAAGTGTTAGCGCAGAGAGCGACCAACTTTGTTCTGCTGCTGCTTTGCAGGCAGGGGATAATCCCTCCGGCCCGCCGATCAACAGGCTGACATCACGACCGTCCAGCTTCCAGCGTTCCAGTTCGGTCGCCAGTTGCGGCGTGTCCCAGGGTTTACCGGGAATATCCAGGGTGACGATGCGGTTTTTGCCTGCGGCAGCCAGCATTTGTTCACCCTCTTTGTCGAGAATACGCTTGATGTCCGCATTCTTGCCGCGTTTGCCGGCCGGAATTTCGATCAGCTCAAAAGGCATGTCTTTGGGAAAACGCCGCAGGTACTCGGTAAAACCGGTGTGTACCCAGTCGGGCATTTTCGTGCCTACCGCGACAAGTTGAAGCTTCACGCATTAACTCCAGAGTTTTTCCAGCTCATACAGGCGACGGCTCTCTTCCTGCATAACATGGACAATCACTTCACCCAGATCAACGACGATCCAGTCGGCGACGCTTTCACCTTCCACACCCAGCGGTAGCATTCCCGCAGCGCGAGATTCCTGAACGACGTGGTCAGCAATAGACATGACGTGACGGCTGGAAGTACCGGTACAGATGATCATGCAGTCGGTGATACTGGATTTGCCCTGAACGTCTAAGGCGATGATGTCCTGACCTTTAAGGTCATCAATTTTGTCGATTACAAAATCCTGGAGTGCTTTACCCTGCAAGTTTTCCCCCTGGGTGCATGAATGAGTATTAATAAGCTTGTCAGTATACCTGAACCCACAGCCCTTTCGGGACAAATGTCACCGGCGGTTTTTGAAAGTGGGCTATCATCCCACCCCATGCAACAGAATGCATCGCCATTTTTGTAAAACAATTTCTGCAACGTGCTGAAGGGCGGGGAAAGTCTGGCAGCGGAGGATAGCAGCCTGTCCGGGGGTGTCAATGGGCGGAGCGTTTCTGGCGATAAAAAACAGATATTTTACTCGCCGGGGGTCCATATCGCTCTGCTGTTGAGCACCCGAAGTGTGGCAAAATCACCCGTGAAATCAATGGCGCTCCAGCAGCCTTGCTCAACGCGAAAATGCCACATCGCGGCGGCGGGCATGGCCAGCAGCCGGGCGATCAACAGGCTGAGAACACCCTGATGGCTGACGATCAGCACATGATCATGGTGCTGGTAGTCAGCAAGGAGCGCAATCGTCTGCTCAACACGCCGGGCGAAGGACTGAAATCCTTCCCCATTGGTGGGAACAGCATTTTGCCAGTCGTTGCACCAGGCCGCATAGTTCTCGGCATCTTCGCGGGCCAGATCCTGGTGATGACGCATCTCCCAGTCGCCAAAGAACATCTCATTGAGTTCGGGTTTCACCCGTAGTGGCAGTTCACGCCCCTGAAGCACTAAACGCGCCGTGTGCTGCGCGCGCTCCAGTTCGCTACACAGCACCTGGTCAAAGGGAACCTGGCTGAGCAGTGTATTCAGCGTTTTCGCCTGTGTCACGCCGCGCCCGGTCAACGGCGTGGGGGCATGACCGCTGTACAATCCCGCCACATTGGCCTCGGTTTCACCATGACGAACTAACCAGAGTCGCATTTTTCCCTCTTGATACGTATTCGCGCAAAACATGATATTCGCCCTGAATGCGCGCGCTATTTTCTCTAAAATAGCCTCTTTTGCCAGGAGCGGCACGATGTCTCTATTCAAAAGCGCACACGGCGGTAATACCCGTGAGGCGGCTGAGCTCCTCGGGATCTCACCCGAGAAGTTGCTGGATTTTAGCGCGAATATTAATCCACTGGGTATGCCTGAAACGGTAAAACGCGCCATTGTCGACAATTTACACCTTGCCGAGCGCTATCCTGACGTCGATTACCGCCACCTGCATCAGGCGCTGGCCCGACATCACCAGGTGCCAGCCGAATGGATCCTCGCCGGAAACGGTGAGACCGAGTCGATCTTTACCCTGGTGAACGGTTTGAAACCGCGACGGGCAATGATCGTCACGCCGGGTTTTGCCGAATACCGGCGCGCGTTGCAGTGGAGCGAATGCGTCATTGATACGTTCATGCTGCGTGAAGAGGACGACTGGCAGTTGACCGGGGCGATCCTCGATGCATTAACGGCAGAACTGGACTGTCTGTTTTTGTGCACGCCTAACAATCCCACCGGATTACTGCCGGAACGGGCGTTACTCGACGCGATTGCCGGGCGCTGCCAGTTGCTCAATATTGCGCTGATCCTTGATGAAGCGTTTATCGATTTTATTGCCGACGAAACGGGATTTATTCCAGCGTTACAGGATAATTCGCACATCTGGGTTCTGCGTTCACTGACAAAATTCTATGCCATTCCAGGACTGAGACTGGGGTATCTCATCAACAGCGATGAGCAGGCAGTTGCGGCGATGAGGGCACGACAGATGCCGTGGTCGATTAACGCCTTTGCCGCACTGGCAGGGGAGCAGGTTCTGGAGGATACCGATTA
Organism: Citrobacter sp.; assembly: GCA_019415335.1. The sequence continues at coordinate 18,365 of DXKH01000135.1, read as the reverse complement.
TCAACAGGCGACATGGCAGTGGCTGCGTGAAGAGGGCGGACGCTTTTATCAGCAGTTGTGTGCGCTGCCGGGACTGACAGTGTATCCCGGCCAGGCGAATTATCTCCTGCTGCGTTGCGAAACCGATCTTCAGCGCGCTCTGTTGGCGCGGCATATTTTGATTCGCAGTTGTGCCAATTACCCGGGTCTTGATGGACGCTATTTCCGCGTGGCAATACGCAGTCAGGAAGAGAACGACCGCCTGCTGGCGGCGTTAACCGACGTGCTTAGCGATACAATCCATGCTGATTGATATAGTCCAGCACCGCGCGCGGCATCAGGTCATCACACGGTTCGCCGTTTTCCAGTCGTTCGCGGATGATCGTAGCGGAAATATTGAACCACGGCGTTTCGGCGAGATAGATTTTTCCGGCCGGTAGCAGGTGCAGATCGTCCGGCGTATTCGTCAGATGTTGATCCAGCCAATGTTGATGCTGTTCCTGCCCCATTTCGAGCGGGTAGCCTGGGCGGCGGCAGACAATCAGATGGGTGTTGTCGAGAATTGTCTCGTAGTCATGCCAGGTCGGGAAAGTCAGCAGCGAGTCCTGACCAATGATAAACGCCAGCGGGGCATCCGGGCCTTGCTCTTCACGCCAGGCCTTCAGCGTTTGCGCCGTGTAGGAGGGGGTGTCGTGCTTCAGTTCGCGCTCATCGAGGATAAACAGCGGCTTGTCGGCAATCGCCAGTTCCAGCATGGTTTTCCGCTGTGCACTGGTGGCCTCCGGTTGCGGGCGATGAGGGGGAACATTATTCGGCATCACGATGACCCGTGACAGACCAATCAGATTGGCCAGCGTTTCCACGGGTTTGAGGTGACCATAGTGCACCGGATCAAAGGTGCCGCCAAAGAGAGCCTGTAATGATTTCATATCAGCCATCAATAAAAACTTCAGCCAGCGCGTTGTGGCAAATCAGCAGTGAGAGCCCTTCAAGCTCCGCCCAGACCGACTGACCATAGTCCTGCTTCAGCGTTAATTCCGTACGTGTCAGTAATTGTACCGCCTGACGTAACTGTGCCGGAGTGAGCCGGTTCAACGCGTCGCCAATCATGCTCCGGCGGTTTTGCCAGACACGATGCTTATCAAAGAGCGTGCGTAGCGGGGTGTGGGCTGACTGGCGTTTCAGCGTGACCAGCAGCAACAGTTCACGTTGCAGGGTGCGCAGCAAAATAACCGGTTCGCTGCCTTCCAGGCGTAACTGCTGAAGAATGTGCAGTGCGCGCTTACTCTTGCCCATGACCAGCGCATCCACCCAATGGAATGGCGTGAAGTGGGCGGCGTCGTTCACGGCCTGCTCAACGCGAGGCAGGGTGAGCTTACCGTCGGGCCACAACAGGGACAAACGTTCCAGCGCCTGCGCCAGTGCCAGCAGGTTACCTTCATAGCAATAGCACAACAGTTGATTCGCTGCGTCGTCCAGTTGCAGATTATTTTGCTTTGCGCGCGCGGCAACCCAACGGGGAAGTTGCGCCTGTTCCGGCGTCTGACAACTGACCTGAACGGCCCGGTCGGCCAGCGCGCTAAACCAGACGGCATTTTCCTGCGCTTTACTGAGCTTGTTTCCACGTACGATCAGCAGCAGATCGTCATGTAGCAGTTGAACCAATGTCGCCAGTTGTTCATTCACGGCGGCATTCGGACCATTTTCTGGCAGTAACAGCAGCAGCGTCTGACGACTGGCGAACAGGCTCATCGCCTGGCATTGCGAGAACAATGCGTTCCAGTCGGTATTGTTGTCGAGAGTAAACGTGTGGTGTTCGTCGAATCCCTGAGTTGCCGCAACCTGACGGATGGCGTCCTGGCTTTCCTGCAACAACAGTGGATCGTTTCCGAGTAGCAGATACGCCGCGCGCAACCCTTCAGAGAGTTGCGCGCGGAGTTGTTCAGGGTACAACCGAATCATCAGTTACCCAGCGTGCTGGAGACACGCGTTGAGGAGGATGCAGGGGCCGTATCTTTATCATCAACGGCAACCTCTTCTTCTGATGAGCGACGATCCGCTGCATGTACGCTTGGCAGCTTACGAATCAGCTGTTCCGCCGCTTTGTCGTACATCTCTTTGATGATCATCTCCTGTTCGTTATCCTTCGCCAGCGCCATCTGTGGGTTGTCGAAGAACGAACGGAATACCCGGACGCTGATTGGATAAATATCGTGACCCGGAATCAACACTGACGCATTGACCGTCATAACCATCTGATATTCTGCTGTCTGACCATTCTGGAAGACAGACGCGGTATCTTGCGAAATGCTGACCCGGCCCAGACGCAGAGACGGCACGTCTTTACGCAGCGTACTCTTATCCAGGAGCTCAATATCATTCAGACGCAGTTGATTACGCACCGCACGGCTTAACGGACCATTCGGATCCCCCGTGTCCAGAATCATGGTTTTCATTGTGTCCGGAACCTGCGTGGTATTGCGCAGGTGCCAGCCACACCCGGCGGTGGTTAACACCGCCAGAGATAACAACAATGTTGCCAGATATCGCACGCTTCCTCCCGCGCTTAGCCAACGACCAGATTGAGGAGTTTACCCGGTACGTAAATCACTTTACGCACGGTAACGCCATCAAGATATTTTGCGACCAGATGTTCCTGGCCCGCACGTTCACGAACCTGTTCTTCTGTCGCATTCACCGGTACGGTGATTTTGCCACGCACCTTGCCGTTAACCTGAACCACGACCAGCGTGGAGTCTTCGACCATTGCGGCGTCATCCGCGACCGGCCACGGCGCGTTGTCGATGTCGCCTTCGCCTTTCAGCGCCTGCCACAGCGTAAAGCAGACGTGTGGGGTGAACGGGTTAAGCATCCGCACCACCGCCAGCAGCGCTTCCTGCATCAACGCACGATCCTGCTCGTCATCCTGCGGGGCTTTCGCCAGTTTGTTCATCAGCTCCATCACGGCGGCAATCGCGGTGTTGAAGGTCTGACGGCGGCCGATATCATCGGTCACTTTGGCGATCGTTTTGTGTACATCACGGCGCAGCGCTTTCTGATCTTCTGTCAGCGCGTCAACGTTCAGCGGCGCAACATCGCCACGGGAAGTGTGTTCGTACACCAGTTTCCAGACACGTTTCAGGAAGCGGTTAGCGCCTTCCACGCCGGACTCCTGCCATTCCAGCGTCATATCAGCCGGAGAGGCGAACATCATAAACAGACGCACGGTATCCGCGCCGTAACGCTCAACCATTACCTGCGGGTCGATACCGTTGTTTTTCGACTTGGACATTTTGCTCATGCCGGTATACACCAGCTCATGGCCTGCCGCGTCTTTCGCCTTCACGATACGGCCTTTCTCGTCACGCTCAACGATCGCATCTACTGGGGAAACCCAGTTACGCTCGCCGTTTTCGCCGACATAGTAGAACGCATCCGCCAGTACCATCCCCTGACACAGCAGTTGTTTTGCCGGTTCGTCAGAGTTCACCATGCCGGCATCGCGCATCAGTTTGTGGAAGAAGCGGAAGTAGAGCAGGTGCATGATGGCGTGTTCGATACCGCCAATATAAATATCGACCGGCAGCCAGTAGTTTGCGGCGTCGGAATCCAGCATCCCTTCCTGATACTGCGGGCAGGTGTAGCGCGCATAGTACCAGGATGACTCCATAAAGGTGTCGAAGGTGTCGGTTTCGCGCAGCGCAGGCTGGCCGTTAACTGTGGTTTTCGCCCATTCCGGATCGGCTTTGATCGGGCTGGTAATGCCGTCCATCACGACATCTTCCGGCAGGATCACCGGCAGTTGATCTTCCGGCGTTGGCAGCACGGTGCCGTCTTCCAGGGTTACCATCGGGATCGGTGCGCCCCAGTAACGCTGACGGGAAACGCCCCAGTCGCGCAGACGGTAGTTGATCTTACGTTCGCCCACGCCTTTGGCTGCCAGTTTATCGGCAATGGCGTTGAAGGCCGCTTCGAAGGCCAGACCATCAAATTCACCAGAGTTAAACAGGACGCCTTTATCGGTCATCGCCTGTTCGGAAAGGTCTGGCTCAGAACCGTCGGCTGCCAGGATAACTGGCTTAATGGTTAAGCCATATTTGGTGGCAAATTCGTAGTCGCGCTGATCGTGACCCGGTACGGCCATGACCGCGCCAGTGCCGTATTCCATCAGCACAAAGTTAGCTGCCCAGACCGGAATCGCTTCGCCGGTCAGCGGGTGAACAGCTTTAAAGCCAGTATCGACGCCTTTTTTCTCCATGGTCGCCATGTCGGCTTCGGCCACTTTGGTGTTACGGCATTCGTCGATAAAGGCTGCCAGTTCAGGGTTGTTCTCAGCCGCTTTCTGCGCCAGCGGGTGGCCGGCGGCAACGGCCAGATAGGTGGCACCCATAAAGGTGTCCGGGCGGGTCGTGTAGACGCTCAGCGTGTTGTCATAGCCGTTCACGTTGAAGGTGATTTCCACGCCCTCAGAACGGCCAATCCAGTTGCGCTGCATCGTTTTCACGGTGTCAGGCCAGTGGTCCAGTTTATCCAGGGAGTCGAGCAGCTCATCGGCATAGGCGGTGATTTTAATAAACCACTGCGGGATCTCTTTACGCTCAACTTTGGTGTCGCAGCGCCAGCAGCAGCCGTCGATAACCTGTTCGTTCGCCAGTACGGTCTGATCGTTCGGGCACCAGTTGACCGCAGAGGTCTTCTTATAGACCAGACCTTTTTTGTACAGCTCGGTGAAGAATTTCTGCTCCCAGCGATAGTATTCCGGGGTACAGGTTGCCAGCTCACGGCTCCAGTCATAGCCAAAGCCCAACATTTTGAGCTGATTCTTCATGTAGGCGATATTGTCGTAGGTCCACGGTGCCGGTGCGGTGTTGTTTTTCACCGCCGCGCCTTCTGCTGGCAGGCCGAATGCGTCCCAGCCGATAGGCTGCAGCACGTTTTTGCCCAGCATGCGCTGATAACGGGCGATCACGTCACCGATGGTGTAGTTACGTACGTGGCCCATGTGTAGTCGACCAGAAGGATAGGGAAGCATAGACAGGCAGTAATACTTCTCTTTGCTCTCGTCTTCGGTCACTTCAAATGTGCGCTTCTCATCCCAGTGAAGCTGTACTTTGGATTCTATCTCTTCCGGGCGGTATTGCTCTTGCATGGCAGCCAGTGGTCCTGTTTTCAATACAGCTACAAACGTAGCTTTCGATGTGGTGTTTCAGATCCGCATAGCATAGCCCAAACGCCCGCGTCAAAACAGCCTTTCGCGCATTCAGGTTCGAATTCACGCAACGGTAATCCTTGCACGAATTTACATACTCTGTGGGCAGTCTTGCAAAGCTCGGCCTAAATAACGTCTATTATTATAGACAGTTAACGACCCAGGAGGCGAAACGATGAACAAGGTTGCTCAATACTACCGTGAACTGGTGGCGTCATTAAGTGAACGCCTGCGCAATGGCGAGCGTGATATCGATGCGCTGGTGGAACAGGCACGACAGCAGGTTTTGCAGGCCGGGGAGTTAACACGAACCGAAGTGGACGAACTGACACGCGCCGTCAGACGCGATCTGCAAGAGTTCGCCGTGAGCTATGAAGAGAGTCTGGATGAAGAGTCAGACAGCGTCTTTATGCGGGTAATCAAAGAGAGCCTGTGGCAGGAACTGGCGGATATCACCGACAAAACGCAACTCGAATGGCGCGAAGTCTTTCAGGACCTGAGTCATCACGGGGTATACCACAGTGGCGAAGTGGTGGGGCTGGGAAATCTGGTCTGCGAGAAGTGCCATTTCCACTTAGCGGTGTATACGCCAGACGTATTGCCATTGTGCCCGAAATGTGGACACGACCAGTTCCAGCGCCGACCGTTTGAACCGTAATGTAGCCTGATGGCGATGCTGACGCATTTTATCCGGCCTACGGTGACTGATTACGTAGGCCGGATAAGCGTCAGCGCCATCCGGCATTGATCACGCGTAAAACTGTAGCCGTTCTGCCAGCAGGTCAACAAACCCTTCACGATCCACATCCACCATTACCGTGGCATTCGGTTTATTACCGGTCAGTAAGTAATAGTCCACCACGGTCATCCCCTGGGTGTATTTCCCCTGCGTTTCCACGCCAACCCAGCGTTCAACGGTAGTAAACAGTTCAGGTTTCAGCAGCCAGGCGATGGTGCACGGGTCGTGCAGCGGCGCGCCGGTAAATCCCCATTTCTCGTCTTTATGATACTCGAGAAAGAAATCGAGTAGTTCAGCAACAATCGCGGAAACCGGGTTGCCAATCGCGCGGAAGCGTTCGGTATCTTCGACGTGAATTTGCGCTTTATGCGTGACGTCCAGACCAGCCATCACCACCGGAATTCCTGACTGGAAGACGATTTCTGCGGCTTCCGGGTCGACATAGATATTGAATTCGGCAGCAGGCGTCCAGTTGCCTAATCCCATTGCGCCGCCCATGATGACGATACGGGCGATTTTGTTATGCAGTTCAGGATGGCTGGTCAACAACAGCGCGACGTTGGTTTGCGGTCCGGTTGAGACAAGGGTGACCGGTTGAGCGCTTTCGCGCAGCGTCTTCGCCATCAGCTCAACGGCGGTGCATGGCTGCGGTGCAAAGGCGGGTTCCGGTAGCGCCGGGCCGTCCAGTCCGCTTTCGCCATGGACGTTATCGGCAATGATCAGTTCACGCATCAAGGGCTTTGGCGCGCCGCCCGCCACCGGAATGTCCGTGCGGTTCAGCAACGTTAACATTCGCAATACGTTGCGCAGCGTTTTATCGGGTGTCTGGTTACCTGCGGATGAGGTGATGGCTTTAACGTCAAGTTCCGGTGAGGCGAGGGCGAGAACCATTGCGATAGCGTCATCATGACCCGGGTCGCAATCTATGATTATTGGCAGTGCCATTGTTGCTCCTTATGAATGCTACTTTGTGGCAAGGGTAACGCCGGAGTGAAAATGGTTCGAGGAGCGAGGCAAGAAAGCGTGAGATGGCGCGCACTCTGACATGCGCGCCAGGAATATTAATGCAGGATTTTGGCGAGGAAGTCTTTTGCACGTTCGGATTTCGGGTTAGCGAAGAACTCTTCTTTCGGTGAGTCCTCAACGATTTTCCCTTCGTCCATAAAGATCACCCGGTTCGCCACTTTGCGGGCAAAGCCCATTTCATGGGTTACAACCATCATGGTCATCCCTTCGTTGGCCAGTTCAACCATGACGTCCAGTACTTCGTTGATCATCTCCGGATCGAGTGCGGAGGTGGGTTCATCGAACAGCATAGCGATAGGATCCATACACAGCGCGCGGGCAATCGCCACACGCTGTTGTTGGCCGCCGGAAAGTTGCGCCGGATACTTATTGGCATGTGCGGCAAGGCCTACGCGTTCCAGTAACTTCTGCGCTTTTTCACGCGCCGGGGCTTTATCACGCTTAAGCACTTTCACCTGCGCCAGAGTCAGGTTTTCGATAATCGACAGATGCGGGAACAGCTCAAAGTGCTGGAACACCATCCCGACGCGTGAACGTAATTTCGCCAGATCGGTTTTTTTGTCGTTGACCATAATGCCGTTCACGGTGATTTCACCTTTTTGCACCGGCTCCAGGCCGTTAACGGTTTTGATCAGCGTGGACTTTCCGGAACCTGACGGGCCGCAGACGACCACCACTTCGCCTTTTTTCACTTCCGTGGAGCAGTCGGTCAGCACCTGAAAGTGACCATACCATTTAGAAACATTTTTCAGGGTAATCATTAAACTGTCCTTTTCTTCAAATAGCTGACCAACAACGACGCGCTCAGGCTGATAACAAAGTAAACGGCACCGGCAAACAGGATCATTTCGACCTGTGTACCATCACGCTCGCCAATCGTAGACGCGGTGCGGAAGAAATCCGCGAGGCTTAAGACGTACACCAGAGAAGTATCCTGGAACAGGACGATACCCTGCGTCAGCAGCAGCGGCACCATCGCGCGAAACGCCTGCGGCAAAATGATGAGCTTCATTGATTGCCAGTGGGTCATCCCCAACGCCAGCGCCGCACTTGACTGCCCGCGGGAAATACTCTGGATACCCGCACGGATAATTTCGGAGTAATAGGCGGCTTCAAACATCGAAAATGCGACCATCGCTGAAATCAGGCGAATATCGGTTTTCGGCGACAGCCCCAGTACGTCCTGCAATAGTCCTGGCACAATCAGGTAGAACCACAACAGTACCATCACCAGCGGGATGGAGCGGAAAACGTTTACGTACGCTTTAGCAAACCAGGCGACAGGCGCGAAGCTGGAAAGGCGCATAACGGCGAGAATGGTGCCCCAGACAATACCGATAACCACAGCGATGACGGTAATTTTCAGCGTAATGAGCAGCCCATCCAGCAGATAGGGCAGGGAAGGGACAATAGAACTCCAGTCGAATTCGTACATTATTTGCCTCCCAGATTGCCAGGCAGGCGGATTTTACGTTCCACCAGACTCATCACCAGCATGATGAAGGCATTAATCAACACGTACGCCACCGTGATGGCGGTAAACGATTCCCAGGCATGCGCTGAGTAATCCAGCAGCTTACCTGCCTGCGCGGCCATATCGACCAGACCGATGGTGGAGGCGATGGCAGAGTTTTTCACCAGGTTCATCATCTCAGAGGTCATCGGCGGGACGATCACGCGATAGGCGTTAGGCAACAGCACGTAGCGGTAGGCCTGTGGCAGGGTCAGCCCCATCGCCAGCGCCGCGTTTTTTTGACCGCGCGGCAGTGACTGAATGGCGGCACGAACCTGTTCGCAGACGCGTGCTGCGGTGAACAGTCCCAGACAGAGCATGGACGAGACGAAGAACTGAATGTTGGGATCCAGTTCCGCCTTAAACCACATGCCAAGATCCTCCGGCAGCAGTTCAGGCACGACCAGATACCAGGTGAAGAACTGGACAATCAGCGGAACGTTACGGAACAGTTCTACATACAGGGTGCCAATCCCGGAAAGGAAGCGATTCGGGACGGTGCGTAAAATGCCGAACAAAGAACCGACCAGGAAGGCAATGATCCAGGCGGTGATGGATAAGGCGACGGTGACCTGGAATCCGCTCCAGAGCCAGCCGAGATAGGTGGTGTTGCCGAATGGGGCTTGTTGTAAAAAAATGCCCCAGTTCCAGTCTATTGACATACATCTACTCCGAAAAAATAAGGGTAGCAGCGCTACCCTCGAAGATTGTTATCCAGCGTACTTCGGTTTTCAGGCCTGATGGGGAACGACCATCAGGCCTATAGTCTGTCCGTGCTGCATAGCAATCGAGAGGGCAAGGAGTTCCCGCCCCATTTCGTTCTAGTTAGTTAAGTGCTTTATCATTCGGTTCTTTGAACAGGGTCTGCATTTCGTTCGACAGCTCAAAATTCATGTTCAGGTTTTTCGGTGGGATCGGGTTTTTGAACCACTTATCAAACCATTTCGCGGCTTCGCCTGAGGTCTGCGCCTGGGCGATGGTGTCATCCATCAGCTTTTTGAATTCAGGATCGTCCTTACGCAGCATGCAGCCGTAAGCTTCCTGAGACTGCGGTTTGCCGACGATTTCCCAGTTATCCGGTTTCTTCGCCTTCGCACGCTCACCGGCCAACAGGGCATCATCCATCATAAAGGCAACGGCGCGACCGCTTTCCAGGGTACGGAAAGAGTCACCGTGGTCTTTAGCACTGATGATACGCATGTCCATTTTTTGCTCGTCGTTCAGCTTGTGCAGCAGAATTTCGGAGGTGGTGCCTGAGGTCACAACAACCGCTTTGCCTTTCAGGTCCGCGAAGTCTTTAATGTCGCCGCCTTTTTTCGCCAGCAGACGCGTGCCGACGACAAAAATGGTGTCAGAGAACGCGGCCTGTTTCTGGCGCTCAAGGTTGTTGGTGGTGGAACCGCACTCAAAGTCGAAGGTGCCGTTTTGCAGCAGCGGAATACGATTCTGAGAGGTAATCGGGATCAACTTAACCTGCAGATCGGGCTTGTTCAGTTTCTTCTTCACGGCTTCAACGATGGCGTTGGAGTAATCCTGAGAATAACCCACCACTTTCTGCTGATTGTCGTAATAAGAGAACGGCACGGAGGATTCACGGTGACCGACGACAATAACGCCGTTCTTGGCGATCTTGTCGAGCGTGCTGCCTGCGGCGGGCGCCGCGTCTTCCGCGTGTACCAGACCGGCTGACAGCCCCATCACCAGCATTGCTGTGGCTAGCTTACGTAATTGCATATCCAACTCCTTATCGTCTGCGCCGTCGACGCAGTGATACCTATTGTGAGTGTCTGTGTTGTTATCACCTGCAACTTAAGCGTGCAGTGTTTTACCTGTTTGTTAACATTTAGTCTGGCTTAATGTAAAGATTTTGCTGCGTTATTGTTTATTTTTGCGAAGTGCGCCGCACCGTTTAGAGGCAAAAATCTCTCATTGCACCGTTTCGGTGCTACCGGTGAACTACTTTAGTGCGACTAAGTTGCGCTGAACGCTAAAAACAGGTTTGCCTTTTTTAACAAAGCAATAGGCGTGCCAGAATGGTTTTCGGGGGGAGGTTTGTAGGCCTGATAAGCGTAGCGCCATCAGGCACGATGTGGCACAACCGCCGGATGGCGGCGTACCGCCTTATCCGGCCTGGATTTGATGGTGCACTGTGTTATCTGCGACGTTGACGCAAACTCATTAACACGGCGGCAAAACCGAACAGTGCGGTAAGGAACCATAGCGGCCAGTTGCCCGTGCGAGCGTACGGCGTTAAGCCTGTCGTTGGTGTCACATCGGCGGTCAACACCTGGCGCGTAAATTGCGGGATCATCGCCTGGATCTCACCCTGCGGGCCAATCACTGCCGTAATACCGTTGTTAGTACTGCGCAGCAGCGGCCGCGCCAGTTCAAGCGATCGCATTCGCGCCATCTGGAAATGCTGCCACGGGCCAATCGACTTACCAAACCACGCATCGTTGGAGATGGTCAGCAGATAGTCCGTGTCCGGACGGAAGTTATCGCGTACTTGTTCGCCCAGGATTATCTCGTAGCAAATCGCGGCGGTCAGCGCTAAACCGTGCGCATGCAGCTGCGGTTGAACATACGGGCCACGGCTGAACGAGGACATCGGCAGGTCAAAGAACGGCGCTAAGGGGCGCAGAATGGACTCCAGCGGCACAAACTCACCAAACGGCACCAGATGGTTTTTGTTGTAGCGGTTAGTGGAGTCATAGCGGTAAGGATTGTCTTTCCCCAGCGTGATGATGGTGTTGTAGGTGTCGTAGCGGTTCTGTTTGTTCAGTCGCGCATCGACAATACCGGTAATCAGCGAGCTGTTCTTCGAACGCAACAGATCGTCCATCATGCCCAGAAAACGCTGCTGGTTGATTTCCAGATCCGGAATGGCGGATTCCGGCCAGATGATCAGCTGCGATTTCCCCATTTCGGGCTGCGTCGCATCCAGATAGATTTTGAGCGTATTCATCAACTGGCCTTCGTCCCATTTCAACGACTGCGGGATATCGCCCTGAACCATCGACACCCGGGTCGTTCTTTCCGGCTCCAGCGTATACCACTGGATATAGCGCAGCGGGAAGGGGAGCGCGAAAAGGACAATGGCGACCACCAGCGGACGCCAGTTACGGCTGACCAGCGAGAGAACCAGCAATCCGCTGACCATCATCAGCAGGAAGTTAATGGCTTCGACACCCATGACCGGTGCCAGCCCTTTCAGCGGACCGTCGATCTGACTGTAGCCAAACTGCAGCCACGGAAATCCAGTCAGCACCCAGCCGCGCAGAAATTCGGTTAGCTGCCAGACTACCGGCGCGGCAATGGCAACCCGCAGCCAGTTGGTTTTTGGCCACAGACGAGCAAGCACGCCGGCAAACAGTCCGGTGTACAGAGAAAGATACGCTGCGAGCAATACGACAAGGAAGACGTTCACCGGACCGGGCATTCCGCCAAACTGCGCGATGCTGACGTAAACCCAGTTGATCCCCGTTCCGAAGAGTCCCAGTCCCCAGACGTAGCCAATAGCGGCTGACTGGCGTGGGCGACGATTCAGGGTTAATGCCTGTAAGCCCATCAACGACACTATCGCGGCGGGCCAGATGTCATAAGGAGAAAAAGCCAGCGTTCCGCAGGCGCCGAATAATAACGCCAGCAGCAGGCGAATGCGCTGGCGTTCAATTAATGAGGCAAAAGCCATTGAGTTCTTCTTCCCGTTCGGTGTTATTCGTCCAGTTTTGGCTGGGGGGAGTCATCCGGAATTCTGACGTGAACCTGAATAATACGACGGCTGTCGGCCATTGCCACTTTGAACTGGTAACCATCGATATCAATGGTTTCACCCCGAGCGGGCAGGTGACCAAACGCCTGCATAACCAGACCACCGATGGTATCGACTTCTTCGTCGCTAAAGCTGGTGCCGAAGGCTTCATTGAAGTCTTCAATCGGGGCGAGCGCGCGAATGGTCCAGGTGTGGCGACTGAGCTGACGGAAGTCGATATCATCTTCTTCGTCGTATTCATCTTCGATTTCACCGACGATCAGCTCGAGGATGTCTTCAATGGTCACCAGACCGGAGACACCACCAAATTCGTCGATGACGATGGCCATATGGTAACGCTGAGAGCGAAACTCTTTGAGCATACGGTCAACGCGTTTGCTCTCCGGGACGACAACGGCCTGGCGTAACACTTTCTCCATGCTGAAGGCTTCGGCATCGCTACGCATAAACGGCAGCAAATCCTTGGCCATCAGAATCCCTTCAATGTGATCTTTGTCTTCACTGATCACCGGAAAACGCGAGTGGGCGGACTCGATAATAACATCGAGGCATTCATCCAGCGTCTGGTTGCGTTTCAGGGTAATCATTTGAGAGCGGGGAATCATGATGTCGCGAACGCGCTGGTCCGCAATGTCCATCACCCCTTCGAGCATGTCGCGCGTATCTTCATCGATAAGGTCGTTCTGCCCGGAATCACGGATCAGCGCCAGCAGTTCATCACGGTTTTTGGGTTCACCGTGGAAAAGTTGGCTCAGTAACAGGGAAAAAAATCCCTTCTTGTTGCTTAACGTGTCACTACTGTGTGAATTGTCGTCGCTCATGGCGTCGTATGGGTTCTCTTGTTAGTTAATCTCTTGCTCAATGCGCGCAAACACAGCGCATGGCATCACCAGAAACCACCGGGCAGTCGCCCGGTCGCTTATTCCTTCTCGGCAATGTACGGATCCTCATAGCCCAGAGCAAGCATAATCTCTGTCTCGAGGGCTTCCATCTCTTCTGCCTCATTGTCTTCGATATGATCGTAGCCCAGCAAATGCAGGCTGCCGTGGATGACCATGTGCGCCCAGTGGGCCTCCAGCAGCTTACCTTGCTCTTGCGCTTCCTGTTCAACCACCTGACGGCAGATGATCAAGTCGCCAAGCAGCGGCAACTCAATGCCCGGTGGGGCTTCAAACGGGAAGGATAGTACGTTGGTCGGTTTGTCTTTCCCACGCCAGGTCAGATTGAGATCGTGGCTTTCGGCCTCATCCACCAGGCGAATCGTCACTTCTGATTCTTCCTGAAATTGCGGGATAACCGCATTCAACCAGTGCTGAAACTGGCTCTCTTCTGGCAAACCGCTGTTGTTCTCACACGCCAGTTGCAAATCAAGGATCACCTGACTCATTTCTGTTCCTGTTCCTGAGCTTCACGCTTGCGCTCGGCAGCCAGCTCGGCTTTACGTTTTTGTTCGGCTTCTTCCCATGCTTCATAGGCGTTAACGATGCGGGCAACCACCGGGTGGCGCACGACGTCTTCACTGTGGAAGAAGTTAAAGCTGATTTCGTCGACCTCTGCCAGCACCTCAACGGCATGGCGCAGACCCGATTTGATGTTGCGCGGTAGGTCAATCTGTGTGACGTCGCCGGTAATCACCGCCTTCGAGTTAAAGCCGATGCGGGTCAGGAACATCTTCATCTGTTCGATGGTAGTGTTCTGGCTCTCATCAAGAATGATAAAGGCATCGTTCAGCGTACGTCCGCGCATATAGGCCAGCGGAGCCACTTCGATCACGTTGCGCTCAATCAGCTTTTCAACTTTCTCGAAGCCGAGCATTTCGAACAGGGCGTCATACAATGGGCGCAGGTATGGGTCAACCTTCTGACTCAAATCGCCTGGCAGGAAGCCCAGTTTTTCCCCGGCTTCAACCGCCGGACGAGTCAACAGAATACGGCGGATTTCCTGACGCTCAAGGGCATCCACGGCGGCGGCAACCGCGAGGTAGGTTTTCCCTGTACCGGCAGGACCGACGCCGAAGGTGATGTCATGGTCGAGAATGTTGGCGATGTACTGCGCCTGGTTAGGTGTACGCGGCTTAATCACGCCACGCTTGGTTTTGATATTGACCGCTTTGCCGAACTCAGGGACGCTCTCGGCGCTTTGCTCAAGCACGCGCGCTTCTTTAATCGCAAGATGGATTTGTTCCGGTTCGATATCCTGCGTCAGGCCGCGCATCGGCGCAGTATCGACATACAGGCTGCGGAGGATATCTGCCGCAGCGGTGACGCAAATCGGGCGACCGGTCAGTTTAAAATGGTTGTCACGGCGGTTAATCTCGATGCCGAGACGGCGTTCCAGCTGTTTAATGTTGTCATCAAACGGGCCACAAAGGCTCAGCAGGCGGGCGTTGTCTGCAGGCTCAAGGGTAATTTCGCGAGTGTCTGTGTTCAAACTGTTCCTCTTATGCATAGGGAGCCGGAAGATGAACATTCACCGGCCTGTCAGGAAATTATTCACGCCACGGGGGAAAGGCGCAAGCACTGGTATAAAGATGGGGGCGTGGACAGGAAATACAAGAGCCTTATCGGGCCTATGAAGCGTCGTGCTCCTGTAGGCCCGATAAGCGCAGTGCCATCGGATATGTTGACGTTTTCAGCAGAATTAAGGCTGCCAGAACCCGACGCCAATCTCGTTCTCTTTACGGGTACGGGCAATCACCGATTCCGGGGTTTCTGCGATGCGCAGACCCATTTCGTCTTCGGTACGCACCACTTTCCCGCGCAGAGAGTTGGTCCAGACATCGGTAATTTCCACATCGACAAATTTACCGATCATCTCCGGCGTGCCTTCGAAGTTCACCACGCGGTTATTTTCGGTACGACCAGACAGTTCCATGATGCTCTTACGCGACGTTCCTTCCACCAGAATGCGCTGAACGGTGCCGAGCATGCGACGACTCCAGGCCATCGCCTGCTGGTTAATGCGATCCTGCAAAATATACAGACGCTGTTTCTTCTCTTCTTCCGGCACGTCATCCACCATATCGGCGGCTGGCGTCCCCGGACGTGCAGAGAAGATAAAGCTGTAGCTCATGTCGAAATTGACGTCAGCAATCAGCTTCATGGTCTGCTCGAAGTCCTGGGTAGTTTCTCCCGGGAAACCGACGATGAAGTCGGAGCTAATCTGAATGTCCGGACGCGCCGCACGCAGCTTACGGATGATCGCTTTATATTCCAGCGCCGTATGGGTACGTCCCATCATGTTCAGCACGCGATCCGAACCGCTCTGTACCGGCAGGTGCAGGAAGCTTACCAGCTCCGGCGTGTCACGATAGACGTCGATAATGTCGTCGGTGAACTCGATCGGATGGCTGGTGGTGAAGCGGATGCGGTCAATACCGTCAATGGCGGCAACCAGACGCAGCAGGTCGGCGAACGAACCGGTGGTGCCGTCGTAGTTTTGTCCGCGCCAGGCGTTGACGTTCTGGCCAAGCAGATTGACTTCACGTACGCCCTGAGCGGCAAGCTGGGCGATTTCAAACAGGATATCATCCGACGGGCGGCTGACTTCCTCACCGCGGGTGTAAGGCACCACGCAGTAAGTACAATATTTATTGCAGCCTTCCATAATAGAGACAAACGCGGTCGGACCTTCCGCACGCGGTTCCGGCAGGCGGTCAAACTTCTCGATCTCCGGGAAGCTAATGTCGACAACCGGGCTACGGTTGCCGCGAACGGAGTTAATCATCTCCGGCAGGCGATGCAGCGTCTGCGGCCCGAAGATAATGTCGACATAGTGCGCGCGTTGGCGGATATGATCGCCTTCCTGAGACGCCACACAACCGCCGACACCGATGATCAGATCGGGATTCTTCTCTTTTAAGAGCTTCCAGCGGCCCAACTGATGGAAGACTTTTTCCTGAGCCTTCTCGCGGATTGAGCAGGTATTCAGCAGCAGCACATCCGCTTCTTCCGCCACGTCGGTCAGTTGATACCCGTGAGTGGCATCCAGCAGATCGGCCATCTTCGATGAATCGTATTCGTTCATCTGACAGCCCCAGGTTTTAATATGGAGTTTTTTGGTCATCGACTTGCTCTTGCGAAATAGTGGCTGAATTGCAGGGCGCATAGTGTAATGCTTTGCTGCCCTGGTGACCAGTATGACCGTTATCAGCCTCAAGGGGTAAAAAATCCTGTAAACTTGTCTTATTCATGCAACAGGATGATTGACCATGACAAATCAACCAACGGAAATTGCCATTGTCGGCGGGGGAATGGTCGGGGGCGCGCTGGCGCTGGGACTGGCACAACACGGCTTTACGGTAACGGTGATTGAACATGCCGCGCCTACGCCGTTTGTTGCGGACAGCCAGCCGGACGTGCGTATTTCGGCGATCAGCGCCGCCTCGGTTTCACTGCTGAAGGGACTTGGCGTCTGGGATGCCGTGCAGGGGATGCGCAGTCATCCGTATCGTCGACTGGAAACCTGGGAGTGGGAAAACGCGCATGTGGTGTTTGACGCCAGCGAACTGAAGCTACCGCTGCTCGGGTATATGGTTGAAAACAACGTTCTGCAACAGGCGCTCTGGCAGGCGCTGGAAGCGCATCCGAAAGTGACGCTGCGGGTTTCGGCTTCACTGATTGCGCTGCATCGCCATCATGAGCGTCATGAGCTGGAACTGGCCGGTGGCGAACGAATCACCGCAAAGCTGGTGATTGGTGCAGATGGGGCAAATTCGCAGGTCCGGCAGATGGCAGGTATCGGCATTCACGCCTGGCAGTATACGCAATCTTGCATGCTGATTACCGTGCAGTGCGAAAATGACCCTGGAGACAGCACCTGGCAACAGTTCACGCCGGATGGTCCGCGCGCGTTTCTGCCGCTGTTCGATAACTGGGCATCGCTGGTGTGGTATGACGCTCCGGCGCGGATCCGTCAGTTGCAAGGGTTGAGTATGGCGCAGCTTCAGGCGGAGATCGCCACCCACTTTCCAGCACGACTGGGACACGTGATGCCCGTCGCAGCAGGCGCGTTTCCGCTGACGCGTCGTCACGCCCTGCAATATGTACAACCGGGGCTGGCGCTGGTTGGCGATGCGGCGCACACCATCCACCCGCTGGCCGGACAGGGGGTTAACCTGGGTTATCGCGATGTGGATGCGCTTATCGATGTGCTGGTTAATGCCCGCAGCTATGGCGAATCCTGGGCGAGTCAGCCGGTTCTGAAACGCTACCAGACCCGGCGCATGGCGGATAATTTCATCATGCAAAGCGGGATGGATCTGTTCTACGCCGGATTCAGCAATGACCTGCAGCCGCTGCGGATTATTCGTAACCTTGGGCTGATGGCGGCAGAACGCGCTGGCGTGTTAAAACGTCAGGCGCTGAAGTATGCGTTAGGGTTGTAGTGCTAATGAATGCCTGATGGCGTGATGCTTATCAGGCTTACTCGCCGGTCGGGTAAATAACAGAAAGCAAAAAGCTCGCCGAAGCGAGCTTTTCTAATGTGGCTGGGGTACGAGGATTCGAACCTCGGAATGCCGGAATCAGAATCCGGTGCCTTACCGCTTGGCGATACCCCAATGGTATGTCGGTTATCTCGTGCCGGCCTCAGCCCGGAGCCTTACAGCCTGGAGATACCCTAACAGGGTGCATTCACATCGTGAACGTCTTTCTAATTTGGCTGGGGTACGAGGATTCGAACCTCGGAATGCCGGAATCAGAATCCGGTGCCTTACCGCTTGGCGATACCCCAACAAATTGTTTTTGAACCCGTTTAAAGAAGCTAACGTGTTCTGAATATGGTGGCTACGACGGGATTCGAACCTGTGACCCCATCATTATGAGTGATGTGCTCTAACCAACTGAGCTACGTAGCCAGATACTGAATTTCTTCGATGGCTGGGGTACCTGGATTCGAACCAGGGAATGCCGGTATCAAAAACCGGTGCCTTACCGCTTGGCGATACCCCAATGACCGTCGCGGTAATCCGCAAACTCGAAGAAAAATGGCTGGGGTACCTGGATTCGAACCAGGGAATGCCGGTATCAAAAACCGGTGCCTTACCGCTTGGCGATACCCCATCCGTGCAACGCTTTTATGGGAATGGTGCGGGAGGCGAGACTTGAACTCGCACACCTTGCGGCGC
>DXKH01000134.1 GCA_019415335.1 Citrobacter sp. | reverse complement strand
CGTTGTTGTTCGTTAATACACCTACTTTGAGCCGGTTCACACTTTTCAATGAAAATTGCTGATCAATTTCATGATGAGTTATGTAGACTGGCCGCCATTAATTTTGAGGCACACGTACTACATGGCTGAATTCGAAACCACATTTGCAGATCTGGGCCTGAAGGCTCCTATCCTTGAAGCCCTTAACGATCTGGGTTACGAAAAACCATCTCCAATCCAGGCAGAGTGCATTCCACATCTGCTGGGCGGTCGCGATGTTCTGGGTATGGCCCAGACCGGTAGCGGCAAAACGGCAGCGTTCTCTTTACCGCTGCTCAACAATCTTGATCCTGAGCTGAAGGCACCTCAGATTCTGGTGCTGGCACCGACCCGCGAACTGGCGGTTCAGGTAGCCGAAGCCATGACGGATTTCTCTAAACACATGCGCGGCGTGAACGTGGTTGCCCTGTACGGCGGCCAGCGTTATGACGTGCAGTTACGCGCCCTGCGTCAAGGGCCGCAGATCGTCGTCGGTACGCCGGGTCGTCTGCTTGATCACTTAAAACGCGGTACCCTGGACCTGTCTCGTCTGAGCGGTCTGGTACTGGACGAAGCCGATGAAATGCTGCGTATGGGCTTCATCGAAGACGTTGAAACCATCATGGCGCAGATCCCGGAAGGTCATCAGACCGCTCTGTTCTCTGCCACCATGCCGGAAGCGATTCGTCGCATTACCCGCCGCTTCATGAAAGAGCCGCAGGAAGTGCGCATCCAGTCCAGCGTCACCACCCGTCCGGACATCAGCCAGAGCTACTGGACTGTCTGGGGCATGCGTAAGAACGAAGCGCTGGTGCGTTTCCTGGAAGCGGAAGATTTTGATGCGGCGATTATCTTCGTTCGTACCAAAAATGCGACTCTGGAAGTGGCTGAAGCGCTGGAGCGTAGCGGCTATAACAGCGCCGCGCTGAACGGTGACATGAACCAGGCGCTGCGTGAGCAGACTCTTGAACGTCTGAAAGACGGTCGTCTGGACATCCTGATTGCAACCGACGTTGCGGCCCGTGGCCTGGACGTTGAGCGTATCAGCCTGGTCGTAAACTACGATATCCCAATGGATTCCGAGTCTTACGTTCACCGTATCGGCCGTACCGGTCGTGCGGGTCGCGCAGGCCGTGCGCTGCTGTTCGTTGAGAACCGCGAGCGTCGTCTGCTGCGTAACATTGAACGCACGATGAAACTGACCATTCCGGAAGTTGAATTGCCGAACGCAGAACTGCTGGGTAAACGTCGTCTGGAAAAATTTGCGGCTAAAGTACAGCAGCAATTGGAAAGCAGCGATCTGGATCAGTACCGTGCGCTGCTGGCGAAACTGCAGCCGACGGCGGAAGACGAAGAACTGGATATCGAAACTCTGGCTGCCGCTCTGCTGAAGATGGCTCAGGGCGAACGTCCGCTGATTCTGCCGCCAGATGCGCCGATGCGTCCGAAGCGTGAATTCCGCGACCGTGACGATCGTGGTCCGCGTGATCGTAACGATCGTGGCCCGCGTGGCGACCGTCCGGAACGTGGTGGTGAAGACCGTCCGCGTCGTGAACGTCGTGACGTTGGCGATATGCAGCTGTACCGCATTGAAGTGGGCCGTGATGATGGTGTTGAAGTTCGTCATATCGTTGGCGCGATTGCAAACGAAGGCGACATCAGCAGCCGCTACATTGGTAACATCAAGCTGTTCGCTTCGCACTCCACTATCGAACTGCCGAAAGGTATGCCGGGTGAAGTACTGCAGCACTTTACGCGCACTCGCATCCTGAATAAGCCGATGAACATGCAGCTGCTGGGCGATGCACAGCCGCACACTGAACGTCGTGGCGGTGGTCGTAGCTTCGGTGGCGAGCGTCGTGAAGGCGGTCGTGGTTTCGGCGGTGAGCGTCGTGAAGGCGGTCGTGGTGATGGTCGTCGTTTCAGCGGCGAACGTCGCGAAGGTAGCCGTGCCCCACGTCGTGAAGAAGGCTCCAGCCGTCGTCGTGACGCGTAAACTTCTTGCTGACTGACGTAAAGAAATAGATACAGCCCCGGTAAAATTATCGGGGCTTTTTTTATTTCATTTGTACTATTGTACTGGTACGGTGCAGCACATTAAAATGCGGTCACAATATTATTCGCTGGAGAAATCGCTAAATGGCAACACTAACCACCACCCAGACATCACCTTCGCTGCTCGGCGGCGTGGTGATCATCGGCGGCACCATTATCGGCGCAGGGATGTTCTCTCTGCCGGTGGTCATGTCCGGTGCGTGGTTTTTCTGGTCAATGGCGGCGCTGGTCTTTACCTGGTTCTGCATGCTGCATTCCGGTCTGATGATCCTCGAAGCAAACCTCAACTACCGGATTGGCTCAAGCTTTGACACCATCACCAAAGACCTGCTGGGCAAAGGCTGGAACGTGGTCAACGGTATCTCTATTGCCTTCGTGCTTTATATCCTGACCTACGCCTATATTTCGGCGAGTGGTTCGATTCTGCACCATACCTTCAGCGAAATGTCGCTGAATGTTCCCGCGCGTGCGGCAGGCTTTGGCTTTGCCCTGCTGGTGGCGTTTGTGGTGTGGCTGAGTACCAAAGCGGTGAGTCGCATGACGGCAATCGTGCTGGGGGCGAAGGTCATTACTTTCTTCCTGACCTTCGGCAGTCTGCTCGGACACGTCACGCCAGCAACGCTGTTTAACGTCGCGGAAAGTCACGCCTCTTATACGCCGTACCTGCTGATGACACTGCCCTTCTGTCTGGCGTCGTTTG
The DNA here is from genome assembly GCA_019415335.1 of Citrobacter sp. The sequence continues at coordinate 39,273 of DXKH01000134.1, read as the reverse complement.
GCTATCACGGTAACGTCCCGAGCCTGATGAAATACTATGGCAAAGACCCTCGCACCATTGTGAAGTGTCTGGTTTATGGCACGTTGCTGGCACTGGTGCTGTACTCCGTCTGGTTGCTGGGGACGATGGGGAACATTCCGCGTCCAGAGTTTATCGGTATCGCGCAGAAGGGCGGCAATATTGATGTATTGGTGCAGGCGCTAAGCGGCGTGCTGAACAGTCGCAGTCTGGACCTGTTGCTGGTGGTGTTCTCCAACTTTGCGGTAGCGAGTTCGTTCCTCGGTGTGACGCTGGGACTGTTTGACTATCTGGCCGATCTGTTTGGCTTTGACGATTCGGCGCTGGGGCGCTTCAAAACGGCGCTGCTCACCTTTGTACCACCGATTGTCGGTGGGTTGCTGTGGCCGAACGGATTCCTGTATGCCATCGGCTACGCAGGACTGGCGGCGACTATCTGGGCCGCGATTGTGCCGGCACTGCTGGCACGCAAATCACGTCAGCGCTTTGGTAGCCCGAAATTCCGCGTCTGGGGTGGTAAGCCGATGATTGTCCTGATTCTGGTTTTCGGTGTCGGTAACGCGCTGGTACACATCCTGTCGAGCTTTAATTTATTGCCTGTGTATCAGTAACCAAAATGCCCGGTAGCGCTACGCTTACCGGGCCTACAGGAATTGAGTAGGCCGGATAAGGTGAAGCCGCTATCCGGCAAAAAAACTACCCCACCAGCTCCTCTATCACATCCATCGCCAGATCAAACGAGTGCAGACGTGCCTGATGATCAAAAATCTGCCCGTTAACCATGATTTCGTCTGCCTGGGTTTCACGCAGAATTGACTCCAGGCCGTGGCGTACTTTTGTTTTATCGCCCACTAGCGACATGCTCAGCGCCTGCTGTACACCGTACTGCTCTGATGGCGACCAGAACTGATCCATATTTTGAATCGGTGCCGGGAGTTGGCCCGTTTCACCACGACGCAACTTGACGAAAGCCTGCTGCATTGAGGTGAACAGGTACTCCGCATCACGGTTACTGTCGGCGGCAATAATATTGATGCACACCATCGCGTACGGTTTTTCCAGTCGTGCTGACGGCCGGAACTGCGCGCGGTACAGATGCAACGCCTGGAACAACATATCTGGCGCGAAGTGGGAGGCAAAAGCGAACGGCAGGCCAAGCTGTGCGGCTAACTGCGCGCTATAGAGGCTGGAGCCTAACAGCCAGACCGGGATCTTCTCGCCGTAGCCTGGCACCGGGCGTACCTGCGGATTGGGATCGCGCGCATCAAACCAGTCCACCAGCTCAGCGACGTCGCGAGGGAAGTTATCGATATCACCGCCCATATGACGACGCAGTGCCCGCATCGTGGGCTGATCGCTGCCCGGCGCGCGGCCTAAGCCGAGATCAATGCGTCCAGGATAGAGCGTATTCAGCGTACCGAACTGTTCGGCGATCACCAGCGGTGAGTGATTGGGAAGCATGACGCCGCCGGAACCGAGATGCAACGTCTGGGTATTCGCAGCCAGATAGCCGATTAACACAGAGGTTGCCGCGCTGGCGATACCGGTCATGTTGTGGTGTTCCGCCAGCCAGTAGCGGTGATAGCCTCGTTTTTCCGCGAGGCGGGCGAGATCCAGCGAGTGCGAGAACGCCTCTTTTGCTGAGGATCCGTCAGGAATCGGTGCCAGATCCAGCACCGAGAAAGGAATGGTTTTGTCAGTCATAACGGCTCACTTTGTCATCGGCATATTTTTTAATAGTGCATTAAAAAATGATAACCATAGTTAACAAAGTGAGCTTTATAAAGCGCGTGGCGGACAGAAAATGCCTGATGGTGCTACGCTTATCAGGCCTGGAGTAGGCCGGATAAGGCTGTTATGCCGCCATCCGGCAGAGAGGCATCAGGCCTGCAATTCCAGACCGGCCAGGCGTTTCCAGTAGCCATTGCAGTCGCTGCGCGCGGTGAGTGGCAGCGGGGCGCATCCCGTTTCGTTGGCGCGAAAGGCGTCGAGCATTGCGAATGTTTCGGTTCCCAACGGTGACAGACGCACGATATCCACCAGTCCCTGCATTGACGTCAGTTCGTTGCCGAGGTTGTAGATATAGCCGCTCATGGTCTGAATGCCATTGAGGACGAACACCTGTTGATTCTCCTGGGAGAGCACGTCGCGGCCATTCGGGTATTTGATGCAGCAGGTTTCGCATTCATCTTTCGGCCGGTCTTCCGAGCGAGCAGTAAAGCAGCGGGCAGAGTAAGCCAGCGGCAGATGCCCGTAGCTCAGGACTTCCACTTCAAACTGGTCGCGAATCCCCAATTCATCACACTGATTGAGCAGGTTCACCAGCCAGTCGCGGGACAGTTCTACCGGCATGCACCAGCGCACCATCCCGTGTTTGAGCAGCAGGCGCAGCGTGACCGCGTTATAGCAGTTCAGGGCGTGTCCGGCGACGAACGGGAGTTTGCGGTCAGCGCACATATTCACCACGCCAAGATCGCTGGCCTCCAGCAGAAAGTCGCCATTTTCGACATAGCGCTTCAGCTCATTCAGCTCAGAAGAGGCCTGCACCAGCGCCAGCGTTGAAAGCACCACCTGTTTGCCGCTACCGGCGAGTGATTTCGCCATATCCAACCAGTCGCCAACTTTCGTGGCGCGGCGCTTGCTGCACACCGCTTCGCCGAGATAGATAACATCCGCGCTGCTGGCGGCGGCCTGCTGATAGAAGTCTTCCAGCGTCTCTTTCGGCCAGTAGTAAAGCACCGGCCCTAAGGAATATTTCATTGCTTTTCTCACTGCCATTTACGGTGATACGCGCCAAGCGTCGTCTGAGTGCCTTCGGACATCGCGCCGAGCGTCTCCATCCAGGCTGCCTGCGGCGCATAGTTCTGCGGGTCGGCCATGCAGCGGTCGATCGCCTGACGCCACACTTTCGCGACCTGGCTGACATAAGCCGGGCTGCGCTGACGACCTTCGATTTTCACCGAGGCAATATTCGCCGCCAGCAGTTCCGGCAGCAGTTCCAGCGTGTTCAGGCTGGTTGGTTCTTCCAGTGCATGGTAACGCTCGCCATCAACCAGATAGCGACCTTTACACAGCGTCGGATAACCGGCGTTTTCCCCATCCTGATAGCGGTCGATCAACACTTCATTCAGGCGAGATTCCAGCCCCTGCGGCGTCTGCTCCCAGCGGACAAAGCGGGCAGGGGAACAGGCACCTACCGTATTGGGAGATTCGCCGGTCAACCAGGATGAGAGGTAACAGCGGCCTTCCGCCATAATGCATAGACTGCCGAAAGCAAAAACTTCCAGCGGCACCGGCGTCACGCGGGCAAGCTGTTTCACCTGATGAATCGAGAGCACGCGTGGCAGGACGACGCGAGAAACATCAAAATTGCGATGATAAAAGTTGATTGCTTCTTCATTGGTTGCTGAAGCCTGAACAGAGACATGGCGCTCAATATGTGGGTAACGAACTGCGGCATACTCAAGCATCGCGAGATCGGCAAGGATCAGCGCATCCGCACCCAGTTGCGCGGCCATATCCACCGCGCGCTGCCAGCGGGCATAACCATCCGGATGCGCAAAGGTGTTAATGGCGATGTGCAATTTGCGGCGGTGTTGATGGACAAAACTCACCGCTTCCTGCAATTTCTTCTCGGTAAAGTTAAGGCCGGCGAAGTGGCGGGCGTTGGTATCATCTTTTAGCCCGATATAAACAGCATCAGCGCCGTTTTCGATGGCCGCCTTAAGCGCCGGGAGATTTCCGGCAGGGCAGAGCAGCTCCATAATTTATCCTGAAGATTGCGCCGCCTGGGACGCATAATTGTTAACGAACAAGGATTTTAGTTAACCTTGCTGCGACAATTTTTGATTTAAGGCAGTTAAAGTCGTATTGATATCAGTAATAAAGAGGTAGAGATTTCGTACGCAATTGTTGATTTACGCCGCTATGTCGTTTATCTGATATGGCAAAATAGCAGGATAATTGAAACAGGGAGTAAAGCTCGTGTTAGATAAGCTGCGTTCACGCTTAGTACATTTCGGTCCGTCTCTGATGAGTGTGCCAGTTAAACTGACGCCCTTTGCACTGCAACGCCAGGTTCTGGAACAGGTCCTGAGCTGGCAGTTTCGCCAGGCCCTGGCAGACGGTGAACTGGAATTCCTGGAAGGCCGTTGGTTAAGCATTACGGTTCGCGATATCGGCCTGAAGTGGTATACCTCGGTTGAGAATGACAAACTGATCGTCAGCGAGGATGCGCAAGCCGACGTGAGTTTTAGCGCTGATGCCAGCGATCTGTTGATGATCGCCGCGCGTAAGCAGGATCCGGATACGCTCTTCTTCCAGCGCCGCCTGGTAATCGAAGGGGATACGGAGTTAGGGTTGTATGTGAAAAACCTGATGGATGCCATTGAGCTGGAGCAGATGCCCAAAGCGTTGCGCGTTATGCTGCTGCAACTGGCGGATTTTGTTGAGGCGGGCATGAAATACTCGCCAGAAACCAAACAAACATCGGTAGGTGAACCATGCTGATTCGAGTAGAAATTCCCATTGACGCACCCGGCATTGATGCCCTGCTGCGTCGTTCATTCGAAAGCGATGCGGAAGCGAAACTGGTTCACGATCTACGTGAAGATGGTTTTCTGACGCTCGGTCTGGTCGCCACCGACGATGAAGGTCAGGTGGTGGGTTACGTGGCATTTAGCCCCGTCGACGTGCAGGGTGAAGATCTGCAGTGGGTCGGTATGGCGCCATTGGCGATCGATGAAAACTACCGTGGGCAAGGTCTGGCGCGCCAACTGGTTTATGAAGGACTGGATTCGCTCAACGAATTTGGCTATGCCGCCGTGGTCACCCTGGGCGATCCGGCACTGTACAGCCGCTTTGGTTTTGAACTGGCCGCCCATTACGATCTGCATTGCCGCTGGCCGGGCACCGAAAGCGCGTTCCAGGTACATCGTTTAGCGGAAGACGCGCTAAGCGGCGTTACGGGTCTGGTCGAGTATCACGATCACTTTAATCGTTTTTAAGCGCCGGGGTTTGCAGGTCGTTCAGTAGCGCTGCAAACCCTTCGCCTTCTGCAACCAACCGCTCTTTCTGTCGCTTGGTGAGTTTCTTGACCCGGTATTCTGCGCGTAACGCCAGTGAACGATCGCCAACCGGTGCGGAAAATGCCAGCGTCAATTCCCCTTTTCCCCGTAGCGCCTTCGCGCCTTTGCCACGTTGATGCTGTTGGTAGCGGCGCGTCACGTCGGTCGTGATCCCGGTATACAGGGCATTGTCGGCGGTGCGGATCAGATAGAGATACCAGGGTGTCATCATGGCCTTCGGCGTGTTACGTTTCTGGCATCCAGTATAAAAGAGAACCGAGATGGAAACACTCACTGCGATCAGTCGTTGGCTGGCGAAACAACACGTTGTGACCTGGTGCGTGCATCATGAAGGCGAACTGTGGTGTGCAAATGCGTTTTATCTCTTCGACGCTAAAAAGGTGGTTTTTTATCTGCTGACGGAAGAGAAAACACGCCATGCGCAGATGTCAGGCCCGCAGGCCCCCGTTGCGGGAACCGTAAACGGTCAACCCAAAACGGTTGCATTGATTCGCGGTGTGCAGTTTAAAGGCGAGATTCGTCAACTGACAGGGGAAGAAAGCGACGCCGCGCGACAGGCCTATCTCCGTCGCTTCCCGGTTGCCAGAATGCTGTCCGCGCCAGTATGGGAAATCCGCCTGGATGAACTCAAGTTCACCGACAACACCCTGGGATTTGGTAAAAAGTTGGTTTGGTTACGTCAGTCAGGCACCGAGGATACGTAATGCTTCGCGATTGAACGCCGGCAGATCGTCTGGGGTACGACTGGTTACCAGTTGGTCTTTATCAACCACGACGTCCTGATCGTAAAATTCCGCACCCGCATTTTTCACATCGATAATGATCGGTTTCACCGCTGTGAGTTTACGACCACGAATGACATCGGCGCTGATCAGTAGCTGTGGCCCGTGGCAGATGGCGAAGACCGGTTTACCGGTGTTCACGAAATCGCGCGTAAAGGTGACGAAGCGTTCGTCACCTCGCAGGTAATCCGGAGAGTGACCGCCAGGTAACAGCAGGGCATCAAAATCAGCAGGCCGGACCTCATCAATCGCTTTATCAATGGTGACGCTGGCCTCGCCTTTTTTGCCTTTCACCGTTTTACCCGCCTGTTTTTCAATCGTAATGACCTCATGCCCGGCCTGGCGAAATTCTGCAGCGGGTGAGGTGAATTCTGAATCCTCAAACTCGTCAGTGATCAAAACAGCAATCTTCTTACTCATGTGTCCTCCGCGATATTGGCATTGGATAAGGCAATTTTTCCATGATGATGGATAATTACACTGTGAACTAATAAGCCTGGTCGATGAGACTGAGGGCGCAAGGCGGACTATTCTGGAAAGGAGTGAGGATGAGTCAGGTACTGATTACCGGGGCAACCGGGTTGGTTGGTGGGCATTTGCTGCGGATGCTGATTAATGAACCGAAGATCCATTCCATTGCCGCGCCGACGCGACGTCCGCTGGCGGACATGCCTGGCGTCTATAATCCCCACGATCCGCAACTGACCGATGCGCTGGCGCAGGTCACCGATCCTGTCGATATTGTTTTTTGCTGCCTGGGCACGACCCGCCGGGAGGCTGGCAGCAAAGAGGCGTTTATCCATGCCGACTATACGCTGGTGGTCGACACCGCGTTGACCGGCCGTCGTCTGGGTGCACAGCATATGCTGGTGGTGAGCGCGATGGGGGCCAACGCCCATTCGCCGTTTTTCTATAACCGCGTAAAAGGGGAGATGGAAGAGGCGCTAATCGCGCAAGATTGGCCAAGGCTGACGATTGCGCGTCCATCGATGCTGCTCGGCGACCGGACCCGACAGCGGTTCACTGAAACCCTTTTTTCGCCGTTGTTCCGGCTACTACCGGGCAACTGGAAGTCGATTGACGCGCGGGACGTGGCGCGCGCGATGCTGGCAGAAGCGCTGGCACCTGAACACGACGGCGTGACGATCCTGACCTCGTCTCAACTGCGGGAAAGAGCCGTCTGACGCGTGAACCGTAGGCCAGATAAGGCATCCGGCAAATATAACGTTTCCAAACATTTCCCAAAGGCGTAGTATTCCCCGGCTTATTACTCTCACACTCCCTGGGGAATGCTATGGCTGGTCAGTCTTCATCTCAGGCGGCAACACCGTTTCAATGGTGGAAACCCGCTCTTTTCTTTCTCGTCGTCATCGTCGGTCTCTGGTATGTGAAATGGCAGCCTTATTACGGGAAGGCCTTCACTGCCGCAGAAACTCACAGTATCGGTAAATCTATTCTGGCGCAGGCCGATGCGAACCCATGGCAGGCGGCCTGGGACTACGCCATGGTCTATTTCATTGCGGTCTGGAAGGCTGCGGTATTGGGGGTGATCCTCGGCTCGCTGATTCAGGTTCTGATCCCGCGTGACTGGCTGTTACGTACGCTCGGGCAAGCGCGTTTTCGCGGCACGCTGTTCGGGACGCTGTTCTCTCTGCCTGGCATGATGTGCACCTGCTGCGCTGCACCGGTGGCGGCGGGGATGCGTCGCCAGCAGGTTTCGATGGGCGGGGCACTGGCTTTCTGGATGGGGAATCCGCTCTTAAATCCGGCGACGCTGGTGTTTATGGGCTTTGTCCTCGGCTGGCATTTCGCGGCGATCCGCCTGGTCGCTGGACTGGCGATGGTGCTGGTGGTGGCGACGCTGGTACAAAAATGGGTAAAAGAGCCTCCGCAGGCGGAGTTGCCGGTGGAAATCGCGCAGCCGGATGCACAGGATGGGTTCTTTGTTCGCTGGGGCCGCGCGCTATGGACACTGTTCTGGAGCACTATTCCGGTCTACATTCTGGCGGTGCTGGTACTGGGTGCTGCGCGCGTCTGGCTTTTCCCGCATGCGGATGGCGCGATCGATAACAGTCTGCTGTGGGTGATTGCGCTGGCGGTAGCCGGTTGTCTGTTTGTGATCCCGACCGCGGCAGAAATCCCTATTGTGCAGACCATGATGCTGGCAGGGATGGGGACTGCGCCTGCGCTGGCACTGCTGATGACATTACCCGCTGTCAGCCTGCCGTCGCTGATCATGCTGCGTAAAGCATTCCCGGCAAAAGCGCTGTGGTTAACGGCGGTGCTGGTGGTGATTTCGGGTGTGATAGTGGGAAGTATTGCGTTGATATAAAACAGGAATGCCGGGGGCGCTTCGCTTACCCGGCCTACGGTCATCGTACATTCTGTTGAATGCCGGGGGCGCTTCGCTAATACATTCTGTAGGCCGGATAAGGCGTTTACGCCGTCATCCGGCACACAACTTACTTATTTGATAAACGTAAACGCCGTGGTCACGCGCTTCACGCCGCTGACCCGGCTGGCGATATCCGCTGCGGCTTTGGCTTCACGTTCGGTCACCAGGCCTAACAGGAACACTTCTCCGTTTTCGGTTGTCACCTTCACGTTGGAGGATTTCACCTGGTCGCTGGTCAGTAACTGAGAGCGTACTTTGGTGGTGATCCAGGTGTCGTTCGAGGCGGTGCCCATGCCAATCGGCTCACCCTGACGGATCTCGTTATAGACTTCGGTGGTCCCGTCGACGCCCATGGCAATCTGTTTAGCCCGTGAGGAGAGTTCGCTATTCGGCGACTGGCCGACCAGCAGCACTTTACCCTGATAAGCCGTCACGTTAATGCGCGTTTCTTTCTTGATCTGAGCATCTTTCGACAGCGCACTGTTGACGCGCACTTCCAGGGTTCCATCGTCCACCTGAGTGCCTACGCTACGTGGGTCTGTAGCTGCTTTAGTACCAACGGCGGCGGTACCGACAACAGCGGCGGCCACACAACCTTGCAACAGCAGAGCAGAAATAAGGACTGCGATTGGCGATAAAGCCTTCATGTGTACTCCTTAATCATCCTGGTGGGGGAAAAGCGTGTTATCGATCAGATCGCACAGGCAGTTTACCGTCAGCATATGCATTTCCTGAATGCGCGCGCTGTGATGCGAAGGGATGCGGATCTCAACATCCTGTGGCCCTAACAGACCAGCCAGTTCACCTCCGTCATATCCGGTCAGTGCCACAATCGTCATGTCTCGTGTGACGGCAGCTTCCACGGCCTTCACGATATCGCGGCTGTTGCCGCGCGTCGAGATGGCCAGTAAGACATCGCCCGCATGACCCAACGCCCGAACCTGTTTTGCATACACCTCGTCATGTAGACGGTCGTTGGCAATCGCTGTTAAGACCACATTATCCGTATTTAGTGCAATCGCGGGTAAACTAGGGCGTTCTGTTTCAAAACGGTTGATCATGCTGGCAGCAAAATGCTGTGCGTTGGCGGCGGATGTCCCATTACCACAACAGAGAATTTTGTTGCCATTGAGCAGTGAATGAACCAGCGTCATGGCGGCACGAGAGATAGCATCCGGGAGGGCTTCTGCCGCGGCAATTTGAGTTTGAATGCTTTCGGTAAAGCAGACTTTAATTCTGTCTAACACGCTAATCCTTAAGAGCTAATCCATTAGGCTATTTTATTTGCCATTTTGGACCAGGGCAGTGCTCACACTCCTCACGTACGACAAGTACGCTCCGGGTGTTCCGCGCTGTCCGTGTCCAGACTGGCTGCAACAATATACGCCCAATGAGCCCGCTCTGAATCTTCAATTATGAGCAGTCGGTAAACGCATTCCTGAACCACTCAACATCATTTCCGGTGAAGGCTAACACATCGAACCGGCAATCCACAGTATCAAAACTCCCATTGTGGCGTGCGAGCCACAAGCGGGCAGCCTGTAATAATTTGCGTTGCTTGCTGCGCGTCACACTGGCAGCGGCACCGCCGAACGCGGCAGAGCGTCGGTAGCGGACCTCAATAAAGACGGTTGTCTTGCCATCACGCATAATCAGGTCGATCTCGCCGCCGCGTTCATGCACGTTGGCGGCGATAAAATGCAGTCCCTTGCACTCCAGCCAACGACGCGCAGTGGTTTCCCACGTGTCACCGGCCTGTTTGCTCGTTAACTGGCGGGGACAATCTGCCCTTGCTGGTACTGGAGCCATGATAACTTCCTGTTAATCACACAGTCCTGACTGGCGGTCAGCGCGCCGGTATTTCCGTTAATTTCGAAGCCCTGCACCTGACGCATCTGGGAGAAATGGTTTGCCAGCGACCAGGCGTCCACGCCCATCGCATACATGCGCGCCAGCGAGTAGTCGTTATTCACAGCGCTGAGCGCCTGCTGCATCAGCGACGGGTTTGCGCCTGCCAGCATCGGGATTTCGCTGTACTGCAGACCATCCATTTCCAGGCGGAAGTCAGGTCCGGCATTCCCCTGTGCGCTACGCGAGCTGGCATACAGGGTTGCACCGCTCTGGCTACCGTTGCGCATGGCGATCATCGGCTTGATGAAGGCGATCTCATTGGGCGTTGCCAGAATATACACGGCGTCCACGCGCCCACCGTTACCGCTAATCTGGGCATCCGTTGGCGGCGCCGGAATGGTTAAATTGCCAATGGTGACGCCAGGTTGAGACGGCGTGCTCGCGGCAACCGGGCTACCGGTTAAGGCAATGCCGGAACCGCCGTTAACGCCCATACGCAGTTCTGCCGTTGAGCCAAATTTCTGCTGCAACACCGTACCGCCACCCAGTTTTTGCCACTCCTGGGCAAAGGCGTTAGCAACACGATCGCCAAGCGCGCTACGCGGGATCAGCAGCAGCGGCGACTGTTTACCCTGTTCACGGATATGGCGCGCCGCATCACGCGCTTCATCTTCCGGTGAGAGGGCGAAGTAGCAGATGTTTGCCCGGCTCTGTACCGATTCCGGCTGGTTAAGCGCCAGTACGTTCAGCGGGGTGTTGCTTTTGATCAGTTCGTCGACGTTGTTTTTCAACAGCGGGCCGACCACGATGCTCGCGCCGTCCTGCTGAGCCTGCGTCAGGATCTGATCGAGCGGTTGGGCGCTGGTGTCATAAATTTTCAGTTCAGCGGATGGATTTGCCGCCGCGCTTGCGGTGGCTGGCTGCGCAGGCGTTGCCTGCGGCGCACTGACCGGGGCGGGCTGTTCGGCCTGCTCGTCGTGGGTCAAATCACTCACTGATGCCTGGGAAGGACTGGCGACACCATCGGTCGCCTGCGGCTGCGGGTCTGCTGGCGTAGAGGCAGCCGCCGGAGCGGGTTGCACGGCGGGCTGTGCGTCGACAGGTTGCGTGCCGAGATTTTTGGCTGCCTCAAAACCCTGTTGAATGGTGCGACCAAAGACGGCTGCCTGACCGTTCAGCGGCAATAGCAGGGCAATTTTGCTGGTTGAGGCGGGTTTAAAGCTCTGCACGTTGACCAGTTGAGTTGGCAGCAGTTTTGCTCCCGGGTTTTGCGGATAGCGTTTTTGCCAGTCGGCAATCCCCGCTTTCATCATGTCCGGATCGCTGCGGTTATCAAACCAGACGCGTTGCAGATCCAGCCAGCCCTGCAGCACGTTTTCATCGGCATTGATCACCAGCGCCTGAGCTTGCTCTTGCGTCATGGCAGACAGTGCTTGCCAGGTGGCGTCCATGTTTTTCTGCTTATCCTTCTCGCTGAGCAATGGCTCCTGAGCAATCAGGGCGCGCAGCAGTGAGAGTGACGGACGGCCCTGGCTGGCGTCAATTTGCGCCTGCCAGTAGCGGGCCTGCTGATTTTGCTCAAAATCGGATGGAGTGAGCTTTTCCAGCAGCGCCTGCGCCCCGGCAAAATCTTTCTGTGCCAGTTTGATCTCAACGGCTAACAGCGATTGTTCCCGACGCTGGGTATCATTCAGATCCTGTGGTAACTGATTAAACAGGTCGATAGCCTGCTGGCTTTTGCCTTCTTTCAGCAGTGCACGAATGGCGAGTAATTGCCAGTTGGTCTTGCTATCATTTGCGCTTTGCTGCATCTGTTGCAGATAAAAGCCGGAATCAGCTTGTGCGGTGCCCTGCATATGGGCAGTGCTCTGATCGGGCGCCTGGGTGCCACAGCCGGCGAAAATCAGGGCTGCCAGAACGATGGGCAGACAGCGCGCGGCTTTTAAACGAGAGAATGTTAAGGGTACCATACTGTATCCAGTGATATTTTTTATACGCAATGCTCAATATTAAATCGGCAATACGGACGACACAATGACACAACACGAATCGGCGGAGAATTCTCGCGGCCAACTCTTTATTGTACCTACTCCAATCGGGAATTTGTCTGATATTACCCAACGTGCGCTCGACGTGTTACAAGCCGTTGATTTAATTGCCGCGGAAGATACTCGTCATACCGGATTATTATTGCAGCATTTCGCGATTAATGCCCGCTTGTTTGCCCTGCACGATCATAACGAGCAGCAAAAAGCGGAAACGCTGGTGGCGAAGCTGAAAGAGGGGCAGAACATCGCGTTGGTTTCCGATGCCGGAACGCCGCTGATCAACGATCCGGGATACCACCTGGTGCGTACCTGTCGTGAGCAGGGCATCCGTGTGGTGCCGTTGCCGGGTCCCTGTGCGGCGATTGCCGCATTAAGCGCGGCGGGGTTGCCGTCCGATCGTTTCTGCTATGAAGGTTTTTTACCGGCGAAATCAAAAGGACGCCGTGACGCGCTGAAAGCTATCGAAACCGAGCCGCGCACGCTGATTTTCTATGAATCGACGCATCGTCTGCTGGATAGTCTGGAAGATATGGTCGCGGTGTGGGGCGAATCCCGTTATGTGGTGCTGGCGCGCGAGCTAACCAAAACCTGGGAGACGATCCATGGTGCACCGGTGGGTGAACTGCTGGCGTGGGTTAAAGAGGACGAAAACCGGCGTAAAGGCGAGATGGTGCTGATTGTGGAAGGGCACAAGGCGCAGGAAGATGAACTGCCCGCCGATGCCCTGCGTACCCTTGTGTTGTTACAGGCCGAGTTGCCGTTGAAGAAAGCCGCTGCGCTGGCGGCTGAAATCCACGGCGTGAAAAAGAACGCTCTGTACAAACATGCGCTGGAGCAGCAGGGGGAGTAAATTCAACAGACACGCTGCAAAATTGCAGCGTGTCTGTTGAGATGAGTTGTTACCTATCAGAATATCGCGAGCCATCCAGTAAGCATGTCGTATTGTCATGCAGCCACAAAAACGAGGCCGGAATCGCCGTTGTCACGGTAGCGGTCAGGTATTTTTCGACAGCGGCCTGTTTTCCTTCTCCGGCAACCAGCAGCAAAATTTCTTTTGCATTGAGGATCTCCTTCAAGCCCAGCGTGATACCGTGCGTCACCGGACGACCGGCCGTTTTCAGCATGTCGTGGTGGCGCGTTTGGTCATCAAGCCTGCTGATATGGCAACACGGCTCTAGCGCGATTCCCGGCTCGTTCAGCCCCAGATGACCATTTTTGCCGATGCCCAATACGCATAAATCGAGACCGCCCCGGCTGGCAATCAAATCCGTCACGCGCTCGCACTCCGCCTCGTCAATATTTTCCGACTGAAAACCGATCAGCTGCTCCGGGCGCAGGCCAAGCGGTTGCACGATGTGCTGTTGCAGGAACGATTCACAGGTACCCGGCGTGTGTAAGGGAATTCCCACCCACTCATCGAGCTTCACGAAGGTCACGTTTTGGATATCAACGTGATGCTGCTGTACTTTCTCGACAAAGAAACGATAGGTCAGTTCAGGTGTGGCGCCGGTCGCCAGGCAGATTGTCGCGTCCGGTTTGTCCTGTATGACCTGAACTAACCGCTCGCTGGCGCGATCGCTGAGCGCATCATAGTGGTCGCAGTACTGTATGCATTGCATTTGTCAGTCATCCTTTTGACGAGGGGCGCACGTGCGGTCACGCCCCGTTCGGTTTACAAAATGCCGAGAGCGGAAGAGACGATAGAAAGCACAAAGGTAACGCCGATTAACACGACCGGATGCGCTTTTTTCACTCGCAGTAAGTAGTACATCAGCAACGTGTAGCCCATCGGTAAAATGTTCGGGAAGACCTTATCAAAGAAGTCCTTTTGCAGCGCCACGTTGTGCGTACTGTCGATGGCAAAAGAGGTCACGACATCGATATGGACGTAAGAGGCGATCAGACCGCCAATCACCGTGATCCCGAGGATCGTCGCTGAACGGGCGATCATCTGCGAGTTTTCCCTCACCTTATCAATGGCTTTTACCCCGACCGAATAGCCGACGTGAGTCCAGCCAACGCGCAGGAAAAAGATCATCAGATAGACGGCGAAAAACAGAATCGGCCCCAGCAAATTGCCCTGGCTGGCGAAAGAGGAGCAGATCCCCGCCATAATCGGCAGTAAGGTGAACCAGAAAATAGCATCACCAATCCCGGCGATGGGGCCAAACAGCGCCACTTTCAAACCTTTAATGGTGTCGCGGTTCTCTCCTTTCTCTTCCATGGAGATCAGTAACCCCATCAGAAAACCGACGAGGTTCGGGTGAGTATTGATAAATTCCAGATGATCTTTCATGGCCGCACTCAGGCCCGGCTTATCATCTTTATAGATTTTTTTCAGAATGGGCAGCATCGCCCAGGTAAAGCCGCCCGCCTGCATCCTTTCATAGTTAAAGCTCGCCTGAAGAAGGGAAGAGCGGAAGCCAAGACGGGTAATGTCTTTTTTACTGATTTCAGATCCCATTGCTGTAATCCTCTTCATCATCATTTTTACGGGCGACAGGCTGGGGTTGCGCCTGCTGTTTAGCTTTAGCATTGAAAAATTCGTATACGGCGAATCCCGCGCCGAGGACGGCGACCGGGAGCAGGTTGTTGACCTGGATGTAGCAGACAAAAAGGAAGCCGGCGATCAGGTAAGGAATGTACTGCGCTTTGAACATCACGCGCAGCAACAGACCAAAACCGACGGCAGGCAGAATACCGCCCGCGACTTCAAAACCATGAGTAAGCCAGGCGGGCATGGCTTTCACCAACGCCTGCATGGCGCCCTGCGCCAGATAGGTACAGAGAAACGCGATAATGGCGTAAGAGCAGGCGACAATCAGCGTCGTCAGCCAGTTCAGACGGGCAAATGCGCGGGTGTTGGCTTCTTTCGCGCAGTTGTCGGCCCTGGACATAAACAGGGAGAAGGCGGAATAGAAGAACAGAATCACGTATTGCATCAGCAGGCTGAAGGGCAAGCCAAGGCCGATAGCGGTTTTGGCGTCCACGCCGGTAGACCAGGCGATCACCGTGGTCATCAACCCTGCCATGATGGGGTTTGGCGGTTGTACACCGCCGGCGGGCGTCAAACCGGCAAAGGCCAGTTCAGTCAGACCACCGGTGATCAAACCAATATGAATGTCGCCAAGAATGGCGCCAGTGAGCGTACAGACAATAATCGGTCTGAATAAAAACAGGGCTTCCAGCCAAAAATCGATTCCCAGAAAAAAGACTAATGCCGCGAGGGATATCCCTTGTAAAAGTGTGATTTCTTGCATTTTGAACACCTCATGTAAATAAGTCCCTTTAATATGAAAACATTGGCTTATTATTTACTCCGGGATCGCTTCTTTTTGATCGCCAGGGACATCCTGAATAAAAATGTTTACGCCATGTTTCTTAATGAACTGCAGGTCCTGAAGATCCTGCTCATTGACATAAACTTTGCTGCTGATCTGCTTTTTGCCTTCCGAGAAGTGCATATTGCCGACGTTCACGTCGTTGAGCGTGATACCGCCTTCGAGCAGCTTTCTGACCGTCTGCGGGGTGCGGCAAATCAGGAAGATCTTCTGATGCGGCGCGGCCTTACCGATGACATTGATGGTTTTTTCTATAGAGAAGAAGCGGATACCGAAACCGTAGGTTTCTGCGGTGATGCCCATTAATTTCTGCTGAATCTCATCCTGAGCGACATCATCATCCACGACGACCAACAGATTGGCACCGATCGTCGATGTCCAGGTGACACCCACCTGACCATGTACCAGTCGGTTATCAATACGCGTTAACAGGATATTTGGACTGCTCATACTTAAATCCTCACCATAAAATAATTGAATGACTGAGTTTGTTGAAATATATTATTCTTACCGTATCGCATTCATTAATTAATTCAGCGTGATGTAATCTTGTTATTTTCCTCCGCTATTTGGCCAGAAAGCGCTACCTGATATTAATCAGATAACGCTTCTGAATATCGTGTTGAAACGGTTTTAGGCTATACCCGTCATACTTCAAGCTGCAGGTGCGTTGGTTGCTGAGTTACTCGTCTCATCCTTGAGACTCGCCCTTACGGGCCGCCGCTCCGCGACGTTCAAATCTGTTCCTGACAGATTTGTCGTTCACCCCAGTCACTTACTCGAGTAAGCTCCTGGGGATTCACTCCCTTACCGCCTGCCTGCAACTCGAATTATTTAGGCTATAAATCGTGATCAACCACTAATCTGTTGGTCGAACCGCAAACCGTAATTTTACTTCTCACCACTTCTTTCATCGCATCCATACCGACACGCATGTAATAGCGCGGATCGTTGCCCTGTGGGTTGTCGGCAAACCATGCTTTTACGGCATCGGCAAAGGCAATTTTCAGTTCGGTGGCGACGTTAACCTTACAGACGCCCAGTTCTATCGTGCGGCGGACATACTCGTCAGGCACATCGCTCGCGCCATGTAGCACCAGCGGGATATCCACCACTTCACGGATTTCAGCCAGACGCTGGAAATCGATTTTCGGTTTTTTGGTGTAAAGGCCGTGCGCGGTACCGATGGCGACGGCAAGGCTGTCGACGCCGGTCAGCTCAACAAAGCGTTTGGCCTCCTGCGGATCGGTCAGAAAGGCGCTTTCTGCGTCAACGCTCATGTCATCTTCGACGCCACCCAGTCGTCCCAGCTCCGCTTCGACGCTGCAATCGCGGGCGTGGCAGAAATCCACCACCGATTTCACCAGCTTCACGTTTTCTTCAAACGGGAAATGGCTACCGTCGATCATGGCGCTGCGTACCCCGGCGTTCACTTTATGGCGAATGTCGTCCAGCGATTCATGATGATCGAGATGTAGCGCCAGCGGCATGCCGTAGGTGGTGGAGTAGGCAGTGCACAATGCGTAAAGCTCTTCCAGTGCAATATGTTTAAAGGTGCCTGGCGTACCGGCGAGGATTACCGGCGATTGCATTTCGCTACACACTTCGAGGATCGCCTGGATCGTCTCGGCATTATGGATGTTGAAGGCCGGTACGGCGTAGCCCTTTGCCTGGGCATCCTGTAAGAGATACTTCGTGGAAATGATGCTCATGATCGGATCCTCTTAAGCCTGCCATGGATGAATAACGACGCCCTGCACCACGCGGTTGACCGTACCGCTGCGCGAAGGGGTATCCGGCGTATTACCGACATTAATGGACTGGGTGAGCGCAAAGACCTGGGCATACATCAGGTAGCAGAACGCCAGTTCGGTATCGATGAAATGGCGCGCAGGTGGCAGCAAAATGTGCGGACCGGCTTCGATAAGGGAATCGCTTTCGGCTGCAATGGCAACAACGCGCATGGCCTGATCATCGCGACGCAGCTCCGCCAGCAGATCGAGATCGTACTGCCGGGTGTAAGGGTGGCTGGAGATATACACCACGATCAGCGTTTCGTTATCCACCAGTGATTTCGGTCCGTGACGGAAGCCGGTTGGCGAATCGTAAAACGCCGCCAGCTTACCGGCGGTCAGTTCCAGCACTTTCAGGGCCGATTCACGCGCCGCACCCTGCAATCCGCCGCTGCCGAGGTAGACGATCCGTTTCCAGCTTTCATTGCCAAACACGCCGTGGCTGAAATCCCCCAGTGAAGACAGGATCGTCTGGCAGCGATCCGCGACATCGCGGAAGGTCTGGCTGTTGATGAGTTCCGGTGCGAACACCGCCAGGCAACTGGCCATCATGGTGGTAATACTGCTGGTCATCGCAAAACCGCGATCGTGCGTTTCTGCCGGCATCAGCAGAGCAAAGGCGTTATCGCTTGCCACCGCGTTCTGGTACAGGCTGCCCGCTTCATTGCAGGTGATTGAAAGGTGATAGCACTCAGGGACGAACTGGTTTGCCAGTTTCACTGCGGCCACGCTTTCCGGGCTGTTGCCGGAACGGGCAAACGAGACCAGCAGCAGCGGATGCGCCGGATTCAGATAATCCATCGGATTGGTGACCAGATCGGTGGTCGGTACTGCGCTGATGTTTTGCCCCGTGTGGCTGGCAAGCCAGGGAGCGATGATCTCGCCAATGAATGCCGAGGTACCCGCCCCGGTCAGAACGATCCGCAGATCGTCTTTACGCAAAAGTGGTGCAAGAAAGTTGTCGATCGCGGTACGAATCGCGTCAATGTTCGTCAGCGAGCGGATCCAACTGGCAGGCTGCTGGCGGATCTCTTCTTCAGTCCAGGTTCCGGTTGTTGCCGCTGCAGGGGTATAGGTTTCTGGCATAACGTAAGTCCTTAGTCTTGTGAATTCCACATCAGACGCTGGCAAAATGTCGCTATCTTTCGTTTCGTTTCACTTGTTCACATGATCGATTAATTAAAATCTATAGGAAAGAAATCGAAAGTTCAACAATGCAAAATGAAATAAAACGAAAAGTGTGATCGATTGTACGGGGAGGGTTTTTATCTTATTGATCTGTAATAATTCTCTCTGAACGTCCTGGGGTGAGGGTTTTCTTAAGCGAAAGGAAAAGAAAGGCCTTACGATTTATGATCGAAGGCCAGGGAGAAAAAAAAGGGTCAAAGGGGGAGGAGCTGACCCTGAATCCAGATCTGTTGTAAATGTAGTCCGCCGTCGAGGGCGATCATGCTGGCGCGTTTGCCCACGGCTAACGATCCTACGTGGCTGTCGATCCCCAGCAATCGCGCCGGATGGAGCGAGGCCATATGGATCGCATCCTCAGGGGCTATTTCTGTCAGTTCAACCATATTGCGCACAGCCGCATCCAGCGACAACGTACTGCCCGCCAGACCACCCGATGCGGTCCGCACAATTCCGTCGTGCATTTCGACCTTTTCACCGCACAGCGTGTAGTTTCCGTCGGGCATTCCGGCGGCCTGCATCGCATCGGTGATCAGCACCAGCCTCTCTTTGGCACAGCAACAACAGAGCTTCATGGCGGCCGGATGGACGTGGTGTCCGTCGGCGATGAGCTCCAGCCACGCGCGTGGATCGGTGAGTCCTGCGCCGACCATTCCAGGCTCCCGGTGATGGAGTCCGGTCATGCCGTTGTAGCAGTGCACAAGTCCGCTCGCACCTGCGTCAAAAGCGGCCTGGGTTTGCGCCCAACTTGCCGCGCTATGCCCCAGCATCACCCGCACACCCTGCTGCCTGAGATGGCGAATCGCCTGCAATGCGCCCGGTTTTTCCGGTGCCAGCGCCACCACGCGCAGGGTCTGTCGTGAAATGGCGATCAGCTCATCCAGTTCCGTGAGGTCCAGTTCCCGAAACAGTTCCGGGGGATGGGCGCCTTTATTCTGCGGCGTGAAGTATGGCCCTTCCAGATAACTTCCGAGCACCTGAGCGCCAGGCCCGCCGGAATAACAGCGTTGCGCGATGCGCTCCAGCGCGTGGTGAATCGTCTTCAGCGGCGCGGTGACGGTGGTGGGGAGCCAACTGGCAACCCCTTCACGCGCTTTGTGCATCGCCAGCTTGTCGAGTGCGTCCGGTTCATCGTCCATCACATCGACTCCCGCGCCACCGTGGACGTGGGTGTCGATATAGGCAGGACACAGTAGTTCGGCGTCGCGCACGGTGATACCCGCAGGAATGGGCTCGATGGCCGTGATGACGCCTTCTTCAACGCGCAACTGATGATCGTCCAGCCAACCTTGCTCGGTGAGCAGGCGTCTGGCGCGCAAAACCTGCGTCATATCCCTTCCTCGATGGGGTGCTCCTCGCGGCAGCGGCCCAGCTCATCGACCAGGCTGGTCAGGCCGCGATGCCCGCACTCCAGCGCCTGCACACGAAATGCTTCGCTGCTGAGTCCTTCGCGATCCAGCACCATCTCCAGCAGCAGTTGCAGGTTAGTGCCGGTGATCACTTCCCGGCCAGGTTTCAGCATCGCCAGCGTAGAGGCGACGCGAAACGGTGTGCCGCCGAGCAGGTCGGTCAGGAACACGATGTCTTCCTCGCCGTCCAGTTGTTCAATCGCCTGCTCAAGCTGTGAGGTGAGCAGCGCAGTGGTGGAGGTTTCCGGAAAATCGATGGCGATAAACTGCGACTGCTCGCCGAGGATCTGTTTCATCGCTTTTTCCATACCGCTGGCAAACCCACCGTGCCCCGTCAAAATAATACCTAACATCGAAGACCTCTTTGCTTTACAAGAAGTGACAGAACTTGCCGACAACACCCAGTACCACGGTGATACCGATGAGGCGCAGCGGACTCCAGCCGCGACGGACTAACCAGAACATCGTCAGGGTATAGACCAGCGGTAAAAAAGCGGGCATCAGTTTGTCGATAACGTCTGCCTGGAGCTTGACGACCGCATCACCCGCCTTGATTTCGAGCGTGGTGTTCAGACGCACATAGGTCGCCACGAGCGCGCCAATGACCGTCATCCCGACGATAGACGCCGCGTGGCCCACTTTCTTCGTATTGGCCTTGATGAGCGGAATGGCGGCGACCCCCATACGATAAGCATAGTGCGCCAGGCCAAAACGCAGACCCAGATGGACCACGTTAAACAGCACAATAAAGACCACCGCGCCGAGGATGGAGCCCTGCAAGGCCAGACTGGCCCCGATGCCGCCGCAAATCGGCAACAGCGTCAGCCAGAACATCGCATCGCCAATCCCGCCGAGCGGTGCGCCAACGGCAATTTTGGTGCTCTGAATACTGTTAACGTCCTGCTTTGAGCGCTCCATCGCCAGAATGATGCCAATGACAAACGTCACCAGGAAGGGGTGGGTGTTGAAGAAACCCATGTGGCCTTTCATGGCGCGCGCCAGGTCGCGTTTATTGGTGTGGATCTTTTTCAGCGCAGGCAACAGACCGTACAGCCAACCGGAAGCCTGCATACGTTCGTAGTTAAACGACGCTTGTAACAGCATGGAACGCCAGGCGACCCGGTTGATATCTTTTTTGGTCAGCTCTGCGCCAATGCTCTGATCTTCATAGATGTTTTCGTTTACGCCGGAAAGCAGCGTTTCTTCGCTGTCGGAAACAGTCGGAAGAGTTTGTTGATTAGATGCCATCTTCGAATTCCTCTTTCTGGGCCGCTGGTTGGGTTGGTTCTGGAGATTTACGCAGCAGGTCGATCAGCGCCATGGCCAGTGCCGCAGCGGCGATCGCCAGTACCGGCAGCTTGAGCCAGGCGGCTCCCACGAAACCGATGATAAAGTAAGGGATATAGACGTTTTTCATCATGATTTTCAGCAGTACGGCAAAGCCGATGGCTGGCATGATGCCGCCTGCGACGCCGAGACCGTCAATCAGACGTTCCGGCAGAACATCAATGGCCGTTTTCGCGTGCTCTGCGCCGAAGTAAATCGGCAGGAACGCACACAGAAAATAGAAGATCCCCAGTGCCAGTAACGCCAGATAGTTGACCCGTTCAATACCGGCGGTATCCGCATTCGCTGCCATGCGATCGCAGCGGGACATCACCCCAGACATCACGGAGAACAGGAACGTAATCCCCATCTGTACTGCCACAGCAAACGGTACGGCGACACCGACTGCGACATCCGGTTTCACCCCTGTCGTAATGGCGAACGTCGTACCCACGATAGTGCCGATAATGACGTTTGGCGGTTGCGCACCTGCCAGCGGTGCGAGTCCCATCCACACCAGTTCCAGCGTACCGCCGGTTAAAATACCGGTATGCAGATCGCCCAGAATCAGGCCGACCAGCGGCCCAAGCACCACCGGGCGGTGCATGTGTGTTAATCCGTTGAACATATCCAGGCCGGCAATAAAGGCGAGGATACCTAATGCAAAAGCCTGTAACAGACTAATTTCCATGGTGAAGGCCTCAGATGAGTTTAAAGAGATCCTGCGCGGGTTCTGTCGGAACGCCCTGAACAAAGCATTCCACCCCGGCGGCTTTCAGGCCGTTAAACGCCGCAATATCGGTCGTGTCGACAGAGACCGTTTTGGCAACCTGCTGTTTGCCATTGGCGTAGTGCATATTGCCTACGTTGATCCGTGTTACAGGAACCCCACCTTCGACCAGCCTGAGGAAATCGGTGGGTGACTTGCAGACCAGCAAAATTTTCTGTCGGTCGGCGGCGCGGTGAATGTTGTCGATCACTTTTTGCAGCGACCAGAAACGTACGGCGATCCCTTCCGCCAGCACCATCTCCATCAGGTTCTGTTGCACGGTGTCTTCCGCCACTTCATCGTTGGCGACCAGGACCAGATTTGCCCCCGCAAACCCGACCCACTGCACCCCAACCTGGCCATGAATGAGCCTTTCGTCGATACGGCTGAGTACAATATTTGGCATAGCGTGTTCCTCTTTTTTGTTATCCGTTTTGGGACGTTACGCCCTGGCAGGCGGCATGGTACTGCTGCAGTATGTCCTGAATATGGTTGATGATGAGTTCTCGCGGTGTGGCATTGAGACCTCCCTCGCGCACTTTTACGTACTGTAACGGCAGATACTGGCTAATGAGCGGCAGAGGAATCGGCTCATCCGCCAGATTGCGCACCAGTCGTTCAAACGCGTCATCAATCTGGCTGTCCGGCCAGTAGTAACGAACGCGATCGGAGTAGCTGTAGCCGCGTGCCAGGCGACGGGTATTCCCATCGCCATGGTAGTGGCTCTGCCAGTATTCCGGACGATCGAGCATGACGCTCTCAAGGACATGACGCAAGTCGGAACAGGCCTTTGCCGGGAGCAACTCTTCTTCAATGGCGGCCAGCGAGAACAGCGCTTCGCGTAGGGCGAAGGTCAGGGCCGGACCGACTTTCAGGATGGCAAAGTGATCTTTCACTAACTGGCGCAGCGACTGCGGCGTTTGATAGTCCGTGGAGTGCGCCTCAAAGACCAGCGTGTCATACGCTTCCACCATCTTGCTTAATGCAACGGCTTTCTGTGGTTGATAATCAATGATATGGGTATGGTCGAACTCAACGCCGGGTTGCACCACCAGCGCGATGATGCGTGGCCAGATGGCATCGAGTCCCTGTTTTTCAAAGGCGTGACGATGGGCTTCCAGCGTCGCACGTGCGGCCTCGGGCGTGGTCACTGCCAGTTCGGTCAACGTCTCATGAGCTCCGCCCGGTACCGGCACTTCAGTGCCAATCACATAGACCAGATCCGACTCCCCAAAATGGGCAATGCAGGTCTCTTCAGCGATCTTCGCCAGACGCGCGGCACGTTCCGCGACGATGGCATCGGTCAATGGCATGGGATCGCCCTGGCAGGACATGCTGCAATCAAGGTGGATTTTTTTGAATCCGGCGGCAACGTAGCTTCTGATCAGTTCGTCGGCATTGACCATTGCCGGTTCTGCGGCCAGGTTTTGCCAACGGTTCGGACCGAGGTGGTCACCTCCCAGAATCAGTTGCTCCTGAGGGAAATCAAGCGAGTCGGCCAATTGGCAGACAAAATGACGAAAATCAGCTGGGGTCATACCCGTGTACCCACCAAACTGGTCAACCTGATTTGAGGTTGCTTCAATTAGCAGCGGCGAGTGATTTGCCTGCGCGTAGCGTATTGCGGATTCCAGCACCAGCGGATGTGCGGAACAAACGGCGTAAATTCCGTTTGCCTTACCTCGTTTATGCTGTTCCACCATATCAGTCAGATGTTTCACTTTCCTCTCCAGGTCAGGTAACTGCGACGTGCAATCTTTCGTTTTGTTTCATTTGATACTGCATCATGGTCCTGTAAAAATAAAACGAAAGATAATAGTTTTCCGATCTGTTTCACAAAAGAAACATAATGAAAGCATTCAGCGGGGTTTTTAGCCCCTCTGGTCGGCTTTTTTCGGCTTGCATTCCGATAAAAGAAAGGCGTTAATAGGCGAAACGAAATGAAACGAAAGAATTAGCCAAAGGATTTCTTATGAGCAATACCGATGCTTCTGGAGACAAGCGGGTGTCAGGCACCAGCGAAAGGCGTGAGCAGATTATCCAGCGGTTACGGCAGCAAGGAAGCGTACAGGTGAACGATCTTTCGGGATTGTTTGGCGTTTCCACTGTGACGATCCGCAACGATCTGGCGTTCCTGGAAAAGCAGGGGATCGCCGTTCGCGCTTATGGTGGCGCATTGATTTGCGACAGCAATACGCCAGGCGCGGAGCCTTCTGTCGAAGATAAAAGCTCACTGAACACGGCAGTGAAACGCAGTATCGCCAAAGCGGCCGTGGGGTTGATCAAACCGGGCCACCGCGTGATCCTGGACTCCGGCACCACGACCTATGAAATTGCGCGCCTGATGCGCCAGCATACCGATGTGATTGCGATGACCAACGGGATGAACGTCGCCAATGCCTTACTGGAAGCCGATGGCGTGGAACTGTTGATGACCGGTGGTCATCTGCGTCGTCAATCGCAGTCGTTTTATGGCGACCAGGCCGAGCAGTCGTTGCAAAATTATCACTTCGATATGCTGTTTCTGGGCGTCGACGCCATTGATTTAGAACGGGGCGTCAGCACCCATAACGAAGACGAAGCCCGACTGAATCGCCGGATGTGTGAAGTGGCAGAACGAATTATCGTGGTCACTGACTCCAGTAAATTTAACCGCTCGAGCCTGCATAAAATTATTGATACCCCGCGTATTCACACCATCATCGTCGATGAAGGCATCCCGGAAGAGAGCCTGAAGGAGTTTCATCGCAGCGGTGTTGAGGTCATTATCGTCCAGTCGGCGTCGTGAAAATCACAAAAATGTGATGTTCTTCAATTAAGCAAAAAGAAAAAAGTCAGCGGGTTTTTGCCGAACCCGCTTTCGTTTTTTCACTGACTTTTCGTTTCTCTCTCCCGCTCTCCTTTTCTGCACGCTTTTCGATCTTTCGCATTTTTCCTTTTCGGTTTTGATAAAACGAAAGAAAAACAGGCTTTTTAGCCAAAATCTGCGCTGCGGACGTGTTCACAAATTCGCCTTAAGTCTTCTGATTTAATATATTAAAAAGAAAACGAAAGCGATAAATCGCTAAAACATAACAATATGCAATGGAGCAAAAGCAATGCTGGATAACTTAAGACGTCGCGAACAAATTATTGACCTGTTATGCGATCAAGGTAGCGTTCGTGTCGAACCCCTCAGCGTGCATTTTGGCGTCTCAAGCGTCACGATCCGCAATGACTTACGTTATCTCGAGCAGCAAGGCTGTGTCATGCGTTCCTATGGCGGTGCCGTATTAAACCAACACTTTGCCCTCGATCGCCCCTTACAGGACAAAGACCGACTGAACCGCGATGTGAAATCACGGATTGCGGAAAAAGCGGCCAGCTTTGTGAAAGATGGCGACACGCTGATTCTCGATTCCGGCTCGACCACCACGCTTATTCCTCCGCTGTTAAAAAGTCGCCGCGATCTGGTAGTGATGACCAATGCGCTGAACATTGCCTGGGAACTCGCCAATTTTGAACGAGTGGATGTCATGATATTAGGGGGAAATGTCAGGCAAAGCGTTTACTCGCTGTATGGCCCTTCGGCGGAACATCAGCTCAGACAGTATCGGTTTGATAAGCTCTTTTTGGGCGTCGATGGATTTTGTCTGGAAGCCGGGATCACCACGCCGCATCCGGGTGAAGCACACCTTAACCAGGTGATGTGTCAGGTGGCGCAGGAGGTCACGGTAGTCGCGGATTCCAGTAAATTCGGCCGCAAGAGTTTTTGCATGATCAGTGAAATCAGCGGTATTGACCGGGTGATTACCGACAGCGGTATTCCGGAACATTACCATCAGGCGCTCAGCCAGATGGGCGTGGATGTCGTTATCGTGGATGAATAAGGGAGAACGCCGGCAAAAGTCCGTTTTGCCGGCGATCGCTTAGTGCATCAGTGCATCCTGTTCGACCAGTAACAGGGCGGCACCGCGTACGCCGCTGGATGCGCCATGCACGGCCGGGAAGACGTTCGCGGGGGCCAGTCCGGGGAAGAGATAGCGCGACATGGCGCCTGGCAATAAGGTGTAAATTTCCTCAATGTTGGAGACGCCGCCCCCCAGAATAAAGGCGTCAACATCCAGAATGAGCTGCAACTGCGCCAGCGTACAGCCCAGCATATCAATCCACGCTTCAACCGTGGCGACGGCGTTGGCGTTGCCATGACGGTAGTTTTCCAGCAGCGTTTCCATTTTGAGCAGTTCCCCGCTGAAGTGCTTATGCAGCCAGAGTAAACCGGGACCGGACTGATAGCGCTCCAGACACCCCTTTAAGCCGCAGCCGCACGCGATCTCTGGCAGGTTATAACGGCGCATAAAGGTGGCGGGGAGAGGCAAATGCCCAAACTCGCTGGCCATCCGGTTGCGCCCACGATACAACTGCCCGTCGATCACCAGTCCTCCGCCCATGCCGGTGCCGATAATGGCACCAAAAATTCGCGAGAACTGACGGGCCTGCTGAGTATGCGCTTCCGACAGCGCGAAGCAGCAGCAGTCATTATCCAGCGCCACCGAGCGGTTGAGTCGGTGCGCCAGATCGTCCATCACCTGACGTCCGGTCAGGCAGGGGACGTTCGACGACAGCAGCTTTCCGGTATGCCTGTCCATCAATCCGGGCATGCCAATGCCGATTTTGCCCTGCATCCCCGTGGCCCAGTCGGCGGTATCGATGAGCGAGGTAAAGGTCGAGAGAAAGAGTTCGTAATCCTGAACCGGCGTGGCCACGCGCTTGCGCCAGCAAACCTGCATTTCCTTATCAAAGGCGACAATTTCAGTTTTTGTGCCGCCAATATCAACACCGTAAAACATGCCACATCTCCTCGAACTTCACAGTGTAACCAGACAGTTTTCCTTGCGAGCGCGCTCTGCGGCAAAGACCATTAAGTGACTTTCCAGCGATTCATCCGGGCCGGAGAGAATCATACTTTGATCGCCCGCCATCACAGCGTGAATAAAGCGGTCCATCAGATAGTAGTCACCGCCGCCGTGGCCTCCCATCTGGGTCTGCGTGCCGGCGGCGATCTCGTCGATCGTGTAGCGCGTCTCGCTGTCCGTCAGAAAATCAAACACCCGGATCTGCTCGCCATCGCCTTCAAGGTAACCTTTCGTACCGAAAAGACGCGTCTTTCGATCTTCCATGCGGGTAAAGGCGGTCATGGTGAACGTGACGGTTTGCTGATGGGCGAAGCGTAAGTTGACCACCTGATGATCCACCACGTCGTTATCACAACGATAAACGCAGCGGCCATACGGTCCGTCGCGCAGCGCCTGACGGACGTTTTCCTCGGTGGGATCCGCCGTCAGCACGCGACGGAAATGTGGCGTGCATTTGTGATCCTCGCCGAGATAAATCTGGCAGGCTGACCAGGGGCAGGTCGCCTCAACCTGGCAATCCAGGCAGCGATCGGCGGCACCCTCCGGCTGATTCTCCTTCACGAAATGGCTCAGGTTGCCAAATGAGGTCACATCCTGACAGTGGTCGCCCATGATGTAGCGGATCCAGTCCATATCGTGACAGGATTTCTGTAACAGCATAAACGACGATTCCGCTTCGTTACGCCAGTTACCACGAACGAAAGAGTGCGCCTGGTGCCAGTAACCCACTGGCTCGAGATGCTGCATGCTGACGATATCGCCAATCACCCCGCTGTCGAGCAGGGACTTGAGCTTTTGCGTGTAGCGGGTGTAGCGCAGAACGTGGGCGACACCCAATAAGACGTTGTTGCGCTTCACCGCAGCAATGATGGTGCGGCAATCTTCCGGCGTGGGGGCGATCGGTTTTTCCAGCAAAATATGATAGCCGAGGTCGGCAAACGCGACGGCGGGCTCTTTGTGCATCGTATCCTGAGTACAAATCAGTACCACGTCGGCCATTCGCGGGCGGGCCGCGGCCTCTTTCCAGTCGCTAAAAATGTTTTCCTGCTCAATGTTATGCTGAGCGACAAATTGTTGACGGTACGCCTCTCTGGGTTCCGCCACGCCGACCACCTGCATGCGGTCCGGATGTTCAAGCGCGTAGCGAGAATAGATTTCGCCGCGCGCGCCAGCGCCCACCACTAACACGGTCACTTTCTTTGCACACATATAAACCTCTCATTTTGCCCTCGTCTTAATTCGCGTTGTTCTGCGCGGTGGGGCATTAAAAAATAAACTGAAATTTCTTGCGGCTGCCGATGACGTTCGCGACATCAGGATCCGGCTAAGTTTTCTTCATCCTGCTTATCGAATAAAAAGGCGGCTTCGAGATTGAATTTCACCCTGATCGATTCGCCAGGAAGTGGGCTCCAGTCCGGTGACGAATTGACGCGCAGGATCATTTGTTGTGCGCCGATATCGAAATGCAGAAGATCTTCATTACCCATTCTTTCCACATTGGTGATCCGGGCGTCGAAAGCCACAGGATCGTTGTGCTGCGCCAACTGAATCGCCTCCGGGCGAATGCCAAACCAGACGCTGTCGTGCGGATAATTCGTCAGTTGGGAGGTCAGTCGTGCGGATAAAGGCAGGGTTAACTCGTTATCCAGGCGCAGTCCGTGCGTATCCGGGTCGAGTGCCAGAAGATGAATATTCATTGCCGGGTTACCAATGAAGCCCGCCACGAATTTATTTTTCGGCTGGTGGTAGATATTGCCCGGCGTGTCGACCTGCATGATGCGTCCGCCGTTGAGTACGCAAATGCGGTCACCCATGGTCATCGCTTCAATCTGATCGTGCGTGACATACACCATCGTCGCGTTCACCCCTTCATGACGAAGTTGGCGGTGAAGTTCGGTCAGACGCACGCGCATCGACACGCGCAGTTTGGCGTCGAGATTGGACAGTGGCTCATCAAACAAAAACACCTCAGGCTTACGCACAATAGCCCTGCCAACGGCAACGCGCTGACACTGGCCCCCTGAAAGTTGACCGGGTTTTTTATCGAGAAGCGCTTCGATTTCCAGTTTGCGCGCGGCATCCCGTACGCGGACATCTATCTCCTGCTTGTCCATTTTGCCTTGTAGGCTGAAGGCCATATTTTTGTAGATCGTCATGTGGGGATAGAGGGCGTAGTTTTGAAAGACCATCGCCACGCCACGTTCTTTTGGCAGCAGATCGTTGACGCACCGTTCGCCAATTGAAATATGGCCGTGAGTAATCTCTTCCAGTCCGGCGATCATGCGCAGTAACGTTGATTTTGCGCAGCCGGATGGCCCGACAAAAACCATAAATTCGCCATCGTGAATTTCAAGATCAACGCCATGAATCGCCTGAAAGCCATTCGAATAGATTTTGCCTACTGACTGTAATTGAATGCCTGACATAACAATGCCCCTTATCCTTTAATTCCGGCACCGGCGATGCCACGAATGAAATAGCGCTGGAAGAAAATATAAAGAAACAACATAGGGATAATCGCGAGTAACGCCCCCGCCATGAGCATGGGATACTCCACCCCGGCGCGACCTGAGAGCGAGGCCAGACCCACCGGCAGCGTCATTTTATCCATCGAGGTATTGACGATGAGCGGCCACATTAAGTTATTCCAGCTCCACAGCCCGTTAATAATGACGCAGGCGATAAGCCCGGGTTTTATTAGCGGCAGCATGATTTTGAAAAAGATCGTTAAATGGTTATAACCATCCATAATGGCCGCTTCTTCCAGCTCTTTTGGTACGGACAGAAAAAACTGACGCAATAAAAAGGCGCTATAAATACTGAATAATCCCGGCAGCACCAGGCCTGGAATCGAGTTCAACAGACCTATTTTCTCGATCGTTAAAAACTGCGGGATCAAAAAGATTTGTCCGGGAACCATCAGAATCGAAATGCAGAGCATAAAGAGGAGATCGCGCCCTTTAAAACGCAGACGGGAGAAACCATACGCCGCCATCGCGGCAATCAGCGTCTGTAAGATGACGATAACCAGCGTGGAAACGATCGAGTTAAAGTAGAAGCTGCCAAACGGCATCTCATGCAAGATTTTATCGTATGCCTGAAACCCCGGATTGGCGGGCAGCAGGATCGGTGGAAAGGCAATACTTTCTGCCTGGGTTTTAAACGAGGTGATGATCATCCAGAGAAAGGGAACCACCGTGACCAGCGTCGCCAGGATCATCAGGCCATAAATCAGCCATTTATCACGTTTTGTCATGAACATAGTGGTTGCCTTACTGTGCTTTAAGCCGTTTGCCTATCCATATTTGCAGCAGGGTCAGTACCATTGTGATAACGAAAATCACCACGGCAATCGCGGAGGCGTACCCTTTTTCATGGTAGATAAAGGCATATTTATAAAAGAGATAAGCGATGGTCATGGTCTGCTCGTCCACCATGGAAGAACTGCCAAACAGCAGATACACCACATCGAATATTTGCAGCGTTTCGATAAAGGAAATCACCAGAACGAAGAACAGCGTCGGGATCATGAGTGGCAGAGTAATCGACCAGAAGCCGCGCAGTTTACTGATGCCATCCAGAGACATGGCTTCATAAATCTGCTTCGGGATCCCCTGCAACCCGGCGAGCAGAATGATCATCTTCAGGGCGATGGCCGACCAGATAATGACCAGTGACGCGCTCAGACGGACAATATCCGGATCGGACAGCCAACCAATGGCGGGAATATCGAAATAAGCCAGGATCTGATTGAGTAAACCGAAATTACGGTTCATCAACCACTGCCAGACCATCGCAATGGCGGCAGGCATCGTGACGGCCGGCAGAAATAACAGCGTACGGAACAGCCACTGACCGCGAATCGCCTGGTTTAAACCCATCGCCAGCAGTAAAGACAGGATCGTGATCACCGGCACACAAATAAAGACGTAGGCCAGCGTGTTAACGATCGCCGAACGGAATTCATCATCGCTGAATAAATTAATGTAATTATCCAGGCTGATTGTCGTCCAGATCTGAAATTCGCCCAGATCGGTAAAACTGTAAAATACATTCTGGAAGAACGGCGTAAAGTAAAAAATAACTAATCCTGCCAGCAGTGGCAGAATCATTATCCACCCCCAGAAACGTTCTTCTTTTTCCAGTCGGGTCAGGGATTTCTTATTAGGCTCCCTGGCCGATAACGGCGGAGAGGCCGCTTCATCTGAATAGCTCATACAGACTCCGGGATGCTCACTTTACAAACAGTAAATGGGTTAACGCAGGAGAGGTGGGAGGGAGCAAGGCTCCCTCACGATTATTTCTGCATTTCACGCTCAACGCGTTTTGCGACACCCGGCATAACCTGTTGCGGATCATTCCCCATCCAGACTTTTTTCAGTCCGTCGTTGAGAATGCTATTCCATTTCGCGGTATTGGATCCGGCAGTGGGATATTTATGGGAAAACGCCAGTGAATCGATATAGGCGGAAACATCGACATTCTTAAAGCCTTCCGCCCACGCTTTGGCGACTTTTTGATTGGCCGGAATCACCACTTTACCCGCCGCCAGCGTTTGCTGCGCATGTTCAGAACTCATAAATTCAATGAACTTCCAGGCGGCGTCTTTATGTTCACTTTTGGCGGACATGGCGAATGCCAGGCTATGGGAAACGCCAGCCTGTTCTGCCATTTTGGGCATCGGGACCACGCCGACATGATCGTTAATCAGTTCGTTCTGCGAGAACGGCAGCGCCCACCAGGAGCCCGCGTAGATCATCGCCACCCGGTTGGACTGGAAGACATCGGCGGCTTTCATTTCGCCTGGCGGCTGCAGCAACCCTGCCTTCAGCATCCCTTGAACGTCGCGATACATGGCGATCGCGTTGTCACTGGCAACATCGGTTTTTCCCTCCGGCAGGACAATCTGAGTGCCGGCCTGGAGCAGTAAGTTAAAATAGCTGTCCTGACCGCTGCCGAGGTCCATCGCCAACGGATAAGAATGCTGATCCAGATTTTTACGTAACTGTTCCGATTTCTGTTTTAAATCGTCCCACGTCCAGTTTTTATCGGGATAAGCTACGCCAGCCTGTTCAAACATTTTTTTGTTGTACCAGACGGCAATTGCGTCGATATCACGTGGAATAGCGTACTGCGCAGACTGGTACTGATAAGCATCGACAGAGCTTTTCACAAAATCATCAAGGTTCGGTGATAATTTATCTTTTAAATAAGGCGTCAGCGGTTCCAGCATGCCGTTTTTAACGTACTGCTGAAAATTCGGCATATTCATCCAGAATACATCCGGCGCCACATTTCCCCCAACGGCTGAACTGAGTTTTATGAAATATTGATCATAGGGCGTTAGCTCAATTTCAACTTTTACACCGGGGTTATTTTTTTCAAACTCATTAACCAGCTGCTGTTCGCCGGGAAGTTGATTTCGATCCCACAGCGTGTAGCGTAATTTAACGGGTTTATCTGTCGTCTGGCTTTCAGCACTGGCGACTATCGGAGCCGCCAGTAAACAGGAAAAAAGGCATGCCAGAGCGATATTATTTTTATTCAAGGTATACATAACTTCCCTCTTTATTCGGGTCAGAATGTCGGTGAGGTAAATTACAGAAGCCATTGAATCTTGTGTTTAACAAAGGGGAAAGTCAAAGGGGGATAATTGAGGGAATTATCGCATTAAAACAGCCCGGCTTTTCGGTAGGTTTCTCTTTTATCAAAACGAAAAGAGGGCGAAAAGGGAGGACTCAGACGTTGTTCTTTCTTTCAACGGGTTAGGATTTTTACACCGACGAAAATCGAAAAATGGTGGGCGAAAAATTAACCTTCAAAACTGCGAGCACTATCACCTTATCTTTCGCGGACAGGAAAGAAAAACGGGGATTATTCCCCGTTTTTCCGGTGACTTTCGTTTCGAAAATATCAGGTCACTGGCGCCGGGTTAAATACGGCCAGTTGATTGTGTAGTCCCCATTGGTCAGAGAACGTTTTCTTACGGCCGCTGGCGACATCAAGAATAAACTCGAACAGCTTCTGACCGACTTCCTCAATGGTCTCTTCGCCCGTGGCGATGGTGCCCGCATTGATATCCATCAAATCGTACCAGCGGTTTGCCAGTTCGGTACGGGTCGCCATTTTGATCACCGGCACGGCCATCAAGCCATACGGAGTACCACGGCCCGTGGTGAACACCTGCACGGTGATCCCGGACGCGACCTGCTGGGTGCCGCAGACAAAATCGCTGGCGGGGGTTGCGGCGTAAATCAGGCCGCGTTTGGTCGGCCGCTGGCCCGGAGAGAGCACTTCGACAATCGCGCTTTTACCGGATTTCGCAATCGAACCCAACGCTTTTTCCACCACGTTCGCCAGACCGCCCTTTTTGTTACCCGGAGAGGGGTTAGCGCTGCGGTCGGTTTTCCCCATATCGAGATAGTTGTCGTACCAGGCCATCTCTTCCAGCAGACGTTTACCCACCTCTTCGTTGATGGTGCGCGGCGTCAGTAGATGAATCGCATCACGCACTTCGGTGACTTCGGAGAACATCACCGTGGCGCCGCAGCGTACCAGCAGGTCAGAGGCGTAGCCCACCGCCGGGTTCGCCGTCACGCCGGAAAACGCATCGCTGCCGCCGCACTGCATCCCGACGACCAGTTCAGAGGCCGGGCAGGTTTCGCGCTGGCGCAGATTCAGCTTAGCCAGATGGCGCTCAGCGACCTGCAGGATATCATCGACCATGGAACGAAAGCCCACGTGCTTCTCGTCCTGAAGGCTGACGATGCTGGCGCTGTCGACCGGAATACTTTGCACATCGTCAGTACCTTCCAGTAAACGTTCCGGCTGCAGTTTTTCACAGCCCAGGCCAATGACCATCACTTCGCCGCCAAAGTTTGGGTTCAGCGAGATGTTATGGATGGTACGAATCGGCACCACAGCTGCCGGCGCGTTAATTGCCACGCCGCAGCCGTACAGGTGGTTAAGTCCGACCACACCATCGACGTTCGGGTATTTAGGCAGCAGATCGCGCTCAATGATTTTGACGACATAATCCACCACGCCCGCCACGCAGTGCACGCTGGTGGTGATGCCGAGCAGATTCTTGGTGCCTACGCTACCATCGGCGTTGCGGTACCCTTCAAAGGTATAGCCTTCCAGCGGCGGCAGCGGTTCCGGGACTTTGGTCGCCAGCGGCAGAGTGTTCAACGGCGGCGCTTTCGGTAGCTCAACCATGGATTCATCAATCCAGCTTCCGCGCGGAATGTCGCGCATGGCGTAGCCGATCACTTCACCGTAACGTACGATTTCGCCATGAACCGGAATATCCACCAGCGCGACTTTATGTCCCTGTGGAATATGTTCAATCAGCTCCAGTCCATCCGGGAATCGCGTCCCGGCTTTCAAACCATTGTCATTAACAATGATCGCCACATTATCTGTCTCGTGGACCTTTATATAAAATGCGCTCGGCGATTCTTGTCTGATTTCGATGTTGGCCATTGTCCAGTATTCTCCAGCCGGGGTGATATTAATATAGAGAGTTCTGCGAATCTGATTATTAAAATAAGGGATACCTGTCGTTAAATAAGGATGTCAGGTGTTCAAAATTAAGAATGTGATCCAGATCACTCGTTATGGCGAAAGCCCTGCTATCAGGGGCAGTAAAGCGTAAATATGTGCATCAGCGCCCAGCGTTATGTGCATTTGCTCAAGATATTATTTGTAATTAGTATTGTTAATGAGCATCTGCACAATGCTTAATGCATCCTGCCTGATTATACTGAATCACGAAATGAGTATCTGCATTTATTAATAAGCGATAGCGTCTGTCATCAATAAATAATAATAAATATGTCTGCTTAAGTGCCTGAGGTAAATAAAATGATCCTGGATACAGTTGTAGAAAAAAAGAAAGGTACGCATACCCGCTATTTAATTCTGCTGATAATTTTTATTGTCACAGCGGTTAACTACGCGGACCGGGCGACGCTATCCATTGCCGGTACCGAAGTTGCCAAAGAGTTGCAGTTGAGTGCCGTGTCAATGGGCTACATCTTCTCTGCATTTGGCTGGGCCTACCTGTTGATGCAAATCCCCGGCGGTTGGCTGCTCGATAAGTTTGGGTCGAAGAAAGTCTATACGTACAGCCTGTTCTTCTGGTCGCTGTTCACCTTCCTGCAAGGCTTTGTGGATATGTTCCCGCTGGCCTGGGCGGGGGTTTCCATGTTCTTTATGCGCTTTATGTTGGGTTTCTCGGAAGCGCCTTCGTTCCCGGCAAACGCCCGTATTGTCGCGGCCTGGTTCCCGACCAAAGAGCGTGGAACCGCCTCGGCAATCTTTAACTCTGCCCAGTATTTTTCACTGGCGCTGTTCTCGCCGCTGTTGGGCTGGCTGACCTTTGCCTGGGGTTGGGAGCACGTCTTTACCGTGATGGGCGTGATCGGGTTTGTCCTGACAGCCCTGTGGGTCAAACTGATTCATAACCCTACCGACCACCCGCGGATGTCCGCAGAAGAGTTGAAGTTCATCTCTGAAAACGGTGCGGTCGTGGATATGGACCACAAAAAACCGGGTAACGCAGTGGCCAGTGGCCCGAAACTGCATTACATCAAGCAGTTGTTGACCAACCGCATGATGCTCGGCGTGTTCTTCGGACAGTATTTCATCAACACGATCACCTGGTTCTTCCTGACCTGGTTCCCGATTTACCTGGTGCAGGAAAAAGGAATGTCGATCCTGAAAGTGGGTCTGGTGGCTTCGATTCCGGCGCTGTGTGGTTTTGCTGGCGGCGTACTGGGCGGTGTGTTCTCGGACTATCTGATTAAGCGCGGTTTTTCTATCACCGTTGCACGTAAGCTGCCTATTGTGCTGGGAATGCTGCTGGCCTCCACCATCATTCTGTGCAACTACACCGACAACACCGCCCTGGTGGTGACGCTGATGGCGCTGGCCTTCTTTGGTAAAGGATTTGGCGCTCTGGGCTGGCCGGTGATTTCTGACACCGCGCCGAAAGAGATTGTGGGCCTGTGCGGCGGGGTATTTAACGTCTTTGGCAACGTGGCGTCTATCGTGACGCCGCTGGTTATCGGTTACCTGGTAAGTGAACTGCATTCCTTCAACGCCGCGCTGGTATTCGTTGGCTGTTCCGCGCTGATGGCAATGGTGTGCTACCTGTTTATTGTCGGTGACATTAAACGTATGGAACTGCAGAAATAATTAACGGTTAAGTGACAAGGTAAAAGTGATGAATAACGACATCTTCCCGAACAAATTCAAGGCAGCGCTGGCTGCGCATCAGGTTCAGATTGGCTGCTGGTCAGCGCTGGCAAGCCCCATCAGCACCGAAGTCTTAGGACTGGCGGGCTTCGACTGGCTGGTGTTGGATGGCGAACATGCGCCAAACGATGTCTCCACCTTTATTCCACAGCTGATGGCGCTGAAAGGCAGTGCCAGCGCGCCGGTAGTGCGCGTACCGACCAATGAGCCGGTGATTATCAAGCGTCTGCTGGATATCGGTTTTTACAACTTCCTGATTCCGTTTGTTGAAACAGAAGAAGAGGCGGTGAACGCCGTTGCGTCGACGCGCTATCCGCCAGAAGGGATCCGTGGCGTGTCCGTCTCGCATCGCGCCAACATGTTTGGCACCGTTCCGGATTACTTCGCGCAGTCCAACAAAAACATCACCATCATTGTGCAGATTGAGAGCCAGCAGGGCGTGGATAACGTCGATGCTATCGCCGCCACCGACGGCGTCGACGGTATTTTCGTTGGCCCAAGCGATCTGGCTGCGGCGTTAGGTCACCTCGGCAATGCGTCTCATCCTGAGGTGCAGAAAGCCATTCAGCACATCTTTGCCCGTGCGAAAGCGCACGGTAAACCGAGCGGCATTCTGGCGCCGGTTGATGCCGACGCACGTCGCTATCTGGAATGGGGGGCCACGTTTGTTGCTGTCGGCAGCGACCTGGGCGTGTTCCGTTCCGCCACGCAGAAACTGGCGGATTCCTTTAAGAAATAACCACCACCGAAACAAGAGAGATAATTGATATGACTATGAAAGTTGGTTTTATTGGCCTGGGTATCATGGGTAAACCAATGAGTAAAAACCTCCTGAAAGCAGGTTACTCGCTGGTGGTTTCTGACCGTAATCCTGAAGCGATCGCTGACGTTATCGCGGCAGGCGCAGAAACCGCTTCTAACGCCAAAGCGATTGCTGAGCAGTGTGATGTGATCATCACCATGCTGCCGAACTCTCCGCACGTGAAAGAGGTTGCGCTCGGCGAAGGCGGCATTATCGAAGGGGCGAAACCGGGGACGGTGCTGATCGATATGAGTTCCATCGCGCCGCTGGCGAGCCGTGAGATCAGCGACGCGCTGAAAGCCAAAGGCATCGATATGCTGGACGCGCCAGTGAGCGGCGGTGAGCCAAAGGCGATCGACGGTACGCTGTCGGTGATGGTTGGCGGCGACAAGGCGATTTTCGACAAGTACTACGATCTGCTGAAAGCAATGGCGGGTTCGGTTGTGCATACCGGTGATATTGGCGCGGGTAACGTTACCAAGCTGGCGAATCAGGTGATTGTGGCGCTGAACATTGCCGCGATGTCTGAAGCGCTGACCCTGGCAACCAAAGCTGGCGTGAACCCGGATCTGGTTTATCAGGCGATCCGTGGTGGCCTGGCGGGCAGCACCGTACTGGATGCGAAAGCGCCGATGGTGATGGATCGTAACTTCAAGCCGGGTTTCCGTATCGATCTGCACATTAAAGATCTGGCAAACGCGCTGGATACGTCTCACGGTGTTGGCGCTCAGCTTCCGCTGACGGCAGCAGTGATGGAAATGATGCAGGCACTGCGTGCTGACGGCCTGGGAACCGCCGACCACAGTGCACTGGCATGCTATTACGAAAAACTGGCGAAAGTGGAAGTCACTCGCTAATGACCTTGTGCCCGGATGGCGTGTCGCGATCCGGGCCTGGATTGTAGGCCGGATAAGTAAAACGCCATCCGGCGTTGTGCAGTAACAGGCGATCATCATGAAAATCGTAATTGCCCCAGACTCTTATAAAGAAAGCCTTTCTGCTACTGAGGTAGCTCAGGCGATAGAAAAAGGATTTCGGGAAATTTTCCCCGATGCGCAGTATGTTTCCGTTCCGGTCGCCGATGGGGGGGAGGGGACGGTTGAAGCCATGATTGCCGCCACGCACGGTTCTGCACATTCCGCTCTGGTGACCGGACCTCTGGGTGAAAAAGTGAATGCCAACTGGGGCATGTCAGGCGATGGAAAAACGGCGTTTATTGAAATGGCGGCTGCCAGCGGACTGGCGCTGGTTCCCCCGGACAAACGTAACCCACTGATCACCACGTCGCGCGGCACCGGGGAACTTATTTTGCAGGCGCTGGATAGTGGCGCGAGCAATATTATTATCGGCATTGGCGGGAGTGCGACCAATGACGGCGGGGCCGGGATGGTTCAGGCGCTGGGTGCGAAGCTGTGTGATGCCAACGGAACTGAAATTGGCTACGGCGGCGGCAGTCTGAATAGCCTCAACACGATTGATGTGTCAGGTCTGGATCCGCGCATAAAAAACTGCGCTATCCGCGTTGCCTGTGATGTGACCAATCCGCTGGTGGGCGAGCTGGGTGCCTCGCGGATCTTTGGTCCGCAAAAAGGGGCGACGGAGGCGCTGATCCTCGAACTGGACCGCAATCTGGCTCACTATGCGGACATTATTAAAAAATCGCTGGGTGTGGATGTGAAAAATGTGCCTGGCGCAGGTGCGGCAGGTGGCATGGGGGCAGCGCTGATGGCATTTCTTGGCGCGGAGCTAAAAAGCGGGATTGAGATCGTCACCCAGGCACTCAATCTGGAAGAGCATATTCATGACTGTACGCTGGTTGTTACCGGCGAAGGGCGCATTGACAGCCAGAGCATTCACGGCAAAGTGCCGGTAGGCGTGGCGAACGTGGCGAAGAAATACCACAAGCCGGTGATTGGAATTGCGGGCAGCCTGACGCGGGATGTCGGCGTGGTGCATCAATATGGTATCGATGCCGTATTCAGCGTATTGACCAGTATTGGGACGCTGGAAGAGGCCTTTCGTGGTGCATTTGACAACATTTACCGGGCATCGCGAAACATTGCGGCGACGGTGGCGGTGGGAATGCGCAGTGCGGGGTGACAAGGGCGTGCAAACCCTCTATACTGCGCGCCGAAGCTGACCAGACAGTCGCCGCTTCGTCGTCGTCCCTTTCGGGGGAGACGGGCGGAGGGGAGGAAAGTCCGGGCTCCATAGGGCAGGGTGCCAGGTAACGCCTGGGGGGGAAACCCACGACCAGTGCAACAGAGAGCAAACCGCCGATGGCCCGCGCAAGCGGGATCAGGTAAGGGTG
>DXKH01000133.1 GCA_019415335.1 Citrobacter sp. | reverse complement strand
ATCATTACTGGCAGGATTTCGTTTTCTACTCGCCAGCCCGCTGGTGGGAGGGATTGCGTTGCTGGGTGGTTTATTGACGATGGCGAGCGCGGTGCGGGTCCTGTATCCGGCGCTGGCTGACAACTGGCAGATGTCGGCGGCACAGATTGGTTTTCTCTATGCGGCGATTCCGCTCGGCGCGGCTATTGGCGCGTTAACCAGCGGGAAGCTGGCACATAGTGCGCGACCAGGGTTATTGATGCTGCTCTCCACGCTGGGATCGTTCCTTGCCATTGGTCTGTTTGGCCTGATGCCGATGTGGATTTTAGGCGTGGTTTGCCTGGCGCTGTTCGGTTGGTTGAGCGCGGTTAGTTCGTTGCTGCAATATACAATGCTGCAAACGCAAACCCCGGAAGCGATGTTAGGGCGGATTAACGGTTTGTGGACGGCGCAAAACGTGACGGGCGATGCCATAGGCGCAGCGCTGCTGGGCGGTTTGGGCGCGATGATGACACCGGTTGCTTCCGCAAGCGCGAGCGGTTTTGGTTTGTTGATTATCGGCGTGTTGTTATTGCTGGTGCTGGTGGAGTTGCGAC
Source organism: Citrobacter sp. (assembly GCA_019415335.1). The sequence goes on along the minus strand of DXKH01000133.1, from coordinate 8,011 downwards.
GTTTTCGCCAGACGCCGCCGCAGATGACAGCGTCCGACAGTTAATGCTTAAAACAGCGCCTTAAGTCGTTCCAGCACTTGCATGGCGCTGTAGTAATCCAGGCGGAACGTCTCGGTTCCCAGCGCATAAACCTGCTTGTTTTGTACTGCAGGCAGGTGCGCGAGCAGTGGATTGGCATAAATCGCATCGGCATCTTTCTGATCACCAGCGAACAGGAATAGTGAATCGCCATTTAACCCTGCAGCCAGATTTTCTCCACCAAGCTGAATGATGTCATGGCGTTTGCCCTGGCTTTGGCTGGCGTTTAACCCTGCGGGCAATTTCGCCAACGTAAAGCCGAGTTGTTCCAGCATCTGCCCTTGTGCTGATTCCGGCGTCCAGAGATTGGCACTGTGTGCAGCGGCGGTATAGACAATGGCAGTGACCGGCTGCGGCGGTAATTTGATTTGCTCTTTCGCCGCCGCCAGTTGCTTATCAAACTGTGCAATCCGCTCTGCCGCTTGTTTCTCATGCCCGGTAATTTCGCCAAGCTGCGTTAACAGCGACTGCCAGCTTTTGTCGTCGTAATTGATGATTAATGTTGGGGCGATGGTAGAAAGCTGATCGTACAGCGCCAGCGCCGAATCGCCGCCGGTTGCGCTAATTAAAATCAGATCCGGCATTTGCGCGGCAACGGCTTCGGCGCTCGGTTCGCCGATATAGATCCGTTGCAGTTTGCGTTCTTTCGCCACCTTGCTCCACTGGCGTAAAAAGCCCTGGTCATCCGCGACGCGGTTATTTGGCGTGGTCGCGCCGCTGGCGATCACCGGAGCATCAATCGCCAGCAGTGAGCCGGTCAGGGTGACGCTGGTGGAAACTATACGCTGCGGCTGGCTTTCCAGGGTATGAGTGCCACGGCTGTCAGTAATCTGACGCGGCCAGTCGGCGGCCTGAACTGCGACTATTCCTGAAAGCAAAAGTCCTGTTAATAGAAGGGCGTTGCGGTAGAGCGGGGCGAGTCTCACAAATTAGCTTCCTGTTATTAATAGAGTTAATGCTTCTCATTTTCATTGTAACCACAAACAGATGCAACCCCGAGTTGCAGATTGCGTTACCTCAAGAGTTGACATAGTGCGCGTTTGCTTTTAGGTTAGCGACCGAAAATATAAATGATAATCATTATTAAAGCCTTTATCATTTTGTGGAGGATGATATGGATACGTCACTGGCTGAGGAAGTACAGCAGACCATGGCAACACTTGCGCCCAATCGCTTTTTCTTTATGTCGCCGTACCGCAGTTTTACGACGTCAGGATGTTTCGCCCGCTTCGATGAACCGGCTGTGAACGGGGATTCGCCCGACAGTCCCTTCCAGCAAAAACTCGCCGCGCTGTTTGCCGATGCCAAAGCGCAGGGCATCAAAAATCCGGTGATGGTCGGGGCGATTCCCTTCGATCCACGTCAGCCTTCGTCGCTGTATATTCCCGAATCCTGGCAGTCGTTCTCCCGTCAGGAAAAACAAGCTTCCGCACGCCGTTTCACCCGCAGCCAGTCGCTGAACGTGGTGGAACGTCAGGCCATTCCGGAACAAGCCACGTTTGAACAGATGGTTGCCCGTGCTGCCGCACTTACCGCCACGCCGCAGGTCGACAAAGTGGTGTTGTCACGGTTGATTGATATCACCACTGACGCCGCCATTGATAGTGGCGTATTGCTGGAACGGTTGATTGCGCAAAACCCGGTTAGTTACAACTTCCATGTTCCGTTGGCTGATGGTGGCGTTCTGCTGGGGGCCAGCCCGGAACTGCTGCTACGTAAAGACGGCGAGCGTTTTAGCTCCATTCCGTTAGCCGGTTCCGCGCGTCGTCAGCCGGATGAAGTGCTCGATCGCGAAGCGGGTAATCGTCTGCTGGCGTCAGAAAAAGATCGCCATGAACATGAACTGGTGACTCAGGCGATGAAAGAGGTACTGCGCGAACGCAGTAGTGAGTTACACGTTCCTTCCTCTCCACAACTGATCACCACGCCGACGCTGTGGCATCTCGCAACGCCCTTTGAAGGTAAAGCGAATTTGCAAGAAAACGCACTGACTCTGGCCTGTCTGCTGCATCCGACCCCCGCGTTGAGCGGTTTCCCGCATCAGGCCGCGACTCAGGTTATTGCTGAACTGGAGCCGTTCGACCGCGAACTGTTTGGCGGCATTGTGGGTTGGTGTGACAGCGAAGGTAACGGCGAATGGGTTGTGACCATCCGCTGCGCGAAGCTGCGGGAAAATCAGGTGCGTCTGTTTGCCGGAGCGGGGATTGTGCCTGCGTCGTCACCGTTGGGTGAGTGGCGCGAAACGGGCGTCAAACTTTCTACCATGTTGAACGTTTTTGGATTGCATTAAGGAGCGAGGATGAGCATTCCATTTACCCGCTGGCCGGAAGAGTTTGCCTGTCGCTATCGGGAAAAAGGCTACTGGCAGGATTTGCCGCTGACCGACATTCTGACGCGACATGCTGCGAGTGACAGCATCGCGGTTATCGACGGCGAGCGGCAGTTGAGTTACCGGGAGCTGAATCAGGCGGCGGATAACCTCGCGTGTAGTTTGCGCCGTCAGGGCATTAAACCTGGTGAAACCGCGCTGGTACAGCTGGGTAACGTCGCTGAATTGTATATTACCTTTTTCGCGCTGCTGAAACTGGGCGTTGCGCCGGTGCTGGCGCTGTTCAGCCATCAGCGTAGTGAACTGAACGCCTATGCCAGCCAGATTGAACCGGCGTTACTGATTGCCGATCGCCAACATGCGCTATTTAGCGGGGATGATTTCCTCAACACATTTGTTGCAGAGCATTCTTCCATTCGCGTGGTGCAGCTGCTCAACGACAGCGGTGAGCATAACTTGCAGGATGCGATTAACCATCCGGCTGAGGATTTTACTGCCACGCCATCTCCTGCTGATGAAGTGGCCTATTTCCAGCTTTCCGGCGGCACCACCGGCACTCCGAAACTGATCCCGCGCACTCATAACGACTACTACTACAGCGTGCGTCGTAGCGTCGAGATTTGTCAGTTCACACAACAGACGCGCTACCTGTGCGCGATCCCGGCGGCTCATAACTACGCCATGAGTTCACCGGGATCGTTGGGGGTATTTCTCGCTGGCGGCACTGTCGTTCTGGCTGCCGACCCCAGCGCCACGCTTTGCTTCCCATTGATTGAAAAACATCAGGTGAACGTCACCGCGCTGGTGCCGCCAGCAGTCAGCCTGTGGTTGCAGGCACTGGCTGAAGGCGAAAGCCGGGCGCAGCTTGCCTCGCTGAAACTGTTACAGGTCGGCGGCGCACGTCTTTCTGCCACGCTTGCGGCGCGTATTCCCGCTGAGATTGGCTGCCAGTTGCAGCAGGTGTTTGGCATGGCGGAAGGGCTGGTGAACTACACCCGTCTTGATGATAGTGCGGAGAAAATTATCCATACCCAGGGTTACCCAATGTGCCCGGACGATGAAGTATGGGTTGCCGATGCCGAAGGAAATCCACTGCCGCAAGGGGAAGTTGGACGCCTGATGACGCGCGGGCCGTACACTTTCCGTGGCTATTACAAAAGCCCGCAGCACAATGCCAGCGCCTTTGATGCCAACGGTTTTTACTGTTCCGGCGATCTGATCTCTATTGATCCAGAGGGTTACATCACTGTGCAGGGGCGCGAGAAAGATCAGATCAACCGTGGCGGCGAGAAGATCGCTGCCGAAGAGATCGAAAACCTGCTGCTGCGCCATCCGGCGGTGATCTACGCCGCACTGGTGAGCATGGAAGATGAGCTGATGGGCGAAAAAAGCTGTGCTTATCTGGTGGTAAAAGAGCCGCTGCGCGCGGTGCAGGTGCGTCGTTTCCTGCGTGAACAGGGTATTGCCGAATTTAAATTACCGGATCGCGTGGAGTGTGTGGATTCACTTCCGCTGACGGCGGTCGGGAAAGTCGATAAAAAACAATTACGTCAGTGGCTGGCGTCACGCGCATCAGCCTGAAGGAGAGAACACGATGGCTATTCCAAAATTACAGGCTTACGCACTGCCGGAGTCTCACGATATTCCTAAGAATAAAGTCGACTGGGCCTTTGAACCGCAACGTGCCGCGTTGTTAATCCATGATATGCAGGACTATTTTGTCAGCTTCTGGGGCGAGAACTGCCCGATGATGGAGCAGGTGATCGCGAATATTGCGGCACTACGCGACTACTGCAAACAGCACAATATCCCGGTTTATTACACCGCCCAGCCGAAAGAGCAGAGCGATGAAGATCGGGCGCTGTTGAATGATATGTGGGGGCCAGGCCTGACCCGTTCGCCGGAACAGCAAAAGGTGGTGGATCGCCTGACGCCAGATGCCGACGACACGGTGCTGGTGAAGTGGCGCTACAGCGCGTTTCATCGTTCCCCGCTGGAGCAAATGCTGAAAGAGAGTGGACGTAACCAGCTGATTATTACCGGGGTATATGCCCACATTGGCTGTATGACCACCGCAACGGACGCATTTATGCGCGATATTAAACCGTTTATGGTGGCAGATGCGCTGGCCGATTTCAGCCGTGACGAGCATTTGATGTCGCTGAAATATGTGGCCGGACGTTCTGGCCGGGTGGTGATGACCGAAGAATTGCTGCCAGCACCTATCCCCGCCAGCAAAGCGGCGCTGCGTGAGGTGATCCTGCCGTTGCTGGACGAGTCCGATGAACCCTTCGATGACGACAACCTGATCGACTACGGTCTGGATTCGGTGCGCATGATGGCGCTGGCGGCGCGCTGGCGCAAAGTGCATAGCGATATCGACTTTGTCATGCTGGCGAAAAACCCGACCATCGACGCCTGGTGGAAGCTACTTTCCCGCGAGGTGAAATAATGGATTTCAGCGGTAAAAATGTCTGGGTAACTGGCGCAGGGAAAGGTATCGGCTACGCCACGGCGCTGGCGTTTGTTGAGGCGGGAGCGAAAGTCACCGGTTTTGATCAAGCGTTCGCTCAGGAGCAATATCCCTTTGCGACCGAAGTGATGGATGTTGCCGATGCTGCGCAGGTGGCGCAGGTATGTCAGCGACTGTTAGCTGAAACGGAGCGACTGGACGTGCTGGTCAATGCGGCGGGAATTTTGCGCATGGGCGCGACCGATCAGCTCAGTAAGGAGGACTGGCAGCAGACTTTTGCGGTCAATGTCGGCGGTGCGTTTAACCTGTTCCAGCAGACCATGAACCAGTTTCGCCGTCAGCGGGGCGGGGCGATTGTTACTGTTGCGTCCGACGCCGCACACACGCCGCGCATTGGTATGAGTGCTTATGGCGCGTCGAAAGCGGCGCTGAAAAGCCTGGCGTTGAGCGTTGGGCTGGAACTGGCGGGTAGCGGCGTGCGCTGTAATGTGGTTTCGCCAGGCTCCACCGACACCGATATGCAACGCACGCTGTGGGTGAGCGATGACGCCGAAGAGCAGCGTATTCGCGGCTTTGGCGAGCAGTTTAAACTCGGCATTCCGCTGGGGAAAATCGCCCGTCCACAAGAGATCGCCAACACGATTTTGTTCCTCGCCTCTGACCTCGCCAGCCATATCACCCTACAGGATATTGTGGTCGATGGCGGCTCTACGCTGGGGGCATAAGCATGATCTGGAAACGCCATTTAACGCTCGACGAGCTGAACGCCACCAGCGATAACACAATGGTGGCGCATCTGGGAATTGTGTATACCCGTCTGGGCGATGATGTGCTGGAAGCCGAAATGCCGGTTGATACCCGTACTCATCAGCCGTTTGGCCTGCTGCATGGCGGCGCGTCGGCGGCGCTGGCGGAAACGCTGGGATCGATGGCCGGATTTATGATGACCCGCGACGGACAGTGTGTGGTGGGCACGGAACTTAACGCCACACATCATCGCCCGGTGTCTGAGGGAAAGGTGCGCGGTGTCTGCCAGCCGCTGCATCTTGGACGACAAAATCAGAGCTGGGAAATCGTCGTTTTCGATGAACAGGGGCGGCGTTGCTGCACTTGTCGGCTGGGTACGGCAGTTTTGGGATGAGCCCGACAGAATTAAATGAGATTGCAGGAAAACGCGGTTAACGGAGTGATCGAGTTAACATTGTTAAGTTAAATATTGGTTTCAACTCTGATTTACATGGTTGCTGTGTTGTTAAATTGTACAAAGATGTTATAGAAACAAAATGTAACATCTCTATGGACACGCACACGGATAACAACTATGAACAAATCAGGGAAATACCTCGTCTGGACAGTGCTCTCTGTAATGGGAGCATTTGCTCTGGGATACATTGCTTTAAATCGTGGGGAACAGATCAACGCGCTGTGGATTGTGGTGGCGTCGGTCTGTATCTATCTGATCGCTTACCGTTTTTATGGGTTGTATATCGCCAAAAATGTGCTGGCGGTTGACCCGACGCGTATGACGCCAGCGGTGCGCCATAACGACGGGCTGGACTATGTGCCGACGGACAAGAAAGTGCTGTTCGGTCACCATTTTGCGGCCATTGCCGGAGCTGGCCCGCTGGTGGGGCCGGTACTGGCGGCGCAAATGGGTTACCTGCCAGGGATGATCTGGCTGCTCGCCGGGGTGGTTCTCGCCGGTGCGGTGCAGGATTTCATGGTGCTGTTTGTTTCTACGCGCCGTGACGGTCGCTCGCTGGGTGAGCTGGTCAAAGAAGAGATGGGGCCAACCGCCGGGGTGATAGCGCTGGTGGCCTGCTTTATGATCATGGTCATTATCCTTGCCGTGCTGGCGATGATCGTGGTGAAAGCCCTGACTCATAGCCCGTGGGGAACGTATACCGTTGCGTTCACCATTCCGCTGGCGCTGTTTATGGGGATCTACCTGCGCTATTTGCGTCCGGGGCGTATTGGCGAAGTGTCGGTGATTGGTCTGGTGTTCCTGATTTTCGCCATTATCTCTGGCGGCTGGGTGGCAGAAAGCCCGACCTGGGCACCGTACTTTGACTTTACCGGCGTGCAGCTGACCTGGATGCTGGTGGGCTACGGTTTTGTGGCGGCGGTGCTGCCGGTGTGGTTGCTGCTGGCCCCGCGCGACTACCTCTCAACCTTCCTGAAAATCGGGACTATCGTCGGTCTGGCGGTAGGCATTCTGATTATGCGCCCGACGCTGACCATGCCTGCGCTAACTAAATTTGTCGATGGCACTGGCCCGGTATGGACCGGTAACCTGTTCCCGTTCCTGTTTATCACCATCGCCTGTGGCGCGGTGTCTGGCTTCCATGCACTGATCTCTTCCGGCACTACACCGAAGATGCTGGCGAACGAAGGGCAGGCGTGCTTTATCGGCTACGGTGGGATGTTGATGGAATCCTTCGTGGCGATTATGGCGCTGGTTTCCGCCTGTATCATCGATCCGGGTGTGTACTTCGCCATGAACAGCCCGATGGCGGTGCTGGCTCCGGCAGGGACGGCGGATGTGGTTGCTTCTGCCGCGCAGGTGGTGAGTAGCTGGGGCTTTGCGATTACCCCGGATACGCTAAACCAGATTGCCAGCGAAGTGGGTGAACAGTCGATCATTTCCCGTGCGGGCGGTGCGCCGACCCTGGCGGTGGGGATGGCCTACATTCTGCACGGTGCGCTGGGCGGCATGATGGATGTGGCGTTCTGGTATCACTTCGCCATTCTGTTTGAAGCACTGTTTATTCTGACGGCGGTGGATGCAGGTACGCGTGCTGCGCGCTTTATGTTGCAGGATCTGCTGGGCGTGGTGTCTCCGGGCCTGAAACGGACCGATTCACTGCCTGCTAACCTGCTGGCAACGGCGCTGTGCGTACTGGCGTGGGGCTACTTCCTCCATCAGGGCGTGGTCGATCCGCTGGGCGGTATTAACACTCTGTGGCCGCTGTTTGGTATTGCCAACCAGATGCTGGCAGGGATGGCGCTGATGCTCTGTGCTGTGGTGCTGTTCAAAATGAAACGTCAACGTTACGCCTGGGTGGCGCTGGTACCAACGGCCTGGCTGCTGATTTGTACCCTGACCGCAGGCTGGCAGAAAGCGTTTAGCC
>DXKH01000132.1 GCA_019415335.1 Citrobacter sp. | reverse complement strand
ATTATTGCGGTAGTTATGGAAGTGCCCGCCGCGATATTAATCGTGCTTGGCTTTTTCACCCGTCCGCTGGCGGTGCTGTTTATTTTCTACACGCTGGGTACAGCGGTAATTGGTCACCATTACTGGGATATGACCGGCGATGCGGTTGGGCCAAATATGATTAATTTCTGGAAGAATGTCAGTATCGCTGGCGCATTCCTGCTGTTGGCAATTACCGGGCCGGGGGCGATTTCTCTCGATCGCCGTTAGGAAAGATGCCGGATGTGGCGTGAACGCCTTATCCGGCATTTTATAAATTACAGCAACGCAACCCGCAACGACATCTCTGAAGTTGTTGATTCCCCTGGTGCAAGCGCAATGAGGTCACCACCTTCCGGGCGATGATGGTCATCCGGCGCATGACTCATCGGTTCCAGACAGAAGAAATCAAACGCATATCCTTTATCAAACGCCGGGTCGGAAACAAAGATGAAATAACACGGTGCAGGCGGCGTCGTTTCCATGATGATGGCATAACCCTCCTGCGGCTGCTCGATGCGGGCCTGACCATTCCATCCGGCAAAACCATTGTTTACCCACTGGCGCGGCAACGGCGTGAGCTGGTTAAAATCCAGTTCCTGCGGTAGCTGCTCGCAAAACTCACCCGCCAGCCACTGCTCCCGCTCCAGCCAGTAACCGCTCGCCTGTGCCTGAATCCGCGTTTGCGGCGACAACGGAAAATAAGGATGCCAGCCGGTACCAAATGGCAGCGTCTCTGCCCCTTGATTGGTAACAGCGAGCGTCCCCGTCAGCGTATCCGCCGTTAAATGAAACGCCTGACTTACCCGATAGTGATAAACACCGCTGCGATGTTCATACACCAGACACAAGCTATCTTCGCTGCGCGAGACACATTGCCACTCGCCCAACCAGCCGTCGCCGTGCAGATAGTGCGCATCCCACTCAACATTCGGTTGCAGTTGATACTCACGCCCCTGCCAGACAAAACGATTGCCGCTCACCCGGTTTGCAAACGGCACCAGCGGAAAACAAGAGGCATCGGTTGCCACACCGCTTTTTTTACCGGGACGTAAGAGCGGCGTCGCGTCACGCCAGAAGCCTTCGATGACGCCGCCCCGGTCAGAAACGTCCAGCTTTAGCGGCCCGTGAGATAAGGTATAGATGGTCATCCGCTGACTCCTTAATCCGGGAAGTTAATCACAACTTTCCCGCATTTACCGCTCGCCATCAGCGCATAGGCATCTCCTGCCTGTTCCAGTGAGAAGCGATGGGTAATGGCATTACGCGGCCACAGTTTCCAGTCCGTTAAATCGTGGGCGCATTTTTCCATATGGAACAGACTGGTCACCCAGGAGCCGATAATCCGCCGTTGATGGTGCATCAGGTCGGCGCTAACCTCGAACTCGACTTTTCCGGTTTCACCAATGTAAACCACGCGTCCCCAGTCAGCAGTGGATTGCAGTGCCAGCAAGCGACCTGCGGCATTACCGGAACAATCGAGCGCAACATCCGCGCCACCGTGGGTGAGTTCGGCGATAATCTGAGGCAGACCTTCGGTGGTTGCTAAATAGCCGTGATCCATCACCCCTAACTGTTTCGCCATCGCCAGACGTTCCGGCAGCATATCAACGCCGATGATCCGTTTTGCACCGCGACCTTTCGCCAGCATCATCGCCATCATGCCGACCGGCCCCAGACCGACCACCAGCACGTTATCACTGCCGGAAACTTCGCCGCGCAAAATCCCTTCATACGCTGTACCAACGCCGCAACTGATAAACGCACCATCTTCATAGCTCAGCGCGTCCGGGAGCAGGATCAGATCTTTTTCTTCCGCCAGCAGGTATTCAGCATGGCCGCCGTCACGCTGCCAGCCGTAAGCCGCTTTTCCTTCGCCAGTACAAGAGATAGGAAAACCACGACGGCAGTTCGGGCAAAAACCACAGCCAGAAATGTGATACACCAGCACACGGTCGCCCTCTTTAAAATGGTGGCAGCCTAGCCCCATCGCCACAATTTGCCCGCACGGTTCATGACCGTTGATAAATCCCTGGTATAACGGTTTATCGGGTGCCGCCGCCGTAGCGCGGTGCTGGTGGTAGATATAGTGGACATCGCTTCCGCAAATTCCGGAGGATTTCATTTTGATCAGTACCTGGTTAATACCCGGCGTCGGCACCGCAACTTCCCGCAGATCGACGGTCGAATTTCCTGGTAAATAAGCTGCCAGCATCGTTTTCATAAATCCCTCATTAACAATACGATTAATTTTCATCCCTGCCGCACCCGCGCCAGGGGCGTTTAGGTTTAGCGTTTCGCTTTACTGCTTCGCTGAGTCAGCAAGATATTCGCCAGCACCGCCACCACGATGATGACGCCGCGCACCACCTGCTGGAAAAAGGAGTTAATCCCTAGCAGCACCAGACCGTTACCGATTAGCGTAATCACCAGTACGCCAAGCAGCGTACCGAACAACGAGCCGCGACCGCCGGAAAGCGCCGTACCGCCGACCACGACCGCGGCGATGACGTCAAACTCCAGACCGTTTGCGGCACCTGCGTTACCGGAACCGAGGCGCGCCGCCAACAAAATGCCGGTCACCGCCGCTAATAATCCCGAAAGGGTAAAAATAAGAATGCGTACCCGACGAACGTTAATACCGCACAACTGCGCTGCAGTGGCATTACCGCCAACAGCAAAAACCGAGCGCCCGAAAGCGGTTTTGCGGCTAATGAACACAAACAGCGCAAATAACACCATCATGATCAGCGCGGATACCGGCACACCGAGAAATTGTCCGCCCAGCCAGTCCAGCACTTCGTTTTCGTTAATTGGCACTGGCAAGGCGTTCGTCATAAACAGCCCCATTCCGCGCAGGGCGCTCCATAAACCCAGCGTGGCAACAAAACTTGGCACATTAAACACGCCGCGCAGCACCCCGGCGAGCGTTCCCATCAGCGCACCTAACAGCAACACCAGCAGACAAGCAATCGCCAGCGGAACGTCAAATTGCAGCAAAAACGCCAGGCACACTGAAACAAAAGCCACCATCGGCCCAACGCTGACATCAATTTCACCGGAGATAATAATCAGCGTCATCGCCCAGGCGGCGATCCCGATGGTGGCAGCATCGCGCAGCACGTTCATCTGGTTATTCAATGAGATAAAGCCAGGCGCGTTCAGGGAGAAGACCAGATAAAGAATGGCAATCACCACCAGCAAACCGATCTCATTAATATGGCGACTGACAAATTGTTTGAGCGAGACGCTCTTGCCCTGCGGCAATGGTAATGACGAAGCAGACATCTTCAGGTTCCTCGGTAAAATTCATCAGTGCACAGACAGAATGGCGGACATCAGCTCATCCACATTGACCGGCGAGTGAAACTCCTGCGAGAACGTACCGTGCTGTAATAACAGGATGCGGTCACACACCAGCGGCAACTCCTCCACTTCACTGGAGATAAACACCACGCTTTTTCCTTCGGCAGCCAGCTCGCGGACAATACGGTAAATCTGCTGTTTGGCTTCGATATCGACGCCACGCGTTGGCTCGTCGAGCAACAAAATCTGGCTGGCGGCATAGACCCAACGACCGATCACCACTTTTTGCTGATTGCCGCCAGAAAGCGTGCCGATGGGCGTTTCGCTACTGGCGGCCTTGACCGTCATCCGCTGCATCACCTCTTCGGTCAGGCGGCGGATGGTGGACCATTGCAGCACACCGTTGGCGCTGATTTTTTGCCGATTGGTCAGCACTGTATTTTCGTCAACGCCCAGCCAGGGAATGATCCCCGCTTCTTTGCGGTTTTCTGGCGTATAGCCAATGCCGCGTTTCAGCATGTCGTCGTAATCGGGGCGCGTGATTTTCTCGCCGTTGATAACAATTTCGCCCTGTTCATACGTCTCCAGCCCAACTATGGCTTTCAACAATTCACTGCGCCCTGCCCCCAGCAGGCCAGCAATGCCGAGCACTTCGCCGCGACGTAGCGTAAAGCTGATATCCTCCAGCTTGGGCTTATGGCGTAACGCACGGACTTCCAGCACGGCTTGATCCATAATTTCCTGAGGGGCAACCGGCGCAATATCAACGTGATCGCGCCCGAGCATTAGCGACACAATATGATGCGTAGAGGTGTTTTCGAGCATCACATCGCCCGCTACCTGACCATCGCGCATAACGGTGGCACAGGAGGCAATGCGGCGAATTTCTTCCATCCGGTGGCTGACATAAATCACCGCCACGCCCAGTGCCGACATCTTTTTCACCGCGCTGATCACCAGTTCAACTTCCGCACTGGCAAGCGAGCTGGTGGGTTCATCAAGAATGACCACGCGCGGCTCGCCCTTCATCACCCGCGCAATTTCCACCAGTTGCTTTTGCGCCGGGCTTAGCGTTGAAACAAGTTGTTCAGGGCTAACGTCAACGCCCAACGCCTGCAAGCAACGTTGGGCGTCCTGCGCCATTTGCAGGTAATCAATCATGCCGTTGCGGCGGGGCCACTGACCGAGGCAGAGGTTTTCCGCCACAGTCAGTCCCTCCACCAGACTTAACTCCTGATAAACCGCACGAACCCCCAGTTCAGCGGCACGGCGAGTCAGCGTAGCTTCGTCACCTTCCAGTCGCGTCTCGCCAATCCAGATATCACCGCTATCCGGACGTTCACTGCCGGTAAGCATTCGAATGAGGGTCGATTTGCCCGCGCCGTTTTTGCCTAACAGCGCACGAACTTCGCCTTTATTGAGCGTGAAGTTAACGTTATCCAACGCAACGACGCCGGGGTAACGCTTATTTCCTGCCACCACTTTTGCTACCGGGACTGCCTCTGTTGCCGTGAACATAGGGACCTCTGCGAATCAGCGATTAGGGCAGACCATCAACGTGCGTTGCCAGCCACTGTTTACCGTCTTCCGTTTTGGTATAGAGATCGATAGGCACCTGAATCACTTTTTCACCGTCGGCTTGTTTATTGATAACCTTCAAAGTTTGCGCGAAAACAGCATTGCCCATTTTCTTACCGGAAATATCCACCACCGCTTTCAACACCTGATTGTTTTCCAGCTCCTGAGCAATTTCAGTGGTCATATCCGAACCGAAAACAGCAATTTTTCCGGCCTGATTTTGATTACGTACCGCTTTTACCGCGCCGAGTGTCGCTCCGCCCGATTCCCCCATAATGGCGTTGAGATCCGGCGTGGAGATAATCAGTTTTTCACCAACGGAAATCGCTTTATCTAAAACAGTCCCTTCCTGATTAGCGACTATTTGCGCGCCGGGAACGCGGGATTTTAATACTTCTTCAAATCCTTTACGTCGCTGCACACAAACTTCAAAGGCTTCGCAATTGATGACGGCAATTTTCGGCTGGTCAATTTTGTTGGCAATAAAATAATCGGCGGCAGCATTACCCAGTTTTTTACCAAATTCCAGCGGATCGCCGACCAGATACGCCGAGACATATTTATCGACGCCTTTTTGATTAATACAGGTGTTGTAGCAAATCACCGGAATACCCGCTTCACTGGCGCGACGAACGGTACGGCTACTGCCATTTTCAGACACTGCCGATAAAATAATGGCATCGACATTACGCGCCACGAGGGTATCAACAAAGGTACTTTCTTTCGAAATATC
>DXKH01000131.1 GCA_019415335.1 Citrobacter sp. | reverse complement strand
GCTGGTGGAGCTTTCCGGTCATGCGTTAAGCAAGATGGATCTCCGGGAACTGGCTCGACCGCGTTTGACGCAACTGATGGATACCACCGGGCTGTTATGTCACCTGGGGATTATTGATAACGGCAGCGCTTATTACATTTTGAAAGTGGAGTCATCAGCCACTATCAGCGTGCGTTCCCATGAAGGAAAAAGCCTTTCGCTTTATCGCTCCGGAATTGGTAAATGCCTGCTTGCCTGGCAACCTGCAGCTGTACAGAAAAGTATTATCGAAGAGCTGGTCTGGGAGCAGATGACACCCACCACCATTACCCATCCACAACGGCTCTACGAGGAACTGGCGCGTATTCGCCGCCAGGGCTGGAGCTATGACAACGGCGAAGATTACGCCGATGTCCGTTGTGTCGCTGCGCCGGTGTTTAACGCCAATAACGAGCTTACCGCTGCGATTTCGGTGGTCGGTACCCGCTTACAAATCAATGAAGAATACCGTGATTATCTGGCGGGCAAGGCTATTGCCTGCGCCAGGGATATTTCACGTCTGTTGGGATGGAAAAGTCCCTTTGACTTACAGGCCTCATAACAATGGAGAACAGCATGACCCTACCAAAAATCAAACAGGTTCGCGCCTGGTTTACTGGCGGTGCGACAGCAGAAAAAGGCGCTGGCGGTGGTGATTATCACGACCAGGGGGCGAATCACTGGATTGACGATCATATTGCCACCCCGATGAGTAAATACCGCGATTACGAGCAGTCACGCCAGTCATTTGGCATTAACGTTCTTGGCACGTTGATTGTTGAAGTCGAAGCAGAAAACGGCCAGACCGGATTCGCCGTTTCGACAGCCGGTGAAATGGGCTGTTTTATTGTCGAAAAACACCTTAACCGTTTCATTGAGGGTAAATGTGTCAGTGATATCAAACTGATCCACGATCAAATGCTCAATGCCACCCTGTATTACTCCGGCTCTGGTGGCCTGGTGATGAATACGATTTCCTGTGTCGATCTGGCTCTGTGGGATCTGTTCGGCAAAGTGGTCGGGCTTCCGGTTTATAAACTTTTAGGCGGCGCAGTTCGTGATGAGATTCAGTTCTACGCCACAGGTGCGCGTCCGGATCTGGCAAAAGAGATGGGCTTTATCGGTGGCAAAATGCCGACGCACTGGGGGCCACATGATGGCGATGCGGGGATCCGCAAAGATGCCGCTATGGTCGCGGATATGCGTGAAAAATGCGGTGAGGATTTCTGGTTAATGCTCGACTGCTGGATGAGTCAGGACGTGAACTATGCCACCAAACTGGCCCACGCTTGCGCGCCCTATAACCTGAAATGGATCGAAGAGTGCCTGCCGCCACAGCAGTATGAAGGTTATCGCGAACTGAAACGCAACGCACCAGCGGGGATGATGGTCACCAGCGGTGAGCACCACGGCACACTGCAATCTTTTCGTACGCTTTCAGAAACCGGTATCGACATCATGCAGCCGGATGTTGGCTGGTGCGGTGGCTTAACCACGCTGGTGGAAATTGCCGCAATCGCCAAATCCAGGGGGCAACTGGTGGTGCCGCACGGTTCGTCTGTTTACTCCCACCATGCGGTGATCACCTTCACCAATACGCCATTCAGTGAATTCCTGATGACCAGCCCGGATTGTTCAACGATGCGTCCGCAATTTGATCCGATTCTGCTTAATGAGCCGGTTCCGGTGAATGGTCGTATTCATAAATCAGTGCTTGATAAACCCGGTTTCGGCGTCGAACTCAATCGTGACTGCAATTTGAAACGCCCCTACAGCCACTAATCACTCCGGGCGTTGCTGTGACAACGGTAACGCCCACATATTCTAAGGAGCTTTTTATGAGCACCGCTTTGCTTGACGCCGTGGTGAAGAAAAACCGCGCGCGTTTAATTCCGTTTATGTTGGCGCTGTATGTGCTGGCGTTTCTCGACCGTTCGAATATTGGTTTTGCCAAACAGACCTACCAGATTGATACCGGGCTGAGTAATGAAGCTTATGCGCTGGGAGCAGGCATTTTCTTTGTGGTATACGCGTTTCTGGGGGGGCCGGCGAATCTTTTGATGCGCAAACTGGGGGCAAGAACCTGGATTGGTACGACAACACTGCTGTGGGGATTTCTTTCGGCTGCCATGGCATGGGCCGATACTGAAGCGAAATTTCTGATTGTTCGCACTCTGCTTGGTGCTGCGGAGGCTGGGTTTTTCCCTGGTATGATTTATCTCACCTCGCAATGGTTTCCGCAGCGTAATCGCGCCAGCATTATGGGGCTGTTCTATATGGGCGCACCGCTGGCGTTAACACTGGGATCACCGCTTTCTGGCGCGCTGCTGGAGATGCATGGATTTATGGGGCATCCCGGCTGGTTCTGGATGTTTGTTATTGAAGGATTGTTGGCAGTCGGCGCTGGGGTATTCACATTCTTTTGGCTTGATGACACACCGGAGCAGGCACGTTTTCTGAGTAAAGAAGAAAAAACGTTGCTTATCAACCAACTGGCAAGTGAAGAACAACAGAAAGTGACTTCCCGACTGAGCGATGCGCTGCGTAATGGGCGAGTCTGGCAACTGGCGATTATCTACCTGACCATTCAGGTAGCGGTTTACGGATTAATTTTCTTCCTGCCGACCCAGGTTGCTGCATTGCTGGGGACAAAAGTGGGCTTTACGGCGTCGGTGGTCACCGCCATTCCGTGGGTTGCGGCCTTGTTTGGAACCTGGCTTATTCCGCGCTATTCCGATAAAACCGGCGAACGGCGTAATGTCGCAGCGCTGACATTACTGGCGGCGGGCATTGGTATTGGTCTGTCCGGGCTGCTTTCTCCAGTACTGGCGATCGTAGCGCTGTGTGTTGCAGCCATCGGGTTTATTGCCGTGCAGCCGGTGTTCTGGACGATGCCGACACAACTGCTTTCCGGTACGGCGCTGGCTGCGGGGATTGGTTTTGTAAACCTGTTTGGTGCAGTGGGCGGGTTTATTGCCCCGATCCTGCGCGTGAAAGCAGAAACGTTATTTTCCAGCGATGCGGCGGGATTACTGACGCTGGCAGCGGTGGCGGTCATCGGTTCGCTGATTATTTTCACTCTGCGTGTAAATCGCACTGTTGCGCAGACCGACGTGGCACATCATTAAATAGTTTAAGGAACACGATGAACGCATTATTAAGCAATCCCTTTAAAGAACGTTTACGCAAGGGCGAAGTGCAAATTGGTCTGTGGTTAAGCTCGACTACTTCTTATATGGCAGAAATTGCCGCCACCTCCGGTTATGACTGGTTGCTGATTGACGGGGAGCACGCGCCAAACACCATTCAGGATCTTTATCACCAGCTACAGGCGGTAGCGCCCTATGCCAGCCAACCCGTGATCCGTCCGGTGGAAGCCAGTAAGTCGCTGATTAAACAAGTCCTGGATATTGGCGCGCAAACTCTACTGATCCCGATGGTCGATACTGCCGATCAGGCACGTCAGGTGGTGTCTGCCACGCGCTATCCTCCCTACGGTGAGCGTGGTGTTGGGGCCAGTGTGGCACGGGCTGCTCGCTGGGGACGCATTGAGAATTACATGGCGCACGTCAACGATTCGCTTTGTCTGTTGGTGCAGGTGGAAAGTAAGACGGCACTGGATAACCTGGACGAAATCCTCGGCGTCGAAGGAATTGATGGCGTGTTTATTGGACCTGCGGATCTTTCTGCCTCGTTGGGCTACCCGGATAACGCCGGGCACCCGGAAGTGCAGCGAATTATTGAAACCAGCATTCGGCGGATCCGTGCTGCGGGTAAAGCTGCTGGTTTTCTGGCTGTGGCTCCTGATATGGCGCAGCAATGCCTGGCGTGGGGAGCGAACTTTGTCGCTGTTGGCGTTGACACGATGCTCTACAGCGATGCCCTGGATCAACGACTGGCGATGTTTAAATCAGGCAAAAATGGGCCACGCGTAAAAGGTAGTTATTGATATCAAAGGCCCATGGGGATCGGCTGTGGGCCTGTGTTAATTAGTGGTTATTCGCTGCCAGATCGGCTTCGCTTAGCTGAGTGGCCGCGAGCACCTGGTCACGATCAATGCCCTGTTCCAGCATGCGCAAGGCAATTTTAATGGCTTGTTCATGCATGCCTTCTAATTTACCCTCCTGCCAGCCAATTTGGTGTCCTTCCTGCCGTAGCCGTTCAGCAATAGTCATTAATCTCTCCTTTTAATAACAGTTCGGAATATCAGCATCAGTGAGTTGGGTTGTCGCCAGCACAATCTCACGTTCAAAGCCCTGTTCCAGCATGCGCAAGGCAATTTTAATGGCTTGTTCATGCATACCTTCTACTTTGCCTTTCTGCAAACCCTCCAACTTCCCCTCCTGCCAACCAATTTGATGCCCTTCCTGCCGTAGCCGTTCAGCAATAGTCATTAATCTCTCCTTTTGTAGTGGTGAACGTTCGGCAATCTCCTGAATAAAACGGGTGAAACGGGAGGTATCGCCGCATTGCAGCAGATAATTAAACAGTGTTTGTAGCTGGCTGTCATTAGTGAAGCCTCTAACCAAAAGCGTGGTGATCCTGTCGACCATACCGATTAAATCGCGGTCGCGAATATGCTTTTGAATCAGTTCCAGCAGAGCTATACGCCGATGTTGCATGATCTCATCGTCAGGTACGATGGTGATATCCACCAACGGAAAAGCTTCGGTGTACAACTGCCGGGCAAGTTGCGGATCATCAAACTCATCCAGCCAGTTAAGTGAGTATGGGTAGGGCGAGGTTTCGCCATGATAAAACAGCAACGGCACCACCAGCGGGACTCTGTCATAGCCTTTGTCCAGATGGCGCTGCATGGCGGCGGTGGCATAGCGCATTAGTCGAAAAGCCATATTCTTTTCTGCAGAACTTTGATGTTCAATCACGCAGTAGATATAGCCGTCACCGTCGCTGGTTTCCACCGACCACAAAACATCCGAGTAGTAAGCGCGTAAACTTTTTTCAATAAAACTGGTGGGTTCCAGGCGTAAGGTTTGCAGGTTGCAAAGCTTGCGCAGTGGTTCTGGTAAATGTATTTCGAGAAAATCCCGTGCGGTTTCGGGTGTGAACATAAAGGTTTTAAATACCGCATCATGCGGGGAGGAGGTTGTTGATTCGGTCATGGTTGTCCGTCACCTGATATTTATGATGACGCGACATTACGGTTATCCCAGGCCTTTGACATCTGCCAGTTTCAGTCTTTGCGAGACGTTTTCAGAGGAATTTTCACTGCGTTGCAACGTATACATTGAGCGCGGAATCGTGCACGCAAAAATGCCCGGTAACAACATGCTTACCGGGCATCAGAAAGGAGTTTAAGCCAGCGCCTGGGCCAGCAGCGTAATCGGATGTTCACAGCGAAGACTTGTGGACATCTCAATCTGCCATTTACAGGTTTCGCAGTCAGTGACCACCAGATCCGCGCCGCTTTCTTCTATCTGACGGAACAGTGGTGCACCGATGGCTTGTGAGGTGGGATAGTTCTCTTTTTTGAAACCGTAAGTACCCGCAATTCCGCAGCACTGGGAATCCAGCACCGTTAACTCAAGCCCCGGGATTTTACGCAACAGCTCCAGGGTGTAGAGCGTCCAGCCCATTTTTTCCATATGGCACGGAGTGTGATAAACCACTTTCAGCGGCAGCGGTTTCAGCGGCAAGGTTTTGCCTTCGTCCAGCTTGCGCCACAGCCAGCGGGTCGCCAGTTCGATGTGATCGCGCAAGCCTTTGTTGTCAACATTCAGCACTTCCGGGTACTCGTCGCGCAGAGCAAACGTACAGGTCGAGGAGGTAGCAATCACCGGAATGCCTTTTACTCCCACTGCTTCGCGGATCGACTCTACATTTGTGATTGCCTGTTTACGTGCTTTATCGGTAAAGCCGTTGGCGATCAGCGGTACGCCGCAACATTTTTCTTTGCTGAGCAGTTGTACACCGGTACCCATTGCGTTGAGTACTTTAATTAAATCTTTGCCTAACTGCGGATGGTTGTAGTTAACGAAGCAGCCGTGAAAGAAAGCCACCTGGTCTTTATATTGCGCTTGTTGGGCTGCCACGCTGCGATACCAGCGACGGAACGTGCCGAAGGAGTATTTCGGTAGCGTGCGACGATGATCGATTTTTAACGCCGCATCAAGCAGCTGCCGCACCGGTTTCAGCGAGGTAGCAGTGTTGACGATTGGTGCGAACGGCGTGGAAACGCTACCCATCAGGTCGGTATGGCTTAAAACAAAATTGCGCAGCGACGGGCGCGTGGTGTCATATTTCGCCCGTGCGCGCTGGATGATATCGCCAATCTTCACATCGGACGGGCAGGCGACTTCGCAACGTTTGCAGTTGATGCAATATTTCAGTGCCTCGTCATACAGTGCGCCATCCTTCAAACGCAGACGCTCGCCATCCGGCCCGGCTTGTTTTGGCCCCGGATATCCCGGATTCACCCGGCTCACCGGGCAGGCGGTGGTGCAGACGGTGCACTTAATGCAGTTTTCGAAGCTGGTGTCGTTCATTGTTGGCCTCCTGCGCGTTGGGCAATCTGTTGAGCGGCATGTAAAGCACTGACGGCACAAACACCGCCGCCGCATCCCTGGGCGATGGGATCAAATCCGCCCAGCACCGAACCGATGGCAAACAGGTTCTCAATGGTTTGCCCTGCCTGCGACGGGCGTAGTGCCTCATCAGTGGTTACACCGAACTGCTGCCACGGTTGCGGCGCAAAAAAATCGCCCTTATACCATTCACCCCGCGTGGCGGTTTGTAGCACATCAAGGCCGAGAATCGGCTCTCGAATGCCGTTACGTTCCGCCACCAGTCCGCCGCTAAAGAAACTGCCGCTGGCGAGCACGGCAAAGCGTGGACGCAGCGGGATATCGGCGTGATTGCGCGTCCAGATTTCATTTACTACGCCATTTTTACAGGTCACTTTTTTCACTTCATCGCCTGGCATCCACACGCCACCCTGGCGCACAAACTGGCGCTGTAACTGGTTTTGCAGACGAATGCCCAGCACGGAAGGCGGCAGCGTTGGCAAAAGCATCAGTGAACAAGGTAGTTTTTCATTCAACCAATGCCACAGTTTGTCATCGGCCAGGCCGAAGCAGGCGGGCATCAGGATCATTTCGCAGGTATTGGCGACAGGAATAAGCGCATCAAGTAACAGCGGCCAGTTCTCTTCGTTATCAAGGAAACGGGCGATATTCACCGCGCGAAACTCGGTGGCGTTGTTGCGCAGCACATCCAGTTCCGGCAGTTCAATTTCTGCGGTTTCAACGGCAAGGTCGAGTTCGCGCAACGAAGCCGCCGCAAGATGCGCCTGAAAATCCATCAGACCGCTAATTCCTACTACACATATTTTCTTCGCGGGCAGCGGCCAGACGGGGACTTCTGGCGCACTTAGCCAGGTAGAACGCAGGGTACCGAGCGGGGTAACACGCTGGTGGGCCAGTTCTACGCTGCCCTGTAATTGTGCACCGCTTTCAGCGATTAATGCCTGCGCCTGGCAAGCGAGATCGAGTACGCGTTGTGGCCCGAGAAGAGTGTAAGGATGGGCTGGAGCCTGCTGACGCAAAGATTCCAGTCCACTGTGAATGTCTGTCACCGGTTGACCATCCGGCAGATGGCTCAGCAAATCCAGCGATCCAGATGAGAAATGCAGCGCGCTTTGACCACGAGTGACAATGGCACAGCGCAGGCCGTGTTTTTGCAGTTGCAGGCCACAGAGTAATCCGGCGAGGCCGCCGCCCATAATGACAGTATCAAAGCGCATCTTTCTGCTCCTTCTCCAGACCACACAGTCCCTGATAAACCCAGCGGGTAAATTCGCTTTCGCGCAGTGCGTCTCCCCATGCTATGGGTTGCACGCCTTTCCAGCGTTCGTTAAGGAAGGTGGAAAGTTGCTCGATAGATTGCGCGGACGTCGTGACGTTAAAACGTTGCAGCAGTCCGGCAGCGCGGCAGGCGCAGAGCTCG
>DXKH01000130.1 GCA_019415335.1 Citrobacter sp. | reverse complement strand
TGACGCGGAGCCTTCGATTCCCTTGCGACGTTTTGGCACAACGCATGAGATTGCCAGCCTGGTGGTATGGCTTTGTTCGGAGGGCGCAAATTACACCACCGGGCAGTCGTTGATAGTGGATGGCGGCTTTATGTTGGCGAATCCGCAGTTCAACCCAGAATAGCGCAGTGAGGCGCGTGGTTATTTCAATGGGTTAGGCCAGATAAGACACGCCAGCGTCGCATCAGGCATGGAACATCCGGTGCCGGATGTGGCGTGAATGCTTATCTGTGGCAACTGCTTTACGCCTGATGATCCGGCTTTTTCTTCCCGCGCCGTTTCAGCCACCAGCGCACGCCTACCACCAGAACCACGACCAGAATCAACCAGACCCAGTGCTTCAAATGCTGGTCGAGATTGTGCAACCACGGCGCAATCACCTGCCCACCAGCGTAACCGATAGTGGTAAAAATCAGCGCCCAGGCAAATGCGCCGAGAATATTCAGCGGCAGAAAGATTTTCGGCGGCAGCTGGCTGGCACCAATCAGCGTCGGGCCAATGACCCGAAAGCCATACATAAAACGCGTACCAATGACAAACAGATACGGATGGCGTTGGATAAGTTTCTGCGCCCGCTCAATTTTATCCTGATGTTTCGAGAAACGGCGTAACAGCTTGCCGCCAAACCGCCGCCCGCACAGATAAAGCACCTGGTCGCCAATCATGCCGCCAAGCGCCACAGAAAGTACCACCAGCGGGAACTTTAATAGCCCCTGATGTGCCGCAACGCCTCCCAGCAAAGTCACGGTTTCACCTTCCGCCAGGCTACCGATAACCAGCGCGGCATAACCATATTGTGAGATGAGTGTATTGAGATCCATAGGACAGTCTGTCTCCCTTTGCTTGCCTGTAAGCATACACCCTGTGAATCATTCACGCTGAAAAAGGACGTACATCAGACGGTGCAAATTACATGAGCGAACAAAAAATAATCACAAGCTGACTTATACTTGAACTGTCAGGTTCATGAACTCACAACAAGGGGGCGGTATGAGCCATGTCTGGGGACTGTTTTCCCATCCCGATCGTGAAATGCAGGTGATTAATCGCGAAAACGAAACGATTTCTCATCACTACACCCACCACGTTTTGCTGATGGCGGCGATTCCGGTGATTTGCGCCTTCATTGGCACTACACAGATTGGCTGGAATTTTGGCGATGGCACTATCCTGAAGTTATCCTGGTTTACCGGACTGGCGCTGGCTGTCTTGTTTTATGGCGTTATGCTGGCTGGGGTCGCGGTGATGGGGCGGGTCATCTGGTGGATGGCGCGCAATTACCCGCAGCGTCCGTCACTTGCGCACTGCATGGTCTTCGCGGGCTACGTTGCAACTCCGCTGTTTTTAAGCGGTCTGGTGGCGCTTTACCCGCTGGTCTGGTTGTGTGCGCTGGTCGGCACGGTGGCGCTGTTTTACACCGGCTACCTGCTGTATCTCGGTATTCCGAGCTTCCTGAATATCAACAAAGAGGAAGGACTTAGCTTCTCCAGTTCGACACTGGCGATAGGCGTGCTGGTGCTGGAAGTGCTGCTCGCCCTTACCGTTATACTATGGGGCTACGGTTATCGTTTGTTCTAGAAAGTTCTTTTGCGCTGCATTGCTGGCGTAAATGTCAGCAATGCAGCATTTCCTCACGATTCTTCTTTGACGATCGCACTTTTTGCTCGTTATGATGGCGTCGCTAGCCTCAGTAAATCCTTACTCCGGCGGTGCGCAACCCGTGCGCGTGAACCACTATCTGAATGCTCATCATGCCGAAATTTCGAGTTTCTTTATTTAGCCTGGCCCTGATGCTGGCTGTGCCTTTGGCACCGCAGGCCGTTGCGAAAACGGCAGCCGCTACCACCGCTTCACAGCCGGAAATTGCCTCCGGTAGCGCGATGATTGTTGATCTGAATACCAACAAAGTGATCTATTCGAACCACCCGGATCTGGTGCGTCCGATTGCGTCTATCAGCAAATTAATGACCGCGATGGTTGTGCTGGATGCACGACTGCCGCTGGATGAAAAACTAAAAGTGGATATCAGCCAGACGCCGGAGATGAAAGGGGTCTATTCGCGCGTACGACTGAACAGCGAAATCAGCCGTAAAGATATGCTGTTGCTGGCGCTGATGTCTTCAGAAAACCGCGCGGCGGCAAGCCTTGCGCACCATTATCCCGGTGGTTACAAAGCCTTTATTAAGGCAATGAATGCGAAAGCGAAATCGCTCGGAATGAACAACACGCGCTTTGTTGAACCTACCGGATTGTCGGTGCATAACGTTTCAACTGCCCGTGACTTAACCAAACTGCTCATTGCCAGCAAACAATATCCGTTGATCGGGCAGTTAAGTACCACCCGGGAAGATATGGCAACCTTCTCTAACCCGACGTATACGCTGCCGTTCCGCAATACTAACCATCTGGTGTATCGCGATAACTGGAATATTCAGTTAACCAAAACCGGCTTTACCAATGCGGCGGGCCATTGTCTGGTGATGCGTACGGTTATCAATAATAAACCGGTGGCGCTGGTAGTAATGGACGCGTTTGGCAAATATACCCATTTTGCCGATGCCAGCCGCCTGCGTACCTGGATTGAGACCGGTAAAGTGATGCCTGTTCCGGCAGCAGCGTTGAGCTATAAAAAACAAAAAGCCGCCCAGATGGCGGCGGCGGGGCAGACGGCGCAGAACGATTAAGTGAAGTACGGATGGCGATACTCTGCCATCCGTAATTTTTACTCCACTTCCTGCCAGTTTTTCCGCTTACTGGTTTTACCGATCCCCGGATTCATACTGTTGGTCGGATCGTTCTCGCGATAGAACTTCTGCAACGTCTCCGGTGCTTTATACAAATGACCGACGTTATGCTCGGCAGGGTATTGCGCGCCACGCTGCTGCAGCAGTTCCAGCATCTGTTCTTTCAACGCATGCACATCCACGCCTTTTTTAACGATGTAATCCTGATGGAAGACATAGCACATAAAATGGCCGTAATAGAGCTTGTGCACCAGCTGGCTGTCGATCTCCGGCGGTAAATGCTCATACCATTCGGTGTCGTTACGCCGCAGAGCGATATCCAGCGCCAGAATGTCTTCGACTTCATCGGAATGCACCGCCTGATAACGAATTGCTGCGCCCGCAGCGGCGAAACGGTGTAAAAACGCTTTGCTACCTTCCTCCGGCGTACAGACAAAGAAATCGCCTTCGGCCTGTTTGAAATAATCCACCAGCCACGATTTGGCTTCACCGACGCCATCGCCCGCCATTTTTAACAGCAGATGATGTTCGTATTTATCGCGCCAGTTTTTCATGCGCGGCGGTAAATGGCTGGGGAACAGGTGACCGAATTTTTGCATCGCACGGTCGGTAAAATGGGGACGGAAGAATTTCACTTTCTCCAGCATCGCATCGGTGCGCCCCTTGAGATTAAAGAAGAATGGCATCTTGTCGGTGCCTAACTTATCAATCATCAGGAAGGTGTCTTTGCCGTATTTTTCCGCAATATCGTAGATATCCCGGTGCATATATTCCCCGGCAACCGGCAGATTTTCGAAATTAGCCAGAATATGACGGCGGATTTCGGTCAGTACTTCCGGCTGGTTGGTGCCGATATAAAACACCTGCTGATTTTTTTCCGCTTCGAAGGTATCAAGACGTACCGCAAAGACGGCCAGCTTCCCGGCGCAACCAGAAGATTCAAATAACCGATCCGGATCGGCGTTATAACGTGCGGGCGTGTCGGCTTCAATATCACGAACGCGGTGGACATAGTCATAATCGTGGGCGTGACGGCCATCGTGACGCACATCGTCATCTTTGATGCGATCGTCATCCAGCTTGCTAAGGATCTGCTCCGGCGTTTCGCCCAGATCAATCCCGAGATGGTTCACCAGCGTCAGTTTGCCGTCTTCATTTATACGCGCGAATAACGACATTTCGGTATACGCCGGGCCACGCTGCACCAGCGAGCCGCCGGAGTTGTTACAAATACCGCCGATGACCGATGCGCCTATACACGATGATCCAATCACCGAGTGCGGTTCGCGTCCCAGCGGTTTGAGTGCTTTTTCCAGCGAATAAAGCGTGGTGCCCGGATAGGCCAGCACTTGTTCGCCCTTGCCGAGAACGTGCAACTTATCGAGACGCAGGGTGCTGATGATCACGATATCGCGATCATAGTCGTTACCGTTTGGCGTCGAGCCTTCGGTCAGACCTGTATTGGCGGCCTGCATCAGAATAATTTTGTCGGCGGTGACGCAGGCTTTCAGCACCCGCCACAATTCCAGTAGTGAGCCAGGGAAAACGACAGCCAGCGCGTCGCCCTGACCAGAACGGAAGCCCTTGCGATAGCGGGCCGTTTTTGCGGGATCGGTGAGCAGGTGTGAATGACCGACCAGACGGGCAAGTTCATTCAAAAAGGCTTTATTATCAGTTGTTGTCATGGAAGACATTTTCCACTCCTTGTGGTGGCGAAAAAATATCACAAACTAGAATAGCGCCTTGTATGACAATTCAGCGAGTGAATATTTTGAAAATTCAGACAATAAACTGAGCATTCTTTTTCTCTCTCCATCATGCTTATGGCAAACTACGGTTTTTGCACCATTTTCGCTGCCACGTCGGGCAACAAAGGAAGAAAAATCCATATGAAATGGCTATGTTCAGTAGGAATCGCGGTGAGTCTGGCCCTGCAGCCAGCACTGGCGGATGATTTATTCGGCAACCATCCATTAACGCCCGAAGCGCGGGATGCGTTCGTCACCGAACTGCTTAAGAAAATGACAGTTGATGAGAAAATTGGTCAGCTGCGCTTAATCAGCGTCGGCCCGGATAACCCGAAAGAGGCGATCCGCGAGATGATCAAAGACGGTCAGGTTGGGGCGATTTTCAACACCGTAACCCGTCAGGATATCCGCGCCATGCAGGATCAGGTGATGGAATTAAGCCGCCTGAAAATTCCTCTTTTCTTTGCTTACGACGTGCTGCACGGTCAGCGCACGGTGTTCCCGATTAGTCTCGGTCTGGCCTCGTCTTTTAACCTCGATGCAGTGAAAACAGTCGGGCGTGTCTCTGCTTATGAAGCGGCAGATGATGGCCTGAATATGACCTGGGCACCGATGGTCGATGTCTCGCGCGATCCGCGCTGGGGACGTGCTTCCGAAGGTTTTGGCGAAGATACGTATCTCACCTCAATAATGGGTAAAACCATGGTGCAAGCGATGCAGGGTAAAAGTCCGGCAGATCGCTACTCGGTGATGACCAGCGTCAAACACTTTGCCGCTTACGGCGCGGTAGAAGGCGGTAAAGAGTACAACACCGTCGATATGAGTCCGCAGCGCCTGTTTAATGATTATATGCCGCCGTACAAAGCGGGGCTGGACGCAGGCAGCGGCGCGGTGATGGTGGCGCTGAACTCGCTGAACGGCACGCCAGCCACCTCCGATTCCTGGCTGCTGAAAGATGTCCTGCGCGACCAGTGGGGCTTTAAAGGCATCACCGTTTCCGATCACGGCGCAATCAAAGAGCTGATTAAACATGGCACAGCGGCAGACCCGGAAGATGCGGTGCGCGTGGCGCTGAAATCCGGCATCAACATGAGTATGAGCGACGAGTATTACTCGAAGTATCTGCCTGGGTTGATCAAATCCGGCAAAGTGACGATGGAAGAGCTGGATGACGCTGCCCGTCATGTACTGAACGTTAAATATGATATGGGGTTGTTTAACGACCCGTACAGCCATCTCGGTCCGAAAGAGTCTGCCCCGGTGGATACCAATGCCGAAAGCCGCCTGCACCGCAAAGAAGCGCGTGAAGTGGCACGCGAAAGCCTGGTGTTGCTGAAAAACCGTCTCGAAACGTTACCGCTGAAAAAATCAGCCACCATTGCGGTGGTTGGGCCATTGGCGGACAGCAAACGTGACGTGATGGGCAGCTGGTCCGCAGCCGGTGTTGCCGATCAATCCGTGACCGTACTGACCGGGATTAAAAATGCCGTCGGTGAAAACGGTAAAGTGTTGTACGCCAAAGGGGCGAACGTCACCAGTGACAAAGGCATTATCGATTTCCTGAATCAGTATGAAGAGGCGGTCAAAGTCGACCCGCGCTCGCCGCAAGAGATGATTGATGAAGCGGTGCAAACCGCGAAGCAATCTGATGTGGTGGTGGCTGTGGTCGGTGAAGCTCAGGGGATGGCGCACGAAGCTTCCAGTCGTACCGATATCACTATTCCGCAAAGCCAACGTGACTTGATTGCGGCGCTGAAAGCCACCGGTAAACCGCTGGTGCTGGTGCTGATGAATGGGCGTCCGCTGGCACTGGTGAAAGAAGATCAGCAGGCTGATGCGATTCTGGAAACCTGGTTTGCGGGGACTGAAGGCGGTAATGCAATTGCCGATGTATTGTTTGGCGATTATAACCCGTCCGGCAAGCTGCCGATGTCCTTCCCGCGTTCTGTCGGGCAGATCCCGGTGTACTACAGTCATCTGAATACCGGTCGCCCGTATAATGCCGACAAGCCGAACAAATACACTTCGCGTTATTTTGATGAAGCTAACGGGGCGCTTTATCCGTTCGGCTATGGTCTGAGCTATACCACTTTCACCGTCTCTGATGTGAAACTTTCTGCGCCGACCATGAAGCGTGACGGCAAAGTGACCGCCAGCGTGCAGGTGACGAACACCGGTAAGCGCGAAGGGGCGACGGTAGTTCAGATGTACCTGCAGGATGTGACGGCTTCCATGAGTCGCCCGGTAAAACAGCTGAAAGGCTTTGAGAAAATCACCCTGAAACCGGGCGAAACCCAGACCGTCAGCTTCCCGATTGATATCGAGGCGCTGAAGTTCTGGAATCAACAGATGAAATATGACGCCGAGCCTGGCAAGTTCAATGTCTTTATCGGCACTGATTCCGCACGCGTTAAGAAAGGCGAGTTTGAATTGCTGTAATACTTTAGTCAGGGCGCGATGTTTGCGCCCTTTGCCTGATGCGTTGCGCTTATCAGGCCTACAGGGGTTTTTAACCTCTTGAATTTTCGCTGTTTGTAGGCCGGATAAGGCGTTTACGCCGCATCCGGCAAGAAACGCCGGGCAAAATATGCCCTTTAAGTATTTATCTGATTCTGCAACTGAATCCTTCCGCTCAGGCTAACCCCGCC
>DXKH01000013.1 GCA_019415335.1 Citrobacter sp. | reverse complement strand
CCCCTCGCACCAAACGAGGCGATATCAAAAAAAGTAAGATGACTGTGCGAAGGTGGCGGAATTGGTAGACGCGCTAGCTTCAGGTGTTAGTGTCCTTACGGACGTGGGGGTTCAAGTCCCCCCCCTCGCACCAATTATCTTACCTTCCTCTCCGAAGTATTCCCGATTATTCATCCCTGATTCCAGTTCATCATCACCAGCATCATTCCGCCAATCAGCACAACGCATGATGGTAGCAATACAAAGTGCCGCAAATGTTTGTGATAGAGCATCGCCGGTGTCAGCAGTAAACCGAATACAATAATGGTCTTCCATGCCCCGAGGGAAAGATCGGCAAACGCCAGCCCGGCAATCACGATCCCCGGCAGCAAGACTCCCCAGCCACTGCCCAGCGCCCGTTGCAACATGGTTTCACCTCTCGAATTGATAATGATAACCAATATCATATGACAAATTTTCTCATTTGTCAGCAATCCATACAACAGTCACATGAGCTTTACTTAGGTAATGATGACATGAATTATTTAAGGTGATAAATTGCACAGCGGTAAACGTATAGACACAATAATCTGATTTCAAGCGAGCATCTTCTCGCCCATTATTTGTGTGACCTGAACAGTGTAATTGTTAGATAAATAATGACGTTAAGATATGACTGCACAATCCTGGCAAACTTTACGCACGAAAAAATACCAACTCTCTCTGCGACTCTTTTTGTTTCTCAACGCAATTTCCGCGTTATTTGCCGTAGCCTTTCCGATCTATCCCAGTAAAACCTTCTCCACACCAGGATTCCTCATCCTTGTGCTGAGCACTGCGTTACTGACATGGCATGTAAGGTATGCGAAGAAGCGGATTAATCTCCATGCCATCTCGATACTCTTTGGTGGGTTATGGGCGGCGCACATTACGCTGAAATACCTGGCGCTGCAGGATCCTGACTATTCTTTTTTGCTGATTGCACTGCTGACCGTGTTATTTATTGGCTCAATTGCTTTTGCCAATAATATCATCGCATTCACCCTTCATTCGCTGCCGTCCTTGTTGGCCTGCTTATGGTTAAACGGTAGCGAAAATGGCCTGCGACTGCTCTATTTTATGGCCCTGCCCATGGCAGGTATTGCGATTCAACATGTAATTCAAAAGCGCTATGACGATTTCGCCCAGCAACTGATGTTCAAACTGCTCGCCGAAAAAGAGACGCTGAGTGACCTGAGCATGCTTGATCCCTTAACGGGTTTGTACAATCGGCGGGGACTCCAGCATAAGCTGAAAACCGCGCTGGAACTGGACACGCATGAGCACTACGTTTTGCTAATCGACATCGACCATTTCAAAGCCTACAACGATCACTACGGGCATATGATGGGCGATCAGGCGCTAATCCGCGTTTCCGCTGCGATCCGCAACGCTGTGCGTTCACGTGATGTCGTCGCCCGTTTTGGCGGTGAAGAATTTATGGTGTTACTGACGGCGAGCGACCCGCAAACCGCCCGCGAGGCGGCGGAACGCATCCGACAGAATGTTTACGATCTCAAAATTCCGCATATGTTCAATGAAAGAGTTGCGACTCACGTCACGATCAGTATCGGTATTGCGCCTCTGGTGGGGAGCGATGTCGAAGGGGCAATTCTTCATGCCGATCAGGCGCTCTATAAAGCGAAGGATTTGGGCCGTAACCATATTTTAGTCAGTGGCGATCCGGGTATCGCCTGACGAACTATGGCGCATTCGTGCGCCGTTAAACGCCTGGCTGACAAAAATCTTGCTATCGGTTATGCCTATCGCTAGGATTAGAAATCATTATCATTTAGATTACTATCCAGACTATGGCCTATCGTTCCGCACCGATTATTGACGATGTCATCTGGCGAGAGCATCTCCAGCCGCAGATGCCCTCGCTGGCTGAGGCCGTGCGCGCAACCATAGCCCAGACGCGTGAGCATCTGCTGGATTTCATTCGTCTGGATGAACCCGCCCCTCAGAGCG
Source organism: Citrobacter sp. (assembly GCA_019415335.1). Next base: position 62,864 of record DXKH01000013.1, on the reverse strand, counting down.
CGATGACGCTGGCGCAATGGCGTCGTCCCAGTGAACTCCAGTCTCTGCTGGCAATTTACTCCGATCATATTTATCGCAACCAACCCACGCAGCCGCGCGAAAATAAACCGCTGATCTCGCTGTGGGCGCAGTGGTACATCGGTCTGATGGTGCCCCCACTGATGCTTGCCCTGCTCACGCAGGAAACCGCTATTGATGTCTCGCCCGAACATATCCACGTTGAGTTTCACGAAACCGGGCGTGCTGCGTGCTTCTGGATTGACGTACATCAGGATCAGTTGGCGACAACGCAATCACCGCAGGCGCGCATGGAAACGCTGGTTAAGCAGGCACTGACTCCTGTCATTCAGGCGCTTGAGGCGACCGGAGAGATCAACGGCAAACTCATCTGGAGCAATACCGGCTATCTGATTAACTGGTATCTCACTGAGATGAAACCGCTGCTGGGCGAAGCATTGTTGAATACGCTGCGCCAGGCCTGCTTCTTTGAAAAACAGTTGTCCTGTGGTGCTGACAATCCGCTCTGGCGTACGGTCGTCCCTCGCGAAGGGATTCTGGTACGCAGAACATGCTGTCAGCGCTATCGTCTGCCGGATGTTCAGCAGTGCGGTGACTGTACGTTGAAGTAATCAGGGAGCGTTCGCCCCCTGATGATTACAACGCAATCTGTTCGTTTTCCGCGTCAGAACGCTGTGCCTCTTCCGCCTCTTGTTCCAGCAGTTGCTTCTCGTACACTTTAAAGAACGGGAAGTAGATAACAGCTGAGACTATTGCCAGAAGAACCACCAGAATCGCCGCGCGATAATCCCAGCCGAGCGCCCACGCCGCCCCAACCGGCGCAGGTGCAGTCCACGGTACCACCGAAATCACGCGACCAATCAGATCCAGTTTCATCGCCGCCCAGGCCAGCACGGCGTTCACCATCGGTGCCAGCAGGAAAGGAATAAAGAACACCGGGTTCATGACAATCGGCGTACCGAAAATCACTGGTTCGTTAATGTTGAAGATACTCGGTACCACGCTCAGTCGGCCGATTGAGCGCAGATGCACAGAACGACTACGCAGATAGCAAATGACCAGCCCCATCGTCGCACCCGATCCGCCGATCACGATGAAGAACGTCCAGAAAGCCTCCATGAAAATATGCGGTAACGGTGCACCTTGCGCCAGCGCCGTCTGGTTCATACCGAGGTTGGTCAACCAGAACATTTGCAGCATCCCGGAAACGATCGCCGCACCGTGAATGCCGGCAAACCACAACAGATGGCCAATCAGCACCGCCAGTAAAATCGCCGGTAGCGAATCGGCAGCCGATACCAACGGTTTAAAGATGGACATGATGGCTTGCGGGATGAGCATGTCGAACTGTGCCTGAATCAGCAGGCTGAGCGGGTACAATGTGAGCACCACCACCAGCACCGGGATCAGCAGATCGAAGGAGTTTTTGATCATCGGCGGTACCTGATCGGGTAAACGAATGCCGATGTTATACACCTTCAGAAAACGCATCATTTCTACGCAGTAAACCGCCACCAGAATTGCCGTAAAAATCCCCGTTCCGCCGAGGCTGTCCACAGGCAGAGTGCCTTTTGTTTTAGGTGCCGCAACCAGTAAGAATGCCATGATGGAGAGCATGGCGCACATGAACGGATCCAGTTGATGTGACTTCACATAATGTTTGCCCAGGTTATAGGCAATGGCAGCACAAATGTAGATCGACATGATCCCCATGGTCATATCAAAAGGGGTCAGGATCTGCCCTTCAAACTGCTTTGCCAGATCCAGCCAGCTCCGGGCGAATCCCCAGGTGGTGTCCGGGGAAAACGGAGGATAGGCAAATACCAACAGAAACGATCCGACAATCATAAATGGCATCGCGGAAATAAAGCCGTCACGGATCGCCATAACATGACGCTGTGAAGAAATGCGCCCGGCAATCGGGCTGACATAGTTTTCAACAAACCGGAAAATCACATTAAAGACTGCATGGTTGGTAGATTTCATAATTGGCTCTTTTTATGTGATACAGAGGAAGTGACAACTCCAGTATTAATCGCTCTTTCACGGACTGCAACCGGTTACGGTAACCGGTTTCCGTGATTGTGAAGAGGATCGAAAAATCACTCATGTTGCTGGTTTGTTACATTAAAATATTTACAGTGCGTGACGACGTGTGCCAAATTACGCCAGCCGTTTTCTGAAACGTCGGAAATTGCAAAAATGGTGTCAGGAGAATCGAATGAGTCTGCAATCGGTACGGCAATTTATGGCCGAACATGCCCCGGATATTGAAATTATTGAATTAAATCAAAGCACCGCGACGGTTGAACTGGCGGCAAAAGCCCATAACGTCCAGCCCGGACAGATAGCCAAAACCCTTTCGCTGAAGGTTAAAGATGCCATCATTCTGGTCGTCGCCAAAGGCGATGCCAGACTGGACAATAAAAAACTCAAAAGCACTTTCGGTGCCAAAGCGCGCATGCTGAGCAGCGATGAAGTCGTCAATGCGACGGGGCATCCCGTTGGCGGGGTTTGCCCTTTTGGCCTGGAAACCCCGTTGCCCGTTTATTGCGACGTCTCTTTACGATCGTTCACCGAAGTCCTTCCGGCAGCCGGTGCCACACATAGCGCAGTGCGTATTACGCCAGAGCGCATGGCAGAACTGACTTCAGCCACCTGGGTTGATGTGTGCCAGTAAACGTTCTTTGCTTTCGCGGCGATTAAAGCAATATATCCGCCGCATGCAGTAAACCGGCGTCAGAACTGACGCCCAGCTTCGACATCACATTAAACTTGTGCGCACGGATGGTTTTAATATTCCGCGCCAGTTCAATCGCGATTTGCGGCATTGAGTAACCGTAGGACATAAAGCGCAATATCTCACGCTCTGTCGGGCTTAACATGCGACTCTGATTGAGATACCAGAGATTACTGTTACTTTCAGTAATCTGCCGAGTGCCGCTTAATGCGGTAAATAACGCGTCCTGTAGCGCAGGGAGCGAGGCTTCTTTGCTCAATACACCATCTAACGGAGAGGGTGACAGTGCGCTGATCAAACGAGCTTCAACATCATCATCCGCAATAACCAGACGACGCATGCCAGGAGAGTTTTCCGCCAGTTCAGTCAGACTCATTAATCCCACTCGCCTGTATTTTCGGATCGAGGAGAGAGAGAATATAACGGCAGAAAAAACTGTCGTACTCATCGCCTGCTGAAAATCATCCAGCGACAAATAAAGATGTAGATTATATTTATTATCAGAAGTTGTATTAAATAAATGCTGAATACCAATACCACTCATAACACATTTTTCTATGAGTGCGACATTTCGCGTACAGTTTCTATATTCCATTCCGCTGTCTCTCCATATACTGAAGGTAAATTCAATTCTCTTGCTCCCTGAGAACTGTTAATCCATGCGTACATTTCCGCATTGCTGTGTATTGATAACCGTCGCATAGCACTGTTTTTCTGGGCGCTAATGGTTTTATTACTTTTTTTAAGTAATGCCGCAATCTGATTGATCCCCCACCCCTTCCCCAACAGGCGCAGTACTTTTCGTTCTGATAGCGTCAAAAGAAGCGCGTAGGCGCTAAATTCCGGATGTTCTAACCTGGTTGGTGACAACAACATTTTACTGATTCGGTCAGGGCTATTGTGCCCGGAACGGATAGAGCCAACCAGATTCTCAATTGACTCGACATCAGACAGCAACGTACTGGAGGGGCGCATCAACAATTCAACCGCCTGTGCGTAATACGCACGCGATACCAGAAAAATCCAATGGATATCACGGTATTGAGAAAGGAGTGCGTAGAATTGTTCGCAAACAGTGCGTGGATGATGACATTCACCGGTTAAATCTACTATCGCCAACTCCGCACGACGCAGTTGTAAAGGTGTGAGTTCTTGTACCGCCCCACAGGGAGTGAGTTCATACTCCGGAAATTGCTGCTGCATAATTCCGTGGAGCCCCGCTTGTATAACGGGGACTTTACTAATGATAATTCCGTTTTTGCAGCATCCTGGCAACATACATACTCCATATCTATATTATTTTATTTATCTGTCATTTGTGAATCGCGGCTGAGTCAATACATACAACGCACCAATACAAAAGACGGAGAGATAGACAATATAAATTGTTTATCCATGGTGTTTTTCTTTAAATTCCGTAGGAGGCGGTTATACAACTATCGCTGGGTATAATACAAGCTGATATTGTTAATATACCCTCCTAACTCCAGAACAAGACATTATACATTCCTATTTTATATACGAATTTTATATTCATCCAAAACTGGACAAGTTATTTATTCTTAATGAATTCCCGATATGCTTTCGGAGACAACATTGCATGTTTTTTAAAAAAGCGAGAAAAATAGGTTACATCGCTGAACCCCAGATAGTCAGAGATCTGACTGATGGTCATGCTGGTATATTGCAGGCTACGTTTGGCTTCGAGCATCAACCGTTGATGCAACACGTTTAATGCACTGCAATGATGAAATTCACGACATAAATGATTCAGGTAATTTGCAGAGAGGCCGATCCGATACGCGTATTCTGCCAGGGGAAGATGCTCGCGATAGTGGCTCTCAAGCAACCGGGAAAAAAGGCGCATTGCACTACGCCGACGCGCCAGGGTGTCATTCGGTTGCAGAACGGGTCGACTCTGTCGACGAAGCCACACCAGCAACGCGCTCAACAGCGAAAACAGCATCATTTCCCGCGCCTCGTTATCCGTCTGATACTCCTTCAACAAGGCGGAAAAAAGCGTGCAGATGTGGCTACGAGACTGAGCCACCAGCACACACTGCGGACTATTCAGCAACGACAATGGCTGTGGAAACTGCGACTCCAGGCGACCAATCAGCGGCAACGCCAAAGAGAGAACATAGCCCTGGGTTCCGGGGGAAAAGCGAAAACCGTGGACGCAAAGCGCAGGGACGACCTGAATGCAGGCATCACGCATCACCGTCGCCTGCCCCTCGATTTCAATCGTTGCCTCGCCCCGATGTAAATAAAGCAACTGGACGATCTCTGCGTGCTGATGCACCCGTATATGCCATTCATACAAACTGCTACGCTGATGAATCGACTCACAGTGCAGCAAATCGGGAGTTGGCCATCCCTGTTGTTCACCATACAATTTAAATACAGGAATAACATCAGCCGGTTGCATCGCTTTTCCTCATCATTCGCCTACCTTTTCGTAAGGCAGTCCAACATAGTTTTCCGCAATCGTCGTCAGTCCGGCCCTTGAGCCCAGATAGTACTGACGATCCGCCTCCTGCATCTTGCGATCAAAGTTGCTCTTTTCCTGAAAATCATGCAGCAAGTGGGTCATAAACCAACTGAATCGTTCCCCTTTCCAGACCCGGTTAAGGGCCAGTCGGGAATAGGTCTCCAGCAGGTCACTGCGTCCGTGCCGATAGTACTGCGTCAGAATCCGCCATAAATAATTCACGTCGGACGCGGCAAGATTCAGTCCCTTTGCGCCAGTCGGCGGAACGATGTGCGCGGCATCACCAACCAGAAAGAGCTTGCCGTACTGCATCGGTTCCACCACGTAACTGCGCAACGGCGCGATACTCTTTTCAAGTGAGTGACCAGTCACTAACTTCACAGCCAGTTCATCAGGCAGACGCCGTTTCAGTTCTCCCCAGAAGCGCTCATCACTCCAGGATTCCACCTGTTCACTGAGCGGGACCTGCAAATAGTAGCGACTTCTGGTTAGTGAGCGCTGACTACAAAGTACAAATCCGCGCTCATGATGTGCATAAATCAACTCCGGATTGACCGGTGGCGTATCGGCCAGCAATCCCAGCCAGCCAAACGGCCAGATACTTTCGTACTCGCGGATGACATCGCGCGGAATGCTTTGTCGTGAAACGCCGTGAAATCCATCACATCCGGCAATGAAATCACACTCGATGCGGCACTTCTCCCCCTCTTTCTCAAACGTGACGGAGGGGTGGTCACTTTTGGCATCGTGAATCTCGACCTGTTGAACGCCATAAATCGTAGGTGCACCGCAATCGCTGCGTGCCTGCATCAGATCCCGTGTGACTTCCGTCTGCCCGTAGACCATGACGCTTTTGCCACCGGTTAATTCGCTCAGCGCGACGGGAATGCGTTTACCATCAAAAATAAACTCAACGCCATGGTGCACCAGACCTTCGCTATCCATACGTTGCGCAACACCGGCCTCCCGCAGAAGCGAGACCGTCCCACTCTCGAGGATCCCCGCCCGGATGCGACCCAGCACGTACTCCGGCGTCTGACGTTCAATGATCAGTGTGCGGATCCCCGCCTTATGCAACAACTGCCCCAGCAACAGCCCGGAAGGTCCGGCTCCAATAATCGCGACCTGAGTTTTCATCACATTCCCCGCCTGTATAGTTGATTATTTGTTTAATCAATGTTGATTAAAAGTTTCAAATTGCATTTTTGATAAGCAGGAACAGAAAAAGAAGGTCAAAATGCGGGTAAAAATTGCACTTTTCACCGATTTAGCAAAACTGTGGAGCAGCTCAACGTCTGGCAACCGTAGGACAGGCACTTTTTTCAACAGAAAGATTGATCTCAGCCGGAGCCAAAAAATGCGCGCTTCGTGATACAAAAGAGTCTTTCGTCATTCGACAGTACGCAACGCGTCTTTTCAGCCAGGGCGAGTCATGCAAGAAGAGCAGTCATTACAGCGAACGGTTACACGGTTATGCATTCAGTGTGGGCTTTTTTTACTGCAACACGGCGCGGAGAGCGCGTTGGTTGATGAACTCTCTACCCGACTTGGGCTGGCATTGGGGATGGACAGCGTCGAAAGCGCGATCTCCTCCAATGCTATCGTTCTGACCACTATTAAAGACGGGCAATGCCTGACCTCCACGCGAAAAAATCAGGATCGCGGCATTAATATGCATGTGGTCACCGAGGTTCAACACATCGTCATTCTTGCCGAACACAAACTGCTGGATTACAAAGGCGTCGAGAAGCGTTTCAGTCAGGTCAGGCCCCTGCGCTACCCGCGCTGGCTGGTCGCGCTGATGGTCGGCCTCTCCTGTGCCTGCTTCTGTAAGCTCAATAACGGCGGTTGGGACGGCGCGGTGATTACCTTTTTTGCCAGTATGGTGGCGATGTATATTCGTCAGATCCTGGCGCATCGCCATTTACATCCGCAGATCAACTTTTGCGTCACCGCGTTTGTCGCGACCACCATTTCCGGTCTGATGCTACATCTTCCCACCTTCAGCCAGACACCCACGGTGGCAATGGCCGCCAGCGTCCTGCTACTGGTTCCCGGCTTTCCACTGATCAACGCGGTGGCGGATATGTTTAAAGGTCACATCAATACCGGTCTGGCGCGCTGGGCGATCGCCAGCCTGCTGACGCTCGCAACCTGCGTGGGCGTGGTCATGGCACTGACACTTTGGGGGCTTCGCGGATGGGTATAATCGATTTCATTCTCGCGCTGATGCAGGACATGCTGCTTTCCGCAATCCCCGCACTGGGGTTTGCGATGGTCTTTAACGTCCCGCACCGCGCGCTGCCCTGGTGTGCGCTGCTTGGCGCGCTCGGCCACGGTTCGCGTATGGTGATGATGACCGCCGGGTTTAATATTGAATGGTCCACGTTTGTCGCCTCGTTGCTCGTCGGCAGCATCGGCATTCAATGGTCGCGCTGGTATCTGGCGCATCCCAAAGTGTTTACCGTTGCGGCGGTGATCCCGATGTTCCCGGGAATTTCAGCCTACACGGCGATGATCTCGGCGGTGAAAATCAGCCACTTCGGCTACAGCGAACCGTTGATGATTACATTGCTGACCAATTTCCTGAAAGCCTCGTCGATTGTGGGCGCGCTTTCGATCGGGCTCTCCGTACCCGGTCTGTGGCTCTACCGTAAACGCCCACGCGTTTAATTGCTGCGGCAGGCGCATCCCTGCCGCTCCTCCTCATCGGTGTGTTACTATAGAAACAGTGTCCCTTCTCGGTTGCAGTCAGTCTTGAGAAACGTTATGTCATCCAGAATTTTGACCCCGGACGTCATTGGTATTGACGCCTTATTACACGATCACCAGACGGTGCTGGCGAAGTCTGAAGGCGGCGCGGTGGCGGTGTTTGCCAATAACGCCCCGGCTTTTTACGCGCTAACCCCGGCTCGTCTGGCACAACTGCTGGCGCTCGAAGAAAAACTCGCCCGACCGGGGAGCGATGTGGCGCTGGATGCGCAGTTTTATGAAGAACCGCAGCCTGTGCCGGTCGCCGTACCGATGGGAAAATTCGCCATGTACCCCGACTGGCAGCCGGATGACGACTTTCAGCGTCAGGCCGCACTGTGGGGCGTGGCGTTAAGAGAGCCCGTCACCGCCGAAGAACTGGCCTCGTTCGTGACCTACTGGCAAGCGGAAGGCAAAGTTTTTCATCACGTGCAGTGGCAGCAAAAACTGGCGCGCAGCGTCCAGATCGGCCGCGCAAGCAACGGTGGCCTGCCGAAGCGCGATGTGAACACAATTTCTGAACCCGATAAAGAAATTCCTAAAGGATTCCGAGGTGCTAAATGAAAGACGTTAGTAGCTTGATGCAACGCCTGCAAAAAATGATTCCACCAAATGTGAAACCGGCCTTTAAAACAGGTGAGGAATTGCTTGCCTGGCAAAAAGAGCAGGGTGCGATTCGCTCGGCTGCAATTGAGCGCGAGAATCGTGCTATGAAAATGCAACGCACCTTTAACCGCTCAGGTATCAGACCACTCCATCAAAATTGCTCATTTGAAAACTATAAAGTGGAATGTCAGGGGCAACTTGATGCTCTGAATCAAGCACGTCAGTACGTGGAAGAGTTCGATGGCAACATCGCCAGTTTTATCTTCTCCGGCAAACCAGGGACGGGGAAAAACCACCTCGCCGCGGCGATCTGCAACGAACTGCTGCTGCGCGGAAAGTCGGTGTTGATTATCACCGTGGCGGACATCATGTCGGCGATGAAAGAGACGTTCAGCAATCGTGAAACCAGCGAAGAACAGTTGCTGAACGATCTGAGCAATGTTGATCTGCTGGTCATTGATGAGATTGGTGTGCAAACCGAATCGCGCTATGAAAAGGTGATCATCAACCAGATCGTCGATCGTCGTTCCTCTTCAAAGCGTCCGACCGGCATGCTCACCAACAGCAATATGGAAGAAATGACCAAGCTGCTGGGTGACCGCGTGATGGATAGAATGACGCTAGGCGATAGTCTTTATGTAATCTTCAACTGGGACAGTTTCCGCAGTCGGGTAACCGGCAAAGAGTATTAAGACCATTCCTGGACTGAGCGGCGCTATACTCCGACGAAGGTCTATACACGAGTAATCACAATGAAAACGACAAAACGTTTGCTGTGCTGCGCAATCGCGGCCAGCGCCTGCTTCGCAACCAATACTTTCGCCGCCTCCTGGCAGGATTCTCTCACCAGCGCGGCCAGCGAACTGAGCAAGCAAAGCACCACCTCATCGCAAAGCGGCACGTCGCTCTCTTCCCTGACCAGCCTGCTCAATGGCGGCAATCAGGCGCTGAGTGCGAACAATATGAATAACGCCGCCGGGATTTTGCAGTACTGTGCGAAGCAGAAGCTGGCTTCTGTTACCGATGCGGAAAATGTGAAAAATCAGGTACTGGATAAGCTGGGTCTCGGCACAACAGAGCAAAAGCAAGACACCAACTATCTGGACGGTATTCAGGGTCTGCTCAATACCAAAGATGGTCAACAGCTTAACCTGAACAATATCGGCAGCACGCCGCTCGCCGAAAAAGTGAAAACCAAAGCCTGCGACCTGGTGCTCAAACAGGGTATGAACTTTATTTCCTGATCCCCGACGCCGCGTTTTGGTCGTTTTCCACCGGACGCGGCGCTTCTCCCCCCTTTTCGCCCTTCTTTCATGCACATCCCAGGCATGGCGGGAAGTGACGGCGATCAAAAAAGCCTATTTCTAAACCAATTCTGAATAACAACGTAATTAAATGTCACTAGAATTGCAGCTAAGTGACAACCCCATTACATTGTATTTTCTGTAAACGCTAATCTGCCAGTCGAAGGCCTGGTTTAGAGCCTTATCACAAGGCTATTTGTGAGGATCGTCCGTTGTCTGAGTTACTCTCCATCGCGCTGTTTCTTGCCTCTGTACTGATTTATGCCTTGAAAGCGGGTCGCAACACCTGGTGGTTTGCCGCCACCCTGACGGTGCTGGGACTTTTTGTGGTTCTGAATATCACATTATTCGCCAGCGACTATTTCACGGGTGATGGCATTAACGATGCAGTACTCTACACATTGACAAACAGTCTGACGGGAGCCGGTGTCGGCAAATACATCCTGCCTGGCATCGGCATTGCGCTGGCGCTCGTGGCAGTCTTTGGCACGCTGGGTTGGGTGCTGCGTCGCCGTCGTCATCATCCGCACCATTTTGGTTACAGCCTGCTGGCGCTGCTGTTGGCACTGGGTTCCGTTGATGCCAGCCCGGCATTTCGTCAGATCAGCGAACTGGTCAAATCCCAGACCCGCGACGGCGATCCTGATTTCGCGGCCTACTATAAAGAACCGGCGAAAAGTATCCCCAACCCGAAGCTGAATCTGGTGTACATCTACGGTGAAAGCCTGGAGCGTACCTATTTCGACAATGAGGCCTTCCCGGAACTCACCCCGGAACTCGGCGTATTGAAAAACGAAAGCATGGATTTCAGTCATACCCAACAACTACCGGGTACAGACTACACCATCGCCGGGATGGTCGCGTCCCAGTGCGGCATTCCCCTGTTCGCGCCGTTTGAAGGCAACGCGTCGGCATCAGTCTCCAGCTTCTTCCCGCAGAATATTTGCCTCGGAGATATCCTGAAAAACTCCGGCTATCAGAACCACTTTGTACAGGGGGCAAACCTGCGTTTCGCCGGGAAAGACGTGTTCCTGAAGTCCCACGGGTTCGATTATCTGTATGGCGCCGAAGAGTTAAAAAGCGTCGTTGCCGATCCGAATTACCGTAACGACTGGGGCTTCTATGACGATACGGTACTGGATGAAGCGTGGAAGAAGTTCGAAGAACTCTCCCGTTCCGGCCAGCGTTTTTCGTTGTTTACCTTGACCGTCGATACCCATCATCCGGACGGCTTTATCTCGCGTGCCTGTCAGCGCAAACGCTATGATTTCGACGGTAAACCCAACCAGTCCTTTAGCGCCGTCAGCTGTAGTCAGGAAAACATCGCGGCGTTTATCAATAAAATCAAAGCCTCACCGTGGTTCAAAGATACCGTGATCGTGGTTTCTTCGGACCATCTGGCGATGAACAACAGCGCATGGAAATACCTGAACAAGCAGGATCGCAACAACCTGTTCTTCGTGATACGCGGCGACAAGCCGCAGCAGGAGACGCTGGGGGTCAAACGTAACACCATGGATAACGGCGCTACGGTGCTGGATATTCTCGGCGGCGATAACTTTATCGGTCTGGGGCGCAGTAGCCTGTCGGGTCAGTCGATGTCGGAAGTGTTCCTCAACAGCAAAGAGAAGATCCTCGCCATGAAGCCGGACATCATTCGCCTGTGGAACTTCCCGAAAGAGATGAAAGATTTCACCGTCGATCGCGATAAAAACATGATCGCTTTCTCCGGCAGCCATTTCCGTCTGCCGTTGCTGTTGCGGGTGTCGGATAAGCGCGTCGAGCCGCTGCCGGAAAGTGAATACTCCGCCCCACTGCGCTTCCAGCTTGCCGACTTTGCCCCACGCGATAACTTCGTCTGGGTCGATCGCTGCTACAAGATGGGCCAGCTATGGTCACCGGAACTGGCGCTCTCCACCGACTGGTGCGTCTCTCAGGGTCAGCTTGGCGGAGAGCAAATCGTCCAGCATGTTGATAAAGCTCAGTGGAAAGGCAAAACGGCCTTTAAAGACACGGTTATCGACATGGAACGCTATAAGGGCAACGTCGATACCCTGAAAATCGTCGACAACGACATCCGCTATAAAGCCGACAGCTTTGTCTTCAACGTGGCAGGCGCGCCGGAAGAGGTGAAGCAGTTCAGTGGGATTTCTCGTCCGGAATCCTGGGGACGCTGGTCCAACGCGCAACTGGCGGAAGAAGTGAAGATCGAATACAAACAACCGCTACCGAAAAAATTCGATCTGGTGATCACCGCGAAAGCCTTCGGCGACAATGCGAATCGTCCCATTCCGGTGCGCGTAGGCAAGGAAGAGCAGACGCTGATATTAGGTCACGAGGTCACTACCACCACGCTGCATTTCGACAACCCGACGAAGGCGGATACGCTGGTGATTGTCCCGCCCGACCCGGTCCCGACCAACGAAGGCAACATCCTCGGCCACTCGCCGCGTAAGCTGGGGATCGGGATGGTGGAAATCAAAGTGGTCAGCGCTCAGGGCTGACCACCGGTAATAAAAAAACAGCGCCCAACACCACTCCGGGCGCTGCATGGCAATCGTCAGAACGTAATCACCCCTTTGATCAACGCCCGGTTGTTAATTACATCGTGTTCGAAGATCTCCGCAAGCTGGCTGAACGGATAGCGATGCGTAAGCATCATTTCAGCGCTCAGTTTGCCTTCTGCCATCAGCCGTCCGACCTTCGCAAAATCCTCCGGCGTGGCGTTACGACTCCCCATCATGGTGGTCTCTTTCTTGTGAAATTCCGGGTCAGAGAACTGTAAGTCGCCTTTAAACAGCCCGACGAAGACAATGGTGCCGCCGTGACGAATCAGATTCACGCTATTGTTCATGGCATGCTGGTTACCCGTCGCATCGAGCACTTTCAGCGCCAGTGAACCGCCAAACTGCGCACGCAACTGAGCCTCAAAATCTTCAGCAGAAGGATCCACCACCGGCAGGTCAAGACGCGAAGCAACGTGTTCGCGACGCGCAGCGCTGGTATCAGCCACCACCACCTGCGCACCATCTGCTGTAGCAATAGCAGCCGCCCCGATCCCAATCGGCCCAGCCCCAACGACCAGCACCTGCTCACCGGGGGCGATTGCCGCCCGACGTACCGCATGGGCGCTAATCGCATAAGGCTCGATCAACGCCGCGGCCTGAGGATCAATCCCCTCCGCCAGCAGCAGATTGGTCGCCGGCACGCAGAGATACTCGCTAAATCCCCCGTCCTGGTGCACGCCGATCACGGAGATCTTCTCGCAGCAGTTCGTTCGCCCTCCCAGACACGCCGGACACTGCTGACAGGCGACATAAGGGATCACCGCCACTTGCTGACCCACTTTAAACTGCGTCACCTTCTCGCCGGGCGTCACAATATCCCCACATATTTCATGGCCTAACACGCGTGGATAACTAAAAAAAGGTTGATTACCTCCCCAGGCGTGAATATCGGTTCCGCAAATACCGACAGACTTAATTTTAATTAGCGCTTCATGTTTATCCGGAATCGGAATATCGCGTATCTCATGAATTAATTTTTTGGGTTCCTGGCAAATCAACATATTCATTGTGGACATCGTTATGCGCTCCTGTTTCTTTGTTGCTTCAGATATTGATGAAAATAGAAATAGCCGCGTAACGAGAAAGCTAATTTGTGAAACCCTGCGCATTAAAATGTTTTAAATCGGGTTTTAATGCAGGCAAAAGGAGATCCCGATGAGCCGTTCGCAAAATTTACGTCACAATGTGATTAACCAGGTGATCGATGATATGGCGCGCGGCCACCTTCCTTCGCCATTGCCGTCGCAAAGCGCATTAGCCGAGATGTACAACATCAGTCGCACCACCGTGCGTCACATGCTGAGCCATCTCAGCGAATGCGGCGTACTCACTCTGGTCGGCAACGACCACGTCATTACCCGAAGCCCCGAACATGATGATGGTTTTGCCTGCACCACCGCCTCCATGGCCGAGCAGAACCGTATTTTTGAGCAGGCGTTTTATACGATGATTAACCAACGCCAGCTTCGCGCTGGCGAGACGTTCTCTGAACTTCAACTGGCCAGGATAGCGGGCGTCAGCCCGGTGGTGGTACGAGAATACCTTTTAAAATTTGGCCGTTACGATCTCATCCAGAGCGAAAAACGCGGCCAGTGGAGCATGAAAAAGTTCGATCAATCCTATGCAGAACAGCTTTTTGAGCTGCGTGAGATGCTGGAAACCCATGCCCTACAGCACTTTCTCAATCTGCCGGATGACGATCCGCGCTGGCTGCAGGCCAAAATGCTGCTGGAACGCCACCGCATGCTGCGCGACAGCGTCGGTAGCAACTTCCGTATGTTCTCCCTGCTGGACCGTGATTTTCACGCGCTGCTGCTCTCCGCTGCCGATAATATATTTTTTAATCAATCGCTTGAGATTATCTCAGTGATCTTCCATTTCCATTATCAGTGGGATGAGCGCGATCTTAAACAACGCAATATCATCGCCATTGATGAGCATATGACTATCCTCAGCGCGCTGATTTGCCGCAGCGATCTCGATGCGCTTCTTGCACTGCGTAACCATCTGAATACGGCGAAACAATCGATGATTCGCTCTATTCGACAAGAGAACGAGTAAATTAAAAACACATTAAAAACAACAAACCTCTAGCAAGAGCACGATTTCATACAACACATACAGCACCATGATGACTTTCTGCTTACTTTCTGATTAGGCAGGATTCACTCTGAATTTTTCCGCCAGTAAAAAAGTTGGTTTTATTCGTAGACCCCTGGGAGCAAGTAGAAAATGAACAAGATAATAGCCGTGCTGATTACTGTTTGTACTTTTTTTCTGCCATTCACCATTCAGGCTAAACCGCTTTCTATTAAAGTCGCATATGAGAATAATCCAGGCGAGCCATTAGATGTGGTGATGCGCTACTGGGCTGAGATTCTGAATAAAAAAAGTAATGGAGAAATAACTCTGGTTCTTTATCCCAGCTCACAGCTAGGGTCAAAACAAGATGTGACTGAACAAGCCATGATGGGAATGAACGTCATCACGCTCACCGACGTGGCTTTCCTTGCCGATTATGAACCTGATTTAGGTATTTTGTTTGGACCTTATCTGACTGACGACCCGCAGAAACTCTTCAAAATTTATGAGAGCGACTGGTTCCGTCAAAAAAATGAAGACCTGAAGAAAAAAGGGATTCATGTGGTGATGAACAATTATCTGTACGGCACCCGTCAGATTATTTCTAAAAAACCGATTCGCAAAGTGGAAGATCTTGCGGGGATGAAAATCCGCGTACCCAATAACGTGATGCAAATTAAAGCTATTCAGGCAATGGGTGCCACGCCAACCCCTATGCCGCTGGGTGAGGTTTATCCTGCTCTGACTCAGGGCGTTATTGATGGTGTCGAGAACCCGATTTCCGTTCTGCAAGGACAAAAACTGTTTGAACAGGCGAAATATCTGTCAATGGTCAATTACCTGACCAACACGTCAGTATGGATTGGCGGTGAAGCCTTTTTCAGTACGCTCTCTCCTGAGCAACTGGAATTGATTCACTCAACAGGTTATGAAGCGGGTCTCTACAGCCAGAAATTAACGATCGAACGCGACGCCGAAATGCTGAAGAGCATGGAAGCGGAGGGCGTCGAAGTGATTTACCCGGATACCGAAGCATTCCGCCAGAAAGCACGCGAAGTGTACACGCAATTCCCGGAGTGGACGCCGGGCTTGTATGAAACCATTCAACAGCAACTGCAATAAATACAGGCACAGATCGCCCCGGACCTTTTTCTCTTAAGGCCAGGGCGACGCTCTGAAGGAGGATTAATGCGTTTCTTTGGCAAGCTTGTAGAACTGAGCGCAGCACTGGCATTGTTTATCCTGGTGGTCATGACCATTGCCGCCGTATTTATGCGTTATTTTGTCGGACAGCCCATCCAATGGACTGAGGAAATGTCCGGACTGCTGATGATATGGGTGGTGATGTTAGGCGGTGTGGTGGCTGAACGTGATCGGGCGCATCTGACAATTCCTTTTGTCGTCGATATGTTCCCACATAAAATCAAACGCATTATTGCCTCACTGGTTGCCCTGCTTTCCATTGGGTTGCTGGTTTATATGGCCTGGCTGGGTTATCGACTGGCGGAAATGGCGCAGTATAAGGTCACGCAAATATTAAAAGTGTCCTGGTTCTGGATTGATGTTGCAGTTCCGGTCGGAACCCTGGCAACGGCAGTTTATACGCTCTACTGGTTAATTAATGACTTTAAACAGGCCGATGTCGGTGAGGAAAAACAATGAGCTGGTTATTGATTATTCCACTAATGATCGTGTGCTTATTTCTGAATATTCGTGTGTATCTGGCAATGTTCATCGGCATTATTGCCTATTTCCTCTTTTTTTCCACGGTTCCGATTGAAATTGCTGTCCAGCGGTTGATTGCTCCAACCCAAAGCCCATCCTTGCTGGCAATACCCTTCTTTATCCTGCTGGGTACGCTGATGAGTTATACCGGTATTGCAGAACGTATCCTGCAGGTGGCGAATATTCTGGTGGGTAAAATGCGGGGCGGACTCGGTGTCGCCAATATTCTGGTCAGTACCATGATGGGAGGGGTCAGCGCCTCAAACCTGGCCGACGCTGCGATGCTGTCGCGCATGATGGTCCCCGAGATGGAGCGTAAAGGCTACAACCGCGCCTTTGCGGCGGCGATCACCGCCGGGGGCTCACTCGTCACCCCGATTATCCCGCCAGGGATTGCCCTGATTATTTATGGTCTGGTGGCAGACGTCTCCATCGGAAAGATGTTCATGGCCGGTCTGATTCCGGGTCTGCTTTGTGCGGTGTTGTTGATGTTTACGGTCTATCTGGTTGCCCGTAAAACGAACGCTAAGCCCTCACGCGACACCTGGCCTACCGGTAAGGAAGCCCTCTTCTCTATTGGGCAGGCATGGCCCGCGCTGTTTTTGATTTTTGCCGTCGTAGGGGGGATTCGCGCCAATATCTTCACCCCAACAGAAGCCGGTGCGGCTGCGGTACTCATCGTGTTGATCATCGGGTTCTTTATTTATCGTCAAATGACTCTCGGCCATGTTGTGAAAGCGCTGGGGGAAACGGCACGAGCAACGGCATCGGTCATGTTAGTCATCATGGCAAGTGCCGCGCTCGGTTGGATCTTCTCGATGGAGCATGCTGGCGTCGCGGTGGCGAACTTTGTCACGACGCTGACAGAAAACAAATACATGTTCCTGTTAATTATCAATATTCTATTGCTAACACTGGGGATGTTTCTTGAAGGGAATGCCATTCTACTGATCCTGGTTCCCTTGCTTAAACCTGTCGTGGCGCATTTTGGTATCGACCCGGTACACTTCGGTATCATCATGATTTTCAACCTTTCTATTGGCGCCTTCACACCGCCGGTTGGCACCGTCATGTTACTGGTCTGCAATATTACTCAGGTTTCCGTCGGACAGTTTTTCCGCCAGTCTCTACCGTTGCTGGGTACCTTGCTACTCATGCTGTTGTTGGTGACCTACATACCGGCCATTTCGTTATTTCTCGTCTAAGCCGTTAACACCGTAACGTCCCCGTTCCCGGGGACTTTTCCCTGTGACCGGGCACCGCGTTATACTGCCCTCCTTGTCACTTCATTCCCGGTATCGTTATGAACATCACCTTTCGCTCCAGCTCACCGGCAGATGCTGCCGCTCTGCCCGCCATTGAACGCTCAGCGGGACAGCGTTTTTTAGATGTGCCAGCGCTGGCATGGATCGCGAACGATCACATTGTCAGCGCGGAACTACACCGGGAATATGCCGCTAAGGGAATGAGTTGGCTGGCGCTGGCTGACAATCGGCCCGTTGGATTCCTGCTGGGCGAAGCGATGGGCTCGTCGCTGTATATTGCCGAATTTTCGCTGCATCTGGCGTGGCAGGGTAAAGGCATTGGCCGCCAGTTGATCAACACCGTCGCGCAGTGGGCGCGTGAGCAGGGCTTTACCTCCCTGACGCTCACCACTTTTCGCCATGTCGCCTGGAACGCCCCGCTGTATCAACATCTGGGATTTGAAATACTGGAAGATGACGCGCTGCCTGGCGCATTACGCCAGAAGCGAGAGGAAGAAACGGCGCATGGCATCCTGTTTGAATCGCGTTGTGCCATGCGCCTGATGCTTAATTAAAATGTTTCCCAGTTATCCCCGGTTTCCGCCACAGCGGCTTTACGCGGTTGAGTCGTGGTGGAAACGGACTTCACGCTGGCAGCGTCACGCGCACGCTGCTGTTCCTGCTGGATGTGGAACACGGCAACGGCCTGCGTCAGACGGCTGGCCTGCTCTTCCAGCGCGGCGGCGGCGGCAGCGGACTCTTCCACCAGCGAGGCGTTCTGCTGGGTCACGCGATCCATTTCCGCCACGGCTAGACCAACCTGGTCAATCCCACGACTTTGCTCATCGGAAGCTGATGCGATTTCGCCCATGATGTCGGTCACGCGGGTGACCGCATTCACGATCTCATCCATGGTTTCACCGGCGCTTTCTACCAGCGTAGAACCGACGTCGACACGGCTTACGGAGTCTTCAATCAGGCTCTTGATCTCGCGCGCTGCCTGCGCACTGCGCTGTGCGAGGTTACGAACTTCACCGGCAACCACCGCAAAACCACGCCCCTGTTCACCTGCACGTGCCGCTTCTACCGCTGCATTCAGCGCCAGAATGTTGGTCTGGAAGGCAATGCCGTCGATCACGCTGATAATGTCAGCAATTTTCTGCGAACTGGAGGCGATATCGCGCATGGTTTGCACCACGTTATCCACCACTTTCCCGCCTTTCTGCGCCGTTTCGGACGCGCTCAGCGCCAGATGGCTGGCCTGACGGGCGTTTTCGGCGTTCTGCTTCACGGTAGCCGTCAGCTCTTCCATGCTCGCCGCCGTCTCTTCCAGAGAGGCCGCCTGCTGTTCGGTACGGGAAGAGAGATCGTTGTTACCCATCGCGATTTCGCTGGCGCCGCTGTAAATGGCGTTCGCGCCGTTACGCACGTCGCCCACGGTACGCACCAGTTCACCCTGCATGTGGCGCAGGCTTTCCGCCAGCTGGCCCATTTCATTGGTGCCTTCTACATCAATCCGCTTCACCAGATCGCCGCTGGCAATATGACGAATGCTCGCGATCAGGCGGTTCATTGGCGCGATCAGCGACAGCTTGATGCCAAACCAGACGGCAATAATGACCACCAGCACCGCCAACAACACGCTGCCCAGAACCCACATCGCCTGGCTGTAAGAGTTGTTGTTGTCTGCGACCGCCAGGTCATACAGACGGTCGTTCTGTTGCAGATAGTTCACATACTGCTTCTCAAAACCATCCTGATATCCCTGGGTAGGCTGATCGAAAAACTCGTTGATCTTCCCGGCACCCAGCAACTGGATCAGTTCGGCTAACGCGTTGTGATAGATATCGTAATTGCGTTTAATTTCCGCCGATGCCGTTTCGCTTTGGCGTGGGTCGCGCGGCAGCGCTTCGTAATCCGCCCAGTTTTTTTCCGCCTGTTTCAAAGAGGCGCTGGCGATCTGCATCAGATCCGCAACGGTCGCGCCGCTACCGATATTGCTCTGATCCATCATGTAGCGGATACCCGCACGGTTAAGGGTGTTACGCGTTTGCAGCAGCGCCACCCAACTGCCATTCAGCGTGGACTGCTGCTGGCGAATGGTTTGCAGAACGGTGAAGTTCTCTTTGTCATTTTTCAATGCATTAAAGAACAATCCGCCTGAAGTGAGTTGTAAAAGGCCAAATAAAACCAGAACCAACAGTAGACTGGTCACAATCTTGATACGTTTTAACATGTTTTCTCTTTCCGCTAGACAGATACTCTGGTTGTCGGCCCGGAATGAGAAAACTTTATGAGTTCGCGAGGGGTATCACAGGAAATTTGTTCAATTAACTGGCAAAAAATGCGATTACCCTCTACCCGAACGGGAATCAGGCGAGGATGCCTCGCCCATTCCGCCTTATCTCAGCGCGGAAATGTCCTCAAACAGAGAGCGGGTGATCGTCACCCCTTCCAGCAGCGATTTCTCCCGCGTACTGAAACGTCTTTCTCCCGGCAGCCGCGCACCTTGTGCCTGCATCGCGGCAAACAGCGTTTCAGCGCGCGCCAGATGGCGGTGCGCTTCATCTCCGAGGAAGCGGGACGGGTCAAGCGCCAGAATCAGCTCGCCGCCGTACGGCAGACCGCCTGCGCCCGCATCCCAGGCCAGCGATTCCGCGCTGGTCATATCGCCAATGAGCGGTCCGGCCAGCAGTTCAACCATTGCTGCAAACGCCGAACCCTTGTGACCGCCAAAGGTCAGCATCGCGCCGTTCAGCACCGCCTGCGGATCCGTTGACGGCCGCCCTTCGCTGTCGATACCCCACCCTTCCGGGATCGCTTTTCCGGCCCGCTGATGCAACTGGATCTCGCCACGCGCTGCCGCACTGGTTGCCATATCAAAGATGTAAGGCGGCTTGCCTTTGCGCGGCCAGCCGAAGGCGATCGGATTCGTGCCAAACAGCGGACGCGTGCCGCCTGCCGGAGCAACCCAGGCGTGACTTGGCGTACAGGCGTAACCCACCAGTCCGGCGTCCGTCAGAGGTTCAATATCCGCAAACAACGCGGAAAAATGAACGCAACGGTTGATCGCCAGCGCCGCAATTCCGCATGCGCTGGCTTTACTGATCAGCAACGGCAGCGCCTGTTCATAGGCCACCAGCGAGAACGCGCCACCAGCGTCCGCTTTAACGATGGCGGGCGCCTGATCGGAAATCTGTGGACGGGCATCCGCGGAGACTTTTCCTTTACGCAGGGTCTCGACGATCCCCAGCAAGCGCCATAAGCCGTGAGACGCGCAGCCATCACGCTCACCTGCCGTCACGTTACGCGCGATGGCATCCGCATGTTCCGCGCTAAAGCCGTTGCTGATCAGCACCTCACGCGCCAGCGTGTAAGCCTCAGATAAAGTGAGGTTTACTGTTTCCATGTTGTTCTCCTTATGATGTTGTCGGCAATAAGCGTAGTCGGTATTCGCCCTTCGTTGGCGGATTTTTCTTTGTGATCTCAGTCACATAATATCCGTCACTCAGCGATCCTCTTTACCGCTTACTGACACTTCTGACCGCTTAACTCACCATTTGACCGCTCACTTATTTACCCTACTTTACACGCGCGACTCTCTGGCAAGATCGTCTCCAGCATAGCAGTCAAATTACCTCCTCAAACGCAACCCAAACCAAACGGCTTCGGCCAATTATTAATCTTATAAAACCAGGTTTTACTATGGATACGAAAAAGATATTCAAGCACATACCCTGGGTGATCCTCGGGATCATCGGGGCATTCTGCCTCTCGGTTGTCGCCTTACGCCGGGGTGAACACGTCAGCGCCCTGTGGATCGTGGTCGCTTCCGTGTCGGTATATCTGGTGGCTTACCGCTACTACAGCTTGTACATCGCCCAGAAGGTGATGAAGCTCGACCCTACACGTTCTACCCCCGCAGTCATCAATAACGATGGCCTGAACTACGTTCCAACCAACCGCTACGTGCTGTTCGGACACCACTTTGCCGCGATTGCGGGTGCAGGTCCGCTGGTCGGTCCGGTTCTGGCCGCGCAGATGGGCTACCTGCCAGGTACTCTATGGCTGCTGGCTGGCGTGGTGCTGGCGGGTGCGGTCCAGGACTTCATGGTCCTGTTTATCTCTTCTCGCCGTAACGGCGCGTCGCTTGGCGAAATGATTAAAGAAGAGATGGGCTCCGTGCCGGGGACCATTGCGTTGTTTGGCTGCTTCTTAATTATGATCATCATCCTCGCGGTACTGGCGCTGATCGTCGTAAAAGCGCTGGCCGAAAGCCCGTGGGGGGTCTTCACCGTTTGCTCCACCGTGCCTATCGCGCTGTTCATGGGGATCTACATGCGCTTCCTGCGTCCGGGGCGTGTGGGTGAAGTCTCGGTAATTGGTATTGTTCTGCTGGTTGCGTCTATTTACTTCGGCGGCGTGATTGCTCACGACCCGTACTGGGGTCCGGCACTGACCTTTAAAGACACCACCATTACCTTTGCACTGATCGGCTATGCGTTCGTTTCTGCACTGCTGCCGGTATGGCTGATCCTCGCTCCGCGCGACTATCTGGCCACCTTCCTGAAAATCGGCGTTATCGTCGGCCTGGCGCTGGGTATCGTGGTCCTCAACCCAGAGCTGAAAATGCCGGCAATGACGCAGTACATCGATGGTACCGGTCCGCTGTGGAAAGGTGCTCTGTTCCCGTTCCTGTTCATTACCATCGCCTGTGGTGCGGTCTCTGGCTTCCACGCGCTGATCTCTTCCGGTACCACGCCGAAACTGCTGGCCTGTGAAACAGATGCCCGCTTCATCGGTTACGGTGCGATGCTGATGGAATCCTTTGTGGCGATTATGGCGCTGGTTGCGGCTTCCATTATCGAACCGGGTCTCTACTTTGCGATGAACACCCCACCGGCAGGCCTGGGCATTACCATGCCGAACCTGCATGAAATGGGGGGTGAGAACGCGCCGCTGATTATGGCGCAACTGAAAGACGTGACCGCGCATGCGGCGGCAACCGTCAGCTCCTGGGGCTTCGTGATTTCGCCAGAGCAGATCCTGCAAACGGCGAAAGACATCGGCGAACCGTCCGTTCTCAACCGTGCCGGTGGTGCACCGACGCTGGCGGTAGGTATCGCGCACGTGTTCCACAAAGTGCTGCCGATGGCTGACATGGGCTTCTGGTACCACTTCGGTATTCTGTTTGAAGCACTGTTCATTCTGACTGCACTGGATGCCGGTACCCGTTCTGGCCGCTTTATGCTGCAGGATCTGCTGGGTAACTTCGTCCCATTCCTGAAGAAAACCGACTCTCTGGTTGCCGGTATCATCGGTACTGCGGGTTGTGTGGGTCTGTGGGGCTACCTGCTGTATCAGGGCGTGGTCGATCCGCTGGGCGGCGTTAAGAGCCTGTGGCCGCTGTTCGGTATCTCTAACCAGATGCTGGCAGCCGTGGCGCTGGTTCTGGGTACCGTGGTACTGATTAAAATGCAGCGCACCAAATACATCTGGGTGACCGTTGTCCCGGCTGTCTGGCTGCTGATCTGCACCACCTGGGCGCTGGGTCTGAAACTGTTCAGCACCAACCCGCAGATGGAAGGCTTCTTCTACATGGCTAACCAGTACAAAGAGAAGATTGCCAACGGCGGCGAACTGACCGCACAGCAGATTGCCAACATGAATCACATCGTTGTGAACAACTACACCAACGCAGGCCTGAGTATTCTGTTCCTGGTGGTGGTGTACAGCATCATCTTCTACGGCTTCAAAACCTGGATGAATGTGCGCAACGTGGATAAACGTACCGATAAAGAAACACCGTACGTTCCGATTCCTGAAGGCGGCGTGAAGACTTCTTCACATCACTAAGCTGATGCCGGGTAACGCTTCGCTTACCCGGTCTACAAAATGCTGTAAACGTAGGCCGGATAAGGCGAAAGCCGTTATCCGGCTTTAATCATTCACGAGGCGGCACAATGTTTGGTAACTTAGGTCAGGCAAAAAAATATCTCGGCCAGGCGGCAAAGATGTTGATTGGTATTCCAGACTACGACAACTATGTCGAGCATATGCAAACCAACCATCCGGACAAGCCGTACATGAGCTATGAAGAATTCTTCCGCGAGCGCCAGCAGGCGCGCTACGGCGGCGACGGTAAAGGCGGCATGCGCTGCTGTTAGAAGGAGAAGTGAATGACCCCGATTGCAGTCACCCTACTCACCGGTTTTCTTGGCGCAGGTAAAACGACCCTGCTGCGCCATATCCTCAACGAAGAACACGGCTACAAGATTGCCGTTATCGAAAACGAATTCGGCGAAGTGTCCGTGGACGATCAGCTGATTGGCGATCGCGCCACGCAGATCAAAACCCTGACCAACGGCTGTATTTGCTGTACGCGTTCCAACGAGCTGGAGGACGCGCTGTTAGACCTGCTCGACAACCTCGATAAAGGTAACATCAACTTCGATCGTCTGGTGATTGAGTGCACCGGCATGGCCGACCCCGGCCCGATTATTCAGACCTTTTTCTCCCATGAAGTCATTTGCCAGCGTTATCTGTTAGATGGTGTTATTGCACTGGTCGATGCGGTCCATGCCGACGATCAAATGAACCAGTTCACCATCGCCCAGTCGCAGGTCGGCTATGCCGATCGCATCCTGTTGACCAAAACCGACGTTGCAGGCGGAAGCGAAAAGCTGCGTGAACGCTTAGCGCGCATCAACGCCCGCGCCCCGGTTTATACCGTGACTCATGGTGATATCGATCTCTCCCAGCTGTTCGACACCAACGGTTTTATGCTGGAAGAGAACGTCGTCAGCGCCAAACCGCGCTTCCACTTCATTGCCGACAAGCAGAACGATATCTCTTCCATTGTGGTGGAACTGGATTACCCGGTGGATATCGGCGATGTCTCCCGCGTGATGGAGAACCTGCTGCTGGAGTCGGCAGAAAAACTGCTGCGTTACAAAGGGATGCTGTGGATTGAAGGCGAACCGAACCGGTTGCTGTTCCAGGGTGTACAACGCCTCTACAGCGCCGACTGGGACCGCCCGTGGGGCGACGAACAACCGCACAGCACGCTGGTGTTTATCGGCATTCAGTTGCCGGAAGATGAAATCAGAGCCGCCTTTGCGGGGCTGAAGAAGTCGTGATTCCCGTGCCCGATGGCGCTTCGCTTATCGGGCCTACGATTCCCTTCCCAGGCATAAACCTACTCCCCCAGACCGGATAAGGCGTAGCCGCCATCCGGCAGCCACACTCAGGCTATTTCTTGTTTTGTTCCCGCAGCATTGCTTCCCGCAAAATCGCGTTAAGCCGGGTCTGATACCCTTTTCCCGGACGCTTCAGCCATTCCATCACATCAGCGTCAATACGTACGGACGCCTGGGTTTTTAACGGGCGATAAAACTTACCGCGTACCGCTTCAGACCATTGTTCATCCGCCGAAGAGGGGATATCGCTGTAATCAATTTCATCATCTGATTGCTTCGACAGCGCCCTGAGTTCAGCCTCATGCTGAGCACTGAGCGCGGATTGCGTGCCGCGTTTATGTTTAACCATGCTCATAACGATTCCTCTCTTTACGATCCGCCTTTCGGGCGCTGATGATGCGAATGACTTCAATACCGCTTTCAAACCGAATGCTGTGAGCAACCAGAATGACCACGATGCCATAAACGAGACCAAGGGTTTGCCAGCGATATTCCCCGTTCTCTATGCGATCCTGTCGTGACAGATGTCGTGGATCGTCAAATACCAGAATCGCATCTTCAAAACGGACACCATGTTTACCGACGTTGCTTTTTGCCTTGTTTGCATCCCATTCAAACTCCGTTGGCATATCACGCTTCCTGATTGTATATACAAAAAAGTATAGACAATTATCCTACGAGTATAACGGCACTGTTGGAAAAAGCATCACATTTTGCGCAATTCATTGCCTGCATTGGTTTGCGGGTAATCAAACTTCCCTACTCCAGTACATCCCTGCGCGACCAGAAAAATGAATCGCTAATACAGTGACGTTTACTCACATTTAATTTATGAATCAAACCAATATTTCACCAATATGCATTGATATAAATTATTAATATTTATCAATAAAATGATCAGCTTACATTCAAATTTGAGCTTAGAATAGGCGGCCAATACCCATAAGAAAATAAAGACTATTTATCAGGCAAGGAGCGCATTTATGACATCCGGCAACTTCTCCCAGACAGCCGCTTTCCTGTGGTCTGTCGCCGATTTACTGCGCGGTGATTTCAAGCAGTCTCAGTACGGTCGCATCATCCTCCCCTTTACTCTCCTTCGTCGCCTTGAATGCGTACTCGAAAACAGCAAAACGGCCGTACTCGAGCAGGCGCATAAGGTCTACGCGATGAACCTGCCGGAAGAGGCGCAGGAAAAAATGATCCTGCGTGCGGCAAACGGGCTCACCTTCTTCAATGCCTCACCCATGGATCTCAGCAAGATGGGGCAAAACGGTATCAAGGCTAACCTGGAGAAATACGTGCAATCGTTCTCCACCGATGCCCGTGAGATTTTCGAACACTTCAAATTCAGCGAGTTTGTCGGCCAACTGGAAGAGGCTAATCTGTTGTATAAAGTGGTGCAGAAGTTCGCAACCACCGACTTAAGCCCACAGGCCATTTCTAATCATGAAATGGGCCTGATCTTCGAAGAACTCATTCGCCGATTCGCGGAAGGTTCCAACGAAACCGCCGGTGAACATTTCACCCCGCGCGATATCGTGCGTCTGACCACCTCTCTCGTCTTTATCGGCGATGACGATGTGCTGACGAAAGACGGGATCATTCGCACGCTTTACGACCCCACTGCGGGCACCGGCGGCTTTCTCTCGTCCGGAATGGAATACCTGCACGAACTGAACCCCAACGCGGTGATGCGCGCCTATGGGCAGGAACTCAATCCAGAATCCTGGGCCATCTGTAAGGCAGACATGCTGATCAAAGGTCAGGATGTCAGTCGCATCAAGCTCGGCAATACCCTCTCAAACGATCAGTTATCCAGTGAGAAGTTTGACTACATGCTCTCTAACCCGCCGTTTGGCGTGGACTGGAAGAAGATCGAAGGCGAGATCAATAGCGAGCATCAGCAAAAAGGGTTCGATGGGCGTTTCGGCCCAGGGTTACCCCGCGTCTCTGACGGCTCATTGCTGTTTCTGCTGCACCTGATCAGTAAACTGCGCGACGCGAAAAGCGGCGGCGGGCGCATCGGCATCATCCTCAACGGCTCGCCGCTGTTTACCGGCGGCGCAGGTAGCGGGGAAAGCGAGATCCGTCGCTATATCCTGGAAACCGATCTGCTGGAAGGCATTATCGCCCTGCCAACAGAGATGTTTTACAACACCGGCATCGCCACCTACATCTGGATCCTCAGCAACAACAAAGCGCCTGAGCGCAAAGGCAAAGTCCAGCTTATTGATGGCAGCAACCTGTGCGGAAAAATGCGCAAGTCGCTGGGCTCAAAGCGTAATCGGATGGAAGACGAACATATCCGTCTGCTCACCCGTACCTTTGGTGATGTTGAGGCCATCGATGCCACCACGCTGGAAGCGTTGGGTCTGGAGAAAGCGCCGGAGCAAAAATCCAGCCGTGGCCGTCAGTCTGCAACGGTAAAAAGCGAAGCGCCGAAAACCTTCGCCAGCAAACTCTTTCGCAGTACCGACTTCGGTTATCGCCGCCTGACCATCGAGCGTCCGCTGCGCCTGTCGGCACAGATTACCGATGACGCCATTGCCACGCTACGCTTTGCCCCAAAACCCTTCAACTCGCCGATGGAATGCTTGTTTGACGCCTTTGCCGCCCACTGGCATGCGGATAACTACGGCGATTTTTCTGCGCTGGAAGCAGAAGCCCGCGCGCTTATCAAAACCGAGTTTGCCGAGCTGAAAGAGAAGCAAATCAAAGATCTGCTCGACAGCAAACTGTGGCGGGCACAGCGCGAATTAATGGAAAAGGCCCGGCATATTCAGGCCGCGTTTGGCGACAAGCCTGGCGGTATGTCCGGCATCAGCGATGACTTTAATCAGTTCCAGACTGACTTCAAAAGCGCGCTTAAAACCGCTGGCGTGAGGCTGGATGCCAAAGAGAATAAGCAGTTTATTGACGCCGTAACACGCAAAAACCCGGACGCCGCGCCGGTGGTGAAGAAGGTATTAAAAGAAGACGCCCAGCCGTTGTACGGCGCGTTTGCCTATCGCGGGCAGGTGGTCGAATTTGAGCAGGACGGCGATCTGCGTGATAACGAAAACGTGCCGCTCAATCCCGCCATTTCAACCAGCGACCTGATCGAGAATTACGTTAAAGCGGAAGTGTTGCCGCACGTGGCGGATGCATGGATCAACGCCGATAAGCGTGACGCCATCGACGGCGAGATCGGCATTGTCGGCTATGAGATCCCGTTTAACCGTCATTTCTATGTGTATACGCCGCCGCGAACGCTGGAGGAGATCGATGCCGATCTGGATGCGGTAAGCGCTGAGATTATGCAACTGCTGCGGGAGGTACACTCCTGATGGCTACATATAAGGCATATCCAGAGTATAAGGATTCTGGGGTAGAGTGGTTGGGGGAGATACCTGCTCACTGGAGAACCAACAAACTTCGCTACCTATTTACCTTCGGTAAAGGCTTGACAATTACCAAAGAGAACCTTCAAGACGAGGGTATTCCCTGTATTAATTATGGAGAAATTCACTCAAAATATGGCTTTGAAATATCCCCGAAAATTAATTTATTAAAATGCGTCGATAAAAAACATCTGAAAGATAACTCAGACTCATTGCTTTTAAAAGGAGATATTATTTTTGCAGATACATCAGAAGATGTTGACGGCTCGGGTAATTTCTCGCAACTAATCAGTGATGATATTGTTTTCGCCGGTTATCACACGATTATTGCCAAACCATCTAACAGAAAAAACTGGCGATTCTATGCCTATCTTCTGGATAGTAAGGAATTACGTAGTCAAGTCAGATATGCGGTTAAAGGTGTTAAAGTATTCAGTATCACGCAAGCTATTTTACGAGGTCTTTCAGTTTGGCTCCCTACTGATGATGAACAGGAAAAAATTGCTGCTTTCCTCGATCACGAAACCGCAAAAATCGATAATCTAATCGAGAAACAACAACAACTTATTGAACTGTTAAAAGAAAAACGTCAGGCAGTGATTAGCCATGCGGTGACCAAAGGACTACATCCTGATGTACAGATGAAGGATTCTGGTGTTGAGTGGTTGGGAAAAGTACCGCAGCATTGGTCGACCCTCCGATTAAAATATATATTCAGAATAAAAAAGTGTATAGCTGGGAAAATTGGATACGATGTTTTATCAGTAACTCAAAAAGGTATTAAGATAAAAGATATAACCAATAATGAAGGACAATTATCTATGGATTACTCAAAGTATCAAAGGGTTCTTCCTGGTGACTTTGCAATGAATCACATGGATTTATTAACAGGATACATTGATATTTCTTCATTTGATGGTGTAACAAGTCCAGATTACAGAGTCTTTTTCATTATAAATAATGAAGCTTTTTATAGCTACTATTTTCTGTATCTTTTACAAAATGGCTACCATCAGAAATTATTTTTTCATTTGGGTCAAGGTAGTGCTCATCTAGGAAGATGGCGCTTACCCACAGAAGCTTTTAATGAAATATTATATCCATGCCCAATTTTAGAAGAACAAATTAAGATTGTTGATTTTCTGCGCATGCATACCACAAAAATCGATACCCTAATCGATAAACAACTCCTGCAAATCGTTCTCCTCCAGGAACGCCGCACCGCCCTTATCTCCGCCGCCGTGACTGGCAAAATCGACGTCCGCAACTGGCACGCCCCCAACGAGCAAACCATAGTTGAAGCGGAGGTTGCCGTATGACCCCCGACATCACCCGCGAAATTAACCTGCAAAACGACATCATCCACCAGATGGTCGCTAACGGCTGGATTGTCGGTAAAGGTGACGGCTACGATCGCGAACGCGCGCTCTACGTTCAGGATACGCTGCAATTTGTGCAGACCACCCAGCCACAGGAGTGGGAAAAGTTTGCGAAGGTGTATCCCAATGATACCGAACGTCATTTCCTCGATGCGCTGGTCGCCCAGTTAAAAAAAGCCGACATCAATGCCACCGATGTGCTGTCGCGCAGTTGGGGCACGCTCGGCGTACTGCGTCACGGCCTGAAAATCCGCAACGCCCGTTTTTTTCTCTGCCAGTTTAAGCCGGAACACACTCTCAACCCGGACACCCTCGCACGCTATCGGCAGAATCTCTGCCGTATTGTGCCGGAACTGGTTTACAGCCCGTATGCCAGCGCGACCGGTGAAAATGACCTGAAAGCGAAACGCTGGCGTATCGATTTGGTGCTGTTTATCAACGGCCTGCCGGTCGCCACGCTGGAGCTGAAATCCGAGTTTAAGCAGGCAGTACAGAACGCCATCATACAGTATAAGAAGACCCGGCTGCCGAAAGACCCGGCGACCAACAAGCCCGAGCCGCTGCTGACTTTTAAGCGCGGGGTATTGGTGCACTTCGCCGTCAGCCAGTTTGACGTCTATATGGCGACCCGACTCGCAGGCGACGACACCGTCTTTCTGCCGTTCAACAAAGGCACCAAAGCAGGCGGCGCGGGCAATGAGATCCCGGAAGATGCAGGCCGCTATGCGACCGACTATCTGTGGAATGAAGTGCTGCTGCCAGATAACCTGCTGAAAATCCTCGCCAGCTTTGTGCATCTGCAAATTGAAGAGAAAGAGGACTGGAACGGGCAGAAGTACAAAAAAGAGAGCCTGATCTTCCCGCGCTATCACCAGTGGGATGTGGTCAACCAACTGCTACTGGCCGCGGCGATCGAGGGGACCGGCAACAAATACCTGATTCAGCACAGTGCCGGTTCAGGTAAATCAAACTCCATTGCCTGGACGGCGCATCAGCTTTCCCGTTTGTACGATACCCGCGGCGAGAAGTTGTTCCACTCGGTCATCGTGGTCACCGACCGTACGGTGCTCGACGATCAGCTTCAGGACACCATCTATCAGTTCGAACATGCCGATGGCGTGGTGGGCCGAATCAACAATAAAGAGGGTGACGGTTCTAAATCTGAAAAATTAGCCAGTGCGCTCGAGCATTCCCAGCCGATTATCATCGTGACTATTCAGACCTTTTCGGTCTTACTGAAAGCGATCGAAAACAGCGTCTGTCTGAAACAACGTAAATACGCAGTGATTGCCGATGAAGCGCACTCGTCACAAAGCGGCACCACGGCTCGACAGCTAAAAGAAGTGCTGATGAGCGAAGCGCGGGATGACGACACGGTGCTGTCGTCAGAAGACAGTCTCAACGCCACCATTGCCGCACGCCGAAACAGCGACAACCTGAACTATTATGCATTCACCGCCACGCCGAAGGCCAAAACGCTGGAGCTGTTTGGCCGACTCCCCCACCCGGAGGAACCGGCATCGGCAACCAACAAACCGGCGGCATTCCATGTATACACCATGCGTCAGGCCATTGAGGAAGGCTTTATTCTCGATGTGCTGAAAAACTACACCAACTATAAAGTGGCGTATCAACTCCTGCAGAAGCTGGAAGATAAAGACCGCGAAGTGGACAGTAATCGGGCAAAGGTCAGGTTGAATCAGTGGGTCACACTGCACGATTACAACGTGTCGCAAAAGGTGAAGGTGATCGTCGAACACTTTCGCAAGCATGTGATGAACCTGCTCGGTGGGCAGGCAAAAGCGATGGTGGTGACCAGTTCACGCAAAGCGGCGGTGCGCTACAAGCTGGCGTTTGATAAGTACATCGCCGAAAACCGCTATGTAAAAATCAGCGCCATGGTGGCATTTTCCGGCGAAGTCGAGTTTCAGGAGAACGACCATAACAGCGAAGCATTGCTGAACCAGAAGTTCACAGAAATAAACATGAATCCAGGGCTGAAAGGCCGGGACATGCGTAAAGCATTCGATAGCGATGACTACCAGGTGATGCTGGTGGCCAATAAGTTCCAGACCGGTTTTGACCAGCCTAAGCTGTGCGCCATGTATGTTGATAAAGCCCTCGGCGGCGTTGAGTGCGTACAGACCCTCTCGCGTCTGAATCGTACCTATCCGGGCAAAGCAGAATCAGGCACCTTTGTGCTCGATTTTTATAACGAACCGCAGGACATTCTGGATGCCTTTCAGCCTTATTATCAGACCGCCGAACTGACCGATGTCAGCGATCCCCAACAGGTGTTTGATCTGTTTGAGAAACTACGTGCCAGCCAGATTTTCCAGTGGAACGAAGTGGAACAGTTTTGCGACGCGTTTTTTACCAAAAACAAATCCAATGCCGCCATCAGTAATATCTGCCGCCCGGCCGTCGAGCGCTGGCAAAAGCGCTATGCGCTCGCTATCGACGCCTGGCTGACCGCCAAAGGGATGTTCGAAAGAACGAAAAAAACAGGTGATGTCGTGCTGATCACCAACGCCGAAAACAGCTTCAAAGCCTGCAAACAGGAAAAAGACCGTCTGGAGATCTTCAAAAAGGATCTCGGAAGCTTTGTACGCTTTTACGAGTTTATGTCGCAGATCGTGGAATACGATGATCAATCTCTGGAAAAACTGAGCCTGTTTGCCCGCCACCTTCGGCCTTTACTGCACGAACAGCCGCTGGAGGAAGACGAGATCGATCTCAGCAACGTGGAGATGAGCCGCTACCGTTTATCGAAAATTCACGAGCAGCATCTGAAATTACAGGAAGATGCCGCAGAGTATACGCTCGATCCCAGTAACCACGTTGGCACGGCAAAACCGAAAGACAAGAAAGAGGAATTTCTGTCGCAGATCCTGTCGCGTATGAATGAGCTGTTTATCACCGATCATCTGACGGATAACGATATGCTCAGCAGCGCGATGGCCGTGTTTAATAAAATCACTGAGAATGAAACCGTGATGAAACAAATCAAGAATAACAGTCCCGAGCAGGCAATTCTGGGCGGTTTTTTCAACGCGGTGGACGATGCGGTGATGGACAGCGATGAAGCCCGGCAGGAATTTATGATGCAGTATTTGTCAGATCCGTCACGGGCAAAAGGCTTTGCCCGCTTGATGTTTGACATGGTAACAGGAAAAATGGCGTTGCCTGCGTAATGAGGATAAATGCCGGGTAAAGCATCAACTTATCCGGCCCAGTTTTCCCTCACTCCACCACCACAAACCGTGTCACCGCAAAGCAGTTCAGTATCCGATGAACCAGAAACACCATCGTGAGCGTTGCCAGCAGCGCGACGGTGACCGAGGTGATGCGATACAGATCGCTGAATACTAAGTCGCTGTCCGGGTGCAGGTTCTGGCCGAACATAATGCCGATGGTGGTGATGCTGGCAAAGCCAACGCCTGCGCCCACTTTTTCCATTACGTGCAGGCGAGCGCTGAAAGCCAGTCCGAGGCCGATCAGCGGCATCATCAGCAGCATGTGATTACTGAAATCATAAATAAGTAACTGCACCACCAGGATGTAGAGACAGGCCAGCACCACGCCGACAACGCGCCAGATCGAGCTCAGGACCGCACCGCGATAATGCATCGGAAACAGAATCAAAATCCCCGCCATCAGCGCCGACAGCGAATCGCTCAGATCGCAGAGCTGGAAAATGACAAAAATCATCGTCGCCACGGTTCCGGAAAGCAGCGATTCGTGGCGAATGCGGGCGTCATCCTTCTCAATACGCGGCGGCGGTTTACGCGGTTCCACGTCGGGGATCAGATAGTGCAACAGCGCGCTCAGCGCGACTGCCATCACGCAGGCCTCCATGTTGGAAAACATCAGCGTGTGCCAGTCAGTGGTGGGATAGCTCATAAAGTTGAGCATCGTACTCTGGCAAACCACGCCCATCGACCCCAGCAGAAACAGCGGCCCCTTGCTCATAAAGCGAAAGCGCATCACATACAGGCCAAACACCACCAGCGTCATAATCACCGGCCATTGCGAGAGATAACCGACAATCAGCACCATTTCGATGCAGTTTACCGCCGCACTGAACACAAACTGCCGCGCCACGTGGCGGTTAAATACCGGCACCAGCGACATCAGCATCAGCGGATACACCACGAAGAACACGCCGTACTGGACGTTGTAAAAGGTCGAAATGCTCAGCGCGATTGTCCCGGCAACGGCTATCCGTAAGGTCTGGCGAAAGTCGTTGGCCGTATAGACGATGTTGTCATGGGGCGTGAAGACACGCGCCAGGGTGTTAATAGACATAATGCAGCCAGCTAACCAAATGGATTTGCGCGCCAGCAAAAGTACGGGCAAACGGCCCTTCGCTGTTATACAACTGCACCGTGGCGCGGGCACCGGTCGGCAACGGTTTATCCAGCGGCTCACTGAGCGTCACGTGAATACGCATCCGCTGCGCATCGCGCACCCAGCGCGTGGATTGCTCCGGTTGCGACAACTGACCGTTAACCTCTTCCTGTCCGGCGAGGATCCCCGCATCGCTGCTCGTGACGCGCGCACGGAACACTTTACCCGGCATGGCATCAAATACCACGGCGGCATCGGTGTTCACGCGGGTATGGCGCAGGCTTTTCTCGCGAAAATCGGCCACGATATCCGTCTGATTGCTGACCAGCGCCAGCAGTGGCGTGGCGGCGGTGGCGTAAAGCCCGGCGTTAAGCTGGAGATTACTCACCGTCCCGTCCGTCTCCGCATACACTTTTGTCCATGCCAGATTCAACTGCGCCTCTTCCAGCACATTGCGATATTTTTGCAGCGTCACGTTATGGTTATCCTCGCGCTCGCCGCGCTGGATCAGCAGATTCTGGATGTTGGCATGCAGAGCAGTTACCGACTGTTCGCTGGTCTGCCAGGTCGTTCGTACTTTGTCGAGATCCGCCTGCGAAACGTTTTGCATCGTGCTTAACCGCTGATAACGGTCGAACGTCAGCTTGTCATTACGCGCAGTAAATTCTGCGGTACGCAGGGTGGCGCGGACAGAAGCAATCTGTGCATCCAGTTGCTGATTGCTCAGTCTGGCCTGCGTAAAGGCGATTTGCGCGGCTTCGACTTTGTTAATAAATGGCGTGGGATCCAGCTCATAAAGCAGGTCACCTTTTTTCACCGGACGGTTGTTCTGCACATAGACGTGCGAGACATACCCGGAAACGCGCGACGAAACTGGCGTAACGGTGCGCATCACCGTGGAGTCCGGCGTCAGCGGGATCCAGATATCGGCAACGATAAACCAGGCGAATATGGCAAGGAAAGCGGCAATACTCACCCTTACCCAACGGGCAAACTTCTGTTCTGGAGTCATCATAGTTTTTAGTGTTGATTATCTTCTTCGCGGATTGTCCGCAAATTGCAGGCGATTAAATTTAGGGTGGCGCTGAAGGAAGCGAGATCCGCTTCAGGAATGGTACGCGTGACGCGACGTTGATAGGCCTCAATCATCCGGTTCAGCTCTACCAGCCGGGCACGGCCTTCCGCGGTCAGCATCAGCAGACGGATACGTTTGTCATAAGGCGATGTGGAACGCACCAGGTAGCCCTGATTTTCCAGTTGTGTGAGAGTGCGCATCAGCGGTGGCAGTTCAATGCCCTGCACCTCCGCCAGTTCGCTAACCGAGACGTTATCACCCAGTTGATGCAGTTGCATCAGCACCGTCCAACTGGACTGGGTCAGGCCGGTATCGGTAATCGCCGCATCAATAATGGCCCGCCATTGACGCACTACCATCGCCATACGCATCCCCAACGGACGGCGGGCAAACAGCTCATCTTCAGTCATGTGCCTTTCCTCTTTTAGCGAAAGAGAAAATAATACTTATCAGGGTAAGCATCAAGAAACAGACCATCAGTAAGCATAAATTGATAAATTTTATGAATGTAAAAAAGGCCGGACGGGTTCACCTCCAGCCTCTGAGTGCCGCAGAAACGCTATTCAATCTGATCCCGGCGTAATCCCAGATCGTTGAGCCGCTCATCACTCATCTGTTGCAGGATCCGTCGGGTTTGCGCCTGCAGACGCCATTTTTTAAACGCTCGCCAGATCAGGACAAAACCAATAAACGGTTGTTTCGCTTTGTTCTCATGAAATTCCATACACCACCCCCTCTCATACCAGAACCTTTATTCTGGCGGTTGCCGGGTGGAACAATACAGATTCAAAAACAGCTTTTATTTAACATACAGATTCGTTAAAACAGACACTGCACCGCACATTTTTCGCCTGTCTGTACTGGTTTTAATATCTGTATGGCATCTTCGAGGGATACAGCATGACGCGTTACCAACATCTGGCCAACCTGCTGGCCGAGCGTATTGAACAAGGGCTGTATCGTCACGGAGAAAAACTGCCGTCGGTACGCAGTCTGAGTCAGGAGCATAGGGTCAGCATTAGCACTGTGCAGCAGGCGTATCAGGTGCTGGAATCGTTGCAACTCATTACGCCGCAGCCCCGTTCAGGTTACTTCGTCGCACCACAGAAAGCACAGCCGCCGGTCCCGCCAATGTCGCGCCCGGTACAGCGTCCGGTTGAGTTTACCCAGTGGGACCAGGTCATGAACATGCTTGCGGGTCATAGCGATGATTCGATCATTTCATTTAGCAGCGGAATCCCCGATGTCAGCCAACCGAGCCTGAAACCGCTCTGGCGAGAACTCAGTCGGGTGGCGCAGCATAACCAAAACGCGGTGCTCGGCTATGATGATTTACCCGGATGTCTGAGCCTGCGCAAACAAATCGCGCGTCTGATGCTGGATGGTGGCTCAGTCCTGACCGCTGACGACATTATCATCACGAATGGTTGTCAAAGCTCAATGTCGTTGTCGTTGCTGGCGATATGCAAGCCGGGAGACATTATTGCTGTCGAATCGCCGGCCTACTACGGCACATTACATCTGTTGCGCGGTCTTAATCTAAAGGTTATTGAAATTCCTACCGATCCCGATAGCGGTATCAGCATTGAAGCCCTGGAACTCGCCGTTGAACAGTGGCCAATAAAAGGCATTATCCTTGTGCCCGCCTGTAATAATCCGCTGGGATTTATCATGCCGGATGCGCGCAAGCGAGCCGTTCTGGCCCTGGCTCAACGCCACGACATTGTGATTTTCGAGGATGATGTGTATGGCGAACTGGCAACGGAGTATCCGCGCCCAAGGACGATTCACTCCTGGGATATCGACGGGCGTGTGGTGCTGTGTAGTTCCTTTACCAAAACCGTTGCTCCCGGTCTGCGTGTTGGCTGGGTCGTCTCCGGTCGCTACCATGACAAATTACTGCACATGAAGTATTCCGCCAGTGGTACCGGTGTTCCGGCGACACAGCTGGCCGCGGCAGCGTTTGTCCGGGAAGGCCACTATCACCGCCACGTGCGGCGAATGCGGCAGATTTATCAGCGTAACATGGAGATATATACCTGCTGGGCGCGGGAATATTTTCCCTGTGGGATCTGCGTGACGCGGCCAAAAGGCGGTTTTATGTTGTGGGTCGAACTCCCGGAACAGGTCGATATGGTGTGCGTATCCGGACAGCTCTGTCGCCTGAAAATTCAGGTCGCACCGGGTTCACTGTTTTCCGCATCCGGGAAATACCGCAACTGCGTGCGCATAAACTGCGCGCTCCCGCCCAACGAGAAGCACCGGGACGTAATGCAGAAACTGGGCGAGGCGATCAAAGTCGCGATGGAGTAAACACTCGACTTCCCGGACGGCTTGAACGCCACACAGTACATTCAGTGAATCACACTCTGCATCTCTTCTGCGGACAGTCCGGTAAGTCTTTGCACCGTCTCCCGCTCTATCCCCTCCGTCAGCATCCGTTGCGCTATTCGTCGCGCCGCGTTAAGTTGACCTTCTGCCAGACCTTCTTGTTTACCTTCCCGTATCCCTTTTCTCAGAATCGCATTACGAAATCTTTCTGCAATCGTCATTAATCTCTCCTTGTGTTGAGGAACACGCTCCGCCACTTTCTCAAGAAATCCGATGAAACGGGGCGTATGTCCATGCTGTATCAGTAAATAATTAAACAGCGCTTTCAACTGTCTGTCATTAGCGCAACCGGTAACGAGCAACACGGCAAGTCGTTCCACAAGTCCCTGCAGATCCCGCTGACGAATATGCTTCTGAATAAGCTCCAGCAGTGCCATCCGACGATGCTGCATAATGTCGTCGTCCGGTATTACCGTGATATCCACCAGGGGAAAAGCGGTGGTATATAACTGACGCGCCAGATCGGGATCGGAAAATTTATCCAGCCAATTAAGTGAAAAAGGATAGGGGCTGTCAGCACCGTGATAAAAAAGCATCGGTACCACCAGGGGTAACCGCTTATGACCCGCGTCCAGATGTTGTTGCATCGCCGCCAGCGCATAACGCATTAGCCGAAATGCCATATGCACATCCGGCGTGCTCTGATGTTCAATGACAACATAGATATAGCCATCCCCTTCTTCGGTTTTTAACGACCACAACACGTCTGAATAGTACGCACGAAGATCCTCTTCGATAAAACTGGTGGGTTCAAGCTTCAGCGTTTGCAGGTCACACCGCTGACGAAGACCAGTGGGAAGATGGATATCCAGAAAATCTCGGGCGGTTTCCGGATGACGCAAGAACGTTTTAAATACGGCATCATGCGGCGTGGTAGTCGAAGAGGTCTTCATGGCGATCCGTCCCCAGGAATAGAGAATGCGACAGTAGCGCGAAGGGGGCCACTTCTCATCTGCGACTATTTATCTTTGCGAGACGTTTTCAGCAGTAAATATATTCCTCTGCAACCAATACATTTTCTCGGAATGATGTGCACAGAAGCGCCACATCCCTTCTCTACAACGCTTTTTCTCGCCGGGCCTGTGATATAACAAATCATCACTTTGCCGGAGGCGCTAACTGTGACCCACACCCGAGATATTCCACAATCGTTCTGGCGCGATGAGCGGCTTGCGTGGCTGGAGCTGCGCAGCACCTGGCGCAGCCAGCAGGCGTATAAGCGTCATCATCATCCGCAACTCTCTATTGGTGCCATTCTGGAGGGTGAAACCTGCTGTGTCAGCGATGGCAAAGAATACCGTTTGCAGGCGGGCGATCTGATTGTGATCCCCCCGCAGGTGCCGCACAGCTGTAATCCGGTCGATGAACAGTCGCGCAGCTATCATATGCTCTACCTGGACGCGGACTGGTGCCTTGCTCAGTTGCCCGACCAGACAATCCCTGCACCGTTTTGCGCCACTGACCCGGTGATCCGCAATCCACAACGCTTTCAGCACTTTCTCGACCTTGTGGCGTTAATGGAGAAACGGCAAATCGCACCGCTTGTTGATGCCATCCGCCTCCTGCTGCAGGCACTCCCTTTGCAGACAGGAAATCCGCCGCGTCCGCGAGCGACCAGTCAGTCTCTGAAAGCGCGACTGCAAAGCAATTTACTCTCTCCACCGTCGCTTGATGATGTGGCGCAAGAGTTCGGCATACGCAAAGAGACGCTGATCCGCACTTTTAAGCAGGACACCGGTCTGACGCCGGGCAGTTATCTGAACATCGCGCGGATCGATTTTGCCAGGACGCGGCTGCGCGCCGGAGACGATATCGCCGACGTCGGCTATCAGAGTGGTTTTGCCGATCAGAGCCATTTCCACCGC
The DNA here is from genome assembly GCA_019415335.1 of Citrobacter sp. Next base: position 23,694 of record DXKH01000013.1, on the reverse strand, counting down.
ACCTTCGTCAGCTATACCGCCGCCACGCCGCGCCAGTATGCGCGGGGACGATCAATATCAGACAATAATTAGCCTTTCGCCGGGCGTAGCGTGAACTCAGGTTTGCACACTGAGGTCACTATGGAACCGTTGTCTGTACTCTTTCCTCCTGCATTTCCCGCCCTGGCGCTGGCGCACTTTGTGGCACTGCTCAGCCCCGGACCGGATTTCTTTTTACTGGTGGGCTACGCCGTTCGCTATCGACTTCGCGGTAGCGTCGGGCTGTGCCTGGGGATCGCCGCCGGTAACGGGATCTATATCCTGCTGGCGATTGCCGGCTGGGGGATCCTCCGTCAGCATCCTCTGTTATTTACTTTGATCGCACTGCTGGGCGCGCTCTATTTACTGTGGATCGGCAGTCTGCTGCTGCGCAGTCGTCCGCAAACGCTGACGGGCGCAGATGCCCAGCCCACGTGTCCGGGGCTGGGCAAACAGGTGCTGCTGGGGCTGGGTTCGTCGCTACTCAACCCGAAAAACGCGCTGTTTTATCTGGCGCTGATGACTGCCCTGCTTGGCCCGTCGGTGACGCTGGTACAGCAGGCCGTTAGTGGGATCTGGATGACCAGCGTCGTGTTGTGCTGGGATCTGTTGATTGTGCTGGGGATTGGCCTGCCGTTTATCCAGCGACGGCTCAGCCATGGGATCGTATGGATCGAACGCATTGCCGGAGCCGTGTTGATCGCCTTTGGCTGCGGGATCGTCTGGCGCTTTCTCTTCCCGTAGCCCATTGAGATACTGAATGAATTCAGCCCATTCTATTGACTAACATCAAATTATAATGACACTTAAGGTGTATATTTTCCGTTCAACTTACTTTCCCCGAGGTGTGATGTGCTGATAACCATCTGTAATCGCTACATATTCTGACAAGAGTCAGATTGTGTTCCCCTGTCTGTGATTCCCACGGGCAGTGTTTTTGATTACATGAAATTCAGTACATCCGCAGTCTGCTGTTCTCTATTTTCTGCCTGATGTCCCTGTGACAGTATTGAATTTCGTTGTTCCCGTGAAGGGGTTCTCCACATGGAGTTCGTTTTGTATGCAATGGATTATTGAGTTTTTCAAGCGGCACGCCACGACGCTGTTTTTTCCGATGGCGCTGATTCTGTACGATTTTGCCGCCTATCTGTCGACGGACCTGATTCAGCCAGGCATCATCAACGTCGTGCGGGAGTTTGATGCCGATGTCAGTCTGGCACCGGCGGCGGTCAGTCTCTATCTCGCCGGAGGGATGGCGCTGCAATGGCTGCTGGGGCCGCTTTCCGACCGGATCGGTCGTCGCCCGGTACTGGTCGCGGGAGCGCTCATTTTTTCCCTCGCCTGTACCGCCACGCTGTTCACCACCTCAATGACACAGTTTCTGGTCGCGCGTGTGGTGCAGGGCACCAGCATCTGCTTTATCGCGACGGTCGGCTACGTCACTGTGCAGGAGGCGTACGGGCAAACGAAAGCCATCAAGCTGATGGCGATCATCACCTCTATCGTGCTGGTGGCGCCAATCATCGGCCCGCTTTCCGGCGCGGCACTGATGCACTTCGTCCACTGGAAGGTGCTGTTTGCCATTATTGCGGTGATGGGGTTTATCGCCTTTATGGGCCTGTTGCTGGCGATGCCAGAAACGGTCCAGCGCGGCGCGGTGCCGTTTAGTGCGATCAGCGTCGTACGCGATTTCCGCGATGTCTTTCGCAACCGCGTGTTCCTCTTTGGCGTCGCCACGATCTCGCTAAGTTATATCCCGATGATGAGCTGGGTCGCCGTCTCCCCGGTGATCCTGATCGACGCGGGCGGCATGACCTCCTCACAGTTCGCCTGGGTACAGGTTCCGGTGTTCGGTGCGGTAATTATCGCCAACATGGTCGTGGCACGTTTTGTGAAAGATCCGACCGACCCGCGCTTTATCTGGCGTGCCGTGCCGATTCAGCTCAGCGGCCTGTTTGTCCTGATCGTCGGGAACCTTTTCTGGCCGCACGTGTGGCTGTGGTCGGTGCTGGGCACCAGTCTGTATGCGTTTGGTATCGGGCTTATCTTCCCGACGCTGTTCCGCTTCACGCTGTTTACCAACAACCTGCCGAAAGGAACCGTGTCGGCCTCGCTGAACATGGTGATCCTGGCGGTGATGGCCGTCTCCGTCGAAATCGGTCGCGGACTGTGGTTTAACGGCGGCCGGATCCCGTTTCACCTGTTGGCGGTGATTGCGGGAGTAGCGGTGGTATTCACGTTGAAAGGGTTATTAACTCGGGTACGTCAGTATCACGCAACGGAACTGGCAACAGAGAAGTAAAATCAGGCCCCGTCATGCGGGGCCATTTTTTTTAAGCAATGCGGGCAAAACCGGCTTCAAGGTCAGCCATCAAATCGCCGACATCTTCCAGACCGATGTGCACCCTCACCAGCGTCCCGCTGAAATCAACATCCCCGGCCGGGCGAATGCTGTTCAACTCTTCCGGTTGGTTCGCCAGAATCAGCGACTCAAACCCGCCCCATGAGTAAGCCATGTGGAACAGCGAGAAGTTATCGAGGAAGTTCGCTAACTGCTCATCCGTCAGCCGCTTTTTCAGCACAAACGAGAACAGACCGGAACTGCCGCTGAAATCACGCGTGAAGTATTCGTGCCCCGGACACTCCGGCAGCGCCGGATGGTTCACCCGTTCCACCTCCGCGCGTGCCGACAGCCAACGGGCAATCTGAATGCTGCTCTCCTGATGCTGCTTCAGACGCACCGACAGCGTACGCAGGCCGCGACTGCCGTTATACGCGGTATCAGCATCCAGCGTTTGCCCCATCAGATACGAGTTTTCACGCAATTGATCCCAACAGCGGGCGTTGGACACCGCCGTTCCCAGCATGCCGTCAGAGTGGCCAATCGTGTACTTGGTGCCAGCCTGAATCGAGATATCCACTCCGTAATCCAGCGCCTTAAACAGCACACCAGCCGCCCAGGTATTGTCGATCATAATGACAATCTCCGGGTTCACCGCGCGGATCGCCTTCACCATTCCCGGCACATCCTGTACTTCCATGGTGATCGAACTCGGTGATTCAAGAAACACCACTTTGGTTTCCGGGCGGATCAGATCAACAATTCCGGCGCCGATCATCGGATCGTAGTACGTCGTTTCGACGTTGAATTTACTCAGGATCTTATTGCAGAAATCCTGTGTTGGTTCATACGCCGCCCCGGTCATCAGCAAATGATCGCCGCCCTGCACAAATGCGAGGATCGCGTTTGTCACCGCCGCCGCACCGCACGGGTAGAGCGCGCAGCCGACACCGCCTTCCAGTTCACTCATCGCCTTCTGGAACGCGAAGTGGGTATAAGTGCCGCGACGACCGTAAAACAGCTCGCCGTTTGCGCGATTGGCGGTGGCGAATTTTTTGTCCTTCACGGTATCAAACACCAGCGAAGAGGCGCGCTGGATAACCGGGTTTACCGCGCCCTGGGTATAGCGTTTATCGCGTCCGGCGATGATCAACTGGGTTTCGAGTTTCACTGAATCTTTCATAACCTTTCTTATCCTTAATCCGTGCGTTAAACCTCGGCGACCGTAGCCGTCGCATTCATCTCTGCATTCACCGACTTTTTCCCGGAGAAGCGTTCTACAATTTGTGCCGCATTCAAATCATGAATCACGTTAATCAGCGTCGCCGGGGCATCGGTAATTGTGCCCAGCACCACTAACATCGGAATGGTTTCCATCGGCAGTCCCAGCGTGGTGACGATAAAGATCTCCCCGAGGAACGCCCCGCCCGGTACGCCGCCAACGATAATCGCGGAAAGCACGGCGATCAGCATGGTCAGGAAGAAGGTTTCCGTGGTGAATGGGATCCCCAACACTGAGTAAATAAAGACGATCTTCAGCGCCGCGATCATCGCCACGCCGCCTTTGTTCAGGTTGACCAGCAGTGGGATCGAGACATCCACAATTTCCGGGTTAATCCCCATCGCTTTACCTGCACGCAGGGTCACCGGCAGCGTTCCCAGCGAAGAACAGGTGCCCAGCGCCGTCACGGAAGGCTCAATGGCGTGACGCCAGAAGGCCTTCACCGCCGGTACGCCGCCGCCAATGTAAGAGTAAAGAATAGAACCGAAAATGTAGTAAGCCAGCGTGGCAACCATGAACAGACCAATTGCCCGGGCAAAGGTGAGCAGCAGTCCGGAATCCTGGCTGGCCATCGTCGCCGCAAAGTAGCACCCGAGCCCCAGCGGCGCGACCTTCATGATGATCGACACGATCTTCATAATGACGGTGTTGGCATCTTCCAGCAGCGAAGCAATGCGTTTACCCGCCTGTTCTGACTGGCCAATCGCGATCCCGGCAATGATCGCCATCACGATCAGCGCGAGGATATTCGACTTAGAAAACAGACCAATAAAGTCATTGGTGGTGATCATGCTGACAAAATCCATCTTGCCGCTGCCCGCCTGTACGGACTGCGAGAGATCGATAGTGACCCCTTGCGCCGGGTTGTACCACAGGGCTAACGCCACAATCCCGGCCGCCGGAATAAACGCCATCGCGATGGAAACGATAAAGATAATCGCCATAATCCGTCCTAAGCGTTTCAGGTCGGTCATACTGGCGATGGAGGACATTACGCTGATTCCCACCAGCGGAACGATAATCATAAATAACAGGTTCAGGAAAATCTGACCTATCGGCTGGAGTTTACTGGCAAACGCGGGGGCATAAATCCCTAATAAACCACCTGCAACCAGAGCAAGTAATAAAATAATTGACGATTTGTAGGGTTCGAGTCGTGTCCACATAATCGGTACCTTTTATAAGAATGGAATTAAATGAGAGTAAATTCACAATTTGGCGACGTTCTGTATTTGCCTCCTTATTATTTGTGACGCAACTCACTTAAGTTGTTATTTTTTCATTTTGTGCGTAGGTAGTTTCCTGTGATTCAATAGTTACATGTTTCAAAACCCAATGTAACGGCCTATTCGTACCGTTTTTGCAAATCACTTGTGAGTAAAAGGAAACAATGAGCACACCCATTTCTCTCAAGCATTTAGAATTTTTTGTCCGGATTGTGGACTGCGGAGGTTTATCTGAAGCCGCGGTGCAACTTAACGTGTCACCGTCGGCGGTCAGTAAAAGTCTGGCGGCAATGGAAGATACGCTCGGGACAACATTAATTAAGCGTACAACCCGCAGTATTACGCTGACCGATGCCGGGCAATATTTGTTTAACCGGGCCAATAAATTACTGAAAGAATTTGATGAAACGCTAAATACCACCTCTGGTTATTATCACAACCCGCAGGGTGAATTACGTATTACCTGCTCAATTGCTTTCGGCTATTCCCGACTGGTCAATCTGGTGGACAAATATCGTACCCAGTACCCGGATGTGAATCTGTATATCGATCTCAACGATAACTTCGTCAATCTGAACGACACGGATTTCGATATCGCACTGCGTATCTCCACCGCCCCACCGCAAAACTATGCCATGCGTAAACTGGTGCCGATCCGCTGGGCGTACTGCGCCTCTCCCGGGTATCTTGCGAAGAAAGGGATGCCGCTGCGTCGTACCGATCTGGTGAATCATGACTGTCTGGTTTATCCCGGTCTGACGCCGATTCTGAAGGTTGCCGACGAACAGGATCGCCTGCACCAACTGAAACTGAATATGCCGATCCAGGCCAACAGCAGCCTGGTACTGCTGAAATCGGTGCTGGAAGATCAGGGCGTGGCCTATCTGCCGACCTATCTGATTGGCGACCATATCCAGAAAGAGGAGATCACCCCGTTGATGCTCGACGGCACCATCACCTGCGAAACGCACGCCCTTTACGCGCTCTATTTCCCCAGCAAATACAGCAACCCGAAGGTACGTTCGTTTATTGATTTTTTGGTCGCGGAGTTAGGCTCACTGCCAGCGTGGGACAACTGGATCCCCGGCTGATCCCCGGTTGTTTTTGCACGATCCCCCCGTCTGGCTCTATCCTTAAGCCTATGAATAAAATCGCTGAACTCAAACGCGCTAAACTGCTGGCGCTCTCATTACTGCTGATCGCTGCCACCACATTCGTCATCACCCTCTTCCTGCCACCCGGCTTTTGGGTCAGCGGGATCAAAGCCATTGCCGAGGCGGCGATGGTCGGTGCTCTGGCAGACTGGTTCGCGGTGGTGGCGCTGTTTCGCCGCGTCCCTCTTCCCTTCATTTCGCGACACACGGCGATTATTCCCCGCAATAAAGACCGCATCGGTGAGAATCTCGGCCAGTTCGTGCAGGAGAAATTCCTCGATACCCAGTCTCTGGTCGCGCTGATCCGCCGTCATGAACCGGCGCTGCTGATAGGCAACTGGTTCAGCCAGCCGGAAAACGCCCAGCGGGTTGGACAGCATCTGTTGCAAATCATGAGCGGCTTTCTGGAACTGACCGACGATGCCCGTATCCAGCGCCTGCTTAAGCGCGCGGTGCATAAGGCGATTGATAAGGTCGATCTCTCCGGCACCAGCGCCCTGATGCTGGAAAGTATGACCAAAAACGATCGCCATCAGGTGCTGCTCGATACGCTGATCGCCCAGTTGATCGCCCTCCTCCAGCGCGACAGTTCCAGAACCTTTATCGCCCGACAAATCGTCCACTGGCTGGAGACCGAGCACCCGCTGAAGGCCCGAATTCTGCCCACCGAGTGGCTGGGCGAGCACAGTGCCGAACTGGTGTCGGAGGCGGTGAACTCGCTGCTTGATGACATCAGCCACGATCGCGCGCATCAGATCCGCCACGCCTTCGATCGCGCCACCTTTACGCTCATCGACAAACTGAAAAACGATCCGGAGATGGCGAACCGGGCGGAAAGCATCAAGGATTACCTGAAAGAAGATGAGGCCTTTAACCGCTACCTCGGCGAGCTGTGGGCGGATTTACGTCAGTGGCTGAAGCAGGATATCAACGCCGACGATTCCCGGGTGAAGCAGCGAATCGCCCATGCCGGACAGTGGTTTGGCGAAACGCTGATCGCTGACGATGCACTGCGCGCCTCGCTCAACGGCCATCTGGAGCAGGCCGCCCACCGGGTGGCGCCCGAGTTTGCCGCCTTCCTGACCCGCCACATCAGCGACACGGTGAAAAGCTGGGATGCCCGCGATATGTCACGACAGATTGAACTTAACATCGGGAAAGATTTGCAGTTTATTCGCGTCAACGGCACGCTGGTGGGCGGGACAATCGGGCTGGTGTTATATCTGTTGTCGCAAATCCCCTCACTGCTGCCCGCACTGTCCACTTTTTAAGGAGAAAAAATGGCTGACATTACCCTGTCCCCGGCGGAACGCGACGGTCTGCGCGAGGCGCTCAGAGACTACTGCCGCGATCATTTCGAACTGGAACTGGAACAGTTCGACGCCGAGTTTTTTATTGATTTCATTAGTGAAAAACTGGGTCCGGCGTACTACAACGCGGGCATTGAGGAGGCGATTCGCACGCATCTGGCCTGGAGTGAGCGCATCCAGGAAGAGATGGATCTGAAGAAGATTTTATAGTGCCTTACCTGGCGGGAGATCAATAAAGCCACAACAATGACATGGTTATAATGCGAGCACTTTTAACATCTCCCGTGTCACGGGGAAGGAAAATCCATGTCGCTTATCACCGATCTGCCCGCCATTTTCGACCAGTTCTCTGAAGCCCGCCAGAAAGGCTTTCTCACCGTGATGGATCTCAAAGAGCAGGGTATCCCGCTGGTGGGAACCTATTGCACCTTCATGCCGCAGGAGATTCCAATGGCGGCGGGTGCGGTGGTGGTCTCGCTGTGTTCAACGTCGGATGAAACCATCGAAGAGGCTGAGAAAGATCTGCCGCGCAACCTCTGCCCGCTGATCAAAAGCAGCTACGGCTTCGGCAAAACCGACAAATGCCCCTATTTCTACTTTTCCGACCTGGTGGTGGGTGAAACCACCTGCGACGGTAAAAAGAAAATGTACGAATACATGGCGGAGTTCAAAGCCGTTCACGTCATGCAGTTGCCAAACAGCAGCCAGGATGCTGCCTCACGCGCACTGTGGAAAGCAGAAATTCTGCGCCTGCAACAGGCTGTGGAAGCGCGTTTTGGGACGCCGGTAACCGAAGCGGCACTGCGTGAAGCCATCATCCTCAAAAACCGTGAACGCCGCGCGCTGGCGAATTTCTATCGTCTCGGCCAGCTTAATCCCCCTGCATTGAGCGGCAGCGATATCCTGAAAGTGGTGTACGGTGCGACCTTCCGCTTTGATAAAGAAGCCCTTATCGACGAACTGAACAGCATGACTGAACGGGTGCGTCAGGCGTGGCAGGAGGGTAAACGACTGGATGCCCGTCCGCGTATTCTGATCACCGGCTGCCCGATCGGCGGCGCGGCAGAAAAAGTGGTGCGCGCCATTGAAGAAAATGGCGGCTGGGTGGTGGGATACGAAAACTGTACCGGCGCGAAAGCGACCGAGCAGTGCGTCGCGGAAACCGGCGACGTGTATGACGCGCTCACCGACAAATATCTCGCCATCGGCTGTTCGTGCATCTCTCCGAACGATCAGCGCCTGACGCTGCTCAGCCAGATGGTGGAAGAGTATCAGGCAGACGGCGTGGTGGACGTGATTTTGCAGGCCTGTCATACCTATGCCGTTGAATCGCTGGCAATTAAGCGTCATGTTCGCCAGCAGCACAACCTTCCTTATATCGCCATTGAAACCGACTACTCCACCTCGGATGTCGGCCAGCTCAGCACCCGCGTCGCGGCCTTTATTGAAATGCTGTGAGGAGCAGGCGTGACGTATTCGATAGGAATTGATTCCGGCTCGACGGCGACCAAAGGTATTTTACTGGCAGACGGCGTGATTGGCCGCCGTTTCCTGTGCCCGACGCCATTCCGTCCTGCCGATGCCATCCGCGAGGCCTGGGACGTCCTCACAAAAGGGCTGGAAACACGGCCCTACCTGACCTTAACCGGCTATGGCCGCCAGTTGGTTGATTTTGCTGACAAACAGGTGACCGAAATCTCCTGTCATGGACTGGGCGCGCGGCTGCTCGCACCGGCCACCCGCACGGTTATTGATATCGGCGGACAGGACAGCAAGGTGATCCAACTGGATGACGACGGTAACCTCACCGACTTCCTGATGAATGACAAATGCGCGGCGGGCACCGGACGTTTTCTGGAAGTCATTTCACGCACCCTGGGCACCAGCGTGGAGCAACTCGATACCATTACCGCCGGCGTGGCACCGCACGCCATCAGTAGTATGTGCACCGTTTTTGCCGAATCCGAAGTGATTAGTCTGCGCTCTGCGGGTATCGCCCCGGAAGCGATCCTCGCGGGTGTGATTAACGCAATGGCGCGACGCAGCGCCAACTTCATCGGTCGACTCTCTTCAGAGGGGCCGCTGCTGTTTACCGGCGGCGTCAGCCACTGCACGGCCTTTGCCCGGATGCTGGAAGGCCATGTCGGTATCCCGGTAAACACCCACCCGGACGCACAGTTTGCCGGAGCCATCGGCGCGGCGCTGATCGGCCAACGGCAGAGAAAACGCGGATGACGGAATACCTGTTTTTATTTCATTCGACGGTGGGCGTGATCCAGACCCGCAAAGCGTTGCAGGCCGCAGGCATGACCTTTCGGGTCGCCGACATTCCCCGCCAGTTGCGCGGGGGCTGTGGACTGTGCGTCTACCTGCATTGCCAGCCCGGAGAACAAGATCGGTGGGTGATCCCCGGTCACACCGAATCGATCTACCGCCTTGAGTCGGGCGACTGGCAATGTGTGGCGACCTTTGATGCGCCGTAACCCCCCCTAAAGCAATACGCAAATTTAGCCGTTTTTCTTACCCATTTGTTATAAACTTGTTACTCTCACATTTCTCACACGACGAATAACAATGGGTACGGCATGAGCCAGCAACCGCACATCGCAGACCGGTATTCACTGCGCACCGCCCTTTTCGGGATGATGGTCCTCGCGCTGGGCATGGGGATTGGCCGTTTTCTCTATACCCCAATGCTGCCGGTGCTGCTGGCCGAGGGACGCTTCACGTTTTCCGAACTGTCGTGGATTGCCAGCGTCAACTATGCGGGATACCTGGTCGGCAGCCTGTTGTTCTCCTTTGGGCTTTTTCATCTGCCTGGCCGTTTACGCCCTATGCTGTTGAGTTCAGCCGTGGCGACCGGCGGACTGATCCTCGCGATGGCGCTGTTCTCCAACCCCATGGCGGTGATGCTGGTGCGCTTTCTGGCGGGTGTCGCCAGCGCCGGGATGCTGATCTTTGGCTCCACGCTGGTGCTGCAACATACCCGCAATCCTTTTGTCATTGCCTCGCTGTTTTCTGGTGTCGGCGTCGGGATTGCGCTGGGTAACGAGTACGTGATTGCCGGTCTGCACTTTGCGCTTTCCTCTCATGCGCTGTGGATCTGGGCGGCGGCCTTCTCCGCCGTCCTGGCGATATTGCTGGCGCTGCTGCTTCCCTCCCCCGCTCACGCGCCGCCTGCAACAACACTGGCAAAAAGTGACCCGCAGCCGATGCGCTGGTGGCTGCTGGCGCTGCTCTATGGACTGGCTGGATTTGGCTACATCATCGTTGCCACCTATTTGCCGCTGATGGCGAAAGACGCGGGTTCTCCGCTACTGACGGTTCATCTGTGGACGCTGGTTGGCATTTCGATTGTGCCGGGCTGCTTCGGCTGGCTGTGGGCGGCGAAACGCTGGGGAGTGCTGCAATGTCTGACGGCGAATCTGGTGATTCAGGCCGCCTGTGTGCTCCTGACGCTGGCCAGCGGCTCTCCGCTGTTGCTGGTGCTGAGCAGCGTGGGATTCGGCGCAACGTTTATGGGCACCACGTCGCTGGTCATGACCCTCGCTCGGCAGCTTATGGTGCCGGGAAACCTCAATCTGCTGGGGTTCGTGACGCTGACCTACGGCATCGGCCAGATTCTGGGTCCGCTGTTAACCACGCTGTTAGGTAGCGGCACGCGGGCGATTACCGATGCCACGCTGTGCGGCGCGCTGGCGTTATTCATCGCCGCGACGATCAGCGCCCTGCAATGCTATAAACAAAAGCGTTTGTTGGCGTGTCGCGTCAACGACATGCGCTAACCACAATGCGGGGAACCTGGTGGATCCACGCCAGTAATTCGTTAAGCAGCGAAGCCGTGACAATTTTACTGGTCGTCGCGGTTGACCAGGGAAAGAGCGTCACGCTGAGTTCCCACGTCATGAGCGAGACGGTTGTCACGACCAGGGTCAGTCCTACTGCGGTGACCGTCATACACGCCATGGCGCGCCAGAGGGATAAAAACATCATTCTGTAAAACCCGCCCGCATTTATTCACGACCGCCTTCATGGGCAGTGCGATGCAGCATAAGCGCTTCGGCAATAATGTCCTGTTTACTCTTACGCGTTTCTAACGCCAATTCCCGAACGTAGTCCCAAAGTGTGGTTTCAACACGGGCGCTTAATAGCACCATATCTTTAGAACGGGTTCCCCTGGCTTTACGGGTATCGGGGTAATCGCGGGAAGGCATCGTCGGCTCCTGAAGGCTATGTCGTCTTAACTGGGGAGGAATATGCAGTTGGCCGGATAACAAGTCAACGTACATAATTTCAGCAGCCTGGTGATGGAAATGTTAAGAAAACGCCTTAAAATGGAACGCCGTTTCAAGTGAAAGATGACCGGTAGCAGACTAATGATGTCAGGGTTTATTTACATGCCGGAGTTAATTCAGTGCATTTCGGTCCCCGCACTCCCGGACAAACATTCACCGTAATTATTGAAAATTCCTATCCGCCAATACGTTACTTCTGAGATAAATGTTTACATTGAGGATGATAACTGGCCTTTTTAGAGAGAGTTACGACGATCTCTTTCAATTATTTTCGCTAATTCAGCAAATCCTCGTTGTCATCTGACGTCTTACCACCGCCACCACAAACGCAAAATAAGTAAACAAGTCGTAAATAAAGGCATTTTTTAACGACGAAAATTAAGTACGCATTAATTGATATGAATCAATTTTAAAGGCCGGAATTTGCCAGCTTTTGATAAGAATCTGATGAAGCGCACAAATACCGACTGCTTTTGTACACTAAATTTTACGTCACCTGCCATACACGTAATAAACAACAGGCATTGACTTCGCGCGCCGTGCAGGTCTGTGCTGCTTACCGCCCATCAACCGGAGACACGGCGCACTGTCTGTTATCGTTCCCGCAACGCCTCTTTCGCCTTATTCAGCGGTTTCAGCAGGTACTCAAGAATCGTTTTATTCCCCGTTTTGATGTCCACCGTCGCAATCATGCCTGGAAAAACCGGGAAGGCTTTTTTCTGCTTGTTAATTAACTGATTACTGTCGGTACGGATATAGACGCGGTAGTAATACAGATCGCGTTTAACCTCATCCTGGATGGTATCCGGTGAGATGACCGTCACCACGCCATTGATACCGCCATAAATGGAATAATCGTACGCCGTAATCTTCACCATCGCTTCTTGCCCGGGATGGATAAAGGCGACATCGCGCGGCAGGATCTTCGTCTCAATCAGGATCTGATCGTCTAACGGCACCAGACTCATCAGTTTTCCGCCTGGCGGGATCACCCCACCGACGGTGGTCACGTCGATATCTTTCACGATCCCGCGCACAGGGGCGGTAAAGGTCAGACGCGTCAGCGAATCTTCACGTCCGCGCATCACCGAACGCTCTGTTTCAATCTCCGCATTAGCCCGCGCCAGCTCTTCCCGGGCGCGGACGTAATATTGCGTCTGCAATTCGGCGATCTTATTTTCCATCTCATTCATTTGACGGCGCAGACGCAGTACTTCGACATGGCTGGCCGCCCCCTCTTTAATCAGCGGCTGGGTCAGCGCCAGCTCTCCCTGAATAAGCGCAATCCCCTGTCGCAGCCCTTCAACGCCTTTCTCAAGGCTTTCACGGCGGGAATGGTACAACGCGCGCTCCTGGTTAATCAGTGCCGTCTCGTTGTTCAGTTCTGCCGGAAACACCAAATCGGTGCCGTTCACTTCCGCAGTAAGACGCGCCGACGTCGCCATCGCAGCATTCAGTTTCGATTCACTCTCTTTCACGCCCGATTCTGTTTTCGTCCGGTCAAGCTGCGCCAGAATCTGCCCTTTTTCAACGATATCCCCTTCCCGAACATGCAGTTTGTAGATAATGCCGCCTTCCAGCGACTGAATCTCCTGCTCGTGGGACGATGGCACCACTTTACCGCTGCCAGTGGTGACCTCGTCGAGATGAAAGTAGCTCATCCAGCCGACAAACGCGGCCAATAGAGCGAACAGGAACCAGGCGACCAGTGAAGAGCGCGGGAGCTTCGGTTCACTGAGGCGACTGTTAAAACGGTTAAAATCGCTCATATTACGACCTCCCAGGGCTGTTTGACGGCGGAGTATTGATTCTCGACACATTACTTTGTGTCGCCTCCGGCTGCGCCATACCATGTTTATTCAGGATGGCGTCACGCGGACCGTCCATCACAATACGCCCGTTATCCAGCACGATAATGCGATCCACCAGCTCGAGGATCGGCAAGCGATGCGTCGCGACGACCATCGTGCGCTGACTACCTAACCAGGTTTTCAGGTGCTGAATGAACTGCTTTTCACCAATCTCATCCAGCCACGCGGTCGGTTCATCAAGCAGTAAAATAGTGGGTGATGTCAGCAGCGCACGCGCCAACAGCAGCGACTGACGCTGACCGCCAGACAACCCGGCGCCCCCTTCGCTTATCACGTAGTTCATCCCCATCTTCTGCTTACGGACAAAATCGAGCGCGCCACTGATCGCCAGTGCCTGCTGGATGTCATCGTCAGTCGCCGTAGGGTTACCCAACGTAATGTTGTCGTGAATGGAGCCAAAGAACAGGCGTGCCTGCTGGCTCAGCAGTTGCATATCGCGGCGCAAATCCGCCGGGTCCAGATGATTCAGGGCGATATCATCCAGTAAGACGGAACCCTGCTGCGGCTCCTGCATCCCCGCCAGTACCTGAAGTAGCGTACTTTTACCCGAGCCATTGCGCCCGAGCAGCGCCACGCGTTCACCGGCTTTGATGTTCAACGCCGGCACCGTCAGCACGTTCACTTTCTCTTCTTCGTCGTAGTAAAAGCTGACGTTATCCAGTTGATAGTGGCCGCGCAGGTGCGCTTTGTGCACTTTCTTACCCTGAAGCGGCTCATCAATCGGGCGCTGCATCAGTTCATCCAGCCCTTTCAGCGCCACTTTTGCCGATTGCCAACGCGAAAGCACACCGGAGATCTGCGACAACGGCGCGATAGTGCGTGAGGCGAGGATCGAGGTCCCGACCAGCGCGCCGGTCGTCAGATCGCCATCGATCACCAGGTAGCAGCCAATCAGCAGTACCACGGCGTAGACTATCGACTGTACTTCCTGAGTCCACGTCAGCAGCAGACTGGTCAGCCAGCGCTGGCGCATGCCCACTTCAGCGGCCACAAAATTGGTGTTGTTCCACTGATTCTGGAAACGCTGTTCGGCACGCATCAGTTTGATGTCTTCAATGCCCTGCACCGCTTCCACGAGCGTTGCGTTGCGGATTGCCGATTCGCGCATCCCTTCGTTGGAAAGCCGTCCCAGTGGGCGCTGCACCAGCAGGCCGGGGATCAATAACAGGGGAACCGCCATCAGCACGACCAGTACCAGCGGCCCGCCAATCATCCACAAAATAAACACAAACAGCAGGAAAAACGGCAGGTCGGAAAGGGCCGAGATGGTCGTCGAGGTGATCAGTTCACGCACCGACTCCAGTTCACGAATCTGGGCGATAAACGAGCCCGTCGATTTCGAACGCGCACCGTTTTTGATGCGCAGCGCATGGGCGGAGATACGCTCAGAAATACGGAGATCCGCGCGTTTACCAACGACATCGGAAATATAAACCCGCAACATACGCATAATAAATTCGAACAGGATTGCCAGCATCACCCCACCAAACAGCACCCACAGCGTGGTTTCTGACTGTGAGGGCACGACACGGTCATACACCTGCATAGAGAAAATCATGCCGGAAAGCGCCAACACGTTGGCAACCAGCGCAACAACCATAATATCGAGATAGCGATGCCAGTCTTTTAACGCCAGTCGCCAGAACCAGTTTTTCTTATATGGCTTAATATAATCGTCAACGCGCGCATCGGGCGTGGATTCGAGTGGACGCAGAACTAATAATGTTTTTATCCGTGCGCGTAATTCATCACGCGTTAACACAGTTTCCAGTCCTTCATCACCGCTGAACTGAAGGCTAATATTGCCGTCGCTGTCCATTCGGTTAATCACCGCGATTTGCCCTTCGCTAAATTCCGCAATCAGCGGCAAACGCCACGGATCGAGAAAAGAGACTTTTGCCGCCACAACGCGCAGCCCCAGCCCCAACTGGCGAGCCATATCTTTTAACACCAGGTCGCGCGGCGAGTCGCTTTCATAATTAATCGACACCCGAACATGCTCTTGCGAGAAATCGAGACGATAATGCTGCGCCACACCGATCATTGCCTGTAACCAGGGTTCGTATTGCGACTGCGTGTTCATAGCGTTCGGTTCCTGTTGTGTGGCATTGCGCCATAACGGAATTGCATTAGGAATAATGGAATGTGTGCTCATACTTTTATATTCGTCCGAAAAAGACACGCGTCATCTGCGGACGGTGATGTTCATGACTTTTATTTTAGTGCGATTTTGACGCGATATATTCCGGGGGAAATGATTCCCCCGGAATAGTGCATTACATAATCACTAACTGATGGTTTGCCAGCAGAGTGGCAAGGTCGGTTTGCACACCGTTCAGGGTAACCACGTTGGTGGACGAGAAGTTACCGCCCGCCCCATCGAGATCCACATGGATTTCAGTGTTGCTGCCGTTCTGCACCACACGGACGTAATCCTCGATGTTCCCTGCCTGGGCATCCAGCGTCGCAACGCTATTCACATAGCTCGCGGTGCCGCTACCGGTGTAGCCGCTGCCGGACAGAAGTTCGCGCAGGTCGATACGGTCAGTATCTGCAGTCCCTTCCCAGGTACCGATGGTAAAGCCGTTCACAACATCGCTACCGTTGCCGCCCGTGGCGTCTGAGGCAGTGATCAACTTGTACAACAGGGTATCCTGACCGCCGTTACCAATATTGAAGGTATCGTTGCCACCGCGACCTTCGAAGAAGTTTTCCGTCGCGTTGCCGGTAAACACATCATTGCCGTTGCCACCGGCAATCCCTTCCACATTCACGAACTGCGCGTTACCGAAACCGGTATTCTGCATTCCGGTGTTGCTCAGATCGATGTTCAGCGCGGAACTTCCCGCCAGTTCATAGTCGACAATGTCCATCCCACCCTGTGCGGTCCAGACGTCGGCATCAGACACTACCCGGCTACCGCCGCCGCCGTTATAAACGTGCGTTCCTGCCGTGGCGTACAGCGTATCGTTGTAGCCGGTTCCGACAATACCCGTGGTGTTCGTCCCATCCGTCGCTGCCGTGGCGCTGTTCGTCGCCGAGGCACCGTCTTCTGCGGTCAGCGTGTACGCGTGGTTCTTCTCTACCGCTTTCAGGCCACCCCAGGCGGCGTTGACGTTCTCGATGGTATTCGACACAGCGGAGGAGTCGAAATTCACCGACGAGACGCCGCCGTAGTCCTTACCGCTAGCCAGCAGCACTGCGCTGTACGACTTGCTCGCATCCAGTCCGTAGAAGTAGACCATGCCGGACGAGTCGTTCATGTTCACGCCGCCCTGCGGGTTAATCACCTGCGAGCTGACCACCTTGCCGGTACTTTCATCAATGAGCAGCACCGTGTTGCCATAGAAGGCGTTAATGCCGTTCGCATCCGAAATACGCAGAATGATGCTGGTTCCGTCAGCGATAGTGCTGTTGTTGGTGATGTATTCCGTTTTACCGCCAGCGGCACGGAAGACCACCAGATCCTTGTCACCGTCGTAATCCAGGTCCAGCGTCAGCGCACCGGTAGTGATGTTGGTGCTACCCTGGTTTGCTCCGGTTAAAAGGGTCTGTGACGTCCAGTCGACCTGATTGCTACCGTTCACACCGTTATTGGTCCACAGCAGACCGATGTTGTTGGTATTGGTGGCAACCGTTGAACCTGCTGCACCGGCAATTTCGATCAGATCCATCTTGCCGTCGCCGTTCCAGTCCACTGCCAGCGACGTCATACTGTTGACGCTATCACCCAGCGTCTGCACGTTCGATCCGGTGCCTGTACCGTTAGCCGCCGTGGTCAACTTACCGGTACCATCGTTGTAGAAGATGGCGCTGGTAGCATTGCCCTGGCCGGTCAGACCCGCGACGAACAGATCCATATAACCGTCGCCGTTCAAATCAGACCAGGTCATCGTGGTGTACTGGTTGTCATAATCGTTGTTGCCGTAGAACACATCGGTCACAGTCTGGGTGTTGGTCAGCGTCATGTTGCCGTTTCCATCAACCCCGTTGGTGACTATCGCCAGACGGCTGTTTGAACTGCTGGTCCCGCCGCCAGACGTGGTGTTAGTACCCGTCGTTGCGTGATAAGTGATATCAACATAACCATCGTTGTTCAGGTCAACGCCCGAAACCTCACGGTCTGGCGTGGGATTGTTATTATTGGTGGATGCAACGCCATCCTGTGAGCCGCCGGAATAGACATAAGCCCCCGATTTGTCGAAACCGATGATGGTACCGTCGGTATTGATCACAAACCCGGTGTCGTAGCCACCTCGCCCCTCAGAATCGTTCGGCGTTTCATCGCCGTACACCATATCAATATAGCCATCGCCATTGATATCGACGCCCATTGCGCCGCCGTACCAGCCGTAGACGTTACCGTTAGGATCGTTAGTTTGCCCTGATACGCCATAGGCACCCACCTGGAAGGAGGTATAGGTCCCGTCTTCGTTGTATTTGAACGACTGCTGTCCGTTCGCATAGCCGGTGTCCGCTCCCAGGATATCCATCAGACCGTCGCGGTCAAAGTCAACAAACGACGACTGCTGCTGTTTGTCCGGACCGCTGATCGCCACCGAATTAAACGACCCTAACGTCGTGGAATCGGTCGCGTTCTGGGTAAACACCGTCGAGTTGCTGAGGATACGCCATGTACCATCTTCACTCATCGTCAGCGCGGTACCGGTATCCTGAGAAGAGGCTGCCGTTGACGTAAAGGAGATTGACGGCGTTGCGGCGACCGTCAGCTCGTTGCTGCTGTCATCTTTGGTAATTTCCGTGCCGTCCGCTTTATAAAGGACGGCTTTCACGTCGTACGTTCCCAGCGCCAGCGCATCGCTGTCAGGGATCTGCACGTACCAGGTACTGTTTTTCGGATCAATCACCACCGCGCCATTGCGCGAGCTGTACACCACGTTGTTAACCGTCACTTCCACGTACTCACCCGGAAGGATTTCGAAATCAACGCTGCCCGTAATGATTGGCGTGGTATCCAGCGTGCTTTGGGTATCGGCATACATCACCAGATCAACGGTGAAATCAAACACCGGAGAGTGCGTCCCTTCGTTACCGGCAGCATCAACCACCACCGCGTAGAACTCTCCTTTCTCACCATCGACCAGCGGGACGTTCAGTTGATACGTCCAGTCTGTGCCATTCACATCCGCTTCGCCCAACAACGTGCCGTCGGCGCTGTAAATACGCACGAGTTCACCGGTTTGCAGCGTGGTCGACAGGGTGCCGTTCAGCACTGGCGTACGATCATCCGTGGTCGTACCGGAGGCAAAATCACCCCTAGAAGAGGCCACATCATCGGTGTAGCTGACGATCGTTGCCGTCGTCGCCGACGGGGTCAGGTCAACCGTTGCGATCTGATCGTTGGTCGCCCCAACGTTTCCGGCGACATCCACCACGCGTACCTGATAAGTGTGATCGCCTTCCACTAGCGTACGTGAATCCACATATGACCAGTCGGTGCCATTCATGATGACATCCTGCCAGGTCACCCCGTTATCGACGCTGATCTGCACACGATCGCCTGCCGCCAACGGCGCAGCAATAGAGCCTTTGATCGTCAGCGATGTGTCATTGGTCAGCCAGTCTGTGCTGCTGTAGCCCGTATCCGTAGAGATGCTGTCGATGCTGACGGTAATGGTGCTATCCGGCGGCGTCAGATCGACCGTCACCTGCTGGTGCGCGGTCGATCCAATGTTGCCCGCGGTATCAATCACGCGCACCCAGTAGTCATAAGTCCCTTCAGCCAGCGTACGACCATCATCGAAGAACCAGTTACTACCAATCACCGTCACGTTCTGCCAGGTTGCGCCGCCGTCCAGACTGATCTGCACGATTTCGCCTGGGGCCAGCGTCGCGCCCAGAGAGCCCTGCAGACTGAGCGACGTATCTTTAGTGATAAAGTCGCTGCTGCTCAGACCGCTGTCGTCAGAGATGCTGTCAAACACGATCGTTTTGCTGGCGTCCGGCACTTGCGTGTCAATGGTGACCGTCTGGTTGGTGGTCGCACTGACGTTACCCGCATCGTCAATCACCCGCAGTTGGTAAACGTAATCACCGTCGGCAAGCGTACGTCCATCCGCATAAGACCAGCTCTGACCGCTTACGCTGACATCAGTCCATGTGAGCCCGCCATCAAGGCTTATCTGCACATGTTCGCCGCTGGCAAGAACCGCATTCAGTGAACCATGCAGTGCAAGCTGATTATCGTGCGTGATGAAATCGCTGGTCGACAGACCGGTATCCTGAGTAATGGAATCGACGGAAATCAGCGTGACTGCTGGCGGTGTGGTATCCACTCGGATCGCCTGACTGTCGAGCGACCCCACGTTGCCTGCGGCATCAATCACACGTACCAGATACTGATATGAACCATCCGCCAGGGTACGCCCATCGACATACGACCAGGAGGAACCATTCACCACTAGGTCAATCCAGGTTGCGCCGCCATCAAGGCTGATTTGCGCGGTTTCACCGCTTCCCAGAGGGGCGGAAAGTGAGCCCTCAAGCACGACCTGATTCGTGTTGGTCACAAAATCGCTGGCGCTGAGGCCACTGTCACCTTGTACCGAATCGATAGAGATTGTCTGGCCGGGCGCGGTCAAATCAACGTTAACCACATGCATCGAATTGCTGCTGTTGCCGATGGCATTGCTGACTTCTGCATTCACAATGTACGCGGTGCCATCCACCAGCGCGGCAACGTCGGTACTGCTGACTACGCAGCTCCACTGACCATTACTGTCCACCACGGCGTGATAGGTTTTCCCTCCCAGCGTAATGGTGACCATCTGACCCGCCGGCGCGTTCGTCGTCCCGCTAATCGTCAGCGGTACGCCGTGTTCCGCAGCATTGATCACATCATCCATGCTGAGCGTATCAATCGTAATTGTCGGAACTTCACGACTCAGCGTAACGTCATGGTTGATATCAACGGTGTTACCCGCCTTGTCGTTCACAGTTGCCTTGATAGTGTAATTACCATCCGGCAAGCCATTGAAATCACTCGCTGGAACCAGTACCGACCAGTTTCCGCTGGCATCAACAAGTGCCTGATAGAGATGACCGTTAAAAGTCACCGTCACGATACTCCCCTGCCCTGCATCGGAGGTCCCGCTGATGGTCTGCCCGGCCTGTTGTTCTGCCGTGTTGACCACATCATCAAACGCGACCGTATTAAGGGTAATAACCGGTGGAGTGGTATCGACCGTCACCGTCACAGAAGACACTGCCCCGCCCATATTACCGGCGTCATCAACAACCTTGACCTGCCAGGTGTGATCCCCATCAGCCAGTACGCGTGGATCCGTAAAGCTCCAGCCTGTGCCGTTCACGGTTGCTTCAACCCACGTAGCACCGCCATCGACACTGATCATTAAATGTTCGTCGCCGCGCAGGGCCTTGCTAAGCGAGCCCTGAATAGTCAACGTGGTATCACTGGTAATAAAATCGCTGCCTGAAACACCGGTATCATTTGACACGCTGTCAAACTGGATCGTCGGCCAGCTTACGTCATTGTCGACAGTCACCCTTTGAGACGTTGTCGCCCCAACGTTGCCCGCCGCATCAACCACGCGCAGCATATAGAGATAGTCGCCATCCGCCAGGATACGGTTATCGTCGTAATGCCATTGCGTCCCGGTCACCGTCGTAGTAATCCATGTCACCCCATTATCCAGGCTAATCTGCACAACTTCGCCTGCCGCCAGAGGGGCGCCCAATGACCCTTCAAGCGTGAAGATGCGCGATTGGGTCAGGAAATCATTGTTATCCGCCCCCGTATCGGAGGAGATGCGGTCAACGGTCACGGTGGTCGCGGCATCCGGCGGTGTCAGATCGATCGTCACCTGCTGATGCGCAGTCTCACCGACGTTGCCCGCGGTATCAATCACGCGCACCCAGTAGTCATAAGTCCCTTCTGCCAGCGTACGGCCATCATCAAAGGTCCAGCTATTGCCAATCACCGTCACGTTCTGCCACGTCGCACCACCGTCGAGGCTGATTTGTACGGTTTCATCTGCCGCCAGCGTCGCCCCCAGCGTGCCTTTCAGGCTGAGCGAGGTGTCGTTGGTCAAGAAGTCGGTATTGCTCAGGCCACTGTCGTCAGTAATGCTGTCAAAAACGATTGTTTTGCTGGCGTCCGGTGCCTGCATATCAATGGTCACCGTCTGGCTGGTGGTCGCACTGACGTTACCCGCATCGTCAATCACACGCAGTTGGTAAACGTAATCACCGTCGGCAAGCGTGCGTCCATCCGCGTAAGACCAGTTCTGACCGCTCACGCTGACGTCAATCCAGGTATTCCCACCATCAAGGCTTATCTGCACATGTTCACCGCTGGCCAGCGGCGCGTTTAACGAGCCCTGTACGGTAAGTTGGTTGTCGCTGGTAATGAAATCATTTGTCGAGAGCCCTGAATCCTGAGTAATGGAATCGACGGAAATCAACGTCACCGCAGGTGGAGTGGTATCCACGACCACCGTCTGGCTGACGACTGTACCAACGTTGCCTGCTGCATCAATCACACGCACCAGGTACTGATATGAACCATCCGCCAGGGTACGCCCATCAGCATAAGACCAGGAAGTACCATTCACCACCAGGTCAATCCAGGTTGCGCCGCCATCAAGGCTGATTTGCGCGGTTTCACCGGTAGCAAGCGTTGTTGAAAGTGAACCATCGAGCACAATCTGGTTATCGCTGGTGATGAAGTCGGAGGCACTCAGCCCCGTATCATTCTGCACCGCCACGATAGTGA
Organism: Citrobacter sp.; assembly: GCA_019415335.1. Next base: position 1,442 of record DXKH01000013.1, on the reverse strand, counting down.
TGATCTGCGCCGGTGCGGTCAGATCCACGTTGATCGAATGATCGTCACTGGCGCTATTGCCAATGGCGTTGCTGACCTCCGCATGCACCGTGTAAGCCGTGCCATCTGCCAGCGCGGCAACATCGGCGCTGCCCACAACGCAGCTCCACTGACCGTTGCTGTCCACGACGGCAGTATATGTCTGGCCGTTCAGCGTGATCGTGACCGTCTGACCCGTCGGGGCAGTGGTCGTCCCGCTGAGGATCAGCGATGTCCCGTGTTCTGCGGCATTAATGATGTCATCGGTGCTGAGCGTATTGATGGTAATCGTCGGAACATCACCGTTCAGCGTCACATTGTGGCTGGCACCACCCGCGTTGCCCGCCGCATCGTTTACGGTGGCAGTGATGGTGTAATTTCCATCCACCAGACCATTGAAATCCGTTGCCGGCACAAAGACCGACCAGTTTCCGCTGGCATCCACCGTGGCCTGGTAGGAATGACCGTTAAAGGTCACCGTTACCGTTTGACCCGCTTCTGCGGTTGTCGTACCGCTAATGGTCTGTCCGGCTCGCTGCTCCCCGGTATTCACGATATCGTCGCTTGCCACGGTATCAATCGTGATAAGCGGTGCCGTGGTATCGACCGTCACGTTATGCGTTGTCTGGCTTTCATTGCCCGCCTTATCGCTGACGGTGGCCGTCACCATCAGCGCACCCTCACTGAGTCCAGCCAGATCCGCTGCCGGAACGGTAACGCTCCAGCTGCCATCAGCCGCGACAACGGCAGTCCAGGACTGACCGCCTGCGGTGATGGTCACCACCTGACCCGGCTCTGCACTGGTGTTGCCCTGAATAATCAGAGGCTGCTGCTGTTCGGCAGCGTTGAGCACATCGTCTGCGGAGATCGTGTTGATAGTGACAACCGGAGCCGAGATATCCACCGAGACCAGAGAGGAGGCCGACGCGCTGTTACCAGCGCTGTCCTGCGCCGTCACAGAGACGGTATAACGCTGGCCGTCGCCAAGTTGCGCCACATCGGCTGCCGGTACGGTCGCAGTCCAGGTGCCGTTCGCCTGTACCTGCGCGGTGTAACTCTGACCGTTCAGCATCACCGTGACGATCGTACCTGCAGGCAACTGACCGCTGGTTCCGCTGATGATGAGATGACTCCCCGCTTCCTGCGCGTTGATCACGTCATCGACGGCAATGGTATCCACTGCCAGCGTGACGGTTGCGGTATTAACCTCCACATCGTGGGTCGCGGAGCCGCTGTTGCCGGCCGCGTTCGTCACGGTCACGGCGATGGTGGTGGTGCCGTCGTTCAGGGCGCTGATGTCCGCTGCCGGCACGCCGATGCTCCAGTTGCCCGCCGCGTCCACCACGGTGGTGTAGTCTTTGCCGTTCACGGTCACGGTGACCGCATCCCCCGCCGCCGCACCGCTGGCGGAGCCGCTGATGATC
>DXKH01000129.1 GCA_019415335.1 Citrobacter sp. | reverse complement strand
AGCCTTTGCCACTGCAGGGATTACAATTCCGTGAACTGTTTAGCTGGTTATCCAGTTCGCTGCGTTCGGTTTCCCGCTCCACGCCGGGAACGGAAGTTGTGCTGGAAGCGCCAAAAGGCTGGACGTCAGTGTGAGCTGGCGTCTGGTCTATGCATCAACCGTTGGAACGTCGCACATCAGCGCTGACTTGTCTTGCCAGGATGCCTGCCAGATGCAGGTTGCCTGGTTAGAAGACCAGCAGCCATTATTGTCGGTATTTGTCGCTGATGGCGCAGGCAGCGTCTCGCAGGGTGGCGAAGGTGCGATGCTCGCCGTCAATGAAGCGATGGCTTATATGTCGCAAAAAGTGCAGGGCGGGGAATTGGGGCTTAATGATGTCCTCGCAACGGACATTGTGCTGACCATTCGTCAGCGACTTTTTGCCGAGGCGGAAGCCAAAGAATTAGCGGTTCGCGATTTTGCCTGCACGTTTTTGGGATTGATTTCATCAGCTAATGGCACCTTGATTATGCAGATTGGCGATGGCGGCGTGGTGGTAGATTTGGGTCACGGTTTGCAACTGCCGCTCACGCCGATGGTGGGGGAATATGCCAATATGACGCACTTCATTACCGATGACGATGCTGTTTCCAGACTGGAAACTTACACCAGTACTGAGCGTGCGCATAAAGTTGCAGCATTTACGGATGGTATTCAGCGACTGGCGTTAAATATGCTGGATAATTCTCCGCATGTGCCTTTCTTTACCCCGTTTTTCAATGGACTGGCGTCAGCAACGCAGGAACAACTCGATTTATTACCTGAATTGTTAAAGCAGTTTTTGTCCAGCCCGGCGGTAAACGAGCGTACCGATGATGATAAAACGTTGGCACTGGCGCTGTGGTTACCATGAAACCCACTTTATATACTGCTACTGGTGAGTGCGTTACGCCTGGCCGTGAACTGGGCAAAGGCGGCGAAGGTGCGGTTTATGATATCGAGGAGTTTGTCGATAGCGTCGCCAAGATTTATCACACGCCGCCACCCGCCTTAAAACAGGACAAACTTGCCTTTATGGCTGCGACAGCTGACGCGCAATTGTTGAATTATGTCGCCTGGCCGCAGGCAACGCTTCACGGTGGACGAGGCGGAAAGGTTATCGGTTTTATGATGCCAAAAGTTTCTGGTAAAGAACCGATTCATATGATCTATAGCCCGGCACATCGTCGTCAACGTTACCCTCATTGTGCGTGGGATTTTCTACTCTATGTTGCGCGCAATATTGCTTCATCTTTTGCTACGATTCACGAGCACGGGCACGTCGTGGGTGACGTAAACCAGAACAGCTTTATGGTAGGCCGTGACAGCAAAGTGGTGTTGATTGATAGCGACTCCTTTCAGATTAACGCCAATGGAACGCTGCATTTATGCGAAGTGGGCGTGTCGCATTTTACGTCGCCAGAGCTGCAAACCTTGTCGTCATTTGTTGGCTTTGAACGCACCGCGAATCACGATAATTTTGGCCTTGCGTTGCTGATTTTTCACGTCTTGTTTGGTGGTCGGCATCCTTATTCCGGTGTACCGCTTATCTCTGATGCGGGTAATGCGCTGGAGACGGATATTGCCCATTTCCGTTATGCCTACGCGTCAGATAATCAGCGACGTGGTTTAAAACCGCCGCCACGATCTATTCCGCTGTCGATGTTACCGGGCGATGTTGAAGCCATGTTTCAGCAGGCATTCACGGAAAGTGGCGTGGCAACCGGGCGTCCGACGGCAAAAGCGTGGGTAGCGGCACTTGATTTACTACGCCAACAGTTAAAGAAATGTACCGTTTCGGCAATGCATGTTTACCCCGCTCATTTGGCTGACTGCCCGTGGTGTGCGCTGGATAATCAAGGCGTTATCTATTTTATTGATCTCGGCGAAGAGGTCATTACCACCAGCGGTGATTTTGTGCTGGCGAAAGTCTGGGCGATGGTGATGGCGTCAGTAGCACCGCCAGCATTGCAACTGCCATTACCCGATCATTTCCAACCGACTGGCAGGCCGCTTCCTTTAGGCCTGTTAAGGCGTGAATACATCATTCTGATTGAGATCGCACTGTCAGCGTTATCGCTGTTGCTTTGCGGCCTTCAGACAGAACCACGTTATATTATTTTGGTTCCTGTGCTGTCGGCTATCTGGATTATTGGCAGCCTGACAAGCAAAGCGTACAAAGCAGAAATCCAGCAACGAAGAGAGGCTTTTAATCGCGCAAAAATGGACTATGACCATTTAGTCAGCCAGATCCAACAGTTGGGCGGGCTGGAAGGTTTTATCGCCAAACGGACGATGCTCGAAAAAATGAAGGACGAAATTCTTGGGTTACCGGAAGAAGAAAAGCGCGATCTGGCAGCACTTCAGGACACCGCAAGGGAACGGCAGAAGCAGAAGTTTCTGGAGGGATTTTTTATTGATGTTGCCTCTATTCCCGGCGTTGGCCCTGCGCGTAAAGCGGCGTTACGGTCCTTTGGTATTGAAACGGCGGCAGACGTTACCCGACGGAGCGTTAAGCAAGTAAAAGGTTTTGGTGATCATCTGACCCAGGCGGTTATCGACTGGAAAGCGAGTTGCGAACGCCGTTTTGTTTTCAGGCCGAACGAAGCGGTAACGCCTGCAGACAGACAAGCGGTACTGACTAAAATGGCCGCCAAACGACATCGGCTGGAATCGACGTTGACTGTCGGCGCGACAGAGTTGCAGCGATTCCGCCTTCAAGCTCCAGCACGGACCATGCCGTTGATGGAACCGTTACGTCAGGCGGCAGAAAAACTGGCTCAGGCGCAGGCTGATTTAAGCCGCTGCTGAGCCATTTTTCAATTAACGAAATACCACTTCCGCCCAGCGTGCCAGCCCGGCGGTGACGGAGCCAAAGTCATCGCCGCCTGCAATCGGAATGCCCGGCAACTGTTCTGCCAGCGCTTTTTTAATCAGCGGCGATCGGGCGCTACCACCAGTCAGATAGATGACATCCGGTTTTTCCTGGGCGTTATCCAGCGCCAGTTGCACCTGTTCCAGAATTCGCGCCAGCGGCTGACTGAGGGCGTTTTCCAGCCCCTGTTGGCTAATCAGCGTTGCCAGTTCATCGCTGATAAACGGCAGCGATGCGCGGGTTTCCGCTGCGCTGGAAAGGGCGATTTTGCTCTCTTCCGCGCTGCGCACCAGGCGATAGCTTAAACGCTGACGCCAGACTTTCTGTAACAGGGCCACTTTTTCCGGTTCGCGGGCATCGCGTACCAGATCGTTAAGCAGACGACCATTGGCACTACTGTAGAAATCACTTTGCGCAGGGACGTCGTTGATGGCAACCGCATTCCACCACGGCAGAATCGGCAGGGCGATGCCTTTTTCGGTTTCGCCACCCATGCCCAGTAACGGCATCAGGTTTTTAAACGCCAGTGCGATATCCAGATCGTTACCGCCAATACGGCAACCACTGTGACCCAGCAGGCTGGCTTCACGATCGAGGCGCGAACGCCACTGTGGCCCCATTAGCAGTAAAGAACAGTCAGTCGTACCACCACCAATATCCACCACCAGCACCCGTTTTTCTTCCTGCAAGGTGGCTTCGTAATCCAGCCCAGCCGCCACCGGCTCGTACTGGAATACCACGTCCTTAAACCCGGCACGCTTCGCTGCGCGCTCCAGAATCCCTTGTGCCTGGGCGTTTGCTTCATCGCCGCCCAGCCCCTGGAAGTTGATCGGGCGACCAATCACCGCCTGGGTAATCGCTTCTGGCAATTGCGCCTGTGCCTGCTGGCGAATGTGCAACATCATTGCGCAGACCAGATCCTCAAACAGCGCTACCTGCTGCGGTTTTAAGCCGCTGGCACCGAGGAACGATTTTGGTGATTTCACAAACCACACTTCTTCTGGATCATCAATGTACTGTGCCAGTGAGGAAAGACCGAACTGCACGCTTTTCGCCGTAACATCGATATCTTCTTCGCGGTTATAACGAATCGCCCGACGCAGCAGCGCCTGCGTTTCATCGTCGTCTGCCGGAACATCATGATAGCGGTACAGCCATTCGCTTACCGCTTCACGCGTTGGCGCGCAAAGCATTGAAGGCAGCAGCGTGCTGTCGTTTTCCATTTTCAGTAATTGCGGCTTACCGTCGCGCATGACCGCCACTGAACAGTTTGCTGTACCGTAATCAAAACCAATAAACACGAAATAATCCCCATGCCGGTGAAGAAGGGGCGAGACTTTAGCGAAATGTTGCCGTCGCGACAACCGGAATATGAAAGCAAAGCGTAACGTCTGAATAACGTTTATGCTGAAAGCGAATTAACAAGGAGATGCGATGTATACCCTGAACTGGCAGCCGCCGTATGACTGGTCGTGGATGTTGGGATTTCTCGCCGCCCGTGCGGTGAACGGTGTGGAAACGGTCGCTGACGATTATTATGCCCGTAGTCTGGCGGTGGGCGAATATCGCGGCGTGGTGACTGCTATTCCGGATATAGCCAGCCATACTCTGCACATAAATTTAAGTGCAGGTTTAGAACCTGTTGCCGCTGAGTGTCTGGCGAAAATGAGCCGCCTGTTTGATCTGCAATGTAACCCGCAGATTGTTAACGGTGCGTTGGGCAAGTTAGGCGCGGCGCGGCCAGGATTGCGTTTACCTGGTTGTGTTGACGCTTTTGAGCAGGGCGTGCGGGCGATTTTAGGCCAACTGGTGAGCGTGGCGATGGCGGCAAAATTGACCGCCAGAGTGGCACAGCTTTATGGCGAACGGCTGGATGATTTTCCGGATTATGTCTGCTTCCCCACGCCTCAGCGGCTGGCTGCAGCCGACCCGCAGGCATTAAAAGCGTTAGGTATGCCGTTGAAACGGGCAGAGGCACTGATTCATCTGGCAAATGCGGCGCTGGAGGGCACCTTATCAATGACAATTCCGGGCGACGTAGAGCAAGCGATGAAAACGCTTCAAACTTTTCCGGGTATCGGGCGCTGGACGGCGAATTATTTCGCCTTGCGCGGCTGGCAGGCGAAAGATGTTTTCCTGCCGGATGATTATCTGATTAAACAGCGATTTCCGGGAATGACACCGGCACAAATCCGCCGTTATGCCGAACGCTGGAAGCCCTGGCGTTCTTATGCGCTGTTGCATATCTGGTATACGGAAGGCTGGCAACCAGACGAAGCGGACGAATTGTAGGCCTGATACGTCGCATCAGGCGATGGGGAAGCACGCCTTAGTTAATCGCGAAATAACTGCTATTCACCAGCAAATCCAGCGGTTGGGCATCGGCAATCACATCGCCATAAATCAGATCGACGCCGATGCCAGAAAGCGTATCCATCACTAAGGGTAAAACGACTGGCCCGGCGATGGTTTTCATCCCGAGTCGCTGAGCGTGCCCCTGAATGATCGTAATCAGCATCTCATCCATCAAATTTCCCTGCACGTTGGCGCATAACTCACCATCAAGTAGCAGGTAATCTGCCATATTTGCTTTCAACGAGTTGAAGATTTGCAGATCGCGGCCCACCTGACTGAATACGATCCGACATCCCGCCAGCCGCAGTTTTTGCACGCTTTCTGCGTGATCTAAAATCGCGTCTGCCGGAATAATCAGATGTAATAACCGTGGTGGTAGAGGGCTATTTTCCAGCTGCTCAAGTAGTTCATTCACCAGCGTGGCGCTACTCAAACCGGCAACGGAAAGGGGGAGGGCGATGCTTAAGCCTTTACTGGCAATCGCTTTTGCGGTCTGCTGGAAAAAATCGTGGAATACCCGTCGGTCAAGAGCATGGCTAAGTGCCGGATCGCTGAAGCTACGACGAAATGTTTGTTCATCAATAATCTCGCCTTCGCAACTCCAGAGCTTAAGTGAAATCAGCCACAAATTACGCGCTTGCGGGATCCGCGGCGAAGCGACACCGTGGGCGATCATCATCAACTGATTCTCTTTAATCATCCGCCACTGTTCATCAAGCGACATCACCGCCCGTTCGCTATTTGTGGCAGCTTGCTGCGGTTCGTAAACCGTCACCCGGCCCCGTCCACCATTTTTGGAGGCATAACAGGCGATATCAGCCTGCGACATCACTTCAGCCGCCTGATGATTGTTGTCATCAATCAAGGTAATCCCGGCACTGGCACCTACCCGATGTACTCGTCCTTCCCAGATAAAGTGATAGTCATTCACGGCGCTGATAATGCGTGTAGCGATAAAACGCGCACTTTCGACATTACAATCTGGCAGCAGCAGACCAAATTCATCGCCACCGAGTCGCGCCAGCACGTCGCTGGAGCGCAGCATACTCAGCATCAATGACGCCAGTTCGCGCAGTAAAGCGTCGCCAGCGGCGTGCCCGGCGCTGTCATTCACCGCTTTAAAGCGATCAAGATCGATAAACACCAGTGCATGTCGCTGATGTGTACTGTTTACCGTTTGCAGCAGGATGCGTAGTTGCTTCTCAAAACTGGCTCGATTGGCGAGATGCGTCAGTGCATCATGGGAGGCGCTGTAGCTCAGCTGGCGCAGCATTTTGCGCGATTCGGTGACGTCCTGAATCACCAGAACCGAACCAATATTGCTGCCATCCAGAGTACTTAACGGCGTAATACTGTAATGCACGTCGTAGCTGCCGCCGCTTCGGCAGTGCAACACCACATCTTGTTCAATCGCGGAACGTGAGGTGTCGGCACTGTAAATGTTCTCCATTAATGGTCCGTTGTCGCCAAAAGTAATATGCAACACCGTCAGGAGTGGAACACCTAACGCTTCTTCCTGCGTCCAGCCGCTCATCTTCTCCGCCACCGGATTCATAAAGGTAATTTTCATCGCCATATCAATACAGACCACGGCTTCACCGATGGAATCAAGCGTAATGTGCAGGCGCTCTTTTTCCTGAAACAATGCCTCGTTAAGCTGTTTAACCTCGGTCATATCCATATTAATGCCGAGCAGACGTTCGACTTCGCCTTCTTTATTCAGTACCCGGTTGGCGAGGGCGCGGATATGGCGGATGCCATCTTTCACGGCAATGCGAAATTCCAGTTTAAAGGGAGAGCGCGATTGCAATGAATCGCGAATCACTTTTTCGGCATGCTGGCGATCTTCCGGCAGCACGCACTCGTACCACACCTGCCAGTTCGGTTTGATATGCGGAGGAATTTCATACAGCTCGAACATCCGCTTATCCCAGCTAAAAATATTCGGCTTAAGCTCCCACTCCCAGATGCCAATCCCGCCCGCTTCGTTAGCCAGCGTGATGCGCTCCATCAGTTGCTGATTCACCTGTTCGGTGCGTTTTAGCTCGTTAATGTCTTCAATCTGAGCGATAAAATAGAGCGGCGTACCATCGGTGTGGCGCACCAGTGAGACGGCAAGCAACGCCCAGACAACATCGCCATTGCGGTTGTAGTAGCGTTTTTCCATTGAATAGGTGTTTATTTCACCGCTGATCAGCTTTTCAACCTGTTGCAGATCTTTATTGAGATCCTCCGGCCAGGTCAGTTGCTGAAAGGTGAGTCCGCGCAGTTCTTCCTGACTGTAACCGAGAAACTGGCAGAGTGCTTTGTTGGATTGCAGCCATTGCCCCTCGGTGCCCACTAATGCCATGCCGATGGCGGAATATTCCATGGCATTACGAAAACGGGTTTCGCTTTCGGAAATGTGTTTGCGTTCCGCACGAAAGGCATACATCACCATCGTCATGATGTTGGCGGGCAGCAGGATCAGCAAAAACGGTAGCCACGGCATATGGCTCATCAGGTATGTACGCGGCGTAGCAAGCAGGGAGGGATCAGCGGCCATCATCAGTGACACCATCATCACCGTGGTAAGGAAGATCAAAAAGGCTTCCATTCGTGGCAGGCGCACGGCGCTCCACATCAACAGCACAATAATGAAAGTAAAAGGCCACGGCAGATACAGCATCGAAAGCCAGCTTAACGTCAGTGTGATGGCTAACGTGAGCAGCGACTCAAAAAGCAACCGTGGGTTGCGATGGCGCAGCAGATAGTGTGGTTTAAATAACAATCCCAGCGGCACCAGTGCCAGTGCGCCGATGGATTCTGACAGTACCCATATCAAAAATGCCCTGAGAGGATCGTCTCCGGGCGTCAGCAGGACAACCAGAACACCCCCCAACAGAGGCGGAATAATGGCGCTGCCGAGTGCCAGACGCAGCCAGTCAGCCAGATTTTGCAATGGGTTATACCACGGCAGCAATTTACGCAGTAGCACTGCCCCGACCACGGCTTCAACAATATTGATGGTCGTCCAGGTCATGTTCAGCGAGCTGGTGGAAAAAAGCAGGATGGATGCGGCGATATTTCCCAGCGAGCAGCTCAGCGCAATCCCCGGCCACATGCGCCCGGCATGGCGATAAAACGCCACCATCATGATGGACGTCGGGAACCACAGTGGGGCGAGTTGGGTGCCAAACTGCGAAAGCTCAAGTGAGAAAAGGGTGAAGATAAACGAGACTAAACCTAAACTGACCAGGTGAAGCAGCGGGTGGGGCAGGGCAATTAATACATGCTGTGATTGTTTGCTCATTACCGCTTTATCCGCAAGGCCAGGTCGCCAGTATTCGTTTCTGTGTTTATGCTAGTACAAAAGTTTTACATTTTATATGCGAATTGCTCATAAAGTGACGTAAAGGCGGATAATTTGCGCAACTGCGTATAACAATTTTTACCTTGTATAAAACTGATCAACGTAATTTGCCACCGGGAATTCTTCGTCAACAATTAACTCTGAGCGCGCGGCAACGCTATTCGACTGGTATCAGGCGGATGAAATCCCTATAATTGCCGCGTTTGGCGCTTCGTCGCCCCCTTCCTAACATCCAGGTTAATCAGGTCGCTAAATATATGACTGATCAGTCTCATCAGTGCGTCATTATCGGTATCGCTGGCGCATCGGCTTCCGGCAAGAGTCTTATTGCCAGTACCCTTTATCGTGAATTACGTGAGCAAGTCGGTGATGAACACATCGGCGTAATTCCCGAAGACTGCTATTACAAAGATCAAAGCCATCTGTCGATGGAAGAACGCGTTAAGACCAACTACGACCATCCCAGCGCGATGGATCACAGCCTGCTGCTTGAGCATTTACAAGCGTTGAAACGCGGCTCGGCAATTGACCTGCCGGTTTACAGCTATGTTGAACATACGCGTATGAAAGAAACGGTGACGGTTGAGCCGAAGAAGGTCATCATTCTCGAAGGCATTTTGTTGCTGACAGATGCGCGTTTGCGTGACGAACTTAACTTCTCCATTTTCGTTGATACCCCGCTGGATATCTGTCTGATGCGCCGCATCAAGCGTGACGTTAACGAGCGTGGGCGTTCAATGGATTCAGTGATGGCGCAATATCAAAAAACCGTGCGCCCGATGTTCCTGCAATTCATTGAGCCTTCTAAACAATATGCGGACATTATCGTGCCGCGCGGCGGGAAAAACCGCATCGCGATCGATATATTGAAAGCGAAAATAAGTCAGTTCTTTGAATAAGCTTGATAAATTGTGTACCGTTCAGTGATAACCTGGTATGCCCTTGACGTAATTGGCGTTAAGGGAGTGATGCACGAAAGGAGAAAATGCCATGCGTCTGTGTGACCGAGATATTGAAGCCTGGCTTGATGAAGGCCGTTTGTCGATCAACCCACGTCCGCCAGTGGAGCGTATTAATGGCGCGACGGTGGATGTGCGCCTGGGCAATAAATTTCGTACCTTCCGTGGTCACACGGCAGCGTTTATCGATCTGAGCGGTCCCAAAGATGAAGTGAGCGCCGCGCTTGACCGCGTGATGAGCGATGAAATCGTGCTCGACGAGGGCGAGGCGTTTTATCTTCACCCAGGAGAGCTGGCGCTGGCGGTGACGCTGGAGTCGGTGACGCTGCCAGCCGATCTGGTGGGATGGCTGGACGGGCGTTCCTCATTGGCGCGTCTGGGGCTGATGGTGCACGTCACCGCGCACCGCATCGATCCGGGCTGGTCTGGCTGCATTGTGCTGGAGTTCTACAACTCCGGTAAGCTGCCGCTGGCGCTGCGTCCGGGCATGTTAATTGGTGCGCTGAGCTTTGAGCCGCTTTCCGGCCCGGCGGCGCGACCTTACAACCGCCGTGAAGATGCGAAATATCGCAACCAGCAGGGCGCGGTAGCCAGCCGAATCGATAAAGACTAATTCAGGCCCATTGAGGATACCATGAGACGATTTCTGACGACGCTGATGATACTCCTGGTCGTGCTGGTGGCCGGGTTATCTGCGTTAGTGTTGCTGGTGAATCCGAATGATTTCCGCGACTATATGGTCAAGCAAGTTGCTGCACGTAGCGGTTATCAATTGCAGCTCGACGGGCCACTGCGTTGGCACGTCTGGCCGCAGCTTAGTATCCTCTCCGGGCGAATGTCTCTCACCGCCCAGGGCGCAAGCCAGCCACTGGTTCGCGCCGACAACATGCGTCTGGACGTGGCGCTTTTACCACTACTGAGTCATCAACTGAGCGTTAAGCAGGTGATGCTAAAAGGGGCAGTGATCCAACTGACGCCGCAGACGGAAGCGGTGCGCAGTGAAGACGCTCCGGTTGCACCGCGCGACAATACCTTGCCGGATCTGTCAGACGAGCGCGGATGGTCGTTTGATATATCCAGTCTTAAGGTGGCGGACAGCGTGCTGGTGTTCCAGCATGAAGATGACGAGCAGGTGACAATCCGCAATATCCGCCTGCAAATGGAACAAGATCCCCAACATCGTGGCTCATTTGAGTTCTCCGGGCGGGTTAATCGCGATCAGCGCGATCTCACGATATCCCTTAACGGTACGGTAGATGCTTCTGATTATCCGCATGATTTAACGGCGGCTATTGAACAAATTAACTGGCAGTTGCAGGGTGCAGATTTACCAAAACAAGGTATTCAGGGGCAGGGGAGTTTCCAGGCCCAGTGGCAGGAGTCACATAAACGCCTTTCATTTAACCAAATTAGTTTGACCGCCAATGACAGTACGCTGAGCGGGCAAGCACAGGTCACGCTGACAGAGAAACCGGAATGGCAGCTGAGACTGCAATTCCCGCAACTGAATCTTGACAACCTCATCCCGCTTAAAGAAACAGCGAACGGTGAAAACGGTGCCGCGCAGCAAGGGCAGAGCCAATCCACGTTGCCGCGCCCGGTCATTTCTTCGCGTATTGATGAACCGGCCTATCAGGGATTGCAAGGCTTTACGGCTGATATTTTGTTGCAGGCCAGTAACGTGCGCTGGCGCGGAATGAATTTTACAGACGTTGCCACGCAAATGACCAACAAGTCGGGTTTGCTGGAAATTACTCAACTGCAGGGCAAACTTAACGGTGGACAGGTTTCACTGCCGGGCACGTTGGACGCGACATCAATAAATCCGCGGATAAACTTCCAGCCACGGCTGGAAAACGTTGAGATTGGCACCATTCTGAAGGCGTTTAACTATCCGATTTCGTTGACCGGAAAGATGTCACTGGCTGGTGATTTCTCCGGTGCTGACATAGATGCCGACGCATTCCGCCACAACTGGCAAGGACAGGCACATGTCGAAATGACCGACACGCGCATGGAAGGGATGAACTTCCAGCAGATGATTCAGCAAGCGGTAGAACGTAATGGTGGTGATGTGAAGGCCGCTGAAAACTTCGATAACGTAACGCGTCTTGACCGCTTTACCACCGATTTGACGTTGAAGGATGGCGTCGTGACGTTAAACGACATGCAAGGTCAATCGCCAGTGCTGGCGCTGACAGGGGAAGGCATGTTGAATCTGGCAGATCAAACCTGCGACACCCAGTTTGACATTCGTGTGATTGGTGGCTGGAACGGAGAAAGCAAACTGATTGATTTCCTCAAAGAAACGCCAGTACCGCTGCGGGTTTATGGCAACTGGCAGCAACTTAATTACAGCCTGCAAGTGGATCAGTTACTGCGTAAACATCTACAGGATGAAGCAAAACGCCGTCTTAACGACTGGGCCGAGCGGAATAAAGATTCCCGCAATGGCAAAGATGTGAAGAAGTTGCTGGAGAAGATGTAAGACAAGTTATGCAGATGGCGGCGTCAATTTGTCGCCATCTGTATTTATAGCACTAAGCAGCATGTGGATATTGAATTTCAATACGTTGAATATGCAATCCTGCATGAGCCATCATGGTAATCAATTTATCGATACTAAAGATCTGGATCTTACCTCTGGCAAGTTCAGATATGCGAGGTTGAGTGACCCCTAAAGCAGAAGTTGCCTGAGCCTGGCTAAGCCCTTGTTGTTCAATCCAGTTATTAATGATCGTTACAAGCTCGGCACGGATCCGCATATTTTCCGCTCGTTCAGGGGTGTCACTCACCGTATCCCACACACTATCAAAGGTTTCAATTTTCATTTTTCCGCTCCTGAACAAGTTCTTTATAGCGTCGTTTGGCTAAATCAATATCCGATTGACTGGTAGTCTGTGTTTTCTTTTGAAAACAATGCAATACGTAAACCGCTTCTTCAAATTTTGCGACATACATGACGTGATAGATCCCATCAGCATCGCGAGCGGCGGCACCATTATATTCTGAATATGTAAGATCGAAGGCTGTTCCGTTCACTTGATGTTCCTCGCTACTATGGAACGCTTAAGCCGGTGAACGTGCCAGGGTGGCTCAATCGCCACCACCCTGGCAACCCGGGTTCCCGGCGGTAAATCGCCGCTGGCGCGGTTCCCTCATCTTATTCCTTTCGGCTATCGGGTACGGGCGCGAGGTAACATATATGGACGCTCCCGGAATGCAATGCTTTCTTCAGTTATGTAATAAAACGGGTAGGTGCAGCCATATATCCGGTTTCTGATGGGATTTTTATCCCGAACCATGATGAAATCCGCCAGGCAGGTACCAATCATCCTCTACG
>DXKH01000128.1 GCA_019415335.1 Citrobacter sp. | reverse complement strand
GAGAAGGGTGGTAGGCACCAGCACCGCCACCTGTTTGTGGTTATCTACCGCCAGGAAAGCGGCGCGCATCGCCACTTCTGTTTTACCAAAGCCAACATCGCCGCACACCAGACGATCCATTGCCAGCGGCTGACACATGTCGCTAAGCACCGCATTAATGGCCTGCGCCTGATCCGGCGTGGTTTCAAACGGGAAGCTGTCGCAGAACAACTGATACTGCTCACGATCGTGTTTAAACGCGTAGCCCTCTTTGGCGGCGCGTTGCGCGTAGATATCCAGCAATTCTGCCGCCACATCACGCACTTTTTCCGCCGCTTTCTGCCGCGCGCGTGACCACGCATCGCCGCCAAGTTTATGCAGCGGGGCGTTTTCTTCCGCGCCACCTGCGTAACGGCTAATCAGATGCAGTGACGACACAGGAACATACAGTTTGGCGTCGTTGGCATAGGTGAGCATCAGGTACTCGCCAGTAATGCCGCCCGCTTCCAGCGTGGTCATTCCTGCATAACGACCGACACCGTGCTCCAGATGGACCACCGGCTGACCAATATGCAGCTCCGCGAGGTTACGGATCAGTGTATCGGGGTTGATGGCGCGGCGAGAATCCTGACGACGGCGGGCAACGCGTTCACCGAGCAGATCGCTTTCGCAGATCAGCGCCAGATTACGTACCGTATCGACAAAACCATGTTCGGCAGCGCCAATCATCAGATAACGCCCACGGTCGCTGGCTTCATCAAGACGCATAATGCGTTGAGGAGCAATTTTAATTCGCGCGAGCAGTTCACCCAGTGCTTCACGGCGACCTTCACTTTCTACCGAGAACACCACCGGACCGTCGAAAGACTCGAGGAACTTACGCAGCGCATCCAGCGGCGCTTTTTGTTGTGCCTGAACGGCCAGGTCTGGCAGCTTCTGAAAACCTAAATTGGCATTCGCTGCTTTTGTCGGTAAATGTTCAGTTTTTAGCTGCACCCGCGGCCAGTTTTTCAGCTCTGAGAAGAGATCGTCCACGCGCAGCCAGAGCGATTGTGGCGGTAATAGCGGGCGCATCGGATCGACGCCGCGATTTTCAAAACGCGCCAGCGTGTCAGTCTGGAAACGTTCGGCACTGTTTTCCAGATCGCCAGTATTCACCAACAGCATATTGGCAGGGAAATAACTGAACAGTGGCGGCAGCGGTTCGCTGAAGAATAGCGGCTGCCAGTACTCGATCCCGGCAGGTAATGTGCCTTTACTCACTTGCTGATAAATATGTTCCGGATCGCGCTTCACTTCGAAGGTATCACGCCACTGGCTGCGGAACAGTTCAATTGCCGCTTTATCGGTCGGAAATTCGTGCGCGGGCAGCAGATTGATCTCTTCTACTTCCTCCAGCGTGCGCTGGCTATCGACGTCAAACACTCGCAGGCTGTCGATTTCATCATCAAAGAAATCAAGACGATAAGGCAGCTCACTCCCCATCGGGAAGAGATCCAGCAACGCGCCGCGCGTGGCGTATTCGCCGTGCTCCATCACCTGGTCAACATGGCGATAACCGGCGCTGTCCAGTTGGGTTCGTAATGCATCTCGTGACAGGCGCTGACCTTTTTTCATCACCAGCGCATGACCGTGGAGAAAACTGTGCGGGCAAACGCGCTGCATAAGCGTATTCACCGGAACAATCAGTACGCCACGCTGCATCGTCGGTAGCTGGTAAAGGGTGGAAAGGCGCGAGGAGATAATGTCCTGATGAGGCGAAAAACTGTCATAGGGAAGGGTTTCCCAGTCCGCCAGATTCATCACCATCTGATCGGTAAACTGGCTGATTTCATCATGCAAACGCAGAGCATTTTGCATATCTGGCGCAATAAGCACCACCGGTCCGGTGTGACGTTCGGCAATTTCCGCTACCAGCGTCGCACAGGCAGCGCCGGTTAACTCGCCCAGCAGACGCTGCTCACCCGCTTTGACGGGCAGCGTATAACGATATTGTTCAGGCATAACGGTTGTCAGATTCTCGTTAGGATACGCCTCAACATATGGGGGCATATCTCTGATAAGCAATGCTGTTCATTATCCGTAATCGACATGGTTTAGCAAATTGAATCGCCCCGGCTGGGGCGATGGCTTAGCGGGAGTAACTGACGGCCGCGGGCAGAGAAGGCGGGGAGAACAACAGATCGCTGAATGCGCGCTGTGAAAGTTTTCTTACCAGCAAGCCCGCAACAGTACAGATGAACAAACTAACAAAGGGGTAAACCAGCAGGAGTGTCAGTTCGACTTGCGGCGACAAGCGTGCTGCGTTCATTTGCGCAAGCAGAGTTAAGCTGAATATTTCAACCAGAATGCGATGGGTGGTGTAGATAGCAATGGTGTTGGAACCAATCACATTCAGCAGGCTGGTGGAGCGCATACCGAAACGTTGCTCGTATTGATAAAACAGCTTTATGATCACCACAATCGATACCAGCGACAACAGCAGCGAGATAGTACACAACCAGGCACCGACCGCCAGAACGGTCAGCAAAGAAGCCATCAGCAGATGGCGGCGCAACGGCACCTCTTTAACACAGGTCATTAATGTTGCGCCAAACCATGCGCCAAGGCTGTAATAAGGCAAATTGCGGATCACACTGTTCATTCCCCACCACGGCGTGGGAACGAAATTAACCGCCACACTCATCAGTACAAACAAGGCGAATAGTGGCAGCGCCAGACGGCTAAAAATTTTACATACCACGAAATAGACAATTAACGCATACAGATACCACAAACTGGTGCTGGCGGTGATCATCCCGTGCAGGAACTCACCGGTGGAATCGGCATACGCGGCATTGGAGGCATTGCTTAAATCGCGCTCAGGTGCCAGCCACTGGTTCAACGCACTTAACGCCAGCCACTGCACCACGCCCCAAAGCGCCAGCACCCAGAAGATGTTCCAGATGCGTTTATCGAGACAATTTCCCCACGGTACGCTGTCGATATAGCGGCGAATCAAATAGCCGGAAATAAAGAAAAAAACCGGCATACGAAAGGGGGCAAGGTAAAGATTGAAATAGATCCAGCATTTGCTCAGGACTTCCGATAACGGATGCTGAAAAGTGGTGAGATGCGGATAAAAGGTAATGACCGAGTGATAAATCACCACCAGACAAATACATAACCCTTTGATCTGGTTAATCCATAGCTCTTTTTGTTTCATCAGGACAACACGCTCTTTTTATTTAACATGCTGTTGATCCTGAGGGGCCAGTCGCGTGGTGTAATGCGTATCTGTCTGTATTTGGTTATTTTTCAGATAAAGATCAGGCCACAAGGCCAATGAGATAATGAGGCCCTTTAGTCGATTGATTTGCTGGTACTTTTCAGATTAGCCCTGACGATCACTTACAGTTCAGACGTTTACCCATCCCGCTTTCGCTTATATACTCGTGTCTTTGCTACAGCAACCAGACGGATTTCATGTACCAACCTGTCGCTCTATTTATTGGCCTGCGTTACATGCGTGGGCGTGCAGCGGATCGCTTCGGTCGTTTCGTCTCCTGGCTTTCTACCATCGGCATTACCCTCGGGGTGATGGCGCTGGTCACAGTATTGTCAGTGATGAACGGCTTTGAGCGCGAGCTGCAAAACAACATCCTTGGCCTGATGCCACAGGCAATTCTCTCTTCTGAGCATGGCTCTCTTAACCCGCAGCAACTCCCGGAAACGGCAGTCAAACTGGACGGCGTTAATCGCGTCGCACCTATTACTACCGGTGATGTGGTACTGCAAAGCGCGCGCAGCGTGGCGGTCGGGGTGATGCTGGGTATCGACCCGGCGCAAAAAGATCCACTAACGCCGTATCTGGTCAATGTGAAACAAACTGACCTCGAGCCGGGGAAATATAATGTCATCCTCGGTGAACAGCTTGCCTCACAGTTGGGCGTCAATCGCGGTGATCAAATCCGCGTGATGGTGCCATCTGCCAGCCAGTTCACGCCGATGGGGCGTATTCCAAGCCAGCGCCTGTTCAATGTGATTGGCACTTTCGCCGCCAACAGTGAAGTCGATGGCTATGAAATGCTGGTGAATATTGAGGATGCCTCGCGTCTGATGCGTTATCCGGCAGGCAATATTACCGGCTGGCGTTTGTGGCTGGATGAGCCGCTGAAAGTTGACTCTTTAAGTCAGCAAAAACTGCCTGAAGGCAGCAAATGGCAGGACTGGCGTGACCGTAAAGGCGAGCTGTTCCAGGCCGTTCGCATGGAAAAAAATATGATGGGCTTGCTGCTGAGCCTGATTGTTGCCGTAGCGGCGTTTAACATTATTACCTCGCTGGGGCTGATGGTGATGGAGAAGCAGGGCGAAGTCGCGATCCTGCAAACGCAAGGCTTAACTCCGCGACAAATCATGATGGTCTTTATGGTGCAAGGGGCCAGCGCCGGGATTATCGGTGCGATCCTCGGAGCGGCGCTTGGTGCACTGCTTGCCAGCCAGTTAAATAACCTGATGCCGATAATCGGCGTCCTGCTTGATGGCGCGGCGCTGCCGGTCGCTATCGAACCTTTACAGGTCATTGTTATTGCGCTGGTGGCGATGGCTATCGCGCTGCTGTCTACGCTTTACCCTTCATGGCGCGCTGCCGCCACACAACCCGCTGAGGCTTTACGTTATGAATAAGATCCTGTTGCAATGCGACAACCTGTGCAAACGCTATCAGGAAGGCAGTGTGCAAACCGATGTACTGCACAATGTCAGTTTCAGCGTCGGCGAAGGTGAAATGATGGCGATCGTCGGTAGCTCTGGTTCCGGTAAAAGCACCTTGCTGCACCTGCTGGGCGGGCTGGATACGCCAACCTCCGGCGATGTGATCTTTAACGGTCAACCGATGAGCAAACTGTCTTCGGCGGCGAAAGCAGAACTGCGCAACCAGAAGCTGGGCTTTATTTATCAGTTTCACCACCTGCTGCCGGATTTTACTGCCCTGGAAAACGTGGCTATGCCGCTGCTGATTGGCAAGAAAAAGCCCGCTGAAATCAACAGCCGTGCACTGGAGATGTTAAAAGCGGTGGGTCTGGAGCATCGTGCGAATCACCGCCCATCTGAACTTTCTGGCGGCGAACGCCAGCGTGTGGCGATTGCCCGTGCGCTGGTCAATAACCCGCGTCTGGTACTGGCGGATGAACCTACCGGTAACCTCGATGCGCGTAACGCCGACAGCATCTTCCAGTTGCTTGGGGAGTTGAATCGTTTGCAGGGCACCGCCTTCCTGGTGGTTACTCACGACCTGCAACTGGCGAAACGTATGAGCCGCCAACTGGAGATGCGTGATGGTCGTCTGACGGCGGAACTGAGCCTGATGGGGGCGGAGTAATGGCGATGCCTTTATCGTTATTAATTGGCCTGCGTTTTAGTCGCGGACGGCGGCGCGGCGGCATGGTGTCGCTGATCTCCGTCATTTCTACCATCGGCATTGCCCTCGGCGTGGCGGTATTGATCGTCGGCTTAAGCGCGATGAACGGCTTTGAACGCGAACTGAATAACCGCATTCTGGCGGTGGTGCCGCATGGTGAAATCGAAGCGGTGGATCAGCCGTGGACTAACTGGCAGGAAGCACTGGATAACGTGCAGAAAGTGCCGGGTATTGCCGCCGCTGCGCCGTATATCAATTTCACCGGACTGGTAGAAAGTGGTGCCAATCTGCGCGCAATCCAGGTGAAGGGCGTTAACCCGCAACAGGAACAGCGTCTGAGCGCATTACCCTCGTTTGTCCAGGGCGATGCGTGGCGCAATTTTAAAGCGGGCGAACAGCAAATTATCATCGGCAAAGGCGTGGCGGATGCGCTGAAAGTGAAGCAGGGCGATTGGGTATCGATTATGATCCCCAACTCGAATCCCGAGCATAAACTGATGCAGCCAAAACGTGTGCGTTTGCACGTTGCCGGTATTTTGCAGTTGAGTGGTCAACTCGATCACAGTTTTGCCATGATCCCGCTGGTCGATGCTCAGCAATATCTTGATATGGGTTCCAGCGTGTCAGGTATTGCCCTTAAAATGACGGATGTTTTCAACGCCAATAAGCTGGTACGCGATGCGGGTGAAGTGACCAACAGCTATGTTTATATTAAAAGCTGGATTGGTACTTACGGCTATATGTATCGCGATATCCAGATGATCCGCGCCATTATGTATCTGGCGATGGTACTGGTGATTGGCGTGGCCTGTTTCAACATCGTCTCCACCTTAGTGATGGCGGTGAAAGACAAGAGTGGCGATATCGCAGTATTAAGAACGTTGGGTGCGAAAGATGGTTTAATCCGCGCCATCTTTGTCTGGTATGGATTGCTGGCAGGGCTGTTCGGCAGCCTGTGTGGGGTGATTATCGGCGTAGTGGTTTCACTGCAACTTACCCCGATTATTGAGCGGATTGAAAAGCTGATCGGTCATCAGTTCCTCTCCAGCGATATCTATTTTATTGACTTCCTGCCATCGGAATTGCACTGGCTGGACGTCTTCTACGTACTGGTCACAGCATTGTTGTTGAGTCTTTTGGCAAGTTGGTATCCGGCGCGGCGCGCCAGTAATATTGACCCTGCGCGAGTCCTTAGCGGCCAGTAAAGGCAGTACATTAAAACAAGGAGCGGCAATGTATTACGGGTTTGATATTGGTGGAACAAAAATTGCGCTAGGCGTGTTTGATAGCGGTCGGCAGTTGCAGTGGGAAAAGCGGGTGCCGACACCGCGTGACAGCTATGACGCATTTTTAGATGCAGTGTGTGAGCTGGTAGCTGAAGCTGACCAACGTTTTGGCTGTAAAGGCTCTGTCGGCATCGGTATTCCGGGAATGCCGGAAACAGAAGATGGTACGCTGTATGCCGCCAATGTCCCCGCTGCCAGCGGTAAACCGCTGCGTGCCGACCTGAGCGCACGTCTTGATCGCGATGTACGCCTTGATAACGATGCCAACTGTTTTGCCCTTTCAGAAGCCTGGGATGATGAATTTACTCAATATCCACTGGTGATGGGGTTGATTCTCGGCACCGGCGTTGGCGGTGGGCTGATTTTCAACGGCAAACCGATTACCGGTAAAAGCTACATTACCGGCGAGTTTGGCCATATGCGTCTGCCGGTTGATGCGTTAACCATGATGGGGTTGGATTTCCCGTTACGCCGCTGCGGCTGTGGTCAGCATGGCTGCATTGAAAATTATCTGTCTGGTCGCGGTTTTGCGTGGCTGTATCAACACTATTATCATCAACCGTTGCAGGCTCCTGAGATCATTGCGCTTTATGATCAAGGCGATGAGCAGGCAAGGGCGCACGTTGAGCGTTATCTGGATTTATTAGCGGTTTGTCTGGGAAATATCCTGACCATTGTTGACCCTGACCTGGTCGTCATTGGTGGTGGCTTATCGAATTTCCCGGCAATCACAACGCAACTGGCGGACAGGCTGCCTCGTCATCTCTTACCTGTAGCTCGTGTTCCGCGCATTGAACGCGCGCGCCACGGTGATGCGGGGGGAATGCGTGGTGCGGCCTTCCTACATCTAACCGATTAATCAACAGAGGTTGCTATGCTGTCGCGTCGGGGTCATCGGTTAAGTCGTTTTCGTAAAAATAAACGCCGTCTGCGCGAGCGTTTGCGTCAGCGTATTTTTTTCAGAGATAAAGTGGTGCCGGAAGCAATGGAAAAACCAAGAGTACTCGTACTGACAGGGGCAGGGATTTCTGCGGAATCAGGTATTCGTACCTTTCGCGCCGCAGATGGCCTGTGGGAAGAACATCGGGTTGAAGATGTGGCAACGCCGGAAGGTTT
>DXKH01000127.1 GCA_019415335.1 Citrobacter sp. | reverse complement strand
AATCTCTAATTTCACACAACCAGCTTCCGGTCACTGGTACTTTACGCTTAAAGACGATACCGCGCAGGTGCGCTGTGCGATGTTCCGCAACAGCAACCGCCGGGTCACCTTCCACCCACAGCACGGGCAACAGGTTTTAGTTCGCGCCAATATTACACTCTACGAGCCGCGCGGCGATTATCAAATTATCGTCGAAAGTATGCAGCCGGCCGGTGAAGGATTGCTGCAACAGAAGTACGAACAGCTTAAAGCGAAGTTGCAGGCTGAAGGTTTGTTCGATCTGCAATACAAAAAATCACTCCCCTCCCCTGCGCATTGCGTTGGTGTGATCACCTCAAAAACCGGTGCTGCACTACATGATATTTTGCATGTGTTAAAACGTCGCGATCCTTCTCTGCCGGTGATCATCTACCCCACCGCCGTACAGGGGGATGATGCGCCGGGGCAAATCGTTCGTGCCATTGAACTGGCGAATAAGCGCAACGAGTGTGACGTGTTGATCGTTGGCCGTGGCGGCGGTTCGCTGGAAGATTTATGGAGCTTTAACGACGAACGCGTGGCGCGGGCGATTTTTGCCAGTCGCATTCCGATAGTCAGCGCCGTCGGGCATGAAACCGATGTGACGATTGCCGACTTTGTTGCTGATCTGCGTGCGCCAACGCCGTCAGCCGCCGCTGAAGTGGTGAGCCGAAATCAGCAAGAATTGCTACGTCAGGTGCAATCGACCCGTCAACGGCTGGAAATGGCGATGGACTATTATCTCGCCAATCGCACGCGGCGCTTTACGCAGATCCATCACCGCTTGCAGCAACAGCATCCGCAGCTCCGGCTGGCACGCCAGCAAACTATGCTCGAACGTCTGCAAAAGCGGATGAGCTTTGCGCTGGAGAATCAGCTTAAACGCGCGGGTCAGCAACAGCAGCGATTAACACGGCAACTCGTCCACCAAAATCCGCAGTCGCGTATTCATCGCGCGCAAACGCGCATTCAGCAACTGGAATATCGTTTAGCAGAAACCCTGCGCGCACAGCTTAGCGCCACGCGCGAACGGTTTGGTAACGCGGTAACACACCTCGAAGCGGTTAGCCCGCTGTCAACGCTGGCGCGCGGTTATAGCGTCACCAGCGCCGCCGATGGCGCAGTGTTGAAGCAGGTGAAGCAGGTGAAAGTGGGCGATACGTTGACCACGCGACTGGGAGATGGCGTGGTCGTCAGTGAAGTGAGTGCGGTGACGAAAACCCGCAAGCCGCGTAAAAAAACCTGATAGCCCGTTGCGTATCAGGCTTTCGGAACCTCATATTGATAGGGTGGGCAAGGTTATTGGAAACAGGTTGCAAACCCCGGCGTTTTCGCAGGCTGAATGCCACAGTTGAGACTGCCAGAGCCTTCCTCAACACCACAATAGAACGATCCAGCCTTATCAGTAGATAAATACGGGAAGCTTATCGATGACGGCCATCCCAATGTGCTAAAGCCGGAGTGTAATGTTTGTAATTCGGCACTGCTCGGCACGTTATTCATACTACCGCACTGCCGTGCGACATCCCATTTAGTGGAATCTATAACATGTGCCAGCGCCCAGGTTTCATTATTCACATTGGGCGTTGCTGCTGCGGTAACCCCTGACGGCAACTCCGATTTTAATAGCGGGCGATGCAGCATCTTGCCACTTACCGTGGCGGTATCCGCCATATGACCCCAGAAATACGCCGTGGCGACATTAGGACTGGTCGGCACGGTGAAAATCGTGTCCAGCGTCGCCGTTATTGTGGCGTTATCCGTCAGCGTCACCGTCAACGGCGTTTTATATCCTGGCGTATTATCCTGACCAACGGTAAAACTTGCTGTACCGTCTGCTCCAGTAACTCCATCGATTGTATTCCCGCTATCAGCCAACGTGACTGCCGCACCGGATGAGGGTTGTACAGTCAAATCGTCCATTGTATCCACATCGCCATACAACGTCGCCCCGCTATTACGCGGCGTAGCGTCACCACGTTTGAGGATAAACGAAATATTCGGCACTGGTTTCCCGACACTGTCTTTCACGGTAACGACAACGGGAACGGCGTCGCCTTTTTTCACCTTCGCCGCCTGCGTACTGCTATCCAGTGCCGTCGATGTCAACGTGACGCTGGAGACAGTCGCACGCGGGTTAACCAGGCACCCTTGATACGCGGTATTCACCGTCCCCCACGCTGAACCATTATTCAGACCGACTACCTGCGGATTACTGCCTCCCTGCCAGTTATCCAGCGCCCACCATGTATACTGCGTAGACCAACCGATTTGTGTCGTCAGCGTGTTCCCCGGATAGCGAGCATAGAGCGATTCTAAATCATCACTCAATGGCCGACGTGCCGCTTCACAAGGGCTGAGATTGCTGTCAGCCCTCTGCGTTGCGTTAAACACGGGCCAGACTTCATTGTTACTATTGACCTTGCTAACCCCTGATGTCGACGGCAGCTCTTTCCACAATTTAGGTCTTTCAAAGACCACACCGTTTTCTGCCGTTACCGTATCCGGCATATGACCCCAGTAGGCCGCCATTGCGGAATCAGGGCTGGTGACAACGGTGAAGATCGCATCAAGGACAGTGGTGGTTTCCGTATCACGTGCCAGGATGGCGGTAAACGGTGTTGCCAGGCCGACAGTATCAGGCTGTTCAACATTGAATATCGCCGTACCATCGCTGCCGGTAAAACCAAGCCATTGCGTGCCGTGTGAGGCGAGAGTGAATGTTGCCGACACAGGTGCCAGTTCCGTCAATACCATCGCATTTGCTGCCGTGTTTACAATGGTCCCTGAGCGGCTCATCGCATTATCACGCCTGAGCGTTATCGCTTCGCCCGCCAGCGGGTTGCCATCACGATCTTTGACCATAACCACAATTGGCAATGGGTTATCTTTTTTCACTGACGCGCTAGGTCGGCCGCGATTGCTGAGGGTTCTGGCGTCATCCAGTGCGGATGACGTCAATGTTACGCTAACGCCTGCCGGATGCGGCTGCGCCAGACAGAGCATCAGTGCGTTGGTTGCAGAATTCTTCGCGATAGCTCCTGTTCTCAGGCTGACAGTCTGATAAGACCACGTTGTTGTACCCAGTATGGCCATATCATAAGCCCACCAGTTACCCGCATTCATCGGTAACCCAAGGTCAGTCATTATTGCGCCGTTCGGATGATCACTATACAAATCCAACAGTTCCTTACTGCGCGGTTGATTCTCGAGTGGGCAATCTGTAGATGTTAAATTTTGCAAGTTGCTCATATACGACCAAACTTCGCCGTTAGAACTAATCGATAAGCCTGAGCTGGTTTCGGTTTTCAGCAGGGGTCGTTTGAAGGTGACGCCCGCCGAACTGGTAAATGTGTCCGGCATATGCCCCCAGAATTTAGCACTCGGTGAATCTGGGCTGGTAATCACCGTGTAGATAACATCCAGCGTGGCGACTTTCGTTGTATCACGCGCCAGCGTCACGGTTAACGGCGTCGCCAACCCGGTAGTAGAGTACTGCCCAACCTCAAAGGTGGCTGTGCCATCACTGCCCGTCGTTGCGAGAGTTTTTGCTCCACTTGCTGTCAACACGCTATCCCTACTCACCGGAACCAATGCCGTTACGGTAAGATCGTCTGCACTCGTGTTAACGGTTGCTTTCGCGCGATCCAGCGTCGTTTCACGCGAAAGGGTAAAGTCGGCATATGGCATCGGGTTCCCGGCGCTATCACGCACGGTCACCGTCAACGGAATCAGCTCACCTTTCTTCGCTACAGCGCTCGGTCGTCCATCATTGCTGAGCGATTTTGCTGCATCCTGCGCCGTTGAGGTAAGCTCTATTGTGACTGCTTCCGTATGAGGCTCTACCAAACACATCACTATCGCCGTATAGCTGGACGATGCCTGAATCAACTGACCATTTCCCGGAACAAACGCCTGGTTACTCCAGCTACCGCCCGCTACCGCCATCATGTCATAATCCCACCAGTTCCCTGCAGCAGTCGGCAAGCCGAGCACCGTTGCCAGTTGACCATTGGGATAATCGACATACAGCCCCTGCATATCAGTCGTCAGCGGTTGATACGCCTCATCACACCCAGCTTTGCTGACGTCCGCTTTCTCAGTCGCGGTCAGGAGCGACCAGACTTCATTATTGGCCGTTTTCGCCGTACCGCCAGAGAGTTCGGCTTTGAGGAAAGGCCGTTTGAAGGTGACGCCTTCGCTGCTGGTAAAGGTTTCCGCCATATGGCCCCAATTGGTCGCCAGCGGCGTATCCGGGCTGGTGGTGACGGTAAAGATCACCGGCAAGGTGTCCGACGACACGCCAGTATCGTTTAATAGAGCATAAAAGTCGGTTCTTAACCCAGTGGAAGCATCCTGTCGGAGCGTCATCGTAGTGGTTCCATCTGGCCCTGTTACACCATACAGGATGGTCGTTGCACTGGTATCCACCGTCGCACCCGCCGCAGTCGTGACTGACACTTTCTGCGATGACGTCACATTCTGACGATTGATCGAGTTCGCGTGTTTCAGGGCAAACGGCGTATTGCCGACTAAATTCCCCTGCGCATCTTTAGTCGAAATGCGGATCGACACCTCATCCCCCTTCTTCGCTTTGACGGCGCTAAGTGTGCTGTCAATGCTGACAAACTGCCCGGGGTCTGAGGCTTCCAGCGTAATCTGGCTGGCAGTCATCAACGGCGTTGTACGGCAGGTTTGTAACGCCAGCACGGTGGATACGATTTGCGAAACTGCGCCAGAATTTAGTTGCACCACATTGTAGTAACGGCTCCCTGTTTGTGTATTACTCGGGGTATTGGTGAGATAACTCATATTTACCGGCCATCCCTGTACCGTATTCATCGCATTACCTCTATTGGCGTCATACAAAGACTTCAGACCATCCAGCGTTGGCATATAATCTGTACCACACCCATTCATGCTGGTGTCAGCCGACTGAGTCGAGGTGAATCTTGCCCAACTTTCACCGTTCTCAAACGTGCTATATCGTGCATAGTTGTTGGTAAGCTCGCCAAACAGCAACGGTCGCTTATAAACCGAACCATCGGAGGCCGCCACCGTTTCGGCCATATGTCCCCAAAAATTCGCTTTTGGCGAATCCGGGCTGGTCACGACGGTAAAGACCACCGGTAGCATCGCCTTGACGCTGCTGGACGTATCCAGTTTTGCCGTGAGATCGGTTCTTAACCCGGTACTGTTATCCTGTTTTAGGGTAAATGTCGTTGACCCGTCGGCACCGGTCACGCCGTAAATGGTTTCACTCGTTGACTGGAAATTATTTCGCGTATTTCCCCACGCATCCGTCACCGTCAGCGCGCCCACACTCATCGTCGCTGATGAATTAGCCCGACTTACACTGTTGGCTCGCGTCAGGATAAATGCCGTATTGCCCACAAGGTTGCCTTGCGCATCTTTGGTGATGACGCGCACCACGGATTCTTCGCTTTTTTTCGCTTTTACCACGTTATAGGTGGTATCCAGCGTCACCGGATCTGCCGCTTCCAGCAGGATTTGGCTCACCGCGGCTATCGGCGCGGTCTGGCAGGTCAGCAGCTCCAGCGTCGTTGATGACACTGCCGCACTCGTGCCATTGCTGAGATCTACCGCCTTGTAGTTACGCTGCTCCATGCTGCCGTTGTCGGAAGTGTTGGATAAATAGCGCGTTGCCACCGGCCAGCCCTGCACGGTTTTCATGGTGT
>DXKH01000126.1 GCA_019415335.1 Citrobacter sp. | reverse complement strand
GATCTGTTCCTGAAGCGCCTTATACCAGGCGGCAATTTGCGCTTTAAGCGCGGCGGTTAATGCCATGAGAAAACCTGAAATACTGTATAAACAGCCAATATTGTGGCATTTTTCGGTTTTCAGGGGTAATGGTTTTTCTGTTTCTGGAAAGCGGCTCGCAATAACCATCAACATAATGCGGTTTAATGCCCGTTCGAGCACAAAGGATCCAACACGTCATGCAAGACACCATCATAAATTTCTACAGCACCGGCGATGACTACGGTGATTTTTCTAACTTTGCCGCCTGGCCCATCAAGGTTGACGGGAAAACCTGGCCCACCTCAGAACACTATTTTCAGGCACAAAAATTCCTTGATGAAAAATACCGCGAAGAGATCCGTCGGGTTTCTTCCCCTATGGTCGCCGCACGCATGGGGCGCGATCGTTCTAAGCCTCTGCGTAAAAACTGGGAGTCGGTCAAAGAACAGGTGATGCGAAAAGCACTTCGCGCTAAATTCGAACAGCATGCAGAACTGCGTGCGCTCTTGCTGGCAACCGCGCCCGCAAAACTGGTTGAGCATACGGAAAATGATGCTTACTGGGGAGACGGTGGTAATGGTAAGGGCAAGAATCGACTGGGCTACCTTTTAATGGAGTTGCGCGAACAATTGGCTATAGAGAAGTAACGTCTCGGGTGGCTTATGGGAGGTAAAACAGAGAAATTTTTTCCCGTGTTCTCAAATTGCTGACAAGTGCTTGTTGTGAAATGCCGGATGCGGCGTAAACGCCTTATCCGGCCTACAAAAGCATGCAAATTCAATATATTGCAGAGTTCACGTAGGCCTGATAAGCGCAGCGCATCAGGCAGTTTTGCGTTTGTTCATCAGCCTGATGCCGGGCATCGCCCGGCATCAAAAGATTACTGCGCAGCGGCAGGTTTACGCGGACGGCGGCGACGTTGTTGTTCGCCTGCCGGTTTGGCATCGCCGGGACGACGAGACGGTTTTTCTGCGGGCTTCGCGTTACCAGACTTCGCACCACTTTCCGCACGGCGTGGTTGCTGTTGACCGCGACCACCGCCTTGTCCACGACCGCCGCCACGTTGCTGGCGACCGTTCTGTATCGGTTCGGCTTTGATTGACGGGTCCGGCTCATACCCCGGAATCGCAATGCGCGGGATCTCTTTTTTCAGCAGTTTTTCGATATCACGCAGCAGTTTGTGTTCATCAACACACACCAGCGACAACGCTTCACCGGTAGCAGCCGCACGACCGGTACGCCCGATACGGTGGACATAATCTTCCGGTACGTTTGGCAGTTCATAGTTGACCACGTGCGGCAGCTCTTCAATATCCAGGCCGCGCGCAGCGATGTCAGTTGCCACCAGTACACGAATATCGCCCGATTTAAAATCGGCCAGCGCACGAGTACGCGCACCTTGCGATTTATTACCGTGGATCGCCGCACTACGGATGCCATCTTTATTGAGCTGTTCAGCGAGATGGTTAGCGCCATGTTTGGTACGGGTAAACACCAGCACCTGCTGCCAGTTCCCTTTCCCAATCATGTGCGACAGCAATTCGCGTTTGCGTTTCTTATCGACAAAGTGAACATGCTGGGTCACCTGATCAGACGCGGTATTGCGGCGTGCCACTTCGATTTCCAGCGGGTTGTGCAACAGTTTTTCCGCCAGAGCTTTAATATCGTCAGAGAAGGTCGCGGAGAACAACAGGTTCTGGCGCTTCGCTGGCAGTTTTGTTAACACGCGACGGATATCGTGGATAAAGCCCATGTCGAGCATGCGGTCAGCTTCATCGAGGACGAGGATTTCAACCTGATCCAGCTTCACCGCATTCTGATGTTCCAGGTCCAGCAGACGTCCCGGCGTTGCCACCAGCACATCAACGCCGCCGCGCAACTTCATCATCTGCGGGTTAATGCTGACACCGCCAAACACCACCAGCGAACGGATATTCAGGTATTTGCTGTAATCACGGACGTTTTCGCCAATCTGCGCCGCCAGTTCACGGGTTGGGGTAAGAATGAGCGCACGTACCGGACGACGCCCTTTGGCGTGCGGCTGGCGAGTGATCAGGTGTTGCAACAGCGGCAGCGTAAAGCCCGCTGTTTTGCCGGTACCGGTCTGGGCGCTGGCCATCAGGTCGCGGCCTTCCAGCACCGCAGGGATCGCCTGCTGCTGAATAGGGGTGGGTTCACGGTAACCCTGCTCGGCAACGGCGCGCAGGATATCAGGGCTTAAACCCAAAGAATCGAAAGACATAACTACTCCGAACCGCCCCGACCGTTACCGGTGTAGTTTTCAGGGAGATACTGAAAAGGAAAATGACAAAAACCACAATGTCATGAGGGAGCGGAGTGTAGCAGTTTTTGTGACGCAGCGCATAAATTATCCCTGTGACTGGCGTAGCTAAAATTCTTAGCCATACTGGACAACTCCCCTATGGAGTCATAATCTTAATCAATCATTTGATTAAGAATGGACTGTGCGATGAATAATCCTGCCATGACAATCAAGGGTGAACAGGCGAAAAAACAGCTGATTGCTGCCGCACTGGCGCAGTTTGGTGAATATGGAATGAACGCCACCACCCGCGAGATAGCCTCCCAGGCCGGGCAGAATATCGCTGCCATCACCTACTACTTCGGTTCGAAAGAGGATTTGTACCTCGCCTGCGCCCAGTGGATTGCTGATTTTATTGGCGAGCAGTTCCGTCCGCACGCCGAAGAAGCCGAACGTTTGTTCGCGCAACCACAGCCTGATCGCGCAGCTATCCGTGAACTGATCCTTCGCGCCTGCAGGAACATGATTAAGCTGCTCACCCAGGATGACACCGTCAACCTCAGCAAGTTTATCTCCCGTGAGCAACTCTCTCCTACGGCAGCCTACCACCTGGTGCATGAACAGGTGATTAGCCCGCTACACAGCCACCTTACACGCCTGATTGCCGCCTGGACCGGCTGCGACGCTAGCGATACCCGCATGATCCTTCATACCCATGCGTTGATTGGTGAGATTCTGGCGTTTCGTCTTGGCAAAGAAACTATTTTGTTACGTACCGGCTGGACCGCGTTCGATGAAGAAAAGACCGAACTGATCAACCAGACGGTGACCTGTCATATCGACCTGATTTTGCAAGGATTATCGCAAAGGAGTTTGTAGTGATGAAAAAACCTGTCGTGATCGGACTGGCGGTAGTGGTACTTGCCGCCGTGGTTGCCGGAGGCTACTGGTGGTATCAAAGCCGCCAGGATAACGGCCTGACGCTGTATGGCAACGTGGATATTCGTACGGTGAATCTTAGTTTCCGTGTTGGGGGGCGCGTTGAGTCGCTGGCGGTGGACGAAGGTGATGCGGTCAAAGCGGGCCAGGTGCTGGGCGAACTGGATCACAAGCCGTATGAGATTGCCCTGATGCAGGCGAAAGCGGGCGTTTCGGTGGCTCAGGCGCAGTATGACCTGATGCTTGCCGGGTATCGAGATGAAGAAATCGCTCAGGCCGCCGCAGCGGTGAAACAGGCGCAAGCTGCCTATGACTATGCGCAGAACTTCTATAACCGCCAGCAAGGACTGTGGAAAAGCCGCACCATTTCGGCAAATGACCTGGAAAATGCCCGCTCCTCGCGCGACCAGGCGCAGGCCACGCTGAAATCAGCGCAGGATAAATTGCGTCAGTACCGTTCCGGTAACCGCGAACAGGACATCGCCCAGGCGAAAGCCAGCCTCGAACAAGCACAGGCGCAACTGGCGCAGGCGGAGCTGAATTTGCAGGACTCAACGTTGATAGCACCGTCTGATGGCACGCTGTTAACGCGCGCGGTAGAGCCCGGCACGGTGCTTAATGAAGGTGGCACGGTATTTACCGTCTCGCTGACGCGTCCGGTGTGGGTACGCGCCTATGTTGATGAACGTAATCTTGACCAGGCCCAGCCGGGGCGCAAAGTGTTGCTTTATACCGATGGTCGCCCGGACAAGCCGTATCACGGGCAGATTGGTTTCGTTTCGCCGACTGCTGAATTTACCCCGAAAACCGTCGAAACACCGGATCTGCGTACCGATCTCGTCTATCGTCTGCGTATTGTGGTGACCGACGCCGATGATGCGTTACGCCAGGGAATGCCGGTAACGGTGCAATTCGGTGACGAGGCAGGACATGAATGATGCCGTTATCACGCTGAACGGCCTGGAAAAACGCTTTCCGGGCATGGACAAGCCCGCCGTCGCACCGCTCGACTGCACCATTCACGCCGGTTATGTGACGGGGCTGGTTGGGCCGGACGGTGCGGGCAAAACCACGCTGATGCGGATGCTGGCGGGATTACTGAAACCCGACAGCGGCAGTGCCACGGTGATTGGCTTTGATCCGATCAAAAATGACGCTGCGCTGCACGCCGTGCTCGGCTATATGCCGCAGAAATTCGGCCTGTATGAAGATCTGACGGTGATGGAGAACCTCAATCTGTACGCGGATTTGCGCAGCGTCACCGGTGAAGCACGGAAGCAGACTTTTGCTCGCCTGCTGGAGTTTACGTCTCTTGGCCCGTTTACCGGACGCCTGGCGGGCAAGCTCTCCGGTGGGATGAAACAAAAACTCGGCCTGGCCTGTACCCTGGTGGGCGAACCGAAAGTGTTGCTGCTCGATGAACCCGGCGTCGGCGTTGACCCTATCTCACGGCGCGAACTGTGGCAGATGGTGCATGAGCTGGCGGGCGAAGGGATGTTAATCCTCTGGAGTACCTCGTATCTCGACGAAGCCGAGCAGTGCCGTGACGTGTTACTGATGAACGAAGGCGAGTTGCTGTATCAGGGGGAACCAAAAGCCCTGACTCAAACTATGGCCGGACGCAGCTTTCTGATGACCAGCCCGCACGAGGGCAACCGCAAACTGTTGCAACGGGCATTGAAACTGCCGCAGGTCAGCGACGGCATGATTCAGGGGAAATCGGTACGCCTGATCCTCAAAAAAGAGGCCACACCAGACGATATTCGCCATGCCGACGGGATGCCGGAAATCAACATCAACGAAACTACGCCGCGTTTTGAAGATGCGTTTATTGATTTGCTGGGCGGTGCCGGAACCTCGGAATCGCCGCTGGGTGCAATATTGCATACGGTAGAAGGCACACCCGGTGAGACGGTGATCGAAGCGAAAGAACTGACCAAAAAATTTGGCGATTTTGCCGCCACCGATCACGTCAACTTTGCCGTCAAACGCGGTGAAATCTTTGGTTTGCTGGGGCCAAACGGCGCGGGTAAATCGACCACCTTTAAGATGATGTGCGGTTTGCTGGTACCGACCTCTGGTCAGGCGCTGGTGCTGGGCATGGATCTGAAAGAGAGTTCCGGTAAAGCGCGCCAGCATCTCGGCTATATGGCGCAAAAATTTTCGCTCTACGGCAACCTGACGGTCGAACAGAATTTACGCTTTTTCTCTGGTGTGTATGGCTTACGCGGTCGGGCGCAGAACGAAAAAATCTCCCGTATGAGCGAGGCATTTGGCCTGAAAAGTATTGCCTCACACGCCACCGATGAACTGCCATTAGGTTTTAAACAGCGGCTGGCACTGGCCTGCTCGCTGATGCATGAACCGGACATTCTGTTTCTCGACGAACCGACGTCCGGCGTTGATCCCCTCCCCCGCCGCGAATTCTGGCTGCACATCAATAGCATGGTAGAGAAAGGCGTCACGGTGATGGTTACCACCCACTTTATGGATGAAGCGGAATATTGCGACCGCATCGGCCTGGTGTACCGCGGGAAATTAATCGCCAGCGGCACACCGGACGATTTGAAAGCGCAGTCGGCCAACGATGAGCAACCCGATCCCACGATGGAGCAAGCCTTTATTCAGTTGATCCACGACTGGGATAAGGAGCATAGCAATGAGTAATCCGATCCTGTCCTGGCGTCGCGTGCGGGCGCTGTGCGTCAAAGAGACGCGGCAGATCGTTCGCGATCCGAGTAGCTGGCTGATTGCGGTAGTGATCCCACTGCTACTGCTGTTTATTTTTGGATACGGCATTAACCTCGACTCCAGCAAGCTGCGCGTCGGGATTTTACTGGAACAGCGTAGCGAAGCGGCGCTGGATTTCACCCACACCATGACCGGTTCGCCCTACATCGACGCCACCATCAGCGATAACCGTCAGGAACTGATCGCCAAAATGCAGGCGGGGAAAATTCGCGGTCTGGTGGTTATTCCGGTGGATTTCGCCGAACAGATGGAGCGCGCCAACGCCATTGCACCGATTCAGGTGATCACCGACGGCAGTGAGCCGAATACCGCTAACTTTGTGCAGGGGTATGTCGAAGGGATCTGGCAGATCTGGCAAATGCAGCGCGCGGAGGATAACGGGCAGACTTTTGAACCGCTTATTGATGTACAAACCCGCTACTGGTTTAACCCGGCGGCGATAAGCCAGCACTTTATTATCCCCGGTGCGGTGACTATTATCATGACGGTCATCGGTGCGATTCTCACCTCGCTGGTGGTGGCGCGAGAATGGGAACGCGGCACCATGGAGGCTTTGCTCTCTACGGAGATTACCCGCACGGAGCTGCTGCTGTGTAAGCTGATCCCTTATTACTTTCTCGGGATGCTGGCGATGTTGCTGTGTATGCTGGTGTCGGTGTTTATTCTCGGCGTGCCGTATCGCGGGTCGCTGCTGATTCTGTTTTTTATCTCCAGCCTGTTTTTACTCAGTACCCTGGGGATGGGGCTACTGATTTCCACGATTACCCGCAACCAGTTCAATGCCGCTCAGGTCGCCCTGAACGCCGCGTTCCTGCCGTCGATTATGCTTTCCGGCTTTATTTTTCAGATCGACAGTATGCCCGCGGTGATCCGCGCGGTGACGTACATTATTCCCGCTCGTTATTTCGTCAGCACCCTGCAAAGCCTGTTCCTCGCCGGGAATATTCCAGTGGTGCTGGTGGTAAACGTGCTGTTTTTGATCGCTTCGGCGGTGATGTTTATCGGCCTGACGTGGCTGAAAACCAAACGTCGGCTGGATTAGGGAGAAGAGCATGTTTCATCGCTTATGGACGTTAATCCGCAAAGAGTTGCAGTCGCTGCTGCGCGAACCGCAAACCCGTGCGATTCTTATTTTACCCGTGCTGATTCAGGTGATCCTGTTCCCGTTCGCCGCCACGCTGGAAGTGACCAACGCCACCATCGCCATCTACGATGAAGATAACGGCGAGCACTCGGTAGAACTTACTCAACGTTTTGCCCGCGCCAGCGCCTTTACCCATGTGCTGCTGCTGAAAAGCCCGCAGGAGATCCGCCCGACCATCGACACACAAAAGGCGTTACTCCTGGTGCGTTTCCCGGCTGACTTCTCGCGCAAACTGGATACCTTCCAGACCGCGCCGTTACAGTTGATCCTAGACGGGCGTAACTCCAACAGTGCGCAAATTGCCGCCAACTACCTGCAACAGATCGTCAAAAATTATCAGCAGGAGCTGCTGGAAGGAAAACCGAAACCCAACAACAGCGAGCTGGTGGTACGCAACTGGTATAACCCGAATCTCGACTACAAATGGTTTGTGGTGCCGTCGCTGATCGCCATGATCACCACTATCGGCGTAATGATCGTCACTTCACTTTCCGTCGCCCGCGAACGTGAACAAGGTACGCTCGATCAGTTACTGGTTTCGCCGCTCACCACCTGGCAGATATTCATCGGCAAGGCCGTACCGGCATTAATTGTCGCCACCTTCCAGGCCACCATTGTGCTGGCGATTGGTATCTGGGCGTATCAAATCCCCTTCGCCGGATCGCTGGCGCTGTTCTACTTTACGATGGTGATTTACGGTTTATCGCTGGTAGGCTTCGGTCTGTTGATTTCATCACTCTGCTCGACACAACAGCAGGCGTTTATCGGCGTGTTTGTCTTTATGATGCCCGCCATTCTCCTTTCCGGTTACGTTTCGCCGGTGGAAAACATGCCAGTGTGGCTGCAAAATCTGACGTGGATTAACCCTATTCGCCACTTTACGGACATTACCAAGCAGATTTATTTGAAGGATGCGAGTCTGGATATTGTGTGGAATAGTTTGTGGCCGCTACTGGTGATAACGGCCACGACAGGGTCAGCGGCGTACGCGATGTTTAGACGTAAGGTGATGTAACTTCTTATCTTTCGCCAGCAAAGACACTACCGCCGGGCCAGCAAGGATTGCCAGCCCTGCAATTGCCAGCAAAAAGTTGTTTTCCAGTACGCGGGACAACAGCCACAGCACAATCAGCGCTGCACCAAAATACCAGGTCGTGGTCAGCTCTTCCAGCACGTCTGCCACCTCACGCCAGCGTTGCTCGGGGTGGCGCTGAAACACCAGCATCATCACTACCGTGACACAATACAGTGCGCATAATCCCACGCCGACGTGAACCAGAGTCTTACTCATCCAGCCCACCACCAGCAGCGCCACTACCAGTAAATGCAACATAATCTGCCAGCAACTTAGACCCGTTGCGACACGAACACGTTGTTGCCACTTCATGGCTTCTCTCCTGAAGAATTTATCTCTACTTATTCAGAGTACCGAACTTTACGGAAAATTCCGTAAGACCGCACCTTTTTGTGACGCCGACTACACTATTTCAATGAGATAAGAGGCAAAGACAGGAAAATTATGCCCGATCAAACACAACAATTTTCGTTCAAGGTGCTCACCATCAATATTCACAAAGGCTTTACCGCGTTTAACCGACGCTTCATTTTGCCGGAACTTCGCGACGCCGTGCGTACCGTCAGCGCCGATATTGTTTGCCTGCAGGAAGTGATGGGCGCGCACGAAGTTCATCCGCTGCATGTGGAAAACTGGCCCGATACCTCGCACTACGAGTTTCTCGCCGACACCATGTGGAGCGATTTCGCCTACGGTCGCAATGCCGTATACCCGGAAGGACATCACGGTAATGCGGTTCTTTCACGTTATCCCATTGAACATTATGAGAATCGTGATGTTTCGGTCGATGGTGCGGAAAAGCGCGGCGTGCTCTACTGCCGCATTGTGCCGCCGATGACCGGGAAAGCGATTCATGTGATGTGCGTACATCTGGGCCTGCGTGAGGCGCACCGTCAGGCGCAGCTTGCGATGCTCGCCGAATGGGTGAATGAGCTACCGGACGGCGAACCGGTATTGGTGGCGGGTGATTTCAATGACTGGCGGCAAAAAGCTAATCATCCGTTAAAAGTGCAGGCCGGACTGGATGAGATTTTTACCCGCGCCCACGGACGCCCGGCGCGCACGTTTCCGGTGCAATTTCCTCTACTACGACTGGACAGGATCTACGTCAAAAATGCCAGCGCCAGCGCGCCAACCGCGTTGCCGCTGCGGACATGGCGACACCTTTCTGATCATGCACCTTTAAGTGCGGAGATTCATTTATGAAATGTAGCTGGCGCGAAGGCAATAAGATCCAGTTGCTGGAAAACGGCGAGCAATATTATCCCGCGGTGTTTAAGGCGATTGGCGAGGCGCAAGAACGCATCATTCTTGAAACGTTTATCTGGTTTGAGGATGACGTCGGCAAACAGCTGCATGCGGCGCTACTGGCAGCAGCGCAACGCGGGGTGAAAGCGGAAGTCTTGCTGGATGGCTACGGTTCGCCGGATCTCAGCGATGAGTTTGTCAATGAACTGACGGCAGCTGGCGTGGTATTTCGCTACTACGATCCCCGCCCGCGCCTTTTTGGTATGCGCACCAATGTGTTTCGCCGGATGCATCGCAAAATTGTGGTGATCGACGCGCTTATCGCCTTTATTGGCGGGCTGAATTACTCCGCCGAGCATATGTCCAGCTACGGTCCAGAGGCTAAACAGGATTACGCGGTGCGCCTTGAAGGGCCGATTGTCGAAGATATTCTGCAATTTGAACTGGAAAACCTGCCAGGACAGAGCGCGGCACGACGCTGGTGGCGACGTCATCACAAAGCGGAAGAGAACCGCCAGCCGGGAGAAGCGCAGGTATTGCTGGTCTGGCGCGATAACGAAGAACATCGCGATGATATTGAACGTCACTATCTGAAAATGCTCACTCAGGCGCGGCGAGAAGTGATTATCGCCAACGCCTACTTCTTCCCCGGCTATCGATTTTTACACGCCTTGCGTAAAGCGGCACGGCGCGGGGTGCGGATCAAACTGATCATTCAGGGCGAACCGGATATGCCGATTGTCAGAGTCGGTGCGCGTTTGCTGTATAACTATCTGGTTAAAGGCGGCGTTCAGGTTTTTGAGTACCGCCGCCGCCCGCTCCACGGCAAAGTAGCATTGATGGACGATCACTGGGCGACAGTAGGGTCCAGTAATCTCGATCCGCTCAGTTTGTCACTGAATCTCGAAGCAAATGTCATCATCCACGATCGTCATTTTAACCAGACGCTGCGCGATAATCTGAACGGCATCATCGCCGCAGATTGTCAGCAGGTGGATGAAACCATGCTGCCCAAACGCACCTGGTGGAACCTGACTAAAAGCGTGCTGGCGTTCCACTTTTTACGCCACTTCCCGGCACTGGTGGGCTGGCTTCCGGCGCACACGCCACGTCTGGCGCAGATTGATCCCCCCGCACAACCGACAATGGAAACGCAGGATCGGGTAGAAACTGAAAACACGGGGGTAAAACCCTGATGAGTAAATCACACCCACGCTGGCGCTTAGCAAAGAAACTCCTCACCTGGCTGTTTTTTATCGCGGTGATTGTGTTGTTGGTGGTCTACGCCAAAAAAGTGGACTGGGAAGAGGTCTGGAAGGTCATCCGCGACTACAATCGCGTTGCGCTGCTTAGTGCGGTCGGGCTGGTGGTCGTCAGTTATCTGATTTACGGTTGCTACGACCTGCTCGCCCGTTTCTACTGCGGTCACAAACTGGCGAAGCGCCAGGTGATGCTGGTGTCGTTTATCTGCTACGCCTTCAACCTGACACTCAGTACCTGGGTCGGCGGCATTGGTATGCGCTATCGTTTGTACTCCCGACTGGGGTTACCGGGCAGCACTATTACGCGGATTTTTTCGCTCAGTATTACCACCAACTGGCTAGGCTATATTTTGCTAGCGGGGGTTATCTTTACCGCAGGCGTGGTGGAGTTGCCGGACCACTGGTATGTCGATCAAACCACGCTGCGCATTCTCGGCATTGGCTTACTGATGATTATCGCGGTTTATTTGTGGTTTTGCGCTTTCGCGAAGCACCGCCATATGACCATCAAAGGACAAAAACTGGTGCTGCCTTCATGGAAATTCGCCCTCGCCCAAATGCTGATTTCCAGTGTTAACTGGATGGTAATGGGGGCGATTATCTGGCTGTTACTTGGTCAAAGCGTGAACTATTTCTTTGTACTGGGCGTGTTACTGGTTAGTAGTATTGCTGGCGTCATCGTGCATATTCCAGCGGGGATTGGTGTGCTGGAAGCGGTGTTTATCGCGCTACTGGCTGGGGAGCATACATCCAAGGGCACAATTATCGCCGCCCTACTCGCTTACCGTGTGCTGTATTACTTTATCCCGCTGCTGCTGGCGCTGGTTTGCTATCTGGTACTGGAAAGCCAGGCGAAGAAGCTGCGGGCGAAAAATGAAGCGGCGATGTGAAGTATAGTTAAGTTCTTTAGTATGTGCATTTACGGCTAATGAAAAAACCGCGTATGCCTTTGCCAGACAAGCGTTATAGCTATAGCGGCAAGAATCCCAAAGAAGCCGATAAAATAGTAATAGAGTGTTAATGCACCTATAAAAGCACAACGAACCGGACTCCATAATTCTTCACTATGGCTTTTTCCTGTCAATTCAAGGAGCTTATTTCGTCCATGCGAGATAATGCCTGACCATAAGACAATCATTAAGCAACTTATTACCCAAATGGGTCGTTCACTCATTAATGTGGCATTCACGATGATTACCAGGGCCAACCCTGCCAACGTCATCATAATGATAAAACGATGAGAACCAGGATCAAATTTAAACAATAGACCTGCCAGCATACTGATTAAAAACATCGATCCCGCAGTGCTGAACACGACGATAATGGCAGATACAGGCGCTAAACTCGCAACGACAATCGCCACCAAAGAGATTAAAAACA